>NZ_JBTXLM010000008.1:0-132719 GCF_054871565.1 Bartonella sp. LJL80
GTGCCAATGATGTCTATGTTGACGGTGTGGCGCAGGTCATGTGGTATGATACGGATATCAAGTCGGATTGGTTAAACCGTCGTGATCTCGTCAATGGCAATGATGGCATGGGCTATGCGGTATCGGTCGAGGCGGGCAGGAAGATTGCCCTCAACCAGGAATGGACGATGACACCGCAAGCACAGCTTTCCTATAATGCGGTGGATTTTGACAGTTTCCGTGATGCGTATGATGTGCATGTCAGTCGGGAAGATGGTGATGCGCTGACGGGTCGTTTGGGGCTTGCATTCAACCGGGAGAAGGCATGGAAGTCTGAAGCGGGGGACACGCGCCGTTTGAAGACCTATGGCATTGGCAATCTCTACTATGAGTTCCTGAATGGAACGGAGGTCTCGGTAACGAATGTTGACTTCCGCAATCGCTCGGATCGTTTCTGGGGCGGGCTTGGCACGGGTGTTTCCTACAATTGGCAGGACGATGCCTATTCGATCTATGGCGAGGTTGATGGCCGCACCTCATTCTCCGACTTCGGTGATAGCTACTCGCTCAATGGAACAGTGGGATTCAGAGCCAGATTTTGACCCCTTGGCTCTGCTGAAACTGTTTCAGCTCCGGTTGCCGACCCACGGTGACCGGAGCAAATTGCCGCGATGAATCTTTTGCAGAAGCGCTTCTGTCTCTCTGTCTATATATTTTGCGAAGCTTTAATAGCGATTTTTAACCGGAACACTTTCTGTCCCTTCGACGTTTATTCTTTAACGGCCCATTTAACGGAGAGAAAAGAATGACAACGAATGAGAAAGCACAATCCAATTCTGTGAATGCCCAGACTATTGACCGTTCTTCGCCGAACACAGGCAGCGTGCCAAACCGCTCTGCTATGAAGACGAGTCAAACGATTGTGGATGGCGGGAACATGGAAGATCGAGGCGGGCCGTGGTCAAATCCCGATAATCCGGTCTTGAAAGAAAATATTGCTGAAAGCAATCTATCCGTCGACAAAGATGTTAGCGATAAGCATTAGAGATCATGATCCGAAGCTTTAGTCACATTGGTTTTTGCCTTTCGGCGCTTATATCGGATAGTTTCGAAGCGTGCCGAGAGGCCATCATAAAGCAGTAGACGACCAACAAGAAGCTCGCCAATGCCGGCAATAAGCTTGATCACTTCCATGGCTTGTAGCGAACCGATAACGCCAGGAAGAGCGCCGATAACACCGACCTCTGCGCATGTGGGAACTGCACCTGCAGGTGGAGGCACTGGAAAGAGATCGCGGTAGGATGGATTGTTGTCCTGATAGGGCATTAAAACTGTTACTGACCCATCAAACCTGCCTATCGCACCGCTTACCAGAGGTTTACGTAAAATTTCGCACATGTCCGCCAACAGATAGCGTGTAGTAAAATTATCTGATCCATCGACAATAATATCATATTGTTCGATGATTTCGGTTGCATTGGTCGCATTAAGACGCAAGCAATATTGTGTCACACGAATGTGCGGATTAACGGCTCCGATAGCATCGGCCGCACTTTGGGTTTTGAGCTGACCTATTTTATCCGTGGCATGGATAACTTGCCGCTGCAGGTTGGAAAGCGATACGGTGTCATCGTCGACGATGCCTAATGTTCCGACACCAGCAGCAGCCAAATAGCTAAGAATCGGCGCGCCGAGGCCGCCCGCACCAACGACCAGTACGCGCGCAGCCTTCAGTTTTTGCTGACCTGAACCGCCAATTTCGCCTAAAATGATGTGGCGTGCATAACGTTCAATTTCCAGCTTGTTTAATTTGTTGTCAGGCGCTTGCGTCATGCCTTGTCCCTTGTCATAGTCGGCACCACTTTAATAGTCTTGCGGACGGTTGACCAGTCCGCTTTTAATGAGATGAGGCTGAGCTGATGAAAATTGCCATTCAGATGGATCATATTTCAACGATACATATCAAGGGGGATACGACTTTTGCGCTCGCACTAGAAGCGCAAAAGCGTGGGCATAGTTTGTATCATTACACCCCTGACAGGCTTTCAATGCGCGATGGTGTGGTGACGGCGCGGCTTGAAGCACTCACGGTTAAAGATGAAGAGGGAAGCCATTTCACTTTGGGAACACCGGTGCACACCGACATGACGTCTATGGACGTTGTGCTGTTAAGGCAGGACCCGCCATTTGATATGAATTATATCACAACGACACATCTTCTTGAACGGATCCATCCTGCAACTTTGGTCGTGAATGATCCGGCATGGGTGCGCAATAGCCCCGAGAAGATTTTTGTCACGGAATTTCCCGATTTGATGCCAGAAACGCTCATTACCCGCGATGTAGAAGAGGTAAATGCTTTTCGTGCAGAGTTTGGCGAAATCATTATCAAGCCTCTTTACGGAAACGGCGGGGCAGGAGTCTTCCACCTGAAAAAGGACGATCGTAATCTGACGTCACTTTTGGAGATGTTCGATACGCTCTATCGCGAACCGTTCATCGTGCAACGCTATCTCAAGGATGTCAGGGCAGGGGATAAGCGAATTATACTGATTGATGGTGAACCGGTCGGTGCGATTAATCGTGTGCCCGCTGAGACAGATGCGCGTTCCAATATGCATGTTGGCGGACGCGCGGAAAAGACCGAGTTGACAAAACGCGAGCTTGAAATTTGTCAACGGATTGGGCCATCATTGAAAGAACGTGGTTTCATTCTGGTAGGGATTGATGTGATTGGCGACTATATGACCGAAATCAACGTCACATCGCCCACAGGTATCCGCGAAATCAAACGTTTTGGCGGCGCCGACATCGCTTCGCTATTCTGGGATAATGTCGAAGCAAAAAGAAAAGGTTGAAATCTTGAAAGAGTGATAGGCAAAGCTGTCATCAAAATGTAATATTTGTGTCATAGAGCAGTAACAGAACGGACTTAAACGGAGTGTCAGGTTGCCGGAAATCTGTTCGGCATCATAGTTGATCCAAATTTCAAGGAGTTCGATGGATGAACAAATTGCTTTCAACAGTTGCAGGCGTAAGCCTTGCAGTCGCACTATCCACAGGCGTGGCCAGTGCCCGCGACCAGATTCAGGTTGCCGGTTCGTCCACGGTTTTGCCTTATGCCAAGATCGTTGCTGAAACATTCGGCGAAACCTATCCGAACTTCAAGACGCCGGTTATTGAGTCCGGTGGCTCTGGCGCCGGCATCAAGGAATTCTGTCGCGGTGTTGGCGAAAATACCATCGATATTGCCAATGCATCACGCCCGATGAAGAAGACGGAATTGCAGTCTTGTTTCGATGCCGGTGTAAAAGACGTTCAGGAAGTGCGCATTGGTTATGACGGTATTGTCTTTGCTACGGATATTAATGGCCCGGATTGGAAGCTTGCACCTGTCGATGTTTATAAAGCCTTGGCAGCTCAGGTCGTCGTGGATGGCAAATTGCAGCCTAACAAGGCAGCCAAGTGGAATGCCGTGAATGCCGATCTTCCAGATTGGGACATTGCAGCCTATATTCCAGGTGAAAAGCACGGTACCCGTGAAGTTTTTGAAGAAAAATTGATGACGGAAGGCTGTAAAAAGAGTGGCGCTGCCGATGCAATGAAGGCAGCCGGCATGGATGACAAGGCTGTTGCCGCGGCATGTATCGCTGTTCGTAAGGATGGTAAGGCTGTTGATATTGATGGCGACTATTCAGAAACGCTTGCCCGCATCGCATCAAACAAGACGGGCGTTGGTGTTTTTGGTTTGGCATTCTATGAAAACAATGCCGACAAGCTTAAGGTCGCAACGGTGAATGACGTAAAGCCAAGCGTTGAAACCATTGCAAGTGGGGAATATCCTGTATCACGTCCGCTTTTCTTCTACGTGAAAAAAGCACATCTGGGTGTGGTTCCGGGTATGAAAGAATATGTTGAATTCTTCCTTTCCGATCAGATGGTTGGCCCTGATGGCCCGTTGGCTGAATATGGTTTGGTTGCAGCCCCTGACAATGAGCGTGAAGCCCAGCGTGCAGCCTTCGAAGAAGGCAAGGTTATGACTGCCAACTAAGATTTTTTTACGACGCGGGATACTACCCCGCGTCGTTTTTTTTGCGTAAAACCGGAAGGCAAAATGTCAGCATCTCTTATCGTTTTGATTATCATTGCCTTGGGTGTTGTGGGCTTTGTTTTGGCTTATTCCCGCGCTACGTCGATTGAGCGTAAGGGGCAAAAAATGCATTCCCGTCCGCATTATTACGGATGGTGGACATTTCTTATTACTGTCATTCCCGCGCTTCTGGTTCTTGTATTGTGGGATGCTGGAAGTTCCATTTATCTGGAACAGCGCGCGTCATCACATTTGGATGCGCAAATAGGCGAGGGGCAACAACGCAATCATAGTTTGGCGTTGGGTACGATCCGCAGCCTGACAAACGCGTTTTCCCAAACCAATGAAGATTTGTCGGCGCTTGCTGCGCGAAATGCTGTTGCTCCGTTGTCTTATGCCGCTTTAAAGACTGATATGGCCGAAAAAGGCATTATTCTGCCCACAGATGGTGACGACTATCTTGTCCCGATCGCCATAGATTGGAGCAAGAAAGCGTCCGTGGCCTATTTTATAGGGTCTGTGATTGCCATAATCTTTGCCGTCATAGGTTTTTTCTGCGGTGTTATGCAAGTGTCGCAGCGAAAGCGCGCCCGCAACAAAGTCGAGAAGATGGTGCTTTGTGGGCTTATTATAGCGTCAATCGTGGCGATACTGACCACTGTCGGTATCATCTTTTCCATGCTTTTTCAAACCATCAGTTTCTTTAATTCCGTTCCACTGTCGAACTTCTTTTTAGGAACTGTATGGGATCCGCGTTTTGCCTCGGCCGGTTCAGGTGGCGAGGTAGGTCAGTTCGGCCTGCTTCCGTTGTTGGCCGGAACAATTTACATTGCCTTTGTGGCCATGCTGTTCGCGGTGCCGATCGGCTTGTTTGCCGCTATCTATATGTCTGAATATGCCTCTGGTCGCATGCGCGCCATCGTCAAGCCGCTTTTGGAAGTGTTGGCCGGTATTCCTACAATTGTCTACGGCTTTTTCGCAATGATGGTGGTCGGTCCGTTCCTGCGTGATTTATCGATCGCCATAGCTGGCGGGCAGGGTTTCATCATGTCGCAGAGCGTGCTGACTGCGGGGCTCGTCATGGGTATCATGTTGATCCCGTTTGTATCGTCACTCTCAGACGACATCATAACAGCTGTACCGCAAACCTTGCGTGATGGTTCCTATGGTCTGGGAGCCACGCAATCCGAAACCGTTAAAAAGGTTATCCTTCCCGCGGCGTTGCCCGGCATTGTCGGTGCTGTTTTGCTCACGGCTTCACGTGCAATTGGTGAAACGATGATTGTTGTGTTGGCCGCCGGCGTGGCCGCCAATCTGACGATCAATCCATTTGAAGCGATGACCACGATTACCGTCAAGATTGTCAACCAGTTAACCGGTGATCTCGAATTCAATTCGCCCCAGACACTGGTGGCATTTGCGTTGGGTATGACATTGTTTGTCCTGACGCTTTTGATGAATATCTTTGCGCTCTATATCGTGCGTAAATACAGGGAGCAGTATGAATGACAAGCACTGTCCAACCCCAGCAACGCGATATCGGGCTAAAACGTCGTTACAGGGCAGAGCGTCGGTTCCGTGCCTATGGACTTACTGCTATTGCCATCGGCTTGTTTTTTCTTGTTGTACTTTTATGGTCGATCATCAGTCAGGGCTATACGGCATTTGAACAAACGTCGATGACCTTGCAGGTTCACCTGGATGAAAAAATCATCGATCCGAAGGGGCAGCGGCAAACCAATCCACAAGTTTTGATTGCCGCAAACTATCCACTTCTTGTCCGCAACGCTCTTGCCGAAAAATTGCATGTTGATACGAGCGATCGCCAGGCGATGCGTGATGTAAACCGGATGTTTTCTGACGGTGTTCGTGTAGAATTGCGCGATATGGTCATGAAGAATCCGGAGCTGATCGGTACAACCCAATCTGTGACAGTTCTTGCCGCCGCCGATATTGATTCAGCCTATAAGGGGCAGATCGACCTCAGTGTTGATGAGCAAAACCGCAAAGTGTCTGACCGACAGGTTGCGTGGATGAATACATTGGCCGATGAAGGCGTGCTCTATGAAGCATTCAACAAAGGCTTGTTTGTTTTCGGTGCATCCAGCCGTCCGGAAACATCGGGCTTGGGTGTGGCAATCATCGGTTCGGCCTATATGATGGCAATCGTTCTGGTACTATCTTTGCCGATTGGTGTGGCGACAGCTATTTACTTGGAAGAATATGCCCGTCGCAACAAATTTACCGATCTCATCGAAGTTAATATCAACAATCTGGCGGCGGTTCCCTCCATTGTTTTTGGTTTGCTCGGACTATCAATCTTTATCAATTTTCTCCATTGGCCGCGCGCGTCATCCTTGGTCGGCGGTGTGGTTTTGACATTGATGACATTGCCGACAATCATCATCGCAACACGCTCCGCTGTGCGTGCTGTACCCCCTTCCATCCGCGATGCGGCTTTGGGGCTTGGTGCTTCCAAAACCCAAACCGTTTTCGGGCATGTATTGCCACTGGCTGTTCCGGGCATTCTGACAGGTGCTATTCTGGGCTTGGCTCGCGCATTGGGTGAGACGGCACCGCTATTGTTGATCGGTATGGTTGCCTTTGTTGTCGACTATCCGAAAACACCGGAAGATCCCGCCACGGCACTTCCCGTGCAGGTGTTTATGTGGGCCAACGAGCCGGAACGCGCGTTTAATGAACGCACCTACGGTGCCATCATCATCCTGCTATTGTTTCTGGCAGTGATGAACATTGCAGCAGTTATTCTGCGGCGCAAATTTGAACGCCGCTGGTGATTGGAAACATCACCTCTCGTTTTTTAAAAAAAGCCCTGCAAAAATGGGTGCTGAAAATAAGGTCAGGTCTATAATGAAGATCAAAATGCGTGGTCAGGATGTTAAAGTATTCTACGGAGCTAAAGAGGCTTTGCATGGTATAAACCTTGATATCCCCGAACATCAGGTTACAGCGCTGATCGGCCCGTCGGGCTGTGGTAAATCGACCTTTTTGCGCTGTCTGAACCGTATGAACGACACGATTGAGGGGGCTAAGGTCTCGGGGCTTCTCAGTCTTGATGGTCAGGATATTTACGATCCTAAAATCGATGTCGTCGAGCTTCGTGCCCGTGTCGGAATGGTTTTTCAAAAGCCTAATCCGTTTCCAAAATCGGTTTATGAAAATGTTGCCTATGGCCCGCGTATCCATGGGCTTGCGAAATCCCGTAAGGAGCTGGACGCAATCGTTGAACAAAGTCTGGCGAAGGCCGGCCTGTTTGAAGAAGTCAAAGATCGTTTGCATGAAGCCGGAACCGGTTTATCCGGTGGGCAACAGCAACGTTTGTGTATTGCGCGTGCAATCGCTGTCAGTCCGGAAGTCATTTTGATGGATGAGCCATGTTCTGCGCTTGATCCAATAGCAACAGCCCGTATTGAAGAACTTATAGACGATTTGCGTCAGAATTATACCATTGTCATCGTCACGCACTCGATGCAACAGGCGGCACGTGTTTCACAATATACAGCGATGTTCCATCTTGGTGATTTGGTCGAGGTTGGCGAAACAGAAATGATGTTCACCTCGCCTAAAGAGCAGCGCACGCAAGACTATATTACGGGCCGTTTCGGCTAGAGTGTGTCCAACTAATAGTAAACAGCGGATGCGCTCGAAGTTTTTGTTTTATCGCAATTCTATACCGAAAACTGTGTCACACTTGATCTAGAATTGCCCTAATTGGAATTCAGGAGAATGACAATGCCTACAAACCATACCGTTCGTTCATTCGATGAAGAACTGAAATATCTGGAAGCCAAGATTGCTGAAATGGGCGGCCATGCCGAACGTATGATCGAACGGGCTGTCGCAGCCATCGTCCATGACGATTTACGTCTTGCGGGCGAAGTTATCGCCGATGATATGTTCCTCGATGAAAGTGAACGTGATATCGACGAAAAAGCCGTGACCATTATTGCCAAGCGGCAGCCGATGGCGGTTGATCTTCGCGAAATTATTGGCGCAATCCGTATCTCTGCCGATCTTGAACGGGTTGGTGACATGGGTAAAAACATTGCCAAACGTGCGCCGGCAATTGCAGAAACCCGTCAACCGGCGACCTTCTATCGTGGTCTTGAAGCCTTTGCCTCTCTCGCTCTCAACCAGCTCAAGGAAGTGCTCGATGCATATGCAAGCCGTTCGTTGGAACGTATTGATGCCGTGCGTGAACGTGATGACGAGATTGATGCGATGTATACCTCGCTCTTCCGTGAGCTTCTGACCTATATGATGGAAGATCCGCGCAACATCACTGCATGCACGCATTTGTTGTTCTGTGCCAAGAACATCGAGCGTATTGGCGATCATGCCACCAATATCGCCGAAACGTTGCATTACATCATAACCGGCACCTATATGTCGACGGAACGTCCGCGTGATGACCTGACTTATAAGGTGGGCGTCGATGCCCTCAGCAGCGAATAGAGGGATTTCCCCGATGACGCATAAGCCAACGATTACCGTTGTCGAAGACGAGGAAGCGTTGATTACGCTTTTGCGTTACAATCTCGAAGCGGAAGGATATTTCGTTCGTACCATCAGTGATGGTGAAGAAGCCGAATACGAGCTTGAAGATAACATTCCAGACCTGTTGGTGCTGGACTGGATGTTGCCCGGGCTTTCGGGGATCGAACTGTGCCGACGCTTGCGCAATCGGCCTGCAACCAAACAATTGCCAATCATCATGTTGACAGCGCGCGGTGAAGAGGATGAACGGATACGCGGCCTGAATGTAGGTGCGGACGATTTTATCGTGAAGCCTTTTTCAATGCCGGAACTCATTGCGCGCATTAAGGCACTTCTGCGCCGTGCCAATCCTGATGTGCTTGCTGATAGTTTGCAGGCAGGTGGTCTGATACTCGACCGGCACAAGCATAAAGTGTTCCGGGGCGATGACGAACTGCGTTTAGGCCCCACCGAATTCAAATTACTGGAGTTTTTCATGCGCGCCCCAGGCCGCGTTTTTTCCCGTGCCCAACTTCTCGATAATGTCTGGGGTAGTGACAATTTTGTCGATGATCGTACGGTGGATGTGCATATTCGGCGTTTACGTTTGGCCATCAATGAAGGTGAAATTGATCTCATTCGTACTGTGAGAGGTGCAGGATACGCATTCGGTTAATGTTTTTTTAAAGGTTTTCTCTGCATAGTCTTTTGCGAAAAAGGCTTACTTTTCAAGAATTTGTCAAGAATGTGGCGGTTCTTATCGGTTGCCTTTATTTTGCCTTCATTTGTCTGTGTGTTAGCGCATGCGGGAATGGTAACAAAGCATGAGATCGAAGTTGCGTAAAATGTTGAAAGTCCGCTGGGCAGGTATTGCCGCTGTTGTATTGGCACCTCTGGTTGTGACCGGCTGTGCTTCAAACCACGCCGGGTTTGATTCTTTTGGTCATAAAAAGAAAAGCAAAACAGTCGCCTACCCATTGACGGAACGAACCTGCCTTATGCGCGCGATGTATTTTGAATCCAACCGCTCTAGCCGTGATGGTATGGTTGCTGTCGGCACAGTTGTGATGAACCGCGTCAACTCGACAGCCTATCCTAAAACAATTTGCGGTGTGGTCGGACAGCCTAACCAGTTTGCTCCTGGTGTGCTGACGCGTCCCATGACTGAATCTGCTTCGGTAGCGCGTGTTGAAGAAGCTGCTGATGCGGTTTTGCGGGGCGAACGGGCAAAAAAGAGTAAGAATGCGATGTTCTTCCACACGGCTGGAATGACCTTCCCGTATAAAAACATGCATTATGTGCAGGTTGCCGGTGGCAATGCATTTTATGAAAAACGCGGCCGTGACGGCCAATTGCAAGTCCCGGTCAACGATGCGCCTTATGATGTCGCATTTGCGTTCTCGCAAGAGCGTAGCGGAAATGTGCCGCAGTTTACAACGCCGGGCCGCACCCAAACCTCTGCTCCGAAAGTTGTAGCGGAGCCGGCACAAGTCATGGTGGCGCAAGCAGAGCCAGCACCCGCTTTGGTTAATCAGGTTGAACCGGCACCTGCGCCGGTCATGGTCGCTCAGGCAGATTATCGCTTTGTGCCGACACCGACGCCAGCGCCGGTTGATCGCATGCAAACCAGTTCAGTTGCTCTTGGCTATGCGATGCCATCGAAACAAAAAGTCGATGAAATCGGAGCGATCCTACAAAAGCAGGAAAAAACGCGACGGTTTTAATAAACCGCCGCTTGTTGCGCGATATCTCTCGTTTCACATCCGTCGGATTGCGTGCGCCTGATTGTTCACTGGGCCTTAGAGCGCTTTTCGACCTGATGCTATCCGGCCGGCGCGTCTCAAGTTTTTGATTTGTCGCGGTATCTTATCCAATTGATGTTTCACATCAATCGGGTACCGCTCTAATATCAGACAGCCAACGGCTGCAATTTTCAACTTGCAATCATCGGATAGTCTTCGTTTTGACGATGATTTTCAACGGCAAGCAATTTCCGGTTGAGCTTGAAGCAGCGTCTATTCATTCATGAGAGTTAGAAAACGCTATTCAATATTGGTCTTGTTGAGCCTTCTTGCTCGACGATAGGGGCCGAGTAAAAATTGTGCGACCAAGCATGATCGCATTGTAGTTAAACAATATAAATTCAGACATAGGATCCAAGTCAATGCAGGCGCCGTCTGCGACCGTGGGGACTTACTTTTTATTCAATCCAGTTCGTTCAGATAAATGGATCCGGCTCTAGAGCATTTTCCGAAAAGTGTGAAGCGCATCCGCAGGAGAATTGATTCACCGGATCAATTCTTTATCCTGCTCCTATCGGATAAAAAATGCTCAAAAACAGAACCTTGAGCACATGTTTGGTTCATCAAACACCAAACTTGCTATGAAGGCTCGGCTGTCGGTCTGCCAAAGAAAAACCCACCGCGGTTAAGCGCGGTGGGTTTTATCTGTTTAACGATTGAAATGTTGATTAATCTTTCAAAGCATAGGCAATGACGTAATCACCACGCTTTGGATTTTGACGCGCACCGCCGGCGGTAATGACGATATATTGCTTGCCGGTTTCCGGTGAAACATAGGTCATCGGGCCACCTTGGCTGCCAACTGGCAGACGTGATTTCCAGACTTCCTTACCGGTGCGGCTGTCAAAAGCACGCAAATAGAAGTCTTGTGTTCCAGCGAAGAAAACAAGGCCGGATTGCGTAGCCATCGAGGCACCGAGGGTTGGCATACCGATCGGAACAGGAACGCCAAGCGCCATGTTCATCGGGCCTGTGTCTTGCACAGTGCCGACAGGAACCTGCCAAACTATTTTGCGCGTTTTCAAATCCACAGCCGACATGGTGCCGAAAGGCGGCTTTTGACACGGTACGCCGAGTGGTGAAAGGAAACGCATACGCATCGCACCAAACGGTGTTCCATCCATGGGAACAATACCCATTTCAATACCAGACGCGCTGGCTGGAATGTCTTTGCGCTCGACCAGATAGTTGGCAAGGCCAAGGCGCATATCGTTGATAAAGACATAGTTCAACGTTGGGTCTGTGGAAACAGAGCCCCAATTCATCCCACCGAGAGAGCCCGGCATTTGTAGCGAATAGTCGAGGCCGGGTGGTGTGAATACGCCCTGATGACGCATTTTGCGGAATTCGATACGGCACAAAAGCTGATCGAATGGCGTTGCACCCCACATATCCGCTTCGGTCAATGTGGCATTGCCAAATGACGGCATACCAACCGAATAAGGTTGTGTCGGCGAATAACGTTCACCGGCGACATTTCCTTGTGGAACGGGCTTTTCTTCAACCTCTGAAATCGGCTCGCCGGTTTCACGGTTCAGCAGGAAGACTTCACCCTGCTTGGTCACCTGGATAAGGGCAGGTACCATATTGCCGTTTTTATCTGGCGCATCAAGCAGCACAGGCTGGGCCGGTGTATCGAAGTCCCAGATATCATGGTGGACGAACTGGTAGTGCCAACGCACTTTGCCGGTTTTTACATCAACCGCTACGACAGATGAAGAATATTTGTCGTCAGCTTCTGTGCGATAGCCCGCCCAGAAGTCGGGCGTTGAATTGCCGGTCGGCAGATAGATGAGGCCAAGTTTGGCATCAAATGACATAGCCGCCCAAACATTGGGTGTTCCACGTGTGTAGGTTTCACCTTCAGGTGGAACGCCCGTCAAATCCGGATTGCCGGGATCCCATGCCCATACGAGGTGGCCGTCATAAACACTGAAAGCGCGCACGACGCCGGGAGGCTCGTCTGTTGAGAAGTTATCGGCAACGCGGCCACCGACAACAACAACATCATCGGCAACAAGCGGCGTCGAAGTCTGCTGGTAGTAACCGGGCTTGACTTCGCCCATGCCGACTTTCAAATCCACGACGCCATCCTGGCCGAAATCAGCGCAGGTTTTACCGGTATCGGCATCCAAGGCGATCAAACGGGCATCACCTGTTGGCAAAAACAAACGCTTGCTGCAAACCTTGTTTTCAGCTGCTGTGGCCTGCTTTGGTGCTTCATGGTAGCCCAAGCCGCGGCAACGCTGCCAATTGGGTGCTGTTCCTTTCGGGTCGAACACCCAGTTTTGCTTGCCAGTATCGATGTTCAAAGAAAGCACTTTACCATAGGCAGTGCAAACGTAGAGATTGCTTCCTACCTGTAACGGTGTGTTCTGGTCTTCGGCACCTGCTCCGGTACTTTGCGGGATGTCACCGGTATGCGCGGTCCACGCAACATCAAGCTTGTCGATGTTTTCCGGTGTGATCTGGTCGAGCGCTGCAAAGCGGCTGCCAAAATCGTCATTTCCCCAGTTCTTCCAGTCTTTCTGCTGCTTGTCTGGTGAAACAGGAAGGGCAGGGGCTGCAACTTGTGCCGTGTGGATGACATTTTTAGGCGTGAATGACGAAACGATAGCGCCAGCCATACCGACAAATACCAATGCAGCCAAAACCAAAGATGTTGCACCGGCCTGTTTGCCCTGTTTTTTGACCATCGGGCGATAAGCCAACAGGGTCAGGAAAAATGCCACCGAAAGTGCAAACAGATTGGAGAACTGTTGCCAGTAGCTCAGCCCCACTTCAAGATAGGACCAGATTGCTGTCATGATGTAGATGACAGCGAAAATCCAAACGCTTATCGGGCGCAGGCGAACCATAAACAGCCCACTCAGCAAAAGCAAAATGCCAAGCGCCAGATAATACCAAGTGGAGCTGCCCAGATAGAGCAGGTAACCGCCCAAGGCGGTAAAATATAGGCCTGCGATTAATACAAGCAGGCTGAGAAGGATAACCAGCCCTTTTGTAAAACCCGAAGGGCCATTTTTAAATTGAATCATTCGAACATCTCACTGATAAGAAATCTTGATTTATTGACACATGTTTTATGTTGAGACCTTTTCGCATGAAGCGCAATCAAGGTCAATCGTCGGTATTTCGTCGCTTGATAGCGGCTGCTTTAGGAACAACGTATTGGTGTTTGTTCCTAGGGGCAGGACTTATTCATATCAAATGATATGGCACAATAAACAGCAAAGAGATGCACGACGGAAAGCGAAAGCCAAGTGGTATACTTAGGTATGAGCTTTTCTAGCATGCAGATTGCACCTGTTTTTGTGTCCCTTCGGGATATGGTCAAATTTACCGAAACCCAAGTCGAGCAGCCTTGCAAATATCCATATTTCCTGTGGCTCTCTTCCGCGTTTTCAACAGAATTCGCTCATACCATTTCGTTCAAATCAATAGGTCCTGACCCTGGGTTGCAATTGAAAGAAGGATGGTGCTGCGTTTAAGAATTGTCAATAACGGCTATTGCAAGTTGACACGTTCTGCCGCGGCCTTTTTCAACGGCGTGGAGACAACGTATTTTGAAAGCGTTTCGATGGCATCTGGCTGCACTTTGATAATGCCTTTATCCGCAATCCATTGTCCCTCTTCACGCATTAATTGCAGCAGATCGGCGTCAAGATTGAGCTTGATCTCGCTTTCTTTCCACATTGCAAGCACGGTGTCGGCATCAATGTTGCCACCAAAATTTGAAGACATGATCTCGGCCGCATCTTTCGGATTTTGGGCGATATAGCTTTCTGCCTCGATCAAAGCTTCCAAGACGGCGCTGATGTCATCGGCGCGTGTGTCGATCATTTTTGTACTGGCTGACAGGATGAAATGAGGGCGATAAGACGGTGTCGCAATTTCTTTATAGTTATCTTTCAATGTCTTTTGTGCCGCAAGATAGAAACCGGGAAATGGTACAATCGCATCGACATCACCGCGCATCAGGGCGGCGATCAAATCGCTCGGTGCGGCATTGACGATCTCAGCACTCACACCTTCGGCCTTTAAAACGCTATCAAGCAGGAAATCGGTATTGGTGCCCAGTGTGACACCGACACGTTTTGAACCGAGATCCTTGATGGATGCTATTTTGCTCTTTTGCGTTGTGATGATACGAGAGCCATTAAACCGGCCTAAATCAGCCACCACGCCGAAGGCCTGTTTCTGCAATGCGCCTGTAACGGCAGGCAACTCAGCCATGGATGCAATGTCGGCCTGGCCGCCAATCAAGGCTTCAAACGTCTCGCGGCCACTGGGAAAAGAAATGACCTCGACATCCAGACCTTTCGCCTCGAAAAGCTTTTTGGCAACCGCAATATCAATTTGCGGCGTTTGCGGTGCTGGTGACCATGCAAGCACAATCTTTTCGCCAGCAAGCGCCAGTGATGACGACATGGACAATGCGAGAACAGTAAAACATGACAAAAGCGAACGGCGGGAAAACAGTTTGCGCATCAAATAATCCTTCAATGTGGGGAAACCTGCTTATGCGGTTTCAATGGAGGGATGGAGGAGGGAAATAATTTCGGCACGGATACTCAATAACGAAGCGTCAAAACGCGCGACTGATCGCGGACGAGGCGTTTCGATGGCGTAGCTTTGTATTATTTTACCCGGCGCTTTCGACATGACGTGGATTTTGTCGGCCAGCAACAATGCTTCGTCAACATCATGGGTTACGAAAAGAACGGTTGTTTGGTGCTCGGCCCAAACGCGTAATAGAAGGTCATGCATGGAAAGCCGCGTTTGTGCATCAAGCGCACCGAAAGGCTCGTCCATAAGCAGGACTTTCGGTTCTATGGCCAAGGTGCGTGCAATGGCGACACGCTGTTTCATACCGCCGGAAAGTTGGCCGGGATATTTTTCGCCTTGATCCTGCAAACCGACTTCGGCCAAAGCCGCCATGGCGCGTTCCCGCCGTATGGCGCGGGAAACCTTCTGGTTTCGCAAGGCGAACTCGATGTTCCCGCGTGCAGTGAACCATGGAAATAGTGCATATTGTTGAAAGATAACGCCGATGGAAGGCGTCGGGCCTTCAATAGGCTTTCCATCTATGGTCATACTGCCGCCCGCAGGTTCTACAAAGCCTGCCAGCGCATTCAGCAAGGTGGATTTGCCGCAGCCCGATGGGCCGATAAGAGCTGTGAACGTTCCGGCTTCAAGTGTCAGGTCAGTCGGCGCCAAGGCATCGAACCATCCCTGTTTTGTCGGGAAGCGGATGGAAAGATTTTGCGCTACAATTTGGCCGGGCAGTGCGTGGGCTTTATGATCAGGCATGTCTCTTCTCACGCTTGTTGCCAATGGACGAGACGGCGGCCGATGCGATAGGCAATTGTGTCAAGCAATGCGCCAAGTATACCAAGTTCGATCAACAGGGCAAACATCCTGTCAGTCCGGATATATTGTCGTGCCTCTTGCAGGCGGAAACCTATCCCCGACGATGCTCCGGTCAACTCGGCAGCAACAAGACTCAGGAAGGCCAGTGCGACGCCAAGGCGGATGCCCGCGACAATGTGGGGCGCTGCAGCCGGAATAATAACCAGAAAAAACTCACGCAAGCGCGGTGTCCCCAACGAGTTGGCGGCCCTCACATAGATATCCGGTACATAATCCATTCCTTGATGGGTATTGAACCATACGGACAAGAAAACTGTGTAAGCTATAACGAAATACTTGGAGCCTTCACCAATGCCAAACCAGACAATGGCTACAGGAACCAGTGCAATGGCGGGAATAGGGCGCATCAATGTCAGAAATGGATTGAGGATTAACCGACAAAACCTTGTGCGCCCCGTCAAAAGGCCTGCAAGGATACCAAGACTAGCCCCGATAAAAAAGCCGATAGCCGCCCGCGAGAGCGACGTTGCAAGGTCCGACCATAGAATACCGCTTTTTGCCATTTCGACCGCGGCATTCCAAACATCCAAGGGAGATGGCAAAATGGTTTCGGGTGGGTTTGCAATCAGCACAGCCAGCCACCACAATAAGACAACAAGCACAAAGGAAACCGCACCCTTCAAGGGTGTCAACCGGCCAATAAGGCTACCGGTTGCGGTAAACAGAACCGGACGAGCCGCTTTGTGCTTTGTCATTGTATCTTCATTTCCAGGCGCTGTTTCAAGCCTTATTCAGCCAGTGAATGCTATCGGCTGCATAGCGATGGGCACGGAAGCAGCTGTTTTGCGGTCCGGCTGCGTAGTTGCGCGAGCCGTCGTCGGGATATTCATCAAAGAACGGTATAACGTATTCCCAAACAAGCGTGCCATCCGGCGTCACTTCGAAAAGTCTGCCAAATGCTGATTCACAAATCAACGTATTGCCATTCCAGAGTCTTTGGGCACTGCCCATATAGGGCGAAAAGAATGAGGGTCGGACAGGGTCGGTATATTCCCACACGGTTTCACCGGTCAGCGGATTGATCTGAACAGCGCGGGAATGGGGCGATGTGACACCGGAGCGTATATTACCATTATCGAAGACGAGAATCGAACCGTCTGCCATTTCAACCGGTGTATGCTGCTGGGCTAAAATATCCGGCCCGATGCGCCAGACGACCTTATTGGTTTTCTTGTCGACAGCAATGACACCTGATGTTACGCGCAAGCTCATCAAAACCAATCCATCACGCGTTTCGCCCAAGCCGTTTATAAGCGGCCAATGGCGGTTGTCAAAAATCGGATGGACGGGGTAATCTTCCGGTGCGAGATGTTCTGCTGCCGACCAACGCCAGACAAGCTCACCGGCGCGGTTTACCTCTTTGACAACATCGCCATAGACAATGCCATCTTCCGCATTGCGTCGCGGGTCACCACCGGAAACGCGGGCGGAAAGTTCTTTCGACATAGGCTCTACAGCGCCGTAGAGCAGGTTGCCATTATCCAGCCAGCGGGCATCATGGTGATGTGTCGGATCTTGGAATTGCCAGACAACATCGCCATCAGGTGTGGCTTCATAGAAATCTCCGCCTTTCCAAAGCGGCCATGCCGGATAAGGAGCAGGGGAGTTTATCAGGCTGCCATTATAGCCAAGATTACCGTTTTTGAGCAGCACTGCGTCACGTCCGGCACGTACAGGCATTTTCCATGTATGCGCCACATTGCCTTCAATATCGACGAGGTAAACAACGCCGTCCGATGTCTGGGGAGCAAAAAGCGTGAAGCCGCCGGCTGTCTTGCTCCGGTCTATTGCTGTCAGTCCGGTTTTGCGACGGCGAATGGTCACCTGATCGGCGGATGAATGTTCAGACATTGCAATTTCCTGTTCTTGCTGGGTATCGCTGCGCGCAATTTATTGCCGAGGCTTTTTGGGATTGCGTGGATTTATAAAAGTTGACACGCTGGCGTCAAGGGTGAAACCGCTTGCAAAGCAAAGGAATAGGGAAAAAATATCCTTTTATGTCAACTGTCACGGCATTTGGAAATACGTCATTTGCTTTATGCGGATATCGTAGATGGTTTGATGCGCGTTGTGATGCCGGTTCGTTAGAGCGGTACCCGATTGATGTGAGTCATCCATCGGATAAGATACTGCGACAAGTCAAAAGCCTGAGACGCGCCGGCCTGATGAAATCAGGTCAAAAATTGCTCTAAAATCTTCCCGGTCGGCGATATTGAAGTTCGGCGTCTGATTGGCTGGCAGCCAGTCCGATTTCTTGCATATGGCTGTGCAATGGCGATTTTATGCAGGCAGGATCAGTCGCAGCCGCATCGCCCGCAATGGCAAGTGCTTGACAACGGCAACCGCCGTAATCAATGTCGCGCCGATCGCAATTTCGGCACGGCTCTTTCATCCAACCTGTACCGCGATAGGCTTGGAATGCGCTTGAATGCCACCAGATATCGGCAAGGCTATGCTGACCATAGGTTTGAAATTCCAACGTTTTGATCGTGGCGGCTGCATGGCAAGGCAATACCGTTCCATCTGGAACCACCACAAAAGCGTCTTTTGCCCAGCCACCCATGCAAGGCTTTGGATAGTCGGCAAAATAATCAGGTATGACATAATCGATATTCAAGATGCCACGTAGCTCTTGACGGTAGGCAGCCACCTTTTCCATCTGCTTCTCAAAATCGCACCGTTTGGGCATCAAGGCCGCGCGATTTATCAGCGCCCATCCCGAATATTGGACATTGGCGATCTCGAGTCTTTCGGCACCAAGATCAAGTGCCAATTCTATATAGCGATCCAGCTGATCCATATTGAGACGATGGATTGGCGCATTGATTGTCAGGGGTAGCCCAAGTGCGCGCACCATACGTGCCGTTGCCAGTTTCTGTTCAAACCCGCCTTTATATTGGCCGACGATTTCGGTTGTCGCGCTGTCGGTCCCTTGCACAGAAAGCTGGACATGGTCGAGGCCTGCAACTGCCAATGCTTCCAGTTGCTTTGCTGCAATGCCCACACCGGCAGTAATGAGATTGGAATAGATCTGGTTTTCGCGCAGGCATGCCACAAGTTCTGGCAAATCCCGCCGTAATGTCGGTTCGCCACCCGATAAGTGCACCTGTAACACGCCAAGTGCCGCCGCTTCACTAAAAAGTGCTGTCCAAAAGGCGGTGTCGCGCTCTTTATTGGCTTTCATCAAAGCCAGCGGATTTGAACAATAGGGACATTGCAACGGGCAGCGATGTGTCAGCTCGGCCAACATGCCGATAGGATGAAGAACGTCTGTACTCATAGTTTCAACAGCAATTGGTCAGAGAAATCCTGTAGAAATTCCAAGACATCCGCGCGGACATCATCCGGGCTGGCATCGTAAATTTGTGCGAGCATTTGACAGATATCCTTGACGTTACGCTCGCCATCACAAAGCTGGAGAATGTCCAATGCAACATCGTCCGGCCAAAACACCTTTTCTGGTGAAAGAAGCGCGAAGGCCTGCCGAACCGGATCGAAATACAATCTAACATGGGGCAACAAAACGGGCCGGCTATCGCTTGAAACAAGAGCGCGATGGCGTCGTTTGGCTGTGTCTGCAGGTTCCACCTGTTTACCCCCTGAACGCGCCGGGCGGTATGTGGCCGCTTTCGCCATAGGCATGTTGCAAAGCATCCAGCATTGCCCATAAAATATCGGTTTTGAAAAGCAAAGCATCAATGACTGCCTGTTGCTTTTCCGGTGTATCGGCATGTTCGCGAACATAAGCCAGTGCAAAGTCGGAATCGCGCGGAGCTTGTGTCAGCCGCGGCTTGAAGTAGGCCAATGTTTCTTCCGTCACATAAGGGTATTTGGCCAACATTCCCGGTACGCGCTCGGCGATGATAACGGGCGAAAATAATTCCGTCAGCGACGATGCCACGGCTTCCAACAAAGGACGGTCACGGCAAAACTCCACATAGGCGCCGACAGCAAACCGCGTTGCCGCCAAGGCCTGCCTTTCGCTCTTTACAATGTCTTCATCAAGCCCAAGGCCGGTTGCAAGCTTGAGCCAGCGTGAAATGCCGCCGTCCAAACCGTCTGTGCCATCATGATCGACAATGCGACTGCGCCATTCGGCCCTGAATGCGGGATCTTTTGCACGCAGCAAGATTGCCGCATCCTTGCGCGGAATAGCTGCTTGATAGCAATAGCGGTTCAATGCCCATGCTTGTAACTGCAGCTTGCTCATTTTCCCTTCCATCATGTAGGCATGATGGGGATGTTTATTGTGGTAACGTTCCTCGCCGATTTGGCGCAAAACCTGCTCCAGTTCATCGCCAGTCAGTCCGTTGCGGGCGTAATTGTGAAAATCTGTCACAGTATAATCTCCATTCCGTCAAAGGCGACTTGCCAACCGGCCTTTTCAACCATTTGCCGCTCTGGCGCATGGTCGTCCAAGACAGGATTGCTATTGTTTATATGAACGTAAATCTTTTGGTTAATTGAGGCATCTTGCCAGGCGCGAAGCGATCCTTGCTCGCCTGCCATGGAGATATGGCCCATACGTTTTCCCGTTTTCGGCCCAAGCCCTGCCTGCAGCATTTCATCATCATGAAAAAGCGTGCCGTCAAACAGCAGGCAGTCGGCGTTTTTTACCCGCTCAAAAAGTTCGACATTAACCTGCGCACAGCCGGGAATATAAAAAAGCGTCTTGTTGCTGCCGGTTTGGCCGATTTTCAAACCTACGGTGTCGCCGTCTTGAGAACCAAAATTTTCGTCTGCCGGATTCTCCATGAAAAGAGCAATCTTGCCTGCGACCACGAAGGTTTCAAGGGTAATATCGAGGGGATTGCCATCCACATCACAAATCGCTGTGACACCTGTGAGGGGCAATATATGGCGTTTAACAAGATCAGGATTTAATACGTTGAAAATCGGGTTTGCATCAAGCACATCCAATACGCGCTTTGTCGCATAAAGGTTGAAGGCTTGTCTTTCCCGCAGGGTTAACAAACCTGCTATATGGTCTACGTCGGCATTGGTCAGAACAACGGCAGCAATGGGAGTTGAACGAAGCGGGCCATCTGCATCGGGATGAAGGCACGGTGTATTTTGAATTTGCTGTCGGATGTCGGGAGACGCGTTGAACAGCACAAACCGCTTTCCGTCGGCCGAAGCGATGATGCTGGATTGTGTCCGTGCTAAGAAGCCGTTTTCTGCGTTGCGCGCATTGCGGCTGAGATGATAGTTACAATTCCATTGCGGGAAACCGCCGCCAGCGGCGGAACCTATAATTTTAACAATCACGCGATTGAACCTGAAAAAGCCTGTTTCGGCTCAAGTCCGAAACAGGCTGATAAATTAACGCTTCTGTGCGATTTCAGCAGGCAGATAGCGCGAAATTTCCATTCCGGCTGCAACCTGGCACATGGATGGTTTTGACCAGCTTTTTTTCATCGTAAAAATCCTAACTCTTCATACTTATCAAAAACAGCGTCGTGTTTTTTACCTTTATGAACCGTGCGAGCGTGTTTCGCAACGTTTTTTTGCAAGCAACCCCACGCTGGTAAAGCAACAAACGGTGAGGTCGCGCCAAGGTTGCATCAGCAAGAAAGACGAAGCCCGCCATTATTATCTTGACAATTATATTTGCATTGATATCCTTTTGATATATCAATGCTGAAAACGACTGCGTGTGAGGAGAACAACATGAACAGCACTATTTTTTCAGGTGTCATTCCGGCGCTGATGACGCCATGTAAAGCAGACCGCACCCCCGATTTCGATGCTCTTGTTAAAAAGGGTAAGGAGCTGATCGCCGCTGGTATGTCGGCCGTTGTCTATTGTGGTTCGATGGGTGATTGGCCGCTTCTAACCGATGCGCAGCGTATGCAAGGTGTCGAAGCGCTGGTTAAAGCTGGTATCCCGGTGATTGTTGGTACAGGTGCTGTCAACACAGCCGTTGCTGTTGCTCATGCAGCGCACGCGCAAAAGGTTGGAGCCAAGGGTCTGATGGTTATTCCGCGTGTTTTGTCGCGCGGTAGCGTGGTCAGTGCCCAGAAAAACCATTTCAAAGCTATTCTGTCTGCGGCGCCTGATCTTCCAGCTGTCATCTATAACAGCCCCTATTACGGTTTTGCCACGCGCGCAGACTTGTTTTTCGCGCTTCGCGCCGATCATCCAAACCTGATCGGGTTTAAAGAATTCGGCGGTGCTGATGATATGCGCTATGCGGCAGAAACCATCACCAGCCGTAATGATGATGTAACCTTGATGATCGGCGTTGATACCACGGTTGTCCATGGTTTCGTCAATTGTGGAGCAACAGGTGCGATCACTGGCATCGGCAATGTCTTGCCGAAAGAGGTCATCCATTTGTGCAAACTGTCGCAAGCTGCAGCCAAGGGTGATCCCGATGCGCGCATTCGCGCGCAGGAATTGGAGAATGCACTTGCTGTTTTATCCTCATTCGATGCCGGTCCCGACCTCGTATTGTATTTTAAATATATGATGGTGTTGAAGGGTGACAAGGAATACACGCTTCATTTCAACGAAACCGACGAATTGACGGAAAGCCAGCGCGGCTATGTGGAAAGTCAGTTCCATTTGTTCAATCGCTGGTACAGCGAGTGGAGCAAACTTCCCGGTGCCGTGCAAACGTGTAAAGCATGACAACTGATGCCCCGCTTTGCGGCGGGGCTTGCTGCTGGCAGGTGATTTTGCCAAGCTGACACGATAGGACAAAGATAATTGTGCGGGAACCGGAATGGACGGATTCAACTGTAGGGAAATATAAGGGATAGGCAATATCTCAAATCCGACATTCTAGGTCGCAATCTTGGGCCAACGCATTAGCTCTAACTCTTAGTTTTTACCGCAATTCTTATCCGAAAACCGTTTCACACTTTTCGAGAATTGTTTCAAAGATCGCTATAGTCATGGGGCATTGAAAATACAGGATTGATCAGGGGATCAATTTGGCGTTTGATGTCCGATATCCGGGAGGAGTTGAGATGGAAGAAGTCTCTAAGAGCGTGATTATTGTCGGGGCAGGTATTGTCGGTATCGCGACAGCTTGTGTCCTTGCTGAAACTGGTTATCACGTCACCGTTATTGATCGGGCAGGGGTGAGTGAAGAAACGAGCGCCGGCAATGCTGGCGCTTTTGCATTCAGCGATGTTCTTCCTATTGCCTCGAAAGGTGTTTTCAAAAAACTGCCCAAATGGATGCTTGATCCGCTTGGCCCTTTTACCATCCGCCCGTCCTATCTGCCCCGCCTGACACCTTGGCTTTACCAGTTTTGGCGGGCATCCCGTCCTGCCGCACAGAAAGCCACGATTGAAGCGCAAGTCGCTCTTATGCGGCTTGCCGATCGTGAAATGATGGCATTGGTCAAACGGGCAGCGCTGGAAGGCCAACTGGGAACGTCAGGCGCCTTGGAGGTCTATGAAAGTGAGGGTGAATTCAAAGCGGCATTGCCCAGTTGGAAACTGCGAGAACATTATGGTATCGAAGTCAACCATATGAACGCGGCGCAAATGGCTGACATTCAGCCCGGCCTATCACCTCGCTTTATTGCGGCGAGCTACGTTCCGGCGTGGCGCAATGTCAACGATCCAAAACTGTTTGGAAAGGCGCTTTGGAATTATGCGCAGTCACTTGGTGCCAATCTCATTGTTGATAGGGTCCTGAAGATCACGCCGCAGCAAGATGGC
Source organism: Bartonella sp. LJL80 (assembly GCF_054871565.1). Classification (NCBI taxonomy): domain Bacteria; kingdom Pseudomonadati; phylum Pseudomonadota; class Alphaproteobacteria; order Hyphomicrobiales; family Bartonellaceae; genus Bartonella; species Bartonella sp. LJL80. The sequence continues at coordinate 23,478 of NZ_JBTXLM010000008.1, forward strand.
GCGCGTGTGACAACCACCAGTCAGGCAGAGCATGTTGCCAACCATGTGGTTGTTGCAACCGGTGCGTGGTCGCACTCCCTTGCCAAAGCGCTGGGTGACACCATACCGCTTGATACGGAACGCGGATATAATACAACCCTGCCGCGCGATAGTCTGGATCTTCGACAGCAAGTAACATTTGGCGGGCACGGCTTTGTTATGGTGCCTTTGTCGACCGGTATTCGCGTTGGTGGTGCTGTGGAGATGGGCGGGCTTGATTTGCCGGCCAATTTCAAACGTTCGGCAGCCATGCTGACCAAAGCCAAAATGTTCTTCCCTGAACTAAAAACAGAAAATGGCGTGCAGTGGATGGGATTCCGGCCGTCTATTCCCGATGGCCTTCCGGTTATCGGTTTTGCCAAGAACAGCCAACATGTTCTTTATGCTTTTGGCCATGGACATCTGGGGTTAACGCAATCGGCAGCCACCGCACGTCTCATCACAGATTTGATTGAAAACAGGGGGCCGAAAATTGCGATGGCACCCTTTGCACCTGGGAGATTTTAATTATGGCACGTCATACATTCTTCTGTGTCGATGGACATACCTGTGGCAACCCTGTTCGCTTGGTCGCAGGCGGCGGGCCGCGCCTTGAAGGTGCAACCATGATGGAAAAGCGCCTGCATTTCCTGCGTGACTTTGATTGGATTCGCACCGGCCTTATGTTTGAACCGCGCGGCCATGACATGATGTCGGGTTCAATCCTCTATCCATCGACGCGCGAGGATTGTGATGTGGGTGTCCTCTATATCGAGACATCGGGCTGCCTGCCCATGTGTGGCCACGGTACGATCGGCACTGTCACCATGGCCATCGAGCAGGGATTGATCACCCCCAAAATCCCCGGACAAATCAGTCTGGATACACCGGCAGGAAAGGTCGATATTGTCTATGAGCAAAATGGCGAATATGTCGATAAGGTTCGTCTGACCAATGTTCCTGCTTTCCTTTATGCGGAAGGGCTCGATGTCGAATGTCCCGATCTCGGCATTTTGAAGGTTGATGTGGCCTATGGTGGCAATTTTTATGCCATTATCGAGCCGCAACAGAATTTTACCGATATGGCAGATTACAGCGCCCTGCAACTTATTGCATGGAGCCCGGTCTTGCGTGAGCGCTTGAACAATCTATACACATTCCTGCATCCCGAAAAGCCGGAGATCAACCATCTGAGCCATATTATGTGGACGGGAAAGCCTACCCAACCGCAGGCGCATGGCCGCAACGCCGTTTTCTATGGCGAAAAAGCCATTGATCGTTCGCCTTGCGGCACAGGCACGTCGGCGCGCATGGCGCAGCTGACGGCCAAGGGCAAACTTAAGGAAGGCGATGACTTCATACATGAATCCATCATTGGCTCAATGTTCGAAGGCAGAGTGGAAAAAATAACGACATTGGCAGACAGGTCGGCGATTATTCCATCGGTCGCCGGTTGGGCCAGAATGACAGGTTTGAACACGATTTTCATTGATGATCGTGACCCATACAAACACGGTTTTGTGGTGAAATAGACTGAGAGTTTCGGGTGATGAGTGACTTGATAAGGCTATCATTGCAGGAGATGCAATCTTTTGCTCTGGAAACATTGCTGAAAAGTGGCTACGCAAACGACCATGCCAAAGCTATCGCCGAGGTGATATGCCAAGGCCAACGTGACGATTGTCATTCGCATGGACTTTATCGGCTGCTTATTTGTATTCATTCTCTTCAATCCGGCAAGGTCAATACAACTGCGCAGCCGATCATTGATGCGTCCAAGCCGGGAATGGTACGTGTTGATGCGCAACAGGGTTTTTCACCCTTGTCTTTTTATACCGGATTGCCGTTTTTGGTAGAAAAGGCCCATCAGCATGGCTTGGCTGCCATGGTGATCAATCATTGCTATCATTTCTCGGCTCTATGGCCGGAAGTAGAAGCCATCACCCAACATGGGCTGGTGGCCATGGCAATGACCCCCAGCCACAGCTGGGTTGCGCCAGCGGGTGGCAAAAAACCGGTCTTTGGCACCAATCCGTTTGCATTCGGCTGGCCGCGGCAAGACAAATTTCCTTATGTTTTCGACTTTGCCACCAGCGCTGTTGCGCGCGGAGAGATAGAGCTGCACCGCCGCATGGGCAAACCTCTTGCCGATGGCTGGGCCGTTGATCAAGACGGTGTCCCGACAACCGATCCGACAGCGGCGCTTGACGGTGCGATGCTGACATTTGGCGGTCATAAAGGATCGGCACTATCCACGATGATTGAATTGATGGCGGGATCGATGATTGGCGATCTTACCAGTCTGCAATCCTATCGCTATGACGGCGGTTCGAAAAGTACACCCTACCATGGCGAGTTGATTTTGGCATTTGATCCACATTTCTTTGGTGGTCAGGATTATGATGCGGGTCAACAGTCATCGGAAGAACTGTTCGAAGCGATCGTGCAGCAAGGCGCACGTTTGCCTTCAGAGCGCCGTTACAAAGCACGCAAGAATAATATGGAGAATGGCTATGTCACCGTTTCGAAGAATTTGATTGCGGATATCGAAGCGCTGGTTGGTTAAAGCATATTGCCAAAAAGTGGCCTCCGGTTTTTGGGTAACAATATGCGTTGGAAAAACCTATTGCCAAAAAGTGGTTTCCGGTTTTTGGATAACAATATGCGTTGGAAAAACCTAATACCAAAAAGTGGCTTCAAGGTTTTGCGTCCATCACGCGCTTTCAAGCCTATGAGCGCGGGTGGCTGTAAAGCTTTGGCTTAGCTAATTTTATAAACGATTTTGCCAGTGAAGAGCATGAAAATTGGAGCGGGTAGCGGGAATCGAACCCGCGCGTTCAGCTTGGGAAGCTGACAAGCTACCATTACATCATACCCGCATCGGTGCGATGTCTTGCACAAGAGCGATGCAATCTTCCCGCAATATTGTCAAGGGTTCTTCCATCAAACCTATTTAAAATGTTTGGAAAGTTTAAGCCCCTGCGCCTGATAGTTCGAGCCAAGTTCCCGGCCATAAAGCGCTTTTGGTCGGTTTAACATATGCTCATAGACAAGGCGCCCGACAATCTGGCCATGTTCCAGAATGAAGGGAACCTCATGGCTGCGGACTTCCAGCACAGCTCTTGCGCCTTTGCCACCAGCATCGTTATTGCCAAAACCCGGGTCGAAGAAACCGGCGTAATGGACGCGGAATTCGCCGACGAGCGGATCGAAAGGGGTCATTTCAGCGGCATAAAGCGGCGGTACATGCACGGCTTCACGCGAGACCAGAATATAGAACTCGTCGGGGTCGAGGATAAGCTCACGGGCACCACGATCATAAATAGGTTCCCAAAAATCCAGAACATCGGCGAGCGCTCTTTTGTCGACATCGATAACGCTGGTATGGTGTTTGCCGCGATAGCCGACGAGACCGTTTTCCCCGCCGGTCAGATCGATCGACAGCCCGACACCGCCGCCGCTAATATTGGGAAGATCATCAGAAACCAATGTTTCACTTTGATGGAGTGCATGCAGCTCTATCTCATCAAGTTGGCTTTTTCCTTTGCGGAAACGGATTTGCGAAAGACGGGATCCGGTGCGCACAACAATAGGGAATGTCCGCGGGCTTATTTCGAGATAGAGCTGGCCTTGATAGCCGGCACAGACTTTATCGAATTCCTGCGCTTGATCGGTGATAACACGGGTAAAAATATCCAATCTGCCGGTTGAACTTTTCGGATTTGCCGAAGCTGACAAATCCTGCGGTAGGCAGAGTGTTTCAAGCAATGGCACAATGTAGACACAGCCGGTTTCAAGCACTGCGCCTTCACTGAGATCAAACTCGTGCAGTTTCAACCGCTCCAGCTTTTCAACCACTTTGCGGTGGGGGCCGGGCATAAAGGACGCGCGAACCCGATAGGCTTTGGCCCCAAGCCGCAGGTCCAAACTCGCCGGCTGTATCTGGTCATCATCCAACGGGCGATCGCATTGAAGAACGCCACTTTCAAACAATGCGTGAATGTCGCTATCTGCAAGAATGCCGCTCGAGCGTGCCATAGTGCTTAACCTTCTGTCTGTTGTGCCCTCTTCTTTACCCAGATCGCGGATTGACGCAAGCTGTTCAAAGGATTATGGAAAGCTTATCCCGTGGTGATTTGGCCGGCCGGCTTGCAGCCACGTTGGGTTGACTGGAAATATAGACGACATTGTATGGGCTGGTAAAGCCCCGATCAGCTGCCGCCTTTCTGGAAAACCTATCCATAAATGCTAAAAGGCCGTGAGACAAAACGGTTTTTGGCATCCTTTTTTCAAACCCTTTACCGATAATGGCAAAGGGTTGGCATGAAAGCAGGTGACCTATGACATTGAATCCGGATCGTAAATATCGCACAGCAACCGAGATGGTCCATGCGGGAACGCATCGTTCTCCTTATGGAGAAGTTTCAGAATCTCTCTATCTCACCCAAGGGTTTGCATATCCATCGGCTGAAATGGCAGAAGCGCGTTTTGATGGTACCGATCCCGGTTTTGTCTATTCCCGTTATGCCAATCCGACGACGGATATGTTCGAAAAGCGCATGTGCGTCCTTGAAGGTGCAGAGAGCGCCCGCGCTGTAGCATCGGGTATGGCGGCGGTTGCCAATGCGATATTGTGCTTTGTAAAAGCGGGCGATCACTTTGTCGCGGGTAGGGCGATGTTTGGCTCCTGCCGCTACATTATTGAACATGTCCTGCCACGGTTTGGTGTGGAAGTCTCCATTATCGACGGATCGAAAGTAGAAAATTGGGAAAAGGCCATTCGTCCCAATACACGCGGTATCTTTTTCGAAAGTCCGGCCAATCCGACCTTGGAAGTGGTGGACATTAAAGCTGTTTGCGATCTCGCGCATCAGGTTGGCGCAACTGTCATCGTAGACAATGTTTTTGCCACCCCGCTTTATCAAAAACCATTGGAATTGGGTGCCGATGTCGTTATCTATTCGACGACAAAACATATAGACGGACAGGGGCGTTGCCTTGGCGGTATGATTCTTTCGAGCGAAGACTGGATCAAGGAAAACCTGCACGACTACTTCCGCCATACCGGCCCGGGCTTGAGCCCATTCAATGCTTGGCTGATGCTGAAGGGCTTGGAAACATTGCCGCTCCGCGTTGAACAAATGACGCGGTCTGCGGCAAAAGTCGCCGATCTTATCAGCGGCCATAAAGCTGTTTCAAAATGTATCTATCCGGGTCGCGCCGATCACCCACAGGCGGATATCGTCGCCAAACAAATGAGCGGCGGTTCGACGATGGTGGCATTTGAGTTGAAGACGGGCAAACAGGGTGCATTCCAATTTTGCAATCATGTTACTATTCCGCTTATCTCCAATAACCTTGGCGATACACGCTCAATCATTACCCATCCAGCCACAACAACACACCAAAGCATCGGGCCGGAAGCTCGTGCCGAGCTTGGCGTTACGGACGGTCTGCTGCGTTTCTCCATCGGATTGGAAGATACCGACGATCTTCTGGAAGACGTTGAAGCAGCCTTGAACGCAGCTGTTTAACTGATAAAAGCGTTGGAAAAGAAGGCGCAACTGCGAAAGCAGCTTGCGCTTTTCTATTCAATCTCAGAGGGCAGACGGTCGCGGACTCACGTAATTTTCAGGGGATAGGGTGGCGGACGACGGGTGGCGGCTTGAGCGGCTGCTATACCGGAAGGGACAAATCGTTTATGTTGGCTGTTATGACAATACGCCATCTTAGTGAAACGATTATCAACCAGATTGCTGCGGGTGAAGTGATTGAACGCCCCGCAAGCGTGGTCAAAGAACTTGTCGAAAACGCCATCGATGCCGGCGCAAGCCGTATCGAGATTGTAACGGCAGGTGGCGGTAAAGGCTTGATTCGGGTCAGCGACAATGGCTGTGGTATCCCGATTGACGAATTGCCGCTGGCAATTTCGCGCCATTGCACATCAAAAATGGGCGACGATGTGCATGATATTCGCTCGCTAGGGTTTCGCGGCGAGGCTTTGCCGTCCATTGGCTCAGTCTCGAAACTTAAAGTAACCTCCCGCACCAAGGAATCGGAAACTGCGGCTGAGATTACTGTGACGGCCGGTCATGTGGAAAAGCCGCGTCCTGCGGCTGCCAATTGCGGGACGATTGTGGAAGTCCGTGACCTGTTCTTCGTCACACCGGCGCGACTTAAATTCATGAAAACTGATCGGGCTGAAAGCGGCGCAATTACCGATGTCATCAAGCGTATTGCCATCGCATTTCCGCAAATACGTTTTTCGCTTTCCGGAACAGACCGGACACTGCTTGAACTGCCCGCTACCGGAGCTGATCCCGACGGTCAATTGCAGCGTATAGCCCAGATTATGGGGAAAGATTTTACCGCTAACAGCATTGCGTTGGATGCTGAAAGAGAAGGTGTGCGACTGACCGGTTTTGCCGGTGTGCCGTCGTTCAATCGGGGCAATAGCCTGCACCAGTTTGCATATATTAATGGTCGCCCAGTGCGCGACAAATTGCTATGGGGCGCTATTCGCGGAGCCTATGCCGACGCCATTGCGCGTGACCGTCATGCGGTTTGTGTGCTCTTTATTGATCTGGAGCCTGCGGATGTCGATGTCAATGTGCATCCGGCAAAGGCAGATGTGCGGTTTCGAGATCCGGGTCTGGTGCGCGGTCTGGTCGTTGGCGGTATTCGTGAGGCGCTCAGTCGTGCGGGAATACGTCCGGCATCCACCGGCGCTGATGCTATGCTTGCAGCATTCCGGCCGCAAGGGCTCGAGGCTGCATCAGCATTTGCGGGGCATGGTCACTCCTTTTCTCATTCAGCATTCTCACACGGTGCCATGCCGCCCGCTGCTGCCATGGTGCACCAACCTTTGTTCGGCCAGACCTCTAACGGGTTGCACGAGCAAGGTGGGTCGGTTTTGGCCGATTTTGATATGCCAACCAGCGATATCCGGCCTGCTATGGCTGCTCCCACAGCACAAGAATTAAGCCACCCTTTAGGTGCCGCACGGGCACAAATTCACAAAAACTACATTGTGGCACAGACAGAAGACAGTCTTGTCATTGTGGACCAGCACGCCGCGCATGAAAGATTGGTTTACGAAGCGTTGAAAAACGCCCTCTATGCCAAGCCGTTGGCCTCGCAAATGCTGTTGATACCGGAAATTGTCGAGCTTGCGGAAGAAGATGCTGCAAGACTACTGACCCATAGCGAAACGCTGCAAAAATTCGGCCTTGGTATCGAACCATTTGGCCCGGGAGCCATTGCCGTGCGTGAAACACCGTCTATGTTGGGCGAAGTTGATGCAAAAGGGCTTGTCACCGATCTTGCCGATGAAGTTGCCGAGCATGATACGGCGGATGGCCTGAAGGCCATGTTGGACTATGTGGCTGCCACGATGGCCTGTCATGGTTCGGTGCGTTCGGGACGGATTTTGCGGGCAGAAGAAATGAATGCCCTGTTGCGTCAGATGGAGGCAACGCCCGGTTCCGGTACCTGCAACCACGGTCGCCCTACATATATTGAGTTGAAATTAACCGATGTCGAACGGTTATTTGGAAGACGCTGACGTTTCATCGCAGCCGCGAATAAAAATCATGGCACTGATGTTAAAGTGAAGCGACAGCAGTGAATAATCAAAATAGTATGTTCAACCTCTATAATACCCGTCGAACGCACAATGGCCTTCTATATCAATGGCAGTCTATAAATTGGTACTCGACTTTTGGTGTGAGACTATGGCATGAAAGCGCATTCTGAATAGCATGCGTGAATTGGATTGAGATAACCGTTTGAGATAATCGCGACCGGCTTGAGTCATCCAAATCATGAAAAGGCAGAATAGAAAAAGGATTGATCGATAATGTTTTCCAGTGGCGAGCGTGAAGCGCAAATCCGTTATCTCAGTGGTGATTATGAAATAATCAAGCACGGAACCTATGTTTCATGTGCCATCACAGGTGAAAAAATACCGGTTGATGAGCTTAAATATTGGAATCATCTTCGGCAGGAAGCTTATGCCAGTTGCGAAATTTCCTATCAAAGGGAGCTAGAATGCAATCCGCATTTGCGCAAACTTCTCGGTACAACCAAGCCTTAAGGAGCTTCGCGGCGTCTTTTGGCATAAGAGCGATAAGAGGCAGAATTTCTGTTCTTGTTAAAAACCGCGCGATCGTTTTTTAAAGCGGTCTAGGGTTTCTTCGATCAGTCTTTTGCAAAAATCGGCATCATCAAAGTCGACAGTAACATCAAAAACAACAAGATTATCAAGTTGCCTTTCCTGTCCGTCTGTTTTTAGGCGGATATAATCTTTGGCCGTCGTTGCAATGTGAAGATTGGCCGATTTCGCGCTGTCGGCAATATCCTTCAAATCATATTCGGTAAAAAAATGGTGGTCGGCATAACTGCGTGTCTGCTCGACGATGCCGTGCATTTGGGTGATTGAAAGAAAAAACTTTTCGGGATTGCCGATACCAGCAAAAGCGAGAAAGCGTTGATCCGCTACAAGCCCGTCGGCAGAAGGTGTCAACTTTGCAAGTGCCAGGGGTTTGGCGGCGCGTGCAGCCATACGGATAACATGATCGCCTTCAGCGCCTTGGCCAATAACAAGAACGCTATCCGTGTAGGCCAGTTGCGTTTCCAGCGGCGCGCGCAGCGGGCCAGCTGGAAAAACTGCACCATTGCCAAGCCCGCGCAATCCATCGACAACAAGCAAGGCATAATCCATCACCAGACGCCTGCTTTGAAAACCATCATCCATGAGGATGAAATTGCAGCCTTCCCGCTGCAGCAATTGCGCTGCTTCCAGTCTGTTGGGGGAAATGGCAACCGGCGCATGTCTGGCAAGCAGGAGCGGTTCATCGCCTACATCGCGGGCGCGGTCGTGGTGTGGGTCGACAAGATGGACACCTTTATAGGAACTTCCATAACCGCGTGACACAATGCCCGGTTTCAGGCCCATTTGTCGTGCATGCTTGGACAGCGCTATGGCGACAGGTGTCTTACCCGCACCTCCGAGGGTGAAATTGCCGACACATAAGACCGGAAGATCAATCGCGGGTGGAACTTTTTTATCCATCGTATGACGGGCGAAGTAGCTGTAAATGGCCGCTACCGGAGCCAGTGAAATCTTCAAGAAGCTTGTTTTAACCCACCAGAAACTCGGAGTTTCACCAGCCATTTTCACCGTCCCGCTGGTTCAGCTTTGCCTGCATGATCAAGGGTTGGATAAACGGTCTAAGCACTTTTAAAGTACGCTCAAGCGCTCCGCTCATATCTGTTGCCGTACGGTATGCCGCATCTGCCATATCTTGTCGGAGCTTCTCGTGGGTCAACAGCGTGTTGACCTGCACGGCAAGCTGGGTCGCATCTTCGACAATTCTTGCAGCTCTTTGCGCAAAAAAAGCATCAAAGGTATCCTGAAAATTCTCGACATGCGGGCCGGTCAGTATCGCTGAACCGAGCAATGCCGGTTCCAGAGGATTATGCCCGCCTTGATCTCCCAATGATTTACCGATGAAAGCGACCCGGGCAAGGCGCAGAAAAAGCCCCATTTCGCCTATTGTATCGCCCAAAAGAATGTCGGTTTGTGGACCGGGAACGCCATCATGGCTACGCTGGACTATGTTCAGGTTTTTTCCATTCAACATTTCAACCACGGCGGCTGAACGTTCGGGATGTCGGGGAACAATGATGGTGAGCAAATCCGGCAGACGACTTTTCAAAGCCGCATGAACTTCTGCGGCAATGAGTTCTTCACCCTCATGGGTGGAAATGGCAGCCCATACCGGTCGTTTACTGATGGCGGCCTGATATTGTTGCAAAAGCGCCTTGTTCTCAAGCGGTGCAACATCGGCTTTCAGGTTGCCCGATACGGCAACGGTTTTCACACCAAGGGCGTGATACTGTTCGGCATCGGCATCCGTCTGGCCAATTGCCGCATCAATCTGTCTGAAAATATGCGCCGCCAGCGCCGGCCGTTTCTTCCAAGACTGGAAAGAGCGTTCCGACATATGTGCATTCACCATCACCTGCGGGATATGACGTTTGGCCAGACCGTTTATCCGCAAAGGCCAGATTTCCGATTCACAAACCAATGCAAGGTCGGGTTTCCAGTGCTCGAGAAAACGCCTTACCGCCGATTTCAAATCAAGCGGTGCATATTGATGGATCAGTCTGCTGCCGAAACGGTTTTCGACCAAACTTGCCGATGTCACCGTACCGGTGGTCAAAAGCACATGGATGTTGAGGGAAAGGATGCGGTCGATCAGCGGCACCAAAGCAAGAGTTTCGCCCACACTTGCAGCATGAAGCCAGATAAGCGGACCCTCAGGGCGCGCTTTATCGGTACGTCCCAGACGCTCTTTCTTTCTGCGGCCATCTTCCTTGCCGCGCGCTGCACGCATAGACAGGTACAAAGGCACAAATGGGCGCATACAGCTGCCTGCTATGCGATAAAGCGATAAAGCTGTGCGGGCCTTCAGTTCCATCATATCCACAAAACCTTACTTGCCTGCTTGCAAACGTTGATAGGCCTCGTCTGTCAGGCGATTCATGATTTCCGTCAGTTCCAGCCGCTTTTGTTCCAAAACGGCGTCATCGGCATCTTCGGGCACAAAAAATGCCTCTCCCATGAGAAACACAGAACGACCGAAAGGAAGCGGAATTGCGGTTTTATCCCAGGTTTTTTCAAGGATTTTTTCCCGTGAAAACGTATAGATATATGGAACGATCGGTCGACCTGAAAGTTTTGCCAGAAGGATAATGCCTTTTCCAGCTTCGCGGGCAGTACCGTGCGCGATATCGGCAATCATTGCGGTGGTTTTACCGGACTTGAGCGCATTTTTAAGTGTCAAAAGCGCGCGGGCGCCGCCCTTGTCGGCATTTTGACGCTTGTTGCGACCACCTGATCCGCGGACGGTCTCAAGCCCCAACTTCTCCCCGACGCGCGCATTGATTTCAGCATCCGCAGAGCGGGAAAACATCGCAATGATGCTTTCGCCACGTGGGCGAAGAAAAGGCCCCATAATATGGCGGCCATGCCAAAATGTAATGATGAAAGGATTATACGCTTGATGGGCTTTTTTAGGGTCGTCGGAACTTTTCAAGCGCGGGCTTGTCCAGTACACAAAACGCAGATAATTGGCCATCAACGACACAATAATGGCCTTGGTCAACCGCGCTTCCATCAAAGGGTGACGAATCTTTCGCCAAAAACGCTTCAAGACGCCTGCTTTTTTGTGTTTTTTATGTTCCGTCATTCCGTTGTCAAATCTACCCGAAACAATCAAGGCAGATTGCGACCCTCTGTTTTTTACAACATGTGCAATATTGGTTTTGTGTCAATTCGGTGGACCAAACCGTTTGCACCTGCTTTCAGTACAGATGATGTGGTCTACCATATTTAAGAAATGAAGCATCACGCCCCGCCCGACTGATGCTTCAGTGTATTGATCGTCATTTTAGCGGTTGTATGAACAAACCGCAAATTAATCGGCATCGGTAGTTTCAGGATCCAGCAAACGGTGCAAATGCACGATATAATAACGCTGCAAGGCATTGTCGACGCTTCCCTGTGCCTTTGCACGCCAAGCGCTTTCAGCAGATTTATAGTCGGGAAAAATGCCTACAATATCCAATGCGTCGAGATCGCGAAATTGATTGCTATCCAAGCTCGCAAGTTCGCCTCCGAAAACGAGATGGAGCAATTGTTTCTTTTCACCGTTCGCAGTCATAAATGCCTCCTGATATTATTTTGAACCTTCGGCAAGCCAGAGTTTGATTAAACCAACTTTGCCGCGTGGACAACATCTATCACATCCTGAAGCTGACTATTTTCAATTGCGATCAAAAAACCGTGTGAAAAAGGCGATGCTCCATAATTGACCGGCTTTTTGTCCAAATTTGTGACAATTCCCCCGCATTCCTGCAAAATCAGGTCGGCGGCGGCGATATCCCAGTCATGGCAATTGGGACGGATTAACACAATATCGATCGCGCCTTCCGCTGCCAAGGCGATCCTATAGGCCAGTGAGGGGATATGGCGCGAGAAGCTGACCTGTTTCAAAAACGCTGGTGGCAGCTTTTTTTCCATCGGCTTTGACGCGGAAACAATACGCTCTGATTTCTGTGGTGGCAAATGCCTCAACCGTTCGCCGTTGCGTGTCGCACCATTGCCATGCGAGGCGGCATAAATAACATCATCAACCGGACAGTGCAGAACCCCGCAGATCGGGCGGCCATTTTCGATGATCGCCACGGAAATGCACCAATAGGCGCTGCCATCCAAAAAACCGCGTGTGCCATCAATCGGATCGACTACAAAGGATCGCTGATAGGATTGCTGCGGCCGATCATCTTCCGTTTCTTCGGAAATCCAGCCATAATGCGGACGGGCGGTTAACAAATGTTGTTTTAACAGCTTGTCTACGGCAAAATCTGCTTCACTGACAGGCGAATCCCCCGGCTTTGTCCAGACCTGCGGGTTCTTGCCAAAATAGCGCATCGCGATGGGCGCTGCTTGGGCACATACGTCCAGAAGCAAAGAGAGGTCGGAAGCAATGTCGTCTTTATTTGCCTGCAAGTGTCATTCCTTCTATCAAAAGTGTCGGCGAGGCTGTGCCATAGCGCCGATCAATGTCATTTGCGGGAGTCAAATGGGCCAACATATGCAGTAAATCCGAACCGAGTGTCACTTCGCTGACCGGATAGGCAATCTCGCCATTTTCAATCCAAAAACCGGAAGCACCGCGGCTATACTGGCCGGTGATCAAATCGACGCCGTGACCGAACAATTCTGTCACATAAAAACCGGTGCCGAGGTTTTTTATCATGTCGTGCGGGCTTACGTCGCCCGGTTCAATAGCAAAGTTGGTGCTGGCCGGCTGAACCGATGACGATGAACGAACACCATGACCGTTGGTTTCAAGACCAAGTTCGTGCGCGGCTGATGTGGAAAGAAACCAGTTTTTCAAAACGCCATTTTCAATAATGTTCAGCGATTGTCCCTCGACACCTTCGCCGTCAAATGGACGCGATGCATTGCCACGTATCTTCAGCGGCGTATCGCTCACATTAATGCGCGCACCCATAATCGCTTTTCCCATATGGTTTTGCAGAAGGCTGGTTTTGCGTGCCACGGCCGCGCCATTGACCATGGAGGCCAAGTGACTGGCAATGCCGCGCGCCATACGGGGTTCGAAAATAACATTGACTGTTCCGGTTTGTGCACGCCTTGCGTCAAGCCTGCGCACCGCCCGTTCTCCGGCCTGACGGCCAATGGCATCACATGCATCCAGATCGGCGTGGTGGAGTGCCGATGTGTAGTCGTAATCGCGTTCCATCTTTGTGCCTTCACCGGCAACAGCACTGCAAGAGCGTGAAAAACGGCTTGAACGGTAGGCACCGCAAAATCCATGGCTCGTGACCAGAACCAGACCGCCACTGCCATAGGCTGCAGAAGCACCACCTGAATTGCTCACACCTTTAACCGCCAATGCTGCTGCTTCTGTTGCCAGCGCTTCTTCGCGCAGAAGAGCACTTTCAGGAACGAAATAGTCAAACAGGTCAAGGTCCTTGGGATCGCGGACTAGACGTGATGGGTCTGCCAAGCCTTCAAACGGATTTTCAGGTGAAACCTTGGCCATTGCAACCGCACGTTCGGCAAGTCTTTGCGGATCAGCAGAAAGGTTTGCTGAAATACTGGCAAGTTTTTTGCCGACAAACACCCGTAAGGTAAAATCGTCGCTTTCCGACGCTTCGGTCGCTTCTACCTTACCAAGCCGTACCGAGACACTGACAGATTGAGAGCGGATAATGACAGCGTCAGCAGCTTCAGCGCCGGCTTTTTTGGCAGCTTCCACCAATGCGGCAGCTTTATCAATCTGGGCTTGGATCGGCATCGTGCACTCCTTGATCGCTTCTCATTAAAAGCTATAGGAAGTCGGCGGCAAAAACTCAATGACTTTACGATAGAAGACCCGCGTTATTATCGCTTCGCAACCGCAATTCCATGGTCGATGCGATCAACCGCTTCGCTTCTTCCTTATAGGGTTTCAGTCTGGCAAGGATATCTTTCGTTTTGAGAAAGTCCAATACATAAATGCCACTGACTGGGGGGCGGAGAAGAATGTCTGGCCGACTGAACGATAGCCTAGCAGCAATCAACGCTTGTTGCGAAACGAGGCTGGCGGCCATCAGGCATGCAATGGTCGAGAGTTGGTTTTTATCCAATTGTATGGCGGGAAGCCCGACCACATCGACGCCGATGGAAAAATCGATGTCGGGTGGAAAACAGTCAAATGGAACGGGATTGCAAATCCCGCCATCGACAAAGAGCCGTCCTTGATGATCAACCGGTTTGAAAAGACCGGGAATAGCAGCCGAGGCCGCTAGTGCCGGCCGCAAATCACCATCGTTTAGAACAACCATTTCAGCGGTCGCCAAATCAGCAGCAACAACATTCAAAGGCAGTTTCAATCCTGAAAATTGATGCGGCAGCGCAGCGGGGAGGAAACTTTCCAATATTGTTTCCAAGTCGAATTGCGAAAGGCGTACACCGCGATTCCACAGATCTTTCCATGACGTCGGTTTGAGCGCCCAGAATTTGGCAATAACATCGCCTGAACGCGCAAAGCTTGTTAAGAAATAGTCCTCAAGCTCGGCCGCATTCATACCCGATGCAAGACCTGCGCCGACCAGTCCGCCAATAGACGAACCGGCAACGCAATTTACTTGAACACCCAAGTCCTCCAGCGCTGATATGACCGGTAAATGCCCTAAACCTCTGGCGCCGCCCCCGCCTAAAGCCAAGCCTATGCGCATTGCCGACATCCCGTTCTTGACATTGTGTCAATCAGCTCTTCGATGGGCCGACAACCAGAAGCGCCGGTTCTCCACTCAAGAGCTTTTTGGCAATGCTCTTAACCTGATCCAAGGTGACCGCATTGATATCGTCACGGCGCTTTTCAATGTAATCAATGGGTAGACCCTGATCCTGTAAACCAACAAGCGTGGCAGCAATGTCAGAGGATGAGCCCATATTCTGCACAGCATACGAACCGATAACGTAGCTCTTTGCCTCATCCAGTTCTTGGCCGGTAATACCGTCTTCAGCCATTTTTTTTACCTGCTCGCGGATGGTTGCAAGTGTCTTTTGGGCTTCACTGGCTTTTGTGCCCGTCGATATGACAAGGCCCGCCGAATGATCATAAATGACCAGTGATGACCCTACAGTATAGGCAAGGCCGCGTTTTTCACGAACCTCGGAGAACAGCCTTGATGTCAATCCCGGTCCGCCCAAAACATAGTTCATCAAATAAGCAGCAAAAAAGTCAGGATCATCGCGATAGACGCCGGGGTAGACCAGTGTCAGTGAGGTTTGCGGCAGGTCATAATTGACATTTGCCGTGCCACCGAGATTGAGCTTGGCATTTTCTATTTTTTTCACATTGGCTTTCTCCGGCAATCCACCGAAGATTTTATCAAGCATTTCTTCCGCTTGCTTGGGCGAAACCGGTCCCACAATGCCGACATGAAGATTGTCGCGGGCAAACATCGCCTGATGGGATGCGACAAGATCGTCGCGTGTGATGGCAGCAAGGCTTTCCGGTGTTCCATCCGCACGGCGTCCGTAAGGATGCTTGCCATAAACCAGCATATTGAGGCGGTTTTGCGCAATTGTGGAGGGGTCTTTCTCCGATGCTTTCAAAGCAGCAACCAATTGCTCGCGGATGCGGTCGATCGCATCCTGATCGAAACGTGGTTTTTGCACGGCCAGCGCAAGAAGATCAAAGGCTGCATCACGGTTGTCGGCCAAAACACGCATATTCCCGAGCATGCGATCGCGATTGGCTGTGAAGGCCATTTCTGCACCCAGATCGTCAAGGCGGGCCTGGAAAGCCTGCGATTGGATGTCACCGGCGCCTTCATCAAAAAGACCGGTCATCAATTTGACGAGTCCTTCTTTGCCTTGCGGATCCTGCGTTGTTCCGCCCCCGATCGAAAATTGGATGGAGATGATAGGCACGGTATGGTCTTCCACCAGCCAGGCCTGCAACCCTTTGGGAGAGGTAACATTTTGAATTTCTATCGCATTGGCCGATGCGCCAAATCCGACGATAAGCACAAACAAAACAGCAAGAAAGCGTGCCGGACGAAAAAAAGATAAAATTTTATTCATAACGGGCCTCACTTGGTTTTTGCTTCATTTGCAGGTTGAGCCGATGCATCTTTTTCCGGCGGCAACAAATAGCTGGTAACGCTTTTTTGCGGGTCGAGATAATGTTGCGCCACAGATTTGATATCGGCAGTGGTGACGGCTTTTAGCCGGTCTGGCCATTGTGCCACGTCATCGATCGTCATGCCGATGGCAAGCGAACTACCGTAAATCCGGGCTAAACCCGAAGGATTATCCAGGGAAAAGATCATGTTTTTGACAAAACGGTTACGGGCCTGATCCAGTTCAGCTTGTGTAACGCCGTTCTTTCGAATGTCGGCAATCTGTTCAGCAACCTGTTTTTGCACATCTGCCAACCCGGCCTCTCCGCGTGGCATGCCATAGACGTAAAAGACACCGTCATCGACCGCGCCACCGCTATAGCCAGAGCCGACAGCCGCCGCCGAGCCGTTTTTCACGATCAGTGTCTGGTAAAGTCGGCTACGGGGTGAACCACCCAAAATTTCCCCCAACAGATCAAGGGCTTCAGCTTCCTTTTCATTCTTGGCATTGTGATAGGAGGGGACAACCCACATCTGCTGATAGCTTGGTTCGGTCACGCGGGCATCCCGCATTGTCACGGTGCGCGTGGTGTTTTTTGCAGGTTCCTGCGGCCTGATGCGCGGCCCGATTTCGGCACGTTGTGGAATTTTTCCATAGATATCCGATGCAAGTGCGCGCACTTTTTCTGCTGTAACATCGCCAGAGATAATCAGTGTTGCATTATTGGGCGTATAGAATCTCTTATAGAACGATATCGCATCATCGCGCGACAATTGTTCCATTTCCTGTTTCCAGCCGATAACCGGATTACGGTAAGGACTGTTCATAAAAAGGGTTGCACGGGCCTCTTCTGCCAGCATGGCATCGGGATTGCTATCGGTGCGCATACGTCGTTCTTCGATGATAACATTACGCTCCGGCGCGACAACCTCATCGGTCAGAATCAGGTTTTCCATACGATCGGCTTCAAACCGCATCATGGTTTCCAGATAGTCTGATGCGACACTTTGGTAGTAGGCGGTATAGTCATAGGATGTGAAAGCGTTTTCCTCACCGCCAATTTTTGAAACCAACTTGGAAAACTCCCCTTCGGGATGTTCGCTTGTCCCTTTGAACATGAGATGTTCAAGAAAATGTGCAATACCCGTATGTCCCATCGGCTCGTCGGCAGAACCGACATGATACCAGATCATCTGTGTCACGACAGGGGCGCGATGGTCTTCTATCACCACCACCTGCAAACCGTTTTGCAAGGTAAAGGTCTGTGCCGGACCAACTTTACGAATATCTGGAAGAGCTGTCGCCGCCTTTGCATCTTGTTGCTGTGCAACTACGGGGGGTTGCACTGCCTGCTCGGCTGCAACATAGGTGAGACTGGTAGAAGACAGGGCAGCGACGAGAGCCGCGCGAAATAATGTTTTCCTCATCAAATCGGGCACCGGCAAAACCTTTCAAAATTCACAAATCATGATTGTAACGTATAAATACGTATAATTGTGCCGCTATAAAGGCGTTCATCGTCCTGTTGGAAAAAATCTGGTAAATTTATCGTGGCTTCGCGGCTTTCTTCCAACACGAATGTGGCATTGGCAGCTGCCCATCCGCCTTCCACCGCAGCTATAAAGGCTTGTTCGCCTAACCCTCTTTGATAGGGTGGATCGGCGAAAACAACATCAAATGGCGCTATTGTGCCGACATGACCGAGCTTTGTGGCGTCACGGCGCAGGATACGCGCAACGCCTTGCAGCCCCAACGTTTCAATGTTTTGGTGGATGAGGCCGCGTCCCTCGATCGATTGTTCTACAAAAACAGCGGCGCGGGCACCGCGCGAAAGCGCCTCGATGCCCAACGCTCCGGTGCCGGCAAACAAATCCAGCACACGCCGCTCGCCCCAGAAGTTTTCCGCGCGGTTTGCCAGAATGTTAAACAGGCTTTCACGCGTGCGGTCAGTCGTTGGCCTTATGGACTGTCCTGCCGGATGCGCGAGACTGCGGCCGGAAAACTTACCGGCGACGATCCGCACGTGGCCCTCCAGCCGGTCGATCTTTTCTTACACCGGTGGATGGACGTGCTGCGCCACCCGGCTTGCCTTTGCCGGCATAAGACGCCCCGCCAGCAGACTTCTTGGCATACCCGCCATCTCTGCTTTTGCCGCTTGTATCGCTCAATGGCTTGCGGTCGCGTTTTTCATAACCACCGTCGCGCTTATCGTCGCGCGATCTATCACCATAACTGCGTTCACGCGGTGCATCGCTTGCTGAAGACCGCGTGTCACGAGCGCCATAAGGCTTTCTTTCGCCACGCTCCTGCCGGTCGCCATACTGTTTGGGTCTATCGCCATATTGCTTCGGCTTGTCACCAAACTGCCTCGGCTTGTCGCCGTAGCTTGGACGGTCGCGTTTTTCATAACCGCCTTCGCGCTTATCGTCGCGCGATCTATCACCATAACTGCGTTCACGCGGTGCATCGCTTGCCGTAGATCGCGTGTCACGAGCGCCATAAGGCTTTCTTTCGCCACGTTCCTGCCGGTCGCCATACTGTTTGGGTCTATCGCCATATTGCTTCGGCTTGTCACCAAATTGCCTCGGCTTGTCGCCGTAGCTTGGACGGTCGCGTTTTTCATAACCGCCTTCACGCTTATCGTCGCGCGATCTGTCACCATAACTGCGTTCACGCGGTGCATCGCTTGCCGTGGATCGCGTGTCACGAGCGCCATAAGGCTTTCTTTCGCCACGTTCCTGCCGGTCACCATACTGTTTGGGCTTATCGCCATATTGCTTCGGTTTGTCCCCAAACTGTCTCGGCTTGTCACCATAGTTCGGACGGTCGCGTTTCTCGTAACCGCCTTCACGCTTATCTTCACGAGGTCGATCGCCGTACTGTTTCGGTTTATCGCCATATGCGCGGTCTTCGCGGGCGCGCACCGGCCTATTGTCTCCGTCCGTTGCGTGACGTTCGCGGCGTCCTTCATCGTCACGCCAGACTTTTTTTCTTGCGGTTTGCGGGCGGGCGCCCGGAGCCATCCAGACATTTGCACTGCGCGAACGCGGCGCTTGCTGTTCCGGCTTATCATCGGTGTCTTTGTCGCGGCCTTTTGAACGGTCTGCGAAACGGTCATTCCCGCGGTCTCTTGGCCTGTCATCGGGCTTTGTGCTCAAACGGGCACGACCACGTTCGGCAAAGTCGCCTTTTTTACCGCGCCCGCCGCCGCGCGCTGCCGCAGCAGCGGTTGACGAAATCCAGCCATCCTCAGAAACTTGAGGGCGTTCGCTCAAACGCGTTTCACCAACTACCGGCGCATTCGAAAACGGCTTAAGGATGGGCGATTCAAAGTCGGCATTTGCTTCTTCAATCAGGCGCTCGCCCAATTGTTCACGCAGAATACGTCCTTTTAATTCTCTGACCGCACCTTCTTCCAAATCAGCCAACTGGAACGGTCCGAAGGAAACACGGATCAGCCGTGTCACCGACAGTCCCAGCTCGCCGAGAATGTTTTTAACTTCCCGGTTTTTGCCTTCGCGAAGGGCGACTGAAAGCCAGACATTCGAACCTTGCTCACGCTCAATGGAAGCGTCAACCGCGCCATAGAAAATACCATCAATGGCGATACCGTTTTTCAACTGGTCAAGATCGCTCTGCTTGACCTTGCCATGGGCACGAACACGATATTTGCGCACCCAGCCGGTCGATGGCAGCTCCAGAACACGGGCTAATCCACCATCATTGGTCAACAGTAAAAGACCTTCGGTGTTGATATCCAATCTGCCGACAGAAAGGACACGCGGCATACCTTCGGGTAAACTGTCAAAAACCGTTGGACGTCCTTCTGGATCACGGTTGGTTGTCACCAAGCCTGCCTGCTTGTGATAAAGCCATAAACGGGTGCGTTCAATTGGCGGCAAGGGTTTGCCATCAACCGTTATCGTATCGTCACGCATCACGTTGAATGCCGGTGACTCCAATACCTTGCCGTTTACCGCAATACGCCCTGCAACGATCATCATTTCAGCATCGCGGCGCGAAGCTATGCCTGCACGCGCCAAGCGCTTGGCAATGCGTTCACTGCCATCATTGTCTTCTGCCGTTACAGCCGGGCGCGAACGCTCGGCTCTGGGGCTTGCCTTATCGCGTGGACCGCTCCGGTCGCGTGGGCCATCCCTATCCATGGGAGGTTTACGGTTACCGCGATCATTATTCATTGTAATTTTCCTTTGGCGGCACAACGGTGCCCGTTATCATTATGACTTGGCTCTAGCGTATTTTAGGGCGTGATGGAATCTCTTTCATCAGCTGAATTCTTTTAAAGCTGCTATATTTTACATGATAGATGAATTAAATTCTATCAATCATCGCATGATAAACGTCGAAAGGTCGACATGATAGCAAAACCAATGGATATCGCCCTTATGGAAGCGCGTAAAGCCGCATCAGATGATGAGGTGCCCGTTGGGGCGGTTATTGTGCAAGGCAACCGGATCATTGCGCAGGCAGGCAACCTGACAAGGTCAACGTTTGACCCCACCGGTCATGCGGAAATGCGGGTTATCCGGATGGCTTGCGAAGCGTTACAAAGCGAGCGATTACCCGACTGCGACCTCTATGTCACGTTGGAGCCTTGCGCCATGTGCGCGGCTGCCATCTCGTTTGCGCGCATCCGGCGGCTTTATTTTGCTGCCAGTGATGTTAAAGGCGGAGCAATCGAGCATGGTGTGCGTTTCTATGGACAGCCCACCTGTCATCATGCTCCCGATGTCTATTCAGGTTTGGCAGAAACGGATTCGGCAATGTTGCTCAAAGATTTTTTCGCAAGAAAGAGAGAACAGTCATGAAAAAAGTCACTTTTCCAGACGGACGAAGCGTTCCGGCACTTGGGCAGGGAACGTGGTTTATGGGCGAGGGGCGTCAGAGCTTGCAGGCCGAGGCTGATAGTCTGCGGGCCGGAATCGATTTGGGCATGACTTTGATTGATACCGCCGAGATGTATGGCAATGGCGGTGCGGAAAAGGTTGTCGGTGAAGCGGTGCGGGGAAGACGTGACGAGGTATTCATTGTTTCGAAAGTCTTACCGGGCAATGCTTCTGCCCAAGGCACCTCGGCTGCCTGCGAACGCAGTCTCAAACGTCTTGGTACGGATGTTATAGATCTCTATCTCTTGCATTGGCGCGGACACTATGCGCTTGAGGAAACCGTCTTGGCATTCGAAAAACTTGTTGAGCAGGGCAAGATCAGGGCTTGGGGTGTCAGCAACCTTGATACGCGGGACATGCAGGAACTGGAACGGTCAAGTATCGCTGGTCACATTGCAACCGACCAAATCCTCTATAATCTTTCTCGACGCGGAATAGAATTCGATCTTTTGCCTTGGTGTAAAGAAAGAAACATCCCGCTTATGGCCTATTCCCCCATTGAACAGGGCCGCATTCTGAAAGATCCTGATTTGATGAGGCTGGCAGGAGAGGTCAATCTAACACCGGCAACTATTGCGCTTGCCTGGGTTCTCAGGCAGCAGCAGATGATCGCTATTCCTAAAGCATCGTCGCTTGAACACTTAAAACAGAACCGCTTGGCGGCAGATATCTCGCTTGATGACAGTGTTTTAAGCGCCTTGGATAAAATATTCCTCCCCCCCAAACGGAAGATGCCGCTGGATGTTATCTAAACGGTAGCACCCTCCCTGTTCTGAAAAGATGGGGTCAGGCATTGGGCGGCTTCTTGGGCTTTTGGCCGTTTTGGGATTGGGATAACGAAGCATGTCCTCAAAAGTGGGAACCGGTTTTGAGATGAGACATGGGTTGTCAAAATCATGTCCTGAACAGTGAGAACCGAGTGAGGTCGGGTATAAAGGCTGTAAAATCATACGGGCGACAGTTTGGGCGCATTCGGCCAGAACTTAATTGGCGGTAAGCGGCTAAGATTATCAAAACGCTGTTGGCTATCAATCACCGCAAAAAACCGCCAGATATCATCAATGAAGTTGGAATAAACTTATCTGATTTAATTATGCATCTCTCGTCAGGCTGGTCAAAACCTGTTCGGCTGCATGGGGTTGTCAATGCCCCATAAAAAAACCCGTTTTGCAACGGGTTCCTTATAGTTCTAGAAAGGCCACCAGCTTTTTTTGCCGGATGTATCCTTCATGGCTTTCTTTCTTTCGCGTTCTTTTTTCGCCTCATCTTCACCCTGATCACCCACCGGTGCAGAATTCGCAGGCTCACGATAGGCCAAAGGCGGTTCGCTCAAATATTTACGATTGGTGGCGGAGCCGCCGCTATTTTCCTGTTTACGACGCTGATATTCAGCACGCTGTTGCTTGGCATTGGCGCGCGGCTCTTCATTGCGGTGAATGCCGTCAAGCCAGTCGGTTGTGCCGGTTGCGGTGCTTTTGCCACCACCATCTGACACGATCGGCGAAACATAGTTCGGATTATCCTGATTGGCGGTAGCTTCGTCACGCAGACGCTGACGGCGTTGCTCTGGCGATTCTGGCCAATCGGGCGTCCCGACTTGGGCAACGTTCGCCTGCGGTTGCGGCAAACTTGCTTTCGCACCCGGTGCAGGACGTACCAGATCAGGGCGGGGTTTTGTGTTTACGCGGCTATTATTGTTGCTCGGCTTGATCGAAGCGAGATTGGAAACATCATCCAACAATTGCTGGGTTGTTGTTTTATCGGTTCCGTAGGTCGGGCCAGAAACGCCACAGCCTGTCAGCATAAGACCGGCTGTTACCATACCCGTTGCAATCATTCCTGCTTCGCGTTTTTTCACTGCTAATCCGTCTTCCCGGCCTTGCCGCCCACTTGTTACTCTCTCCGCCCCACCGGCAGATAAACTCTTCTCGCTCGTCCTGCCATTAAAATCTGGCAGTACCAAGGCAGCTCCATATCACGAGATGTCCTATCACGGCAATCCCCATAGAGCCAAACAGTACCTTACCCGCAAAACTCCACAAACATATCAACGCCGCCTTTGGGGCGACGCTGGATAGTTTAGAGCCTTCCCAACGCATGTAATTCATGCAATGCAGCGGCATCACGGGCTGAAACATCAGGATAGGTAGGGTCACTGCCGACATCTTGTGTATAACGCCAAGAGCGGGCGCATTTTTTCCCATCAGCCTTTTGCGGACGCACCGCAACACCGGTTACATCGTCCAACAGAAAAGCATTTTCAGGTGCGATTGCATTGGTAATCATAATATCGCTGGTGATGCAGATCTCCGCCATATCCATACCTTCGATCGCTTCCAAAAGTGCCATATCGCTTATGTAAACGATGGGTGAAGCCTCGAGCGAAGACCCGATGCGCTTATCGGCACGTTCAAGCTCAAGCGCGCCTGTTACCACCTTACGAACCTGACGAATTTTCCGCCAACGCTCGGCCAGTGCATCATTTTGCCATTCTTCGGGTGTTGTGCGGAATTGCTCAAAATGGATCGACCGACTTTCAGGGTGACGTTCAAGCCATGCTTCTTCTGTCGTGAATGGCAGCATCGGCGCGAGCCATGTCACCATGCGTTCAAAAATTTCACGCACAACATGCAGCGCTGCCTTGCGCTTTTGCGATGACGGCGCGTCGCAATAGAGTGAATCCTTGCGGATATCGAAGTAAAACGCAGAAAGTTCCACAATCGAAAAATCAATCAGTGCACGGGTAATCCGCTTGAAGTCGAAAGCGTTGTAACCCTCGTTTACGAGCTTATCCAGTTCGTAAAGGCGATGAAGCATCAGCTTTTCAAGATCGGGAAGGTCGCCATAGGCGATTTTTTCACCTTCATCATGGGCCAAGGTTCCAAGCATCCAGCGTAAGACATTGCGTAGCTTGCGATAAGAGTCGACATTGGTCTGGATAATATTCTTACCCAAACGCTGGTCTTCCCAGTAATCGGTGGTCATAACCCACAAACGTAAAATATCAGCACCGGATGTTTTCATGACATCTTGCGGCACCACGGTATTGCCCAGTGATTTGGACATTTTTTTGCCCTGCTCGTCGAGCGTGAAACCGTGCGTAACAACCGTGTCATACGGTGCGCGTCCACGGGTTCCGCAGCTCTCCAGCATAGAAGAGTGGAACCAGCCACGATGCTGATCTGATCCTTCGAGATAGACATCGGCTGGCCATTTGAGGTCTGGCCGGTCTTCCAGTGTAAATACATGGGTGCAACCGGAATCAAACCACACATCCAGAATGTCGCGGACCTGCTGCCAGTCTTCACCGGCACGCTCGCCCAGAAACCGTTCACGGGCGCCTTCGGCAAACCAAGCGTCGGCACCTTCCTGTTCAAATGCCGCCGCTATACGCTCATTGACTGTCTCATCCTTCAACACTTCGCCGTCTTCATTGGCAAAAATACAGATGGGAACACCCCATGCACGTTGACGGGACAATACCCAATCTGGCCGGTCTTCCATCATTGCACCAAGACGGTTCTGCCCGGCGGGTGGGACGAAACGGGTGTCGTTAACTGCCTGCAATGCGCGGCTGCGCAAGGTGGAGCCATCGCCAAGGTCTTTGTCCATCCACACAAACCATTGCGGCGTATTGCGGAAAATAACCGGTTTTTTAGAACGCCAGCTATGAGGGTAGGAGTGCTTGATGCGGCCGCGTGCAAAAAGCCGATCTGCTGCAATCAATGCCGCGATGACGCTTTTATTGGCATCGCCGTTTTTCCCATTGTCATCAATAACACGGGCCGGCCCGCCATCTCTGTCGGGACCAAAGCCGGGGGCATCCTTGGTATAAAAACCGGCATCATCAACCGGAAACGGGATAGCAGCGTCGATACCCGCAGCCTCAAGAACCCGTTTGCTTGCATTCCAGATTTCAAAGTCCTCACGGCCATGGCTTGGAGCCGTGTGGACAAATCCTGTACCGGATTCGTCCGTCACATGATCGCCATCAAGCAGCGGCACATGGAACTGATACCCCTCAGCCAATCCTTTAAGCGGATGGGCCAATACCATGCTTTCGAACTCTTCAGCGCCCAGTGACCGAAGTTTCTTTAAAACGAGTTTGGCTTTTTGACCGCAGCTTTCTGCCAAGGCGTCGGCAAAAATAAGTTTTTCGCCAGCCTGTGGGCCAAAATCATTCTCGGAACTTTCAACCTTAAATAGGCTGTAGGGAATGCGCGACGAATAGGAAACGGCACGGTTTCCAGGGATTGTCCATGGCGTTGTTGTCCAGATAACGACAAAAGCGTCTGCCAGATCGGCAGACTGTGTTTTCAAAACAGGGAATTTTACCCAGATCGTATCAGACTCATGATCATGATATTCAACTTCGGCTTCCGCCAATGCCGTACGTTCAACCACCGACCACATTACAGGTTTAGAACCGCGATAGAGTTGGCCGGACATGGCAAACTTCATCAATTCACCGGCAATGCGCGCTTCGGCATGAAAAGCCATGGTCGTGTAAGGATGTTTAAAATCGCCTACAATACCCAGGCGCTTGAACTCTTCTGTCTGTACGTCAATCCAATGTTTGGCGAAGTCACGACATTCCTGACGAAACTCATTGATCGGAACATCGTCCTTGTTTTTGCCCTGAGCGCGGTATTTTTCTTCAATCTTCCATTCGATCGGCAGGCCGTGACAATCCCAGCCCGGCACATAATTGGAATTGAAACCGCGCATTTGGAATGAACGTGTAATAACGTCTTTGAGAATTTTATTCAGCGCATGACCAATATGGATGTTGCCGTTTGCATAAGGAGGACCATCATGAAGCACATAAAGCGGACGGTCTTTTGCTTGTTTGCGCAATTCGGCATAGAGATCCATGTCTTCCCAACGCTTCACCAGCTCGGGCTCTTTTTGCGGCAAACCCGCCCGCATCGGAAATTCCGTTTGCGGTAGGTTCAAGGTCTTAGAATAATCCATAGTTTCGATTTTATCTGGCATCGTGAAACGTCCTGCGCAATTTTTACGATTTTTTTCTCAGCAACACTTCTTCCCGACCTTGCAACCATATCTGAAATTCAGATACTGGCGAAGATCGGGCCCATAATTCGTATCGTAAAACAATCAGGATGATGTGTACTCATACGCAAAGGCTTTATCACGAGATATATGGGAAAGAAAACCCAAAAAAATCAGGCCAAAAAAAAGGCCCTGTGAAACACAGGGCCTTTTTGCATAAAAGGTCGATATTAGAACTTGTAAGCAACACCAACGCGGAAGTCGTTGGTTTTGTAGTCAACATTGTACTTGATGTTGTCGTTGCTGTAGTCCTGATCACCAAAGTCGCTGTAACGATATTCAGCGCGTAGGATCAAGTGGTCAGTCATGGCGTAATCAACGCCGGCACCAATGGTCCAGCCGGTCATTGTGTCGCTGTCGCTGACAGAATAGCCAGGAACTGTGTTGCCTGCTGAGTCCTTGATGCGGAAGCTTGAGTCAACCTTAGCGTAAGCTACACCACCAGCAATGTATGGCATCCAGCGATCAGCTGCATAACCCACGCGAACGCGTGTTGCGCCAGCCCATTTTTCCTTGATCTTGCCGGTTGATCTGCCAACAGAACCGTCAGCGAAACCAACGTCAGCGCTGTCGCTTTCGTCCATGTCAGCCCATGCCCAATCAGTTTCAACACCAAGAACGATGTTGTTGCCGATGTCATAGTTGTAACCAACATAGAGGCCGCCCATGAAACCTGAAGGATCTGGCGAGAAGCCCTGACGATAATCGCCTACACGACCGCGGCCGCTCAAATCCGTATCGGCCCAAGAGCCACCAATCTGCGCACCACCGTAGAAACCTGTCCATGAGAACACCGGAGCAGCAACAACCGGTGCTGGCTCCTGCGCCATGACAACGTCGGCAGCCTGTGCGCCGGAAGCGGCGGTGAGTGCAACAACTGAAGCGGCGATAAGATACTTGATTTTCATTTTCATTCTCCAATGCAATATAACTTGCTGTTGGACTGAATATAGAGGATCGCAATCGCAATTGCTGTAGCGGGAAAGACACACTGACAAAAAAGCGAAAAAGAAGGTGTAAAATAAATGTGAGGCGGTTGAAATGCCGGGTTTTGTGCGTTTCGCGGCTGTGTATTGATCATCAATAGGAGCTTAAACCGTAAGATTTAATATGCATAAGCGGCACTGGCAAAATGCATGAACACATTTTAGACACAAAAAAAGCCCCGCAGTTTCCTGCGGGGCTTTCCAATGATTTGCTACAAATTAGAACTTGTAAGCTACACCGACGCGAACGTCGTTTGTCTTGTAATCGACGTTGTATTTGAAATCGTCGTTGCCGAAATCCTTGTCACCGAAATCGCTGTAGCGATATTCAGCGCGTAGGATAACGTTGTCAGTCATGGCGTAATCAACGCCGGCGCCGAGTGTGTAGCCGGTCATTGTCTTGTCGCCACTGGCTTTGCTGAATGTTGTGCCATCGGCATCCGAGAAGCTTACGCTTGAGTCAACCTTGGCATAAGCAACGCCTGCTGCAAAGTAAGGCATCCAACGGTCAGCTGCGTAACCGATACGAGCGCGGGTTGCACCGGCCCATTTTTCTTTTGTCTTGCCTTTTACAGTGAACTCGTCAGCTGTACCGGCCAAATAGGTCGATTTGCTGCTGTCGTCCATGTCAGCCCAGACCCAATCGGTTTCTGCGCCCAGAACAATGTTGTTGCCGAGGTCGAAGTTGTAACCGGCATAGAGGCCGCCCATGAAGCCTGAAGGATCAGGCGAGAAGCTTTTGCCGAAACCAGCAAAGCCTGTTACGTCACGGCCTTTTGCGTTAACGTCTGTGTCAGCCCATGTGCCACCAATCTGGCCACCAGCGTAGAAACCTGTCCAAGAGAACATCGGTGCTACTACAACCGGTGCTGGCTCCTGAGCCATAACAACGTCAGCTGCCTGTGCGCCAGAAGCGGCGGTCAAAGCGAATACCGAAGCGGCTACGAGATACTTAATTTTCATTTTCAAACTCCATGCGAAAAGAATTGCGATTGAGGCGAATATAGGAGGCCTATCGGCAAAGTCTGTAGTAAAAATGACACAGCAACCAAAATGCGCATTTTTTTGCATTTAAAAGCCCCGAACGTTTTTCGTATGGTAAATAGACTATTAAAAAACGCCGGAAAACCGGCGTTTTTGGCTTAATTTTTCGAGGGGTTCGAATCAGCTATGTGCAAAAATATCTGTCTCGGGCCACCCTAAAAGATCCAATTCAGCCCTTGTCGGAAGGAAATCGAAACATGATTTCGCCACTTTCTCGCGTCCTTCGCGCAATAAGCGCTGTTCAAGAACCGCTTTCAAACGATGCAGATAGAGAACATCTGATGCCGCATATTCAATTTGGGCCTGCGATAATTGCTCGGCTGCCCAGTCAGAAGATTGCTGTTGTTTGGAGATATTCACATCAAGAAGTTCGCTGCAAATCTCTTTTAAACCATGGCGGTCGGTATAGGTGCGGGTGAGCTTGGACGCAATTTTGGTGCAAAATACCGGTTTGGGCATAACGCCGAATGTCAAAGCCAGTACAGCCAAGTCGAAACGGCCGAAATGGAAGATCTTGGTGATTGCATCATCTTGCAGCAACTTTACCAGATTTGGAGCGGCTTTTTGCCCTTTTGCGATTTGTATCACATCGGCGGTGCCATCCCCCGGTGAGATTTGCACCACACAAAGACGGTCCCGATGGGGTTGTAGACCCAAAGTTTCGGTGTCGATTGCTACAGCATCGACATTATAATGTTGCAGGTCGGGCAGATCACCCTGATGGACGCGTATTTCGGCCATTGTCAATTTTCCTATTTTGCCAATTCCGAAAGGATACGTGCCCAAGAGCGTTGTCCCTTATGGAATGATTTCAAATTATATTTTTCATTGGGAGAATGGATGCGATCGTCTTCCAGCCCAAAACCGACGAGAAGTGATTCCATCCCGAGGAATGTCTGGAAATCTCCGACGATTGGTATGGAACCGCCCATTGCGGCAAGAACTGCCGGTTTATTCCATTCATCCGACAGCGCCTGTTTGGCTGATTGCACCAAAGCTGAATCGTAGGGGAGCTGGATGGCCGGTGATGCACCATGTTCAACAAAAGCCACCTGACAGTCAGCTGGAAGCTGCGAACGGACATAGTCACGGAATGCTTTTCTTATCTTGTCAGGGGCTTGGCCGTGAACTAGCCGGAACGATATTTTCGCACGGGCCTCTCCAGCAATAACGGTTTTAAAACCATCGCCTTCATAGCCGCCACTAATCCCGTTAACTTCCGCTGTCGGACGCGCCCACGTCATCTCGAGCACGGTGCGTCCCTTTTCACCAGCGGGAACAGAAAGACCAACGGGGCCGAGAAATTCCTTTGCACCCCGCCCAAGGGCATTCCACGATTGCAGGATCTGCGCCGGTGTTTCTTCGACACCATCATAGAAACCGGGAAGGGTCACAGCGCCGTTCTGATCGTGCAAACCGGCAATAATTTTCGCCAATATATGGATGGGATTAGCGGCTGCACCGCCGAAATGTCCCGAATGCAGATCGCGATCGGCTGCGGTTATGATGACTTCCTCACCGACGAGGCCGCGCAAACCAACGGATATGGAAGGGGTATCGGCATCCCACATGGATGTATCGCAGACCAAGGCGTAATCGGCCTTCAATTCATCAGCATGGGTTTCCAAAAAAGGTTTTAACGATGGCGATCCGGATTCTTCTTCACCTTCGAAGAGAATGGATACCTTGACCGGTAACTGCCCGGTTTCTTTCTTATAGGCGCGGCAAGCTTCGACAAATGTCATTAATTGTCCTTTGTCGTCAGATGAGCCACGTGCGGCGATGACTTTCTGGCCATCAAGCTGCTTTAACTTGGGATCGAAAGGATCATCCTGCCATAGATTCAACGGATCGACCGGCTGTACATCATAATGGCCATAAAAAAGCACATGGGGCGCATCATCACTGGGGCCGGGATGATGGGCGACAACCATGGGGTGGCCGGTTGTATCACGGCGGGATGCTTCAAAACCGATACTCTGCAAATCGGCAACAAGCCAATCGGCAGCTTTTCGGCATTCCTGCGCATAGGCGGGATCGGTCGAAATCGACCTGACACGAAGAAGCTCGAAAAGACGTTCCAGACTATTATCGAGATCGGCATCAAGCCGGGAAAGAACTTTATCAATCATCGCAAAAACCTGTTGTTGTTAAGCTGTGGCGACTTTAAGCCTCTGTCGGGTATTTGCAAGCCGCTACACCTATTTTTGACAAGCGCTGCAATAAAAACTCGAGCGGCCGGATTGCACCATGCGGGCAATGGGGCGGGCGCATTGCGGGCAAGGCTCGCCTTCGCGGTCGTATACTGAAAATTGATGCTGGAAATAACCGAGCGAACCATCTGTCTGCACATAGTCCCGCAAGGAAGAACCACCCGCAATGATGGCTTCGGCAATCACATCACGAATGTTTTGTGCAAGAAGATCAGAGTGCTTGCGTGCGGCAGCCGATTCTCCGGCAAGGGTAGAGGCTGCCCGCTTGGGTGAAAGACGGCTGCGCCATAAGGCTTCGCAAACGTAGATGTTCCCCAAGCCCGCGATGATTGACTGGTCAAGCAGAGCTGCTTTCAGTGGAGCTTTCTTATTGGCAAAAGCGTCTCGCAAATAAGCGCCCGAAAGCGCATTACCCGTTGGTTCTATGCCAAGCTTTGCCAGCATAGGGTGGGCATGCAGGTTTGCGGTATCGCAAAGAAGCATAAATCCGAACCTTCGTGGGTCATTATAAACAATGCGGTAATGCTGCCCATCGCTTTTCACTATCTGCATGGTGAAATGGTCGTGAACCGTCAACTTTCCCTTGGCATGATAATCCTGTCCGAGTGTTTCATCCTCTATCCGCCAAGAGCCGGACATGCCGAGATGGCTGATGATTGTCTCATCGTCCGATAGGTGCAACAGCAGATATTTCGCGCGTCTTCCCAAAGCGGTGATTCTTCGGCCAGCAAGACGATTGGCAAAATCTTCAGGAAATGGAAAACGTAAATCTGCACGATTAACCTTTGCCGCAACAATTTCTGCTCCGCTTAAAACGGGCTCAAGCCCGCGTCTGACGGTTTCCACTTCAGGTAATTCAGGCATAGATGTCGGGCCTCTTCTCATGGATCAACAAGGATTTTCTGTATTCATCCGGAGTGCAGCCCATCAAGCGCCGGAACATGGAAATAAACGCTGAAGCGCTTTGATATCCAAGCTGCAAAGCGACGGTTTCCACCTTTTCACCCGCGGTCAACATCGGGATTGCTCGAATGATTTTGTGGCGTTGGCGCCATTGTGTCAGCGACATACCAAGGTGTTTTTCTGCCAAACGCATCAAAGTGCGCTCGGTCAGGTTTGCTCGTTTTGCAATTGTTTTAAGCGACAGAGCATTTTGAGTGTCACTTTCCAACAAATCCAGCACCCGCCGCATTACCGGATTGCTGGATGTCGGTAAATAGCTTTCTGCACAAACTGCTACGGACAGTCGGTCTTTGAAGACGTCAAGAAACCGCATTTCGTGCGGTTCATAGGGCAATTGAGGTGATTGGTGGCGCAAATGGTCGAGCATGGCAAGAGCCAATTGATCAACCTCCAGCATACAGATTTTTTTTGGCAAGCCTTCTAGCCGCGTATTGGCGATATAGATGGAGCAATAATGTGCCTGCCGTCTATTCATACACAAATGTTCCAGATCGGGAGGCAGCCACAGCCCATAGCGTGTCGTCGCCAGATAATGATTGTCGGCTGTCTGGATCTCCATAATACCGCTATAACAATAAACAAACTCGCCCCATTGGTGCCGATGCTTTTCGAAAGCTGAATTTTCGGGCATGTCTGCTGTTCGATAAATTATTTCGGCGGGCAGGGCCGGTGCGAATGGCGAATGGATGGTTGGCATGGAAAACGCTGTCACTTTGTCGGTAGGTTTTGTCAGTTTCAGGATATATACATTATTTCCGACGTGTTTCATATAGATTAAAAATGGAGAAGAAAATGGAAACACGTAAGCCTCTTGATATGAAAGCCTATGGTTTGATGCTTTTCTTTTGTATCAGCCTCGGCTTGCAGCAAATTTCGCTCAAACTTGCGGGAATGGATATTGCGCCGGTTTTGCAACTGAGCATCCGCTCTGCCTTAAGCGCCATTCTGGTTTTAGGGTACTTTCGAATAAGTGGCCGGGCCTTGTCGTTCTCAGGCGAGAATTTGCGGGCAGGTTTGTTGGTCGGACTGCTTTTTTCCTTCGAATATATATTGGTGGGTGAGGCTTTGCGTTTTACCACAGCATCGCGTGTTATTGTCTTTCTTTATACAGCTCCGCTTTTTACGGCACTTTTTTTGCATTTTCTGGTGCCGGAAGAACGACTGTCAAAACCCCAGCAAGGCGGCATGGTTCTTGCGTTTTTGGGCATTATTGTCGCGTTCTGGACAGGTGGCACCGACACGGCGCTTTCCCTGAGGGCAAATCTGGGTGATGTGCTGGCATTGCTGGCCGGTCTATTTTGGGCCCTGACAAATGTCGCCATCCGCAAGACCAGTTTGTCTGTGGTGCCCGCCAGCCAGACACTGCTTTACCAACTGGTTGTTGGGGCGATTGTCCTTTTTATCGCGGCAGCTATGCTTGATCAGCTGTCATTCAGGCC
This sequence comes from Bartonella sp. LJL80, assembly GCF_054871565.1. NCBI lineage: Bacteria > Pseudomonadati > Pseudomonadota > Alphaproteobacteria > Hyphomicrobiales > Bartonellaceae > Bartonella > Bartonella sp. LJL80. The sequence goes on from NZ_JBTXLM010000008.1 coordinate 56,334, forward strand.
AACACTCGTTGCGCTGTCAAATATAGCGTTTCAAACCATTGTGGTTTCATTCGCGGCATTCCTGGCATGGTTCTGGATGCTCAGGACATATAATGTTACACGCATTTCGGTTTTGTCCTTTCTGACACCGCTCTTCGGTGTGGGTTTCTCGGCGTTGCTGTTGCATGAAACCGTGCCGGCAAGTTTTATCGCCGGATCAGTACTGGTCGTGGTTGGGCTTATGGTTGTCAGTCTTTATAAAAAGCACCATGGCTGACAGTTCCGCCGTTTACCCTTTGTTAACCATTCCCTGTCATTCTTATTTTTATAAAAGGCTGTCATATTCTTGAAATATAGAAATGGCATACCCATATAGCATTAAGAATTGCGAAAGCTGACCACGGATGTACTGGCAGTTGGCGCTTAACGGAAGGTCGGGTTATCCCCGGCCTTTTTGTTTTTTTAAGCGTCTTTTTTGGTCGATACCGACAGAGCTTGTTCAAACACGTAAAGCGCCCAAGCTTCGTTGGACTCGTCAGCTGTTATAGCCATGTTGCGTTTATCAAATGCAACGCAAAATGAAGCAGAGTCTTAAGCCCATTCGCCCTTACGGAAGACCGGTACTTTTGTGCCATCGGGTTTGATACCATCAATATCGATATCACCCGAACCGATCATCCAGTCAATGTGGATGAAGCTTTTATTGCCACCGCGTTGGGCGATCTCTTCAGCTGACAGTTTGGCACCGTTGACGAAGCATTTCGAATAGCATTGGCCGAGCGCGATATGACAGGCGGCATTCTCATCGAACAAAGTATTGTAAAACAGCAGGCCGCTGGCCGAGATCGGCGAAGAATGCGGGACAAGCGCGACCTCGCCCAAGCGTCGTGCACCTTCATCGGTGTCAAGCACCTGTTGCAACACCTGCTCGCCTTTCGACGCGCGTGCTTCAACAATGCGACCGGCTTCAAAACGCACTTCGATATTATCAATCAAGGTTCCTTGATGGGAGAGCGGTTTGGTCGACCGTACAAAACCATCAACCCGATAGGCATGCGGTGTTGTAAACACTTCTTCGGTTGGAATATTGGGGTTGCAGACAATACCGTTTTTTGCCGTGGAAGCACCGCCGTGCCATTCATGGTCGTCGGCAAGGCCGACCACCAAATCTGTACCCGGGCCAGTAAAATGCAGAGCGGAAAAGCGTTCATCATTCAGCCAGGACGAGCGTTTTTTCAAATTGGCATTGTGCGCCGCCCAAGCGGCAACCGGGTCGTTGCCATCAACACGTGATGCGGCAAAAATAGCATCGGCAAGCTTTTTTGTTGCTTCGATGATAGACAGATCAGGAAACATGACCGCCGCCCAAGAGGGATTGGGATAGGAGACAATATTCCAATTAATGTCAAAACCGGCAATTTTTTCCAATGCGGGTTGGTAGGCCACGGATGTGGCTTTGTTCAACCTTGATACTTTTTGCGGATCCTGACCGGATAGCAAAAGCGGATTGTCACCGGCAACGGCAAGCCTTGCAGCACCATTGGAAAAAGCTTTCGCCATGCCTTCATAGAGCCAGTCGGCAGCATGGTCGAAACTTTTGTCATCGGCGTTTTCAAAACGGGCAAGTGATAGGGCCTCGTCGCCAAAAAATGGCGTGACCACGCCGGCACCTGCTTTATAGGCATGGTGTGCAATGCGGCGCACCAGCGGCAATGCCGCAACCGGGGCGGTTAAAACAAGATCCTGGCCTTTCTGCAAGCCCAGCCCTACTTTGACGGCAACTTCTGCGAGCCGGTCAAGCTTAACCGGGTCAATGACGGCGTGGGCTTCGTGATGCATGGGATGTTTCCTTCTCGATTGGATCAATGGTTGTCTTGTCAAAGCCAACCCCTTCTACCGTTCTATATAATATTGCAATGGCGGAAAAAAGAAGGCCAAGGTGCACTTTTCCGTAATTGGCAAAAGTGCTGCGCGGAAATATTCACTGAATTTGGAAAGTGAAAAGGCAAAAGCGCGAAACGGCATCGTCTGCTCTCGTAGTTGTGTTGAATTTGTTCTTTATTGCTGTTGCATCTAACGATAGTATTTCGGCAGAGATACAGTTTTGCCGATGGGCGTTTAATTTCAAGGGAGAGGATTTTTATGAAACCCGATATCATGGTGCTAAGCCCGCTACGTGACAGCCAGATGGCAATATTGGAAAGCCGCTACCATCTTTTGCGTGCCGATCTGGCGCCAAATGCGGAAGATTTCATTGAAAAGAATGGTCAGAATTGCCGTGCGGTGGTCAGCACGGGCAATATAGCCGTTGATAAAAACCTGTTGGCTAAAATGCCGAAGGTTGAGTTGATCGCCTGCGTAACAGCCGGTTTTGACCAGTTGAACCTCGCTGATCTCAAAGCGCGAAATGTACGCTTGACCAATACACCGGATGTTTTAACCGATGATGTGGCTGATGTCGCGCTTATGTTGATGTTGGCCACACGACGTAATCTGATTGTTGGTGATCGATATGTCCGTTCTGGCGAGTGGGCCGAAAAAGGCCCCATGCCGCTGACGGATACGACGGCTGGAAAACGTGCGGGCATTGTCGGCTTGGGCCGCATCGGACATGCGATTGCCAAACGCTATGAAAGTTGCGGTCTTGAAATCGGCTACTTCGGGCGAACCGAAAAGAAGGATGTGTCCTATCAGTTTTTTGCCTCGCTTTTGGATATGGCAAAATGGGCTGACATTCTGGTATTGGCCGTGACCGGCGGCAAGGAAACAGAAAAGATGGTATCGAAAGAGGTCATCCATGCTTTGGGCAGCGGTGGTTCGCTGATCAACATCGCGCGCGGCACCGTAGTCGATGAGGCGGCGATGATAGCCGCCTTGCAAAGCGGTGCGCTTGGTACCGCCGGCTTGGATGTCTATCTCAATGAGCCAAACATCAATCCCGCCTTTTATACGCTGGATAATGCTGTGCTTTATCCCCATCACGGCAGCGCCACTGTGGCAACACGCGATAAGATGTCACAATTGGTCGTCGATAATCTTGACGCTTTTTATGCTGACAAACCTCTGCTCAGTGAGGTGAAATTCTGAACAGTTTACAGCCAGCGAGAGCATATTTGGTTTGAATATGGCGGCGGAAAACAATTGTAAGATTGTTTTTCTGCCACCTGACTGGTCGAAGGATATGGTTGGAAAATGTTGCTGTCAGGATGAAAGCAGCATAACGTCATGCTTCTGGTAGCAACGCCTTGTTCCCGTCCGCTGGTAGTTTTACCCAAAGCGTGTCTAGAGTGAATCCGTTTTTGACTAGGCATGGATGCACTCTAACTCTTTGTTTTATCACATTGTCCTGACACAAAAGTCTGTCAACTTTTGTTGGAAATGCTCTAACCACCCAATTCTGACATATGGCGGGTGAGGCCGCAAATCTTGTTTTCCTCAATGGAAAATTCATGGCCTTTCGGCTTCCTGCCAATCGCTTGGTGGATGAGTTCGATGAGCTTGTCATCACTTTCAGAGCCGCGGATTGCTTCCCGCAATTCCACCATGCCCGATTGTCCCATACACGGATAAAGTTTGCCTGTGGAACCAATACGGACACGGTTGCATGACGCACAGAAATCACACGAAAGCGGTGTGATAAAGCCAAGACGACCGCCGGTTTCCTCGATAGTCACATAACGTGCCGGGCCGCCGGATGAATGCGGGTCAGCTGTCAACGTCCAACGCTGCGAGAGGCTTTCACGCAGGCGGTGCAGGGACAAATGCGTTTCAAACCGGTCATGGCCGGTATAGCCCATCGGCATCTCTTCAATCAGTGTCAAATCCATGCCACGACCATGGGCAAAACGGATAAGATCATCAACTTCACTCATGAAACCGCCGCGCATGGCGACGGCGTTAAGCTTTATCTTAAGTCCGGCTTCCTGTGTGGCATCAAGGCCGGCAAAAACATTGGCGATATCACCACGACGGGTCAACTGCTCATAGCGTTCCGGGTCAAGGGTATCCAACGACACATTGATGCGCTTGACACCGTTTTCCGCTAACGCCTTAGCATATTTAGCCAGCAAAGTGCCATTGGTGGTCAATGTCACTTCGTCAAGAGCATCGCCAATGTGGGGAGCAAGCATTTCGAACAAGGTGATGATGCCGCGCCTGACCAGTGGTTCGCCGCCCGTCAGGCGAATTTTACGCACGCCCATTTCCATCATACGGGTGCTGACACGGTAAAGCTCTTCAATCGTTAAAAGTTCTTTTCGTGGCAAAAACACCATGTCTTCCGACATGCAATAAACGCAACGCAGATCGCAACGGTCTGTCACAGACAGACGCAGATAGGTTACTGTCCTTCCAAACGGATCCACCAGCGCGGGCATCGGTGTTTGTTTCACGGGTTTTAGCTCCTTATTGAACAAGCGGCCCATCATGCGGTAAAACTTCGATACCGGTAATATGGGCTTCACTTGCAAGAATACCAATATATTGTGCAACCGCTTTTGACCAGCTTGAAGCTTCCAGCCAAGCAGCAATTTCTTCGTGAACCACGTCAAATGGCAAGACTTTTCCCGATATGATACGGGCAATGTCGACAATGTGATGTCCATATCGGCTGGCAACCGGTGCTGAAACAAGACCGGGCGCTTTCGCACGTTTCAAAGCATCTTCAAATTCAGGCACGGTACTGCCACGGCTGATCTGGCCGAGGTTGCCCCCTTCTTTTGCCGAGGGGCACGCCGAAAGGTCCCTTGCAAATTGCGCAAAGTCTTGAGGGTTATTTTGCACCATATCAAGAACGCTGACCGCCTTTTTTGCCGCATCTTCATAGGTTTTCTTATCTTTGGGGTCAGCAAGCAGAAGAATATGGCGGACTTCCCAGATTGTATCTGAAGAAAACCGCGAAGGATCACGATCATAGATCCGGCGGCAATCTTCTTGTGTTGCTTGTGGAACGTCGATGTCCTGTTCCAGCAATTCGGTAATGGCTGCATCCAGAACGGTTTGGCCGCTCGTTGTTTGATTGGCTGCAGCCAAACCTTTTTCTTGTGCTTTTTGCCACAGCAATTCACGCACAACCAAGGCCCGCGCAGCGAGGAGAAGGGCTTCCCCCGGATTTTCCGCCGGATGGTTCTGTGCCTCAGCCAATATATCGGCCTCGGCTATAGCAACACCGTTGACGGAAACCTGATCGAATAACGGCTTTGCTTTTGGCGGAATGCGCGTATCGACTTCCTGCTTTTTGGTATAGGGCTTGGGGCCGGCGCCGGTATCCGGCGCCTTGAATGCTGTGACCATTTTACTTACTCCGCAGCTTGGCTTCTAACATTGACAGGACGGCGATCCTTACGGCGTACCACCTGATAGCCCGGCCGCCAGATGTAGCGGATAGGGGCGCTCAGCATATGGACAAGACGGGTAAAGGGGAACACGAACAGAATGGTAAGCCCGAGGAAGATGTGCAGTTTGAATACCCATGCGACATCAGCAATGTAAGTTGATGCAGCAAGGTTGAAAGTAAAGATACCTTGTGCCCAATCCATGAATTTTACCATTTCGTGGCCATCCAGATGCTGCAAAGAGAACGGAATGGTCATGAGGCCCAACAGCAGCTGCACCCATAAAAGAGCGATAATCATACTGTCGGCATGGCTGGATGTTGCGCGAATGCGAGGGTCGAAAAAGCGGCGATGTACCAGCAAAGTTGCGCCGATAATGCCCATGACACCGAAGATCCCGCCAGCAGTCATGGCTGTAACCTGTTTGAATGTATGGCTTACGCCCAACGCGTCCCAGAAGGCAATCGGTGTAAGAAGACCAACAAGGTGACCGGCGAAAATAAACAAGACGCCAACATGGAATAGCACCGATCCCCACATAAGTTGCCGGCGACGCAGCAGCTGGCTGGAACTGGCGCGCCATGTGTAAGGCTCGCGATCATAGCGGATGATAGAGCCCAAAATCAGCACTGTTAATGCGATATAGGGATAAATTCCGAACACTAAAGTATTTAAAAAACCAGACATGTTTTTGTCCTCAAATCTGTGCGGATGCGTCGCGTTGGGCGGCGCGAATACGCCGCTGCAAACGGTCCGGCCCACAATCGTTTTCGCCTTGATTGGCACCGAAGGTGACGGCTTCCTCTTCCCAGATGCGGTCTAACGCTTCCAGGTCATTGGGGTCGTCTTCTTCACGATTGATGATTTCTGCCACCAACGCCTCGTCGGCTTCAACGCCGGCCAAAGCTTCAATGGCCGTAAATACCGTTGCGTAAAGCGAACCGCGTTTTTGCAAACGCTCGCGGATGGCCGAAACAATGTGGAGCGTGTCCGCCAAAGACTGGCGGGCCTCTTCAGGCGCACGGGTTGATAGGAATTCCAGAAACATCGGCAGATAGTCTGGCAGATCATGCGCATCAATTTCAAAACCGGCATCGTCATACATGGTTTTCAAGTCGACCATTGCCTGCCCACGGTCACGGCTTTCGCCATGGACATGTTCAAACAGATGCAACGACAAAGACCGTGTACGGTCGAAAAGAAGCACATAGTCTTCCTGAACATCAAAGATGTCGCGTTCGGATATTGACGAGATCAGTGCTTTGACCCCGACAATCTGGGCCTCGTCCAAATCAGAAAGCTGATCGAGGGTTGCACGCAGCAGATTACCTGCCTTTTGTATCTCTTCTGTTGGATAAGACAGAAGAACGGACAAGATTTTAAGGTCGGAGTTCATTATGCAATCTCCTTGAAAATGTCGGTGGGTGTCGAAACAACCTTCTTGCGTTTTGCGCCAAACAGGTCGGCCGTCGATGTGCCGCCTGAACAGCCATTACCGAACGAGAAGCCACACGAACCGCGAACATCGTAGGCATCTTCGCTGACTTCCCGATGGGCTGTCGGAATGACAAACCGGTCTTCATAATTGGCAATCGCCATGACCTGATACATATGCTCGACCATTTCGGCGGTCATACCGACCTTTTCGGCATATTCAGGGCGGTACTCGCCTTCAACGGTCTTTGCACGCATATAGGCACGCATGGCCAACATGCGCTCCAATGCCGAAATGACAGGCTCTTCTTTGCCCGCGGTCAACAGATTCGCCAGATAACGTACCGGGATACGCAATGAGCGAACATTGGGAATGAAGTCATCCATGGCAAGTTTGCCAGCTTCAGCAGCTGATTGCAGCGGTGAAAGCGGTGGGATGTACCAGACCATCGGCAAGGTGCGATATTCTGGATGCAGCGGGAAAGCAACTTTCCATTCCATTGCCATCTTATAGACGGGAGAATTCTTTGCAGCTTCCAGCCACTCATCAGAAACACCGTCTTTACGTGCCTGTTCGATGACCGCCGGATCATTGGGGTCGAGGAAGATTTTACATTGTTCTTCGTAAAGATCCTGCTCGTTCATGGTCGAAGCGGCATCGGAAATCTTGTCGGCATCATAAAGCATCACACCGAGATAGCGGATACGACCGACACAGGTTTCAGAACAGACAGTCGGCTGACCGCTTTCAATGCGCGGATAGCAGAAAATGCATTTTTCAGATTTGCCCGAAGACCAGTTGTAGTAAATCTTCTTGTAAGGGCAACCCGAAACACACATACGCCAGCCGCGGCATTTTTCCTGATCAATCAGAACGATGCCGTCATCATCACGCTTGTAAATCGCGCCCGAAGGGCAGGCGGCAACGCAGGTCGGATTGAGGCAATGCTCGCAAAGGCGCGGCAGATACATCATGAAGGTATTTTCAAATTCCCCATAGATGTCCTTTTCAACGCCTTCGAAATTGTAATCTTTCGAGCGCTTGGCAAATTCACCACCGAGAATTTCTTCCCAGTTCGGGCCCCATTCGATTTTCTCCATCCGCTGACCGGTTATTTTGGAGCGCGGGCGGGCCACGGGCATGGCCTTGCTCTCTTTTGCCGTCTGCAGATGCTCATAATCGAAATCGAACGGCTCATAATAATCGTCGATCTCGGGAAGATCAGGATTGGCGAAAATCTTGGAAAGAACCCGCCATTTGGCACCCATGCGAGGTTGGATTTTTCCGTTTGATTTTCTCACCCAACCGCCATTCCAGCGTTTCTGGTTTTCCCAATCTTTGGGGAAACCAATGCCGGGCTTGGATTCAACATTGTTGAACCAGGCATATTCAACGCCTTCACGGTTGGTCCAGACGTTTTTACAGGTAATAGAGCAGGTATGGCAACCGATACATTTATCGAGATTGAGAACCATACCTATTTGCGCACGAACCTTCATTCTGCGGCCTCCTTTGTAGCTGCATCGGCTTCGCCATCCATCCAGTCGACATTTTCCAATTTGCGGACAACCACAAATTCGTCACGGTTGGAACCAACGGTACCGTAATAGTTGAAACCATAAGATTGCTGGACATAACCGCCGATCATATGGGTAGGTTTGGTGATAACGCGGGTCACAGAATTGTGAATGCCGCCGCGCTGGCCGGTAAGTGGCGAGCCTGGAACATTCACGATTTTTTCCTGCGCGTGATACATGAAGATGGTGCCGTCTTTCATACGCTGTGAGACAACAGCACGGGCAACCAAGGCACCATTGGTGTTATAAACTTCCACCCAGTCATTATCGACAATGCCTGCACGTTTGGCATCCGGTTCTGAAATCCAGACGACCGGGCCGCCGCGGTTCAACGTCAGCATCAGAAGATTGTCTGAATAGGTCGAATGGATACCCCATTTCTGGTGCGGTGTAATGAAGTTCAACACCAGATGCGGTTTGCCGTCGGCTTTGGCTTCAATGGCCGGATTGACGGTTTTGGTATCAATCGGCGGACGATAGACGCAGAAAGCCTCGCCGAATGCACGCATCCACAAATGGTCCTGATAGAGCTGCTGACGACCGGTAATGGTGCGCCACGGGATCAATTCGTGCACATTGGTGTAACCGGCATTATAGCACACATGCTCGGACTCAAGACCAGACCATGTCGGAGATGAAATGATCTTGCGCGGTTGAGCCACAATATCGCGGAAGCGGATTTTTTCCTCTTCCTTCGGCAATGCCAGATGGGTGTGGTCACGGCCGGTATTCTCGCTCAAAGCCGCCCATGCTTTGACAGCCACTTCGCCGTTGGTTTCCGGTGCCAATGCCAAGATCACTTCCGAAGCATCAATGTCGCTATCGATGTTCGGCATGCCCTTGGTCACACCTTCATCCTCGACAAGGCCATTGAGTTTGCCCAAAAACTCAACTTCATGTTCGGTGTTCCAGTTGATGCCTTTGCCGCCATTACCGACATTCTTCATCAAAGGTCCAAGGGCTGTAAAGCGCTTGTAGAGATTGGGATAATCGCGCTCGACAACAGTGACTGTCGGCATGGTTTTTCCGGGGATGGGTTCAATCTCGCCCTTTTTCCAATCTTTTACGTCAAAGGGTTGCGCGAGTTCTCCGGGCGTATCATGCAAAGTTGGTACAAGAACGACGTCTTTTTCAACACCCAGAATTTCCGGTGCAACTTCCGAGAATTTCTTGGCAATGCCCTTGAAGATCTCCCAATCGCTTCTGGCTTCCCAAGCAGGATCGGTTGCACTGGACAAAGGATGAATGAACGGGTGCATGTCCGACGTGTTCAGGTCGTTCTTTTCATACCATGTTGCTGTTGGCAAAACGATGTCGGAATAGACGCAGGTCGTGGACATGCGGAAATCCAAAGTGACCAGAAGGTCGAGTTTGCCTTCCGGTGCCTCGTCATGCCAGACCGCCTCTTTGGACTCGGTACGGCCTTCTTCCCCCAGATCCTTGCCAAGAACGCCATTGCTGGTCCCAAGCAGATGCTTGAGGAAATATTCGTGCCCCTTGCCCGAGGACCCAAGAAGGTTGGAGCGCCAGACAAACATGTTGCGCGGCCAGTTGGCTTCAGCATCAGGATCTTCACATGACATGGTAAGAGAACCGGACTTCAAGCCTTCGGCCACGAAATCCTTGGCATCCTTGCCGGCCGCGGCAGCTTGTTTTGCCACCTCGAGCGGGTTGGTTTCCAGCTGTGGTGCAGAAGGCAACCAGCCCATCCGCTCGGCACGGATGTTATAGTCGATCATAGCACCATCCCATGGGCCTTCAGGCGCTGTCGGGGAAAGAAGTTCATCCACCTTCAACGTCTCGTAGCGCCATTGATCGGTATGGGCATAGAAGAATGATGTCGAATTCATGTGACGTGGCGGACGGGCCCAATCAAGCGCAAAGGCCAAAGGTGTCCAGCCGGTTTGCGGTCGCAATTTTTCCTGGCCGACATAGTGGCTCCAGCCGCCACCCGATTGGCCGATACAACCACACATCACCAACATGTTGATGATGCCGCGATAGTTCATGTCCATATGGTACCAGTGATTGAGACCGGCACCGAGAATGACCATGGAACGACCTTTGGTCGTTTCAGCGTTGCGGGCAAATTCACGTGCAACCGTGATGATATGATCGCGCGACACACCGGTGACCTTTTCAGCCCAAGCCGGTGTATAGGGGATGTTGTCATCATAAGACGAAGCACAATTTTCGTCTTTGAAACCACGTTCTAAGCCATAATTTGCGACGAAAAGATCGAACACAGTGGCAACAACGACTTCACCTTCCGGCAACTTCAATTTGCGGGCAGGGACCTTGCGGGTCAGAATGCTTTCATGGTCGGTGCCTTCGAAGTAATCATGTTCACGATTGCCGAAATAAGGAAAATCCACTTCCGCAACGGTGTCGTGTTCGCCTTCCAGCATGAAGCTCATTTCAAGCGTGACATCGCGGCCCTTGCCATCCTTGGATTCAAGGTTCCACTTGCCTTTTTCACCCCAACGATAACCTGCCGAGCCAAGTGGCGCGACATATTCGCCGGTCTTTGCGTCAACAGCGACTGTTTTCCATTCAGGATTATTTTTCTCGCCAAGGTTTTTGGCGAAGTCTGAGGCGCGCATCAAACGGTCAGGGATATAATGACCGTTTTTACCGACCAGCTTTACCAGCATTGGCATGTCAGTATAGCGTTGGCAATAATCCTCAAAATATTCAGCCTGACGTTCCAAATGGAATTCACGCAAAATCACATGACCGATAGCCATCGCAAGGGCCGCATCGGTGCCTTGTTTTGGATGCAGCCAAAGATCGGCAAACTTGGCCGCTTCTGAATAATCAGGGGAGACGACAACCGATTTTGCACCCTTGTAGCGGGCTTCAGAATAAAAATGCGCATCGGGCGTGCGTGTTTGAGGAACATTGGAGCCCCACAGCATCAGGAAGCCGGCATTATACCAGTCGGCAGATTCAGGTACGTCTGTCTGTTCACCCCATGTCATGGGTGATGCCGGAGGCAGGTCACAATACCAGTCATAGAATGACATGCAGACGCCACCAAGCAGAGACAGATAACGTGAGCCGGCAGCGTAAGACACCATCGACATCGCTGGAATGGGCGAGAAGCCGATAACGCGATCCGGCCCGTATTTCTTCACCGTATAGGCATTGGCCGCAGCAATAATCTCGTTGACCTCGTCCCAGGAAGCACGGACAAAACCGCCAAGCCCGCGGACCTTCTGGTATTCAGCGCGTTTTTCAGGATTTTCCTGAATGGCAGCCCATGCACCGATCGGTGTTTTGACCACGCGTTCCTTGCGCCATAACTTCATCAGGCGTGAGCGAATGAGTGGGTATTTCACCCGGTTTGCTGAATACATATACCAGCTATAGCTTGCACCGCGGGGGCAACCACGTGGCTCATGGTTTGGAAGATCGGGACGGGTACGTGGATAATCTGTCTGCTGTGTTTCCCAGGTGACAATGCCACCTTTCACATAGATTTTCCACGAGCATGAGCCGGTGCAGTTGACCCCGTGGGTGGAACGCACGATTTTGTCGTGTTGCCAACGTTTGCGATAGGCATCTTCCCAAGAACGATCTTCATTGGTGGTGATACCATGACCTTCAGAGAAGGGTTCTTTCTTTCTTGCCAGAAAGTTGAGACGGTCGAGTAAAAGACTCATTGAATGGCTCCTTATTTAGCAGCGTTGGTTGAACGCTGGCGGCCTTCAACATGGAGGATGGCACCTTTGCGGATGTAGCAAATCCATGTGATAGCAAGGCAGATGACGTAAAAGATCATGAACCCCCAAAGTGCGGCCTGCGGGCCACCGGTTGATGCCTTGGAGGCAGCAAAGCTGACGGGGATCAGGAAGAAAGCATAGGCAGCAATGGCGGCGGTAAATCCAGTAATCGCGGCGGATTCACGTTCGCTTTGATGACGCTTTTGCTCGGCTGTAGCGTTTGGCATCGTGCGGTCGATGACGCGGCTCATAATGGCAGGGATCATCTGGAAAGTTGATGAATTGCCAACGCCGGTTGCAAAAAACAGCACCATGAACGAGCCGAAGAAACCGGGAAACGCAATCGGACTACCGGGATTGGCCACAAAGTAAAGTGCCGAGCCAAGGGCGGCCATCATCAAGATGAACGACCAGAACGTGATGCGGCCACCACCGATTTTATCGCAGATTCCGCCGCTTGCAGCGCGTGCAAGTGCGGAGATCAATGGACCAAGGAAAACGTAATGCAAAACATTGACATCGGGAAATGTGACACGCATCAACAAGGGGAAAGCGGCGGAGAAGCCGATGAACGAGCCGAACGTACCCATATAGAGGACGCACATCAACCAGTTATCCTTGCGCTTGAAAATGATAGCCTGATCGGCAAAGGAAGCCTTCGCATCAGCAATATCATTCATACCGAACCAGCATAGAATGGCTGAAAGAGCGATAAAAGGTACGAAGACATAGGCACCATTTTGCAGCCACAAAGACGATGTGCTGCCGTCAGCATGCGCGACCGTTAACGGGTCGCCGCCCAACCAGCCAAATGTATTGGTGGCAATAACCAGCGGCACGACAAATTGCACAACGGAAACACCCAGATTGCCGAGACCGGCATTCAGGCCCATTGCTTTGCCTTTTTCGGACTTTGGATAAAAGAACGAGATATTGGCCATGGATGACGAGAAATTACCACCACCGAAACCGCAAAGCAGGGCCAGTAGGGCCATAATCCAATAGGGTGTATTGATATCTTGGACAGCAAAGCCGATGCCCAATGCCGGTATAAGCAATGAAGCTGTCGCAAGACCGGTCCAACGGCGGCCACCGAAGATCGGCACCATGAAGGAATAGAAGATGCGCAATGTTGCGCCCGATAGGCCGGGCAGGGCTGTAAGCCAAAACAACTGCGTGGCGCTAAATTGAAAGCCTGCCCGTGGCAACTCCGCGACAACCACCGACCAGACCTGCCAGACGGCAAAGGCCAGCAAAAGTGCAGGGATCGACAACCACAAATTCCGGGTTGCTATCTTCTTACCATGGCTCTCCCAAAAAATTGGGTCTTCCGGGTTCCATTCGGTCAGAACATAACCTTTGTTTGTTTCTTGAGACATTATTTTAACTCCGGAAATTCAGGCATAGTCTGCCCGAGTTCAGCCAATTTTTGACGTTCCATGCGTTGGATGGAAAAGTGCATCCAAAGAAGAGAAACGAACGAGATGACGAAAAGGATCATAAAGCAGGTGGAATAGACGCCGGTGATATCGAGCACCTTGCCAAACAGGATTGGCAGAACGAAACCACCCAGCCCGCCTATCATGCCGACGAGACCGCCAACGGCACCGACACTTTTTGGATAGTAGACCGGTATATGCTTGTAGACAGCAGCCTTGCCCAGAGCCATGAAGAAGCCGAGAATTGCCACAACAAAACCAAAGCCGATCAAGCTGATTGCGAAGGTGAAGCTGAGAGGACCCTTGGCTGTCTCGACCGTATAATGTGTTGGCGGATAGGACAGGATGAAGCAGGCTATCGTGCACATGCCAAGCGTCCAGTACATGACGCGGCGTGCACCATATTTGTCCGACAAATAGCCGCCATAAGCGCGAAACAGTGAAGCCGGTACGGAATAAAGAGCGGCGATGATACCAGCAAGCCAAAGGTCGATGGAATATACATCCTGAAGATAGTGTGGCAACCAGGCTGCCAATGCGATATAGCCGCCGAACACGAAGAAATAATAGAGGGAAAAACGCCAGACTTGCAGGCTCTTCAATGGTTCAAGTTCAAGCCAGGCGCTTTTTGGCTTATTGCCTGTCCGGCGCTGTTCAGCCAAGACCGGATCGTCCGTGGTGAAAACCCAGAACACGACGGCTGTCAGGACCAAGGCAATTGCCCAAATATAGGCAACGCCTTCCCAGCCGCCCCACCAGTTCATCACCCAAGGTGCACCTAGTTTTGTCACCGCGGCACCGACATTGCCAGCACCGAAAATTCCCAAGGCAAGCCCTTGCTTCTGTGCGCTGAACCAGCGCGAGACATAGGCTATGCCAACCGAAAAGGTGCCGCCTGCAATACCGATGCCCAAGGCTGCAACCAACATCCATTCATAAGTGTGGGCATAGGTCAGCAGAAAGGTTGAGAACGCAGAGGCCAGCATGGCCAGAACGAAAATAATACGTCCGCCAATCTGTTCGGTCCAAATGCCGAACGGAATACGAATGAGCGAGCCCGTGAGAACCGGTGTGGCAATCAGCAGACCAAGCTCGGACTGGGTAAGCCCGAGCTGCTTTTGAATGGCAATGCCAATGATCGAAAAAATCGTCCAGGCAGCAAAGCAGACAGTAAATGCGAAAGAGCTCAGCCAGAGCGCTTCGGATGAACCTTTGATAGGGGTACTTGTTTTTTCCATTTTCAGTATCCGATAAAGTCATACCATTGATCTGATCTTGGTGTAGTCAGGGGGTAGTTAGCGCGCCTTGATCGAAATCAAATAGGCGAGAATTAGAATTGAAAAGAGCCGTTTTTAATTGAATGGGCTTGGTGAATTGACGTCCATGAAAACAACGATTGACATTTATCAATTGTATGTTTTAGGTTGTGAAATATAGAGGTGCGCCATGCGAGCAGAAGACCAGGCACTTATCCGTCAACTCGATCTTTTTTCTCAAGCCAGCGAAGAAACGTTTCTTTCATTGGTAGGGCCGGGTTTTTTTCAACGTTTCCCGCCCGGCGTAACGTTGGTTGAAGAAAATGCCATGCAGGATTTTCTCTATGTGCTGGTTGAAGGACAGGTGGAAATGTACGCGACCAGCTATGGGCGTGAAACCACATTGGATGTCATCCAGCCAGTCGGCCTATTCATCTTGGCAGCGATATTGAATGATGATGTGTGCTTGCAATCGGCGCGTACCCTTACGGAAGCACAGGTGTTGATGATACCGGCAAGTCGGGTCAGGCAGGCAATGGATGAAGATACAGCCTTTATGCATGCGGTCGTCAGAGAATTGGCGCGACGTTACCGGATGACCATCAAGGAGCTCAAAAACCAGAAATTGCGCAACGGCAGCGAACGGCTCGCCAACTGGATATTGGCTCAGGCAGACTATGAACAATGCGAAAACTACATTGATATCCCTTTTGAAAAACGTCTTCTTGCCTATCGTTTAGGCATGACACCGGAAAACCTTTCACGCGCCTTCGCGACGGTGTCGCAGCATGGGATTAACGTCGATGGGTCGCGCATCATTTTTACCGATCGTCAAAAACTGATCAATTTTGCCCACCCGGACAAGCTCATCGATAAACGCGAACCCGTTTGACCGCTGTGGCGCGTGGTATGGCCATAGTTTCCACATGACAGATTTCGGGATCAACGCTATGATGCAACCGTTTTATCCGGCAGGCGTTATGCCAGGGATAAAATTTCATAGAAGGTGGGCATCAATGTTTCGTGCGGTATTGCGGTTTGTTTCCTTTGTGTTTCTCGTGCTGATGGTCATTGTCTGCGTCACAGATGCTGCGCGATCGGTAGGGGCATCAACACTGATCATGTCGCCATTCAATGTCACTCTGGCAGAGTTTTTTCAGACCAATTTACAGGGTGTCAATGAGTGGATTTACGCCGCCATGCCATCGCTAATCGCCTCAATAGTCGCAGCGGTTTGCATGCTGCCTGCCTGGATTGTTTTCGGCGTCGTGTCTTTGCTTTTTTTTATGGTCGGTTATAACCGTCGCCCGCGTTTCCATAAGATCGCTTATTGAGGAAATTGTTATGTTTTCTTTCTCACGCCAAACTGAAAAACTTGCAATGCCGACATTGGAGACAGCCTTACCCGGGCGCGACCAACCGATAGCAACAGCCAAAACACATTTCGTCAACGGTCATCCGCTCAAGGGGCCTTATCCAGACGGTATGCGCCAGATCGTCATCGGAATGGGCTGCTTTTGGGGTGTCGAGCGTTTATTTTGGCCATTGGACGGAGTCTATGTAACAGCGGTAGGCTATGCGGGCGGCTTC
The DNA here is from genome assembly GCF_054871565.1 of Bartonella sp. LJL80. Lineage (NCBI taxonomy): Bacteria > Pseudomonadati > Pseudomonadota > Alphaproteobacteria > Hyphomicrobiales > Bartonellaceae > Bartonella > Bartonella sp. LJL80. The sequence goes on from NZ_JBTXLM010000008.1 coordinate 72,668, forward strand.
ACACCGAACCCTACCTATGAGGAGGTTTGCAGCGGAAAAACCGGACATACGGAAGTCGCGCTGGTGGTTTATGACCCAAATGAAATTACCCTCAATACGCTGTTGACTGTCTTTTGGGAGGAACACGATCCGACACAGGGCATGAGGCAGGGCAATGACATTGGAAATAATTATCGCTCGGCGCTCTACGTGTCCGATAATGATGACCTTGCTTCTGTCGAAGCAAGCAAAGATCAGTTTCAGCAAGCCTTGAAAGAGCGCGGATTAGGGCCGATTACCACCGAGATTGCATTGGCGGGACCGTTTTATTTTGCTGAAGATTATCATCAGCAATATCTCGCTAAAAATCCTAACGGCTATTGCGGCCTGAAAGGCACCGGGGTGAGCTGCCCGATCCCTCTCGACAGATGAATGCTGTCTGACAAGCATCTATTGGAAGCTTCGAAACAGTCTTTGGAGCTGTATGGCTGTGTTTTACGACGCTTAAAAACACTCTAGGGAAATGGGCAGATGAATCACCAATGCGGCGGACGCGTGATAGGAATCTCTGTAATTGTCTGTTCTTCCAAGTCGAGAAACCTCTTTGTCAAAGCATTGAGCTGTTTTTCCATCCGGTCGATGATCTTCCATTGACTGGCCAAGACGGTAGACAATTCTTCGACCAGTTTTTCCTGCTCCGCAAGTTTGATTTCAAGTTCCATAATTCTGTTTTCGTCAGTCATGAGGAACATTCCTGTCATCGCGAACATATCGTTCACCGGTCTTCAACAATACGTTGTTTCGATGCGCTAATCCCAATTCAAGGCTATGGGCAATCTGCGTGGCTTTTTGCATGAACAATTCAGCATCATCGGCAATACAGATCTCTTCAACTGTGGTTTTGAATAGTGTCAGCCAGCGATCAAAGTGATGGGAGTCGATCGGTAATACTACGTGTTTGGGCATAGGCCGACCTTCATAACGGCGTGTATGCAGCATGACAGAAGACCAAAACGCAAACATACGTTGGAGATGCGGTTCCCATTCGGTAATCCGTTCATCAAATACGGGGCCGATGAACGGATCCTTCAATACCCTCGCATAAAAACTACGGACGACATTTTCGATCACCTGCTCATCAACGGCTATTGGTTCTCGTGCCATTTTTTCTATTCCGCCGCTCTCATACGCATCCCGAAAATATCAATGGCATGACCTTCTCCCAACAAATCGCTGGTTAGATAGAGTTTTGCCGGTCCTGAGCTATTTGCAGGAATATCGATCTGGAAAAGGATATCTTCACGGTTTGACGGCACCTCGAAACGACGTCGACCACAATCACTGCCTTGGCCCAGATCACAGGTGATGCTCAATTGGCTCGTTTGCCCGCTATCGCTCTTGGCATCGATATCAAGCAGAACCTTTTTGCCCCGCAGCGTGTTCAATGCACCTTCGCCGATGTCGATGATTGCTGCATCATTGGCACTGTTGGCAAATATACGCAGATAGCTTTCACCGGCATCCACGCGGATATCAACCGATGCTCCCCCCCTTGTGGTGACAGAGGTTGCGTCACCGGGGTGAAAGAATCTTATCCATCCGTCATCTTTTGCATTTTGGTTTTGCGGTCGTTCGGGCAACTCTATCGGCGCTGAGGAATGCATTGCACCATCGGATTGGTTTTCTATGATTGTCCTGCCCGACAGGCTGTTGAAGAAAGACCAGATGATAAACACACTCAAGATCGCGCAACCGATTATCACGGCCAATATGGTTAAACGATGTGTTGGTCTTTTTTGTAATCCATGCCCACGCAAGCGCTTATAGTCTTGATTGCTTGCACCATCGACTTCAATGTCGATCTGCTCTTCAGGTCCATTGGAGTAAAGCGTATCATTGGTAACGGTAAGATCGTCTTGACTGTCATTTTGCGAAGCCGGTGGAGTAAGCTGGTACTCATCTTCGATCAAACGGATAAGCCGCATCAAACGATTGCGGCGTTCAGAACGTTTGACATCGTTCAGAGTTTCGTCGGCAAGCAGTGCCCGCTCATGGGCATTCCATGCTGACTCATAGACGCGGCGGCGCGTTGCCTTATTACGGGCGTCAATTTTTAACAATGCGTTGCGGATGGCTTGCTCGGCATTTGTCAAGAATCATTACTCCGTATGTGATGGACAATATTTGCCATACAATAAGCAGAGTGGAACCGATTGGCAAACCATTTGTCGGCTGACAGCCGGTTAGCGCGCGCTGGTTTTGATCACAACCCATGGCCATTTGTGCGGAAAACGATTGAAGATTTAATTGTATGCTTGCTTTCACAACAGCTTTTGGCTATCACGCCTTCACCGATCTTGCTTGCCTTGCTGCGACAGGATCAGTGCCGCATTAGCTCAGTTGGTAGAGCACATCATTCGTAATGATGGGGTCGTTGGTTCGATTCCGACATGCGGCACCAGTAAAATCCAATACTTGGATTTACTTCATGAAGTTCTCTTTAGGTTTATTGAACCTCGTCCGACTTCGCACAAGTCTATTTCCACAGCGCTAACGGCATAGAATGATCCGCCCCTTGCCATGCAAGACATAACAACATCCAAGATGGACGAGTGCTGAGGAAGACGATGGTTTTATGGCTTCTCCGTCACTGAAATGAAGCGGGGCGCGAAGGCCCTTCAATTTCGCCAAAAGCGTGCAGTGTCTTTTCAAATCGAGCCAAGCCCTGTTTTTATCACCGGCTTTGATAAGCCATGCGATTGGTGCATGAGCTGGAAGGGATAGCCTATTGCAATCCCTTCTTTAGCGATTGTGTCTTTCAATCATTACTTGTCGAAAATGGAACCGTCAGATAGCGCCTGAACGGTTGAATTTACGACTTGCTGGATGTGACATTTTGTCAAGAAGTGAATCATCCGCTGATAGAGCATGTGCACCTGAACCAACAATGAGGGGATCCGGTTTTTTTACGCCATGTTCGTCACCTTTGAGATAAGGCATAGAATGGAGAAAATGTCTCATGCAATTCAAGCGCGCGCGCTTTTTATCGTCAGATTTAACAATCGTCCACGGCGCGTCTGCTGTGTCAGTGAAGAAAAACATCGATTCTTTTGCTTCAGTATATTCGTCCCATTTTCCAAGCGATGCTTTATCGATTGGCGATAGTTTCCATTGTTTCAACGGATCGGTTTCACGCTGTTTGAAGCGGCGTTTTTGTTCTTCCCGACTGACGGAAAACCAGAATTTCAACAAATGGATTCCGGAACGCACAAGCATGCGTTCAAATTCAGGGCATGAGCGCATGAATTCGAGATACTCATTGGGATTACAAAAGCCCATAACCCGTTCAACGCCCGCTCTGTTATACCAAGAGCGATCGAAAAAAACGATTTCTCCAGCGGAAGGCAGGTGTTGAACATAACGCTGAAAATACCATTGTGTACGTTCCCGATCGTCAGGCTTTTCCAATGCAACCACTCTTGCGGCTCTCGGATTGAGATGTTCCATGAAACGCTTTATCGTTCCACCTTTTCCGGCGGCGTCGCGTCCTTCGAAAATCAGGACGACTTTTTGGCCGGTTTCTTTAACCCAGTTTTGTAGCTTCAAAAGATGGACTTGCAGATCTTCCATTTCGTGCATGTAAACGTTGTTCGCCATCTTCTTGGCATAAGGGTATTTATCGTATTCAAATGTGTTTTTCGGGTGCTCTATGTCTTTCACCGCTGGCTGCACAACAGCAGGTGTTTTCTTCTCGATGTTCGGGGCGGCTGGTTTGGGCGGATTTTTAACGGTTTGCTTGATTGTTTCGCTCATCATAGGCCTCCAAAAGAGCTGATTTTGCGCCTATATCCGAAAGCCATGGCGTCATTGTCAATGATCTATATTGTCACACCCGGTCTTATTCTACGCTGTGTCGTCGTCTTTTTCAGCTTATGCCAAGTAGAAAATGGTGGGGTGAAGGAGATTCTGGCCATATTAAATCGCTGTGGGACTGGATCGGCACGCGCAACATCGAACACTGTTGTTTGTCAACCATGTGTAACTGCTTGCAGGCAGTGCAACAATATTTGTTGGAAAAATTCCAGGGTGCAATACCACTAGCGCATTATTTACATGGTCTTTTTCATGGCTGTTATGATGATTTGTTTTTGCGCATCTGCGCAAGCATTTGAATGATGATGATGTCGGCAATCAAACCGATGATTGAACCGATAGCGATGGAAACAAGCCGTACAACGAATAGCTTATCGTCCAGCGAGCTATGGAGCAGATCGAACAGAAAGACCGCCAAGGGCGTCGCCAATGCGAGAGCCAGCGCGTAGTTAATGGTTATGACCATTGCAACCGCCATCAAGAACAATCCGGTGATAACAAGCAAGACCGCTGCGGGCGGGTTAAGCGCACTGATGATTGCAATGATCAGTACCCCGATAATATTGCCGAGTATATACCACAAATATCTTATGATGGCTTGTCGTGTGTCATCGGCTTTGAGATTGGCTGCAGCAGATACGGTAAGCCAATTATAGGTGTGGAAGGGAAAGCAAAGATTGGCCCAATAGGCCAACCCGATTGCCACACCGTAGCAGCTGCTTAAAACGTTTGTTTGTGCTTGAGGCATCAGTGAAGGTGGCTTGTTCGGGGCCGCATGAAGCCAAAGACGAGATATGAATTCGACGCCGCAAGCGGCGGTAAAGCCGATGAATGTGCCGATGCCCAAATACATCCAATTGCTGGCGGCAGCCGCCGAATTCATCTCTACCGTGCCGCCAAGGCTCGCAATCATTATCACAAAGAATGGGCCACTTGTGTTCGGCAGGAAACGCTTGCCGACAAACATGGTTAGTGCTGCCAGACAAGCCAATAGTACAATTTTCGCGAGTATGAATGTCGGAAGATAGAGTAACAGACCAAATCCGGCCCAAGCTAAAAAACCATGGACGGCGACGGCTTTTAAACCGCCGCCATTCTGCTGATAAGAATAATAGAAATAGGCAAGGATGCCAAATTCCGCCATGACAGGATAGGAAATGTTACCGACGAAGGGGCTGGAACCCAGAACCACCACAATGGCTGCAAACAAGCCGCCAAACCGCAACCACGTTAACGCGTCGAACCACAAACCATGTTTCGTCTCTTGTTTATTCACCCGCGTGTTGCGCATTTTTTCCTATCATCGATTATCTGGCCATAACGCCTGAACCAGCATTCATGCCAGATTTTATGTTGGACTATATGATAACTAATGGAAAATGATCAATTATGTTCAAAGGTGCAGTCAATATTTTATCCCGCGTGCTTGCGGACTTACGCCGAGCGATGATGATAAACCATCGCTGATGGTGGAAGACCCTAAATCATATCGAGGAGTCGCGGTGGTAGATGATGGGGGAAAATTGACTGGTTACTTCTCTGTCGGCTTTTTCTTGCTATCAAAGCCGGTTCGCTTGATCTCGCCCCATGCTGTGTTGCCGGAGAAATATTCCCATGCTGCTTTTATACGCCAAAAAGTATTGATCTGGCGGTAGCCGAAACACTCGATCACCGATGACAAAAAAAGAAGCAGAATGTATTTTGCCCGGCGCAGAAAGCCCAGATGGACTTGCTCAAGCGAGATGGCAAGCAGGCTGATGAAGATACCGTACATAAAAAGCATAAAAACAAAAGATAACAGGAATTCAAACGTCATCGCCTTGAAATAGTAGACGATGGGAAAAAGAATATAGCTGAACAACTCTAAGATGGGACTGATCACGTCAATGATAAAGACCATCGGCATACCGACAAAGCCAATACGGCCATAACGGCGATTGAACATGACATCCTGATGGCGGAAATACACTTCTAACGCCCCCCTTTGCCAACGTGTGCGCTGTTTCGCCAATACGGAAAAATCCTCAGGTGCCTCGGTCCAGCATACCGCATCGGGTACAAAGCTGATGCGATAATCACGCTTGTTCTCAAGCATGTGACGATGGATTTTTATGACAAGATCAAAGTCTTCACCGACTGACCCCTTGGTATAACCACCTACCGCCATGACCTCGCGGCGGCTGAACATGCCGAATGCGCCGGAAATAAGCGTTAGCGTGTTGACATACCCCCATGCCACACGTGCCATAAGGAAAGCCCGCAGATATTCTAGAATTTGAAAATAGATTAAAAAGTTGAAACGGATCGCAACCCGGGTGAGGCGACCGGCGCTCACCTTGGAGCCATTGGCGATCATCACACTGCCCCCGACAGCAACTGTACGGGCAGGATCGTCGATAAATGGTTGCACCATACGCAGCAAGCCGTCCGGCTCGAGTATGGTATCAGCATCCACCATGCATAAAAGCGCCATACGCGATACGCTGATACCGGCATTTTGCGCGTCTGCCTTGCCGCCGTTTTCCTTATCGACAACGATCAGGCGGGCATAACGTTTAGAACCATAGATGCCGCGGATTTCATTGTAAGGAAGGATGGTTTCACACTCCCGCGCAATCGGCTGCAGATCAAACTCTGCAATCAAAACGGACAGCATGTCATCTTTCGAGCCGTCATTGACGATGATCACCTCAAATGCCGGATAATCCAGTGAAACCAGCGAGTATACCGATTGGACAATCGTTTTTTCCTCGTTATAGGCTGGTACGATGATGGAAATCGGCGGCGCGGTCTCGAAATATCTGTGCCAAAGTAAACCGTTTTTAGGGATCGATGCGCGTTTGAGATAGGCATAAAGGGCGAGAGCCAACTGGACCAGCATGATTAGCACCCAGAGGCTGTAAAAGGTAAAAACGATAGCAAATGTAACCGTGAAGAACCAAAAACGAAATGACTCAATCATTGTAATTCGCGCTCCCCAGAAAGAAGCGCGCGGCTCTTCGACTGCGCGGATTGCCGTGTTGTGCGGTATGCTTCAAAATCAAATGACCATGGGCGCCGGTTGCTAACAAGGCTTTGCCTGCAGCGTAAATGACCGGAAGCGCCTCATCGTCCAGAAGATCGGCAAACAGCGTGTTGAACCGTTCAATATCGATGTCTTGATCATCAAGAGTGACCGTTTCGCTAAAGCGGTCATCTGCAATATCATCATCGGGCAATTTGAAGATTGGTTCACTGTCCTCGTCAGCAAGACGATGCCATTTGTCATCGTCGATCATCACCTTTTCGGTCATTGCCATGGACGCCGTCTCGTCGCTGGCATTTCCAGCCAGAATATTGATTGCATCGGCCCTGATAAGCGGCGGCATGGCTTCAAATTGTGCGACGTCGATAAGCTTGTCAACACGTGTGGCGTTCTCGACATTCGGGTTGAGATAGTGCCTGCGGTCTATTTTGCTGGAAGGCAGACCGGATACGATTTGATAGAGCCACCAAGGGGCATCGTTTTCCATCAGCGCGATGGCAGCAGCCAGCCGAACCTTGCTCGACTTGTCTTTTAATGATTTTTTCAAGACCTCCTGCGCCATCTCGTCAGAAAACATGGCCAGTGTCTCAACAATCTGGATACGGGTGGTACGGGTGGCAAAATGCATCTTACGGCGCAGCACCTTAACGATGCCGGTCTTTGTAAAGTAATCCATTGCCAGGCTGTGTTTTTCGGGGTCAGGAATGGCACGGAAATAAGGGACAAGGCTGACAAGCTGGCGCGTTGTAAAACGGCGTTTGCGGCCTTTGGGTATCTCGCCACTGCCAATGCTGTCCAAAAACTGGTCAAAACTGCGTCGCAGTTTGATAATGCGTGCACGTTCATTGCGTTTGATAAAATGATAGATAATCAGGATCGCCAGCATTGTGACAGCCAAAGTGGCGTAGACCAGACCGATATAGATTGCTGAGGTGATCCACTCGATTTGAAACATCAAAACCGCCGCGTCAGACTGAGGCCGTAAACCTTGCGGTTATAGGCGTTTTGGCGTTCTTCTTTTGCTATGTTGAAGCCGACGGTCAAGTCTTCGCTTATGTCAAAGGCTGCTCCGCCGAAAATGGCCGTCGTGGGTATCATACGGTCGCCGGACGATTCGAGCGTGTCAGAATACCCCGCATGGATGTGCAGCCAGTCAATCGGCGTTGCTTCTGCACGTACCATGTATCCGCCTGCATGCTGGTTCCATTGGTCAAAAACATTAATCCATTGTGCATAAACAACGAATTTTTCATCTAGAAAGGCTTGTCGCAATCCGGGTGTGATGGTCTTGACCACGCCATTGTCATACCACTCGCTTTTCATATCAAGTGTTGCGTTAAGCATTCCCAATTTGTCGCCGAGCTTACCAATGCCGACGCTTCCGCCAGCGCGTATAATGTATCGAGCCAGAAAGTCAGCCTCCGGTGTCACCACACCAGATAAATAACCCCAAAGCTGATCGCCGAATTGATGTGCAACGCCCAATTCAATCTGCTGGTCATCCATATCGAACCGCCGTGACAGTCCTATGCGCCCCGTTAAACTGGTTTTTTCAGACAGGCGATAGGTCAGCGCCACACCACCTTCGCCCCAATTTTTGTAAGGCGAAGTCAGCTTGCTATAGCTTGTATCGGCATCCAGACGCCAGCGCTTGCGGATGGGTGCTTTCAATCGGTTCACAACATCACTGTTTGTAGGCGCTATGTGCTGCGCTTGCTGATAAGCAACATAAGCCTGTTTGTCGTTCAAGAGCCCCCGTTTGCCATCTCCAACCCCTATCCATGCAGCGGCACTATTTGCATTGGCAGCAATGATATTTTCAAATACCTCGATTGCAGCTGGATAGTTCTTTTCCATCAACAGCAATTGCCCGTTTGCAAGGGCTACCTCTTCATTGTCAGGATAACGGGCCAGCAACCGATCAATGCGATTTCTAGCCAACGCAAAATTCTTTTGCCATAAAGCGCTATTCACTTTGCCCAAATAGGCTTCAACGGCGTCGGGATCTATCGCCAAAGCCTGGTCATAGTTTTTTTCGGCATCGATAAAATTTTGCTGAAACGCCTGAACATTTCCGAGTTTGATGAAAAGATCTGCGTCATGAGGAGCCAACCGGACAGCTTTGGTATAGAGCAATTCCGCTTGCGCAAAATCCTGACCTGCGGCAACAAGCTGTGCAGCCTCGCTGGATAAACGGCCGATTTCCTTATCGCGTTGCAGTGATGCTGCAGGTGCTTTTTGTGGTGCCTTTTGTGTAGGTTTCTTTGCCTCAATCGCTTTATTGATATCGGTCACCAATTGCTGCAATTCGCCATCCTGCGGCGATTGCGAAAGAGACATTTCACCCAGAGCCTTGGCCTGTTTCAAATCGCCGCGCCAATAGGCGATACGTGCCAGTCCGGCACTGGCTTCAGCATAAGTCGGGGCGATCTCAAGCGCACGCTTGAAGTATTTTTCGGCGTCGTCAATCTCCCCCAAGGGCAACAACGTCAGACCAAGCTGTACTAATATATCCGGATTATCGGGTGAAAGCGTAAGCGCTTCACTAAGATGCTGCTTGGCCAACGTGAATCTTAGGGCATTGCGCTCTTCGCGGCCCGACTGAAACAGCGTTGCCACTTTCTCTTCCATCAGTGGGCGCGCCGCTGGTTGGTCCTCGTCTTTTACTTGCGGTCTTTCACGCATATCAGCCGATTTTGCCGACTTGGCTTCCTCTACGCTGGAGGCAAGATTACGTGCATCGACATTATCTGGTTGTTCTGAAAGGATCATATCCGCCAGATTTTTTGCCTTATCAAGATCGCCTTCCCAGTAGGCGATGCGCGCAATGCCTAAGCGTGCTTCGACATAAGTCGGACTGATTTCAAGGGCAGCTTCCAGATTGCTTTTGGCAGCGTCGATATCTCCAAGAGACATATAGGTCAAACCTAGCTGGACCAGTGCATCGGCATTATTGGGTAGCAATGACAATACTTGATCAAGCAGCGTGCGTGCTTGATCGAAATGCCCTTCAATTCGTGCTTTTTTTCCCTGCTGCAGGAGTTTTTCCGCCTGTAATTCAATATCGGCAGCAACGTGGGGTGGTTGTGACATATCCGGGCGGGATAGATAGGGGGCATTGACAGTCGGAGCGACGATTGTCGGTCTCTGCCCCATGGCGGCGGAATTCGGTGCTCTATTCGCTATGGCCTTGCCAAGTTCTTCGTCAAGCTTGCGCGCTTCTTCATTGTCTGGATAAAGGGAAAGGATGTCGTCATTCAATTGCTTCGCATGGTCGAGATTATTGTGCCAATAGGCAATTTTTGCGAGGTTCAGCTCGGCTTCCAGGTCATAAGGCACAATTTCGAGGACAAGTTGAAAGTTCTTTTCCGCTTCATCAAGCTGCCCTAGGATAAGCAATGTCAGTCCCAACTCTCTGAGTATGTCAGGATCATTAGGGGCAAGACTACGGGCTTTCTCCAAGTTCGCCCTTGCACCTTCATAATTGCCGGAATGTCGATCCTTATAGCCTTGTGCGAAAAGCCTTTTCGCGTCATTCGTCGTTAAAGGTTGCGGGCCCGCACTGGGTGGCAGTGCTTTTTCAAGCGGCAATTCGTAGTGGATAGGATTATCGGCTGCCGCAACTACGGAATTATCAAAACGGGGGAGGGGCGATTGCGCTTGCACATGTCCTGACGGGAAAAGAAATAAAGCCGCCGCCGATATGAACCATACCAGCGTTGACGTTGTTCCATATACCCCTCTTGCCCCGTAGGATATCACTCAAACCCCGATCTACGAATTTGTCGAATCAACTGCCCATTTTGTGCATCAAACTATTATAATTTCGTATCTTTTTGATGATATCCCGCCAAATATCGACTTATTCTGCCGCTTGCTACCCTATAATGACCAAATTGTGGCTAAATTGGCACTTGATTACTTTAATTCTTCTATAACAGATAGCCTATTCACGAAAATATCATGGTCATTCATAAAAGAATGCACCAAGAGACCCGGCCATCGCCATCTTTGTAGGCTGAAACAGCGAAAACGCCATTGGAATATGTGCGCCGGTACAAACTTGGTTCATTATTACCGCAAACCATGGATCGCAAACCCGCCAAAGCTTGAAAATGTCGCGAAATAAGGCCTTATCCGTGCAAGCGTATCGAACAGATCACCCGTTTCACCCAAAAAACTAACATCATTGCCGTCTGGTTGATTGATATGATCCAAACTATAAAGAATGGATGTCATGCCTGAATTGGTCGTTCGCAGCAACAGAATAAAGGGTTGCGCGGCTTGCGGCGTTTGTTCTTCGGAACGTTTGAAAAACATTTGGGCTTTTCCGTCAACCGGTCCGTTTTCCAAAGCTATATTGATCCGTGCGCCTGCCGTTGCGCCCCAAACCAACCACCTGCGTGACACTTCAAAGATTTGCGACCGCGTTGTGCGGTAAGCCATCACAGTGAAAGAGCCTATATCCTTCACCTTGTCCAAAGCGTTTACACCTTCGGCTGTGTTGCGCATCCAATAGGGTGTGACGATATCAATGGGCCCGCCCCATATCGTATGCATGGCATTCAGTGTGGTTGCCCAGTCATCCCACATTGCAGTAGGATCAGCTGCAAACTCGTCGGAGGTGTACGGTTCAATGTCATATTGGATACCGGATAACTTTGCCGTAACATCCATACGGTTTTGAAAATCGGCTATGACACGTGTACGTTGCAAGGCCAAGCGTCGTCCTTCGCCTCGGATCATCCGCGCATCACCCTCAACGGCGAATACATCAATCGAATTTCTTCGCGCAGCTTTTATGAAAGCGATCAATGCAGCTTCATTGGTAATGGAGTCGTTTTCAATGCCAATCTGTACAAAGAATTTCGTGATAGATCGAGCTTTCGCCCAGTCGATCAAACCATCGGGATTATCGATCCAGTCTTGGTCGCGCCAAATCCATGTCGCCAACCCTTTATCATTTTCGGCTTTCTCCAATGGCTCAATGCGAATACTCGCGAGGTCTATGTGCGCTTGCTGGTCGGGGCATTGCACCATAATCACATCATTGGCGTTTGGGCGATTTCGAAAACGTAAAACATCATATTTGGGTTGGTCTGGCCCGGATGTTCCGTAGCGTATCGGGAAAGTAGGCGCGCTGCTGGATAAGGTACCGTTTTGTGCTGCCAAGCCAATTTGGAATGGCTTGTCCGCGGCTCCTTGCACCGTTACATAATAGTCGATCAATTTTGGAAATCGTCCTTGTGTCGGTGCCAGCACCAGACCGGCAGCAGCTTTCCCAGCTTGGCAAGAGAGGCTTATCAAGCCATTTTCTTGCGACAAACGAACGCGTCCTTCCGTGGAAAATAGCGATGCGGTCAAACGACCCAGTACATTTGTGTAAAGCGGCAATAAAGGTGAAACCTGCGGATTGCGCTTTTCTTCTCTCGCTGCCGCACTCATTTGGTTGATTTGCAACGGTTCATAATTCACATAACTTCTTTGGGGTGAAAACCGATTTGAAGCAAATATCCCCTCAAGGCTTATCATAGTCGGTAAAGCTTCGAGATGGGTAAGGTCGCTGACCCAGCTTAACGGTAAATCGGTGTGCATATCCGTTTGTAGGCATTGGGGATTGCTGGCATGATCGAGCGGTCCATTGGCACTAAAGAAGCATAGTTTATCAGCCATGGCATCATCCATATGCGCAATCGTCATGAAAACAGAAATCATGCCAAGAAAAAGATAGGAAAATAATTTTCTGCTCATATGTAGCGCTAACATATTTGCCCCTTCTTGGCTTTGTGTATCTTGCCCAAAAGAGGCTTGAGCGCTGCTTTTGGGGAAAATAAACACTGCAAAACACGATTGCAAATAATTTATATGCGTCAGACAAAGCTGATATCAAGATCACTGAATAACGTTCTCACACCGCAAACTCCATGAGAATGATCGTGTCAGGCTTGCGAGATTGATCATTAAGCCGATGGGTGTATAGAGAGCTTGTTATAAACGTAGCATCGGTTCAAATAAATGGCTGGTTTGTTTGCGATATATTTTAAATATCTATTCGTTTTATCGATTAACAAAAGAGCGATATTTCGTCGGCGAAGGAACACCAGTAAAGTCATTGAAGAATGATTTCTATTAGGTAACTGATCATTCACCTTAAACAGAAGTGAACTCAAAACCGATATACGGACTTTGAATTATATTTTTCCAAAATAGCGAGATGATGTGAATCATAAACAACGTGGAAAACTATCTGGCGGGCGATGAACAATGAAGCCGAGTACTACGTCTACGATATATTACTCTAAGACCTTCTTAATAGGATAGCTACCTAGTAGCAGACATACTGTATGCCAGTTACTTCTAGGTTATAGCCTAATGGCGGCGACATCTTTTTTCTTCTGCTAGCTTATGGTAGTATTTTGAAGAAGACAAGATGGGAGTTACAATGGCAAAAGCACGACCATTTTCAATTTTTCTTCTGAAAGAAGGTTTCGATGCTACGAATGCTCTGGAGGAAGATCACGGTCTTGAGGTGGCCGAAGCAACTGAACTGCCCGAAGGTGCGGTGCTTTATATTCTCGATGCTAAACCGAAATTTCCATGGTGGAGAGATTATTTCGGCGTCACTAAACATCTTATCCAACAATTTAAGGGCGCACTCGTCTTCCTTCCGGTCGGTGGCCGCTGGTTTGCTCTATCCTTCGGGCAGATTTTTCATCATCTGGACGATGCCGCTTACGAATACGATTTTGGTCTGAGAGTAACACTGAACAGCATCGATCCTAACAAATTGAAGAGCGCCGACATGGTTGCGCCCGGGGTAGCGCGCCGAAAACGAACCCAGGTACCGGTTTCGACCGAACTAACCTATCTTGATTTCGATGGAAATAGCGAAATCATCAAGAGCCTTACCGGTAAGGTAAAGGCAGAATATGAGGAGTTTTTCAAGAACGCGACTGGCTCGGTATCGCTCAAAGTAAGTCTCAATCTCGAACCGGGTGAGTTACCGGACATATGCAAGACTTTACTCGGCCTCTATAATTCGGATGGTTATAAGACTTCATTTCCTAACATACAGAATATATCGCCGATCAACGATCCGCTCAAAATTACCGAACTTGATGATTTGCTATTATCATCCCTGAAAGCGAAGGACGGCAAAGCCACGCTAACGATTCCCGACATCATCGATTATCGGGATAACACGTGTTGTATTTTTCAAGGTGATGGACGAACCAGCGACGTGTTTCCGGATATTTCGTTAGAGGAATTCTACCAATTTCTTGGAGAAAACTATTATCTCGCGGGAATGACAGTTGAGAGCTTCAAAAACTTTCGAATGATTTTGACAGATGTCGATGGGGCAACCAGCCGGAGCTACAGCGTCTATAGATCTCTGATTTACGATTCAGAGCTCGCGGGTGAAGGCCTAGTCTGCCATTTGTGCGAGGGAAAGTGGTATCGCGTCGAAAAGAGCTACATTCAGCGGTTGAAGAACTATCTGGACGCAAAATGTGCAGACCACGATCTGCCTCCTTACAATCACGATGCGGTCAAGGACGGCAAAGCGGTTTATAGTGAACAAGGTTACAACGCAGCCATTCCGGACTGGAATAACGCCTATATCTGCCTCGACCAAACCGATATCAGTCCGGCAGGCAGCACACAAATCGAGCCATGTGATATTTACACGGTTAGTGCCGACACAGAGGCTTCATGCGGCCAACGGTCGTTCTTCTACCACCTCAAGATTTCAACGCGCTCTTCTCATCTGAGCCATTTATTCAATCAAGGCGTTAATTCGGTGGACCTCATCCAATTGGAGTCGGTATCTCGCAAAAAAATGAAGGCCTTGGTGACGAGTAAATTGAATGGAAACGATCCCAAAATATTTCTCGCACCTCTCGAATCTTTCGACTTCAAGGTCGTTTTCGGCATCATCACACATAGGAACAAGGATGATAAATCGGATAACCTACCACTGTTTTCGAAGATCAGTCTCATGCGCAACATGCAGCAACTCGATGTTCGGAAAATACCGTCCAGCCTCGTGTTCATAGAAGACCAAAGTCCGAAGAAACACGGTCATCCAAAACACGAGATGATAGACGTAGAAATCGTTAAACTAGAAAATGGCAAAATTGAGGTAAGAGCTGTTAAGGGGCTGGGATATGACACTGCGATTCCAATTAAATCCTGCCCGAGGGAAGTCCGGGAAAGCGCTGTCGGAACGCGCTACAAGTTGACCGTGAAAAAAGGCGAGGATGGCGCGCTCTCAAGCTATCATGGTTGGCCATTCGAAATTGTAGAATGATATCGTTTTCATCCATATTGGTCACAATCTTTGTCAATTGCTAGACGTTTCTTGCTTCTCTGCCTAAAATCCTTTGATCACTTATGATGAGGTGTGTTGACGATTACGATGCGCGGACAGAGTTATGCTACAAACCTGGTCAGAAAAACGCGGACTCAGAAATATACAGTCATATTTTTAGGAAAAATTCTCATGAATAGTTATATATTAATGTGCATAAAATTTTTAATTATTTAGTTTATGAAAAACAGGAGTTTTTATGATTATTTAGAATGTTTTTTCACGCTCAGGTTTTCAGACGGATATTAAATCAATCGTTTCTAAAAAGCGATATTCCCTGTTTTCTTCGTCAGCGTACACTGCGTACAGCACTTTTAAAAATGTCGCCGATATGGCATTGATTCAAATACAACGAAGCACTGTAAAAAGAGCCTGCTGATAGATATTTATTGACGAAAGATTGCAAAGTCAGCTTTGCGATATCTGATGTTACACAACAAAAAATGATGAGAAGCTGGAGTAAATGAAGCGCAACAAACAGCAAGACCAAACTCAGATCAAATGGATTTCTGACTTTATCTGGAATATTGCCGACGATCGCTTACGCGATGTGTACGTGCGTGGGAAATATCGGGACGTCATTCTTCCCTTCACCGTGCTGCGGCGGCTGGATGCCGTGTTGGAATCGACCAAGCAGGCCGTCTTGGAGCGCAAAGGTTTTCTCGATAAAAACAAGGTGGCTGAGCAAGAAGGTGCGCTGTGTATGGCGGCGGGGCAGGCCTTCTACAACATCTCCGAATTCACCCTCGAAAAGCTCAAGGCCAGCAGTGCGGGCCAACGTTTGCGTGATGATTTCATCAACTATCTCGACGGCTTTTCCCCCAATGTCCAAGAAATCCTTACCAAGTTCAAGTTTCGCGACCAGATTCAAACAATGGTCGATGCTCACATACTCGGCTATCTGATCGAAGATTTTCTTGATCCGGAAATCAATCTTTCCCCCCTTCCTATGAAGGATGATGATGGGCAGATTAGGCTTCTTGCGCTAGATAACCACGCCATGGGCACAGTTTTTGAGGAATTGATCCGGCGTTTTAACGAAGAAAATAACGAAGAGGCCGGCGAACACTTTACACCGCGTGACGTCGTCAAGCTGATGGCCAAGTTAATGTTTCTTCCGGTTGCCAATCAGATTCAGTCAGGCACCTATCTTCTTTATGATGGAAGTTGCGGCACAGGCGGCATGTTAACTGTTGCCGAAGAAGAATTGCACGAACTGGCCCAAAGTCACAATAAGGAGGTCTCGATTCACCTGTTTGGACAGGAAATCAACCCGGAAACCTATGCTATCTGTAAGGCAGATTTACTCCTTAAAGGCGAAGGTGCATTGGCTGAAAATATTGTCGGCGGTGCGGACAAATCCACGCTGTCAGCCGACCAGTTCCGTTCACGTAAGTTCGACTTTATGATCTCCAACCCGCCTTATGGCAAGAGCTGGAAGACCGATCTCGACCGCATGGGCGGCAAGAAAGAATTCAGCGATCCCCGTTTCATTGTCAATCACGGTGGTGATCCAGAGTTTAAGCTCATAACACGTTCGAGCGACGGGCAACTTATGTTCCTGGTAAACAAGCTACAAAAGATGAAACATGATACGCCATTGGGCAGCCGTATTGCGCTGGTGCACAACGGGTCCGCACTGTTCACTGGTGACGCAGGCCAGGGTGAGAGCAATATCCGTCGCTGGGTGCTAGAAAATGACTGGCTGGAAGCGATCATCGCGTTGCCGCTCAACATCTTTTATAACACCGGAATCGCTACCTATATTTGGGTTCTGGCCAATAAGAAAGCGGAGTACCGTAAAGGCCGGGTACAGTTGATAGACGCCAGCAAGTGGTATGAGCCGCTGCGCCGCAACCTGGGCAAGAAAAACTGCGAACTTTCAAAGGTAGACATCCAGCGCATCCTGAAGCTGTACCTTGGCGAGCCGCAGGATACACCGGATTGCAAGTGGTTTGACACTACCGACTTTGGTTACTGGAAAATCACGGTTGAGCGGCCGCTGCGCCTCAAAAGCCAACTGCGCTCAGACAGCATCGAAACGCTGCGTTTTGCATCGGGTGATGATGCCTTGCGGTCAGAAATCTACACCACTTATGGCGACAAGCTCTATACCGACTTCGCCAAGCTCAAACCCGCAATCGAGGCATGGCTGAAAGGTGAAGACGATAATGATGAGGAAGATGATAGTGAAGACGATGAGGCCCAAAGCGTTGTTGCGAAAACGTCTGTACCAGCAAAGCGCCGCAAAAAATTGCTGAATATCACGACATGGATACGCGATAAAAATCTTCTTGACCTAGCCTATCTGGCACAGAAAGATTTGGGTAACACCGTTTTTGACGATCACAACGATTTTCGCGTCCGCTTCGACGCGGCGATGAGGGCGAGCGGTGTAAAACTAAGTGCACCTGAAAAGAAAGCCATCTACAAGGCCGTAAGCTGGCGCGATGACACTGCTCCTCCCGTTATTGCCAAACGCACCAAGCTGAAACCCAGCGATTCGTTCGAGCAAGGGTGCGACGGCAGATATCTAGAGACCTTCGGCAAGGAGCGCTTCATCATCGAGTATGAATCTGATACGGATCTTCGCGACACTGAACAGGTACCACTTAAGGAACAAGGTGGTATCGACGCATTCTTCGTCCGCGAAGTGCAGCCGCATGCGCCGGATGCCTGGATCGCCACGGACAAGACTCAGATCGGTTATGAAATCTCGTTCGCGCGTTACTTTTACAAGCCCACGCCACTACGTTCACTGGAGGATATCCGTGCCGACATCCTGAAGCTGGAAGAGCAATCCGATGGATTGCTGCACAAAATTGTGGGCGCGAAGTAATGGCAGCAACAAATGTTTATCCAGGCTACCGTACAACACGAGTACGCTGGCTGCCACCTGTGCCCGAACACTGGAATGAGCAACGAGCAAAAACCTTCTTCCGCGAAGTGGATGAGCGCTCCAAGACAGGAAAAGAAGAGCTGCTATCGGTGTCGCATCTGACAGGCGTTACGCCACGCAGCCAGAAGAACGTTACGATGTTCAAGGCAGCGAGCTATATTGGTTCTAAACTGTGTCGTCCAGGCGATATTGTCATCAACACGCTTTGGGCTTGGATGGCCGCTCTTGGTGCGAGCCGGTACGCGGGCATTGTTAGTCCAGCCTACGGTGTATACCGTCCGCGTAAGCCAGATAGTTTCAACCCGGCCTATCTTGATTATTTGCTGCGCACCCGAGCTTACGTTGCCGAATACATCGGGCGTTCAACCGGTATTCGTTCCTCACGCTTGCGCCTGTATCCAAATCAGTTCCTCGACATTCCGTTGATTCAACCGCCGCGCCCCGAACAAGACCAGATCGTTTCCTACCTGCGCGCGCAGGACGCGCATATCGCCCGCTTTATCAAAGCCAAGCGCGACCTCATCGCGTTGTTGACTGAGCAAAAGCTTCAGATTATCGACCAGGCTGTCACACGCGGGCTTGATGCCTTCGTCGCGCTGAAGCCTTCCGGTATCCAATGGCTGGGAGATGTACCTAAACATTGGGAAGTGAAGCCGCTCAAACGTTGGGTGACGCTTAATGCCAGCACGCTGGGCGAAAAGACCGATCCGGATTTTGAGTTCCGCTACGTGGACATCAGCTCAGTGCAAACCGGGCGATTGGCAAAGGATCTCGGGCGCATCCGTTTTGATGCTGCGCCTTCCCGAGCGCGTCGCGTTCTACACCGAGGTGACACCATTATCTCGACTGTACGAACGTACCTGAAGGCGATCTGGTATGTCAGTGAGGAGGCCGATAACCTGATCGCATCTACCGGCTTTGCGGTCCTCACGCCCGGGAAAAGTGTGGAGCCTGAATATCTCGGTTTCGTCATCCAGAGCAGTGCTTTCGTGAACAGGGTCTCGGCGAACTCCACCGGCATCGCCTATCCCGCTATCGCAGAAACTGTGCTTGGGCGTTTCACAGTGGCATTGCCACCGACCGTGAGTGAACAGCAGGCCATCGTCGCGCGCATCAAGAAAGAGAGCGCGCCGCTGGACGACTCCATCGCCCGCACGGAAGAAGAAATCAAGCTGATCCGGGAATACCGCGACCGCCTGATCTCTGATGTCGTCACTGGGCAGGTGGATGTGCGCGGGTGGCAGCCTGGCCCGGATGATATTGTGAGCGATGATGAGGTGCTGGCGGCGTTGGGAGATGACGAAGAAAGCGCAAGCGAAGAGGAGGATGGCGATGGCAAAGACTGACACCAGCGAGCGCTGGTTTGAGGCGCGCATTGTACGCGCTCTGACAGGTATTCCGCAGCCGGAATATAGCCATGACCTGGCCCCCACGGATTTTGCCGCTACCCATAACGGCTACGTACAGGGCAAGCCCATGGACTTCAATCGTGATGTTGGGCTGGATGTTACGCAGTTGCTTGTATTCCTGCAGGCCACTCAGCCTGATGCAGTGGCAACTTTGGAACTGGCTACTGAGGGCATTAAACGCACGCAGTTTTTGCACCGTTTGCAAGGCGAGATCACCAAACGCGGCGTGGTTGATGTGTTACGCAAAGGCGTGAGCCATGGGCCGGTTCACGTTGACCTCTATAAGATGCTGCCCACACCTGGCAACACGACTGCTGCAGAGGCTTTTGGCAAAAACATTTTAAGCGTCACCCGGCAGGTGCGTTACAGCAACGATTCCGGTAACGAGCTGGACATGGTGATCTTCATCAATGGTTTGCCCGTGCTGACTTTCGAGTTGAAGAACTCATTGACCAAGCAGACGATTGCTGACGCCATTGTCCAGTACCAGAGCACACGCAGCCCACAGGAGCTGCTGTTCCAGCTAGGCCGCTGTGTAGCTCATATTGCGGTCGACGATGCGGAAGCAGCCTTTTGCACTGAGCTGAAGGGTAAGGCCTCGTGGTTTCTGCCGTTTAACCAAGGTTGGAACAGTGGCGCTGGCAATCCGCCCAACCCGAATGGCCTGAAAACCGACTATTTGTGGACGTCGGTTTTGACCCGCGAGTCGCTGGCTAACATCATTGAGAGCTTCGCTCAGGTGGTGGAGGAAGAAGAAGCCGATGCCAATGGCAAGAAGCGCAAAAAACGCAAGCAGATTTTCCCGCGTTTCCATCAGTTTCGCACGGTCCGTGCTTTACTGCACCGCACCCGTGCTGACGGGGTTGGCAAACGCTATTTGATCCAGCACTCGGCCGGTAGCGGCAAAAGCAACACCATCGCGTGGCTGGCGCACCAGTTGGTGGGACTCAAGACCGCCTCCGATGCGATGTTGGCCCAGTTCGACTCGGTTATCGTCATCACCGACCGGCGTGCACTGGACACACAGATCGCACGCACAATCAAAGGCTACGACCATGTTGCGTCAACCTTTGGCCACTCTGAAAACGCTGATGAGTTGCGCACTTTCTTGCGCAAAGGAAAAAAGATCATTGTCACCACAGTGCAGAAGTTTCCGTTCATTCTTGATGAACTGGGCGATCTTTCCGGCAGGAAATTTGCATTGCTGATCGATGAGGCGCATTCCAGTCAGGGCGGCAAGACCACAGCGAGGATGCACGAGGCGTTGGGCGGGAAAGCTGCAGAGGAGGACTTTGAAGAGGATGCCACGCAGGACGCCGTGAACGCGGAGATCGAGAAGCGCATTCAGTCACGCAAGCTGCTGTCAAACGCCAGTTACTTTGCTTTTACCGCCACCCCCAAGAGCAAGACGCTGGAGTTGTTCGGTGAGAAAGTTATAGTCGGCAACGAGGTGCAATTCCGCTCACCTGAGGAGTTGACCTACACCACCAAACAAGCGATTCAAGAGGGCTTCATCCTTGATGTGATCGCGAACTATACACCGGTGGATAGCTTCTATCAGGTCGCCAAGACGGTTGAGGACGACCCCGAATTCGACAAGGTGAAGGCGCTGAAGAAGATCCGTCATTACGTCGAATCGCACGACAAGGCCATCCGCCGCAAGGCCGAAATCATGGTTGACCACTTCGTTGCACAGGTGGCAGGCAAGCAGAAGATAGGCGGCAAAGCGCGAGCGATGATCGTGTGCAATGGCATTGCGCGCGCCATTGATTATTTTCGTGAAGTGTCGGATTACCTTATTCAGATCAAGAGCCCTTACAAGGCCATCGTGGCATATTCTGGAGAGTTCGAGATCGGCGGCCAGAAAAAAACCGAGGCAGACTTGAACGGCTTTCCGAGCAAGGATATCCCCGCCCGTCTTAAACAAGCCCCATATCGGTTTCTGATTGTTGCGAACAAGTTCGTTACCGGCTTCGATGAGCCTTTACTGCATACAATGTATGTGGACAAACCCCTGGCCGGCGTGCTGGCGGTACAGACGCTATCACGCCTGAACCGGGCGCATCCGCAAAAGTATGATACCTTTGTGCTCGACTTCGCCAACAACGCCGAGGCGGTGAAGGCCGCGTTTCAGGACTATTACCGCGCTACGGTGCAAATAGGCGATACTGACCCCAATAAGCTGCACGATTTGAAAGCCGAACTCGACGGGCAGCAGGTATATAGCTGGCAGCAGGTGGAGGATCTGGTCGCGCTTTACCTTGGCGGCGCAGACCGGGACAAACTCGACCCGATTCTTGATCTTTGTGTGGAGGAATACAGGGATAACCTGGACGAAGATGGTCAGGTGAATTTTAAAGGCAAAGCCAAGGCATTCGTACGTAGCTATGGCTTCCTTGCAGCAATCTTGAACTACGGGCATCCATCGTGGGAAAAACTGTCAATCTTTTTGAACTTTCTTATCCCTAAGCTTCCCGCGCCCAAGGAGGAAGACCTTTCCAAAGGTATCCTGGAATCTGTCGATATGGATAGCTACCGTGTTGAAGCCCGAGCGGCTCTAAAGATGGCAATAAACGACACCGACGCTACAGTTGATCCCGTTCCTTCAGGTAACCGTGGGGGCAAGGCTGAACCCGAAATTGACAGGTTGTCAAACATTATTAAGACTTTTAACGACCTGTTCGGCAACATCGACTGGAAGGACGAGGACAAGATACGAAAGGTCATAACGGAGGAAATTCCAGCACGTGTGGCCCAAGATAACGCTTATAAGAATGCTCAGGCAAACTCCGACAGGCAGAACGCCAAATTGGAACACGACAGAGCGCTCAACCGGGTTGTACTTGAGCTGCTGTCTGATCACACTGAGTTATTCAAGCAATTCAGCGACAATCCCAATTTCAAGCGTTGGCTTACAGACATGGTATTCGACACGACCTATCGGCGAGATAGAATGCCATCGAAAGCGCCTCCTCAGACCAGAGCGGAGTTATGATAAGGCATGATGAAGTTGATCCGAAATATATTTTCGCCACATTGAATGCCGTTATGGAGTAGCGCTGCCAGCCCTATTCTGACGCGTGAAAAGCGCAAAAGAATTATGGTAAATGCATCGCATAGCAATGTGATTTCCACACTTATCCCCGTCAGTTAAGGGGCTTTTATGGCAGACTGACTGGCCAGTCTTTGAAGTCGGTGTTTGACTGTAATGACAGCAAAAAATCTTGTCTTGAAAGGTTCAAGTTCGGCACAGGTTTTTAAACACTAATTTGGGTTCTTGAAGGGCAAGATAAAAACCCGGTGAAACCCAATGCAAAGCATTGTTTTTCCTGTGCAATATGGACGGTCGGTTTTGGTCTTGGTGGTGGTCATCGGTAATCCTCCAATGAAATCAATCAGTTTTTTGGAACCAGACCTACGATTTTCAACAGGTTGCCGGCGAGCCCCTTCATGGGTTCCGTGATAGCTCGCTCAAACAGCTGCTACCGCAGAGATATACACAAAATTGACACAGCCCAGAATGATGGTTTGCATTTTCCCAGATATGCAATAGAAAGCAGAAGAGATAACTCATTGATATATTCGTGTTATCTTAATCATAATCATGCGTTGGGGGCATTTTTTGACAATCCGAGTTTTGAATACAACGCCGTTTGCCTGTCTCAAATATCCGGGGCGCACTGTCAGCAGACGGAAATTTGGTGTTGTGTTGGTGAAGGCGTCTTTCGATCTGGGCGCTACCGGATGCCGGCTTTCGCAAGAGCACGAGCCGATCAACTTTTCCGAAGAGTTTTATGAGGAAGTCAACACATCGTCGCTTCGGATGACATCGGACTTCTGCCCCTAAAAACGGCCACTGACATCATCTTTGACGCAATCGCTTATGCGCCGGATGGCAAGCCTGTATCGAGCTTTACCGTAGGCATTCAGGTCAAAAATGCGACCGGTACAATCATAGCCAAGTTTCTTCGCATCACCGGCCCGCGTTGGTGGGCGCCAAAATGGAAGCGGCCGCTGAGTGATCGGGAAAGGGCCGAATGGCAAAAACATCGCGATCTCTTTGAAGGGTGGACGCTCACCGAGCCCGAACCGATAACAAGCCTGCCGATCCGGTTTGAATACGCCTATGGCGGCGCTGTCGAAAAGGGCGCGGACGAAAACGGCAATCCTGTCCTTGCCGCCTATGAATACAATCCGGTTGGGCGAGGTTATATCGACCCCGACTGGACAGATCACACCAAACCACAAGCTGCGCCGCAGATCGAATATGCCGACGAGCCGATAACCGACCCGTACAAGCGCTACAAACCTGCGGGTCTTGGGCCGATACCGGCGGCGTGGCTGCCGCGCCGACCGCTTGGCGGCACCTATGACCAAAACTGGATCGACAATCGCTGGCCCTATCTACCCGATGACTACAAATATGCATATCACAATGCAGCGGCAGACGACTTGCAGGTCAAACCCTTTTTGACAGAGTTCGAGATCGAGTTATTGGGTCTTCATCCGCAAAAACGCCATTGGACGCTGCGTTTCAAATCGCCCTGTCCTTATGTGAATGCCGATACACAATTCGGCTGGCGGCACAGTTTTGCCAATCTGGACACGGTGTATTTTGACATCGGCGCCTATGCGGATGGGGATTACAGGCTGCATGGCCTCTGGCGCTATATCTATGATCCGCAGGAAGTTGGCGAGATACAGATAAAGTCGCTTCATGACAAGGATCCCGATTACGCATACGTCCTTCGCAGGGATCTGTTGCCCTCGCCATCGCCGGATGAATGCGAGGGCTTCATCACCCGCAACCAGCATAGCCAAGTGATTGACGAGGAGGTATTCGATGGTAAATATGGCGACGGTCTGGCTATTTGGAAACCAGAAATTATGCCTGGGCCGCTTTTGAACATACCGTTGGAAGATGTTCCGGGCATCGGCAACCGGATGAAATCCAGGCTGTTGAAAGCCAGTATTGTTAATATGGAATTGCTGCTTGCCTGCGCACCCAAGCAAATGCGTAATCTTTGGAGGAACGTTACTGGTGAACGCTTGCGGTATGCCCTCAATGGTTATGACATTGAAGCCGGCACCTCAGAACGCGGTATGTTCGGCCATGGGCGGGTATTGCCGGCAGAAAGTCGCAGCCTGTCAGCGCATGGCATCGCTTGGCTGCTGCTGGTGAAAGCAGCACACCGGCTTCGCAATGAAAACTATTATTGCTCGCTCCTGTGGGTTTCGCTTTCGATTGACAACGGTTATTGGGGCAAGTCCTATCGCCTTCCTATCGTGAAAGACGACCAAGCTGTGCTTGAGGGCTTTGTCGAATGTCTGGAGGCTTGCAGAAACTGAACTGCTCAGACGCACAAGGATTTTTAAAGTGAGCGTCACTTTGGGTGATTTGACGAAAGCGGATCAACGGCAGTTGGATATGCTTCTGAACGACGACCAAATGCGCCGTAAATGGGAGGCCGCAAACTCTGCTGTCGATGCGCTCAACCAGCGCTATACCGGTACAGTTGTAAGTCTGGACAATTGGAAACCGCCATCGGGCGGCCATACCGGGGGGAAGACTTCGTTCACGCGCATTCTCTCTTCAGAAGATTTTTGGTGAGTTATAATGAGTTGGAAAACAGATCTGCAGGTCAGAGACCGTGAGGACAAGATGAAGCTTGAATGCACCTGCACCCGGTGTGGACATACGCATTATCTGACAAAAGCCGAACTTTGCCGGTCGCCGGAACGGGAGTTTCTTTATCTTGATGAGGTGGAGACGCAGGAGATATGCCATGCCCGGGGCTGCCGAGGTGAAGTCAAAGTCCTTTTAATCGAAGACAGAAAGGCAAGTCCGTTTGTGGGCGGTCTGGCCTGATGCTGGTTATTGCGGACAATTTGAGACAATACGGCTTCGCAGTCTAGCAAGATGCGCAAAGCTATCAGCGATCATATGCCGGAATCTCGATATAAATTTTCAGCCAATAACGTGTGCTTAACCGAGAAATGCTCATACTAAGTGGTGCCAGAAATTTTCTTGATTTTTTCGCCAAAACGCTCGTGAAATTTGTCCCACTGAACGACAGTTCTGCCGATTTCGCCTCTGCCTATTAAATCAAGATCATCATACGCTTCGACGGCCCACAATATTTGCCGACCCTGAATGTTTTTGACCTCTGAATGCACCTTAACAAGAGCACCCGGCGGCGTAGCCGCTTCATGCGTAACGTTGATTAGAGTGCCAAGACTACCCTCGCCGGCTTCAAGCGCCGGTTTGAGCGCGCAGATGCAGCACCATTCCATCAGCCCGACCATAAACCCTGTAGCGAAAACGTCGGGAAACTGCTGAAATTCTTCGAATTCTGGATAAAGGCCGGCAACCGTCTTTTTATTAGTAACTTGGTATTCAATATCAAAACTGTTTCCCGTTTTTAGAAGATTTTTCATGCTTCTAGCTCCTCAAAAGTCGGAATTTTGGCTGTCGGAACATATTCTCCAAGCGCAATTTCTGCAAGCCGCTTGCGGTGAATGTCGGACGTTGCAGCAGGCGGAAACAACATCAGACTGTCTCTCAACAATCGTTCTATCTTTGCGTTGCGACTTGTTCCCCGAGCGCCAAAAACATCCATGGCATACTTGGCAGATTTGAATGCGAGCTCAGTTCCAATCAGCTTTGCCAACATGATTTCGCTATCAGCATGTCCGTCACTATCAAGCTTTTGCATTGCATTATATGCGTGAAGCTTCGCTGTTCGGTAGTTCGTATATATTTCGCCTATTTTCAGACGAACGCTTTCCAAAGCGGTCATTGGCCTGTTGTAAATAGTTCTATTTTTCGCGTAATAGATTGTTTCGTGTAAAATTCTGCGGTGTACTCCTAATGCAACCGCGGTGAGGTTGGGCTTCCCATAAGTCGTGATTGCCTGGTGTGCTATAGCTATGCCATCACCATTGCGGCCGATCATATTATTGATGGCAACGATACAGTTGTCGAAGATCAATTCTCCGATATTGAAACCACGTAAACCGGTGTTATCATTTGCAACACCCGGCCGCACCCCTAAGCAGGTATTTTCGACTAAAACCGCTGTTAACCCTTTTGATGGTGGGGCCGTTCGGAAGATAACGCCATGGACGGTTGCAATGTGGGAGTTAGCGATCCAGCATTTTTTACCGTTGAGGATAAGGTTTTCGTTGGCTTTGGTACCGGTCGTTTCCATACCCAAGATATGGGATCCGGAACCCTGTTCGGTTATACAGATGGAAATGATGTCTTCACCGGACGCAAAACGCGGGAGCCATTTTTTCTTTTGTTGTTCAGACCCGCATTGCTGTACCATAGCTGTACCCAAAATTGCAGATTGAAGGGCGCCGCCAAGTGCGCCAGAAAAGTAAGAAGCTTCTTCGATAGCTATGAACCGGCTTAAATGATTGCAGCCGAGACCGCCATATGTGGTGGGGATGCTGATACCATAAAGGCCCGCATGTCCCATGTCGTGAATAATATGTTCAGGTATGATGTTATTATTTTCGATTTGAACGTCCATATCAGACGGATAATTTGATAAAATATTCTGAACGTATAAACGCACATCATCAACAGATTTTAATTCAGACTTTACCACCATTTTTTGTACCTCCCCTTAGCAACGATGTTCTATTAAACAGAACGAAAAACAGGCCTATGATTATCAGCAAAGCCCCCAGCAACATTCTTGTGGTGATGGTTGTCCCCAGCACGATATAGGAAATACCGACGCCGAAAATGGGATTTAGCAGATGAAAGGCCATCGCCTTCTGCGGGCCTATTTTTCTAATGAGATATAGCCATATTAAGAAATCAATGATCGAAATAACGAGCACGAGATATGAAAGGGTTAAGATAAATCTTGCATTCTCATAAGGTAAGGTATTGTCCCAAAACCAAGACAACGAGAAGGGCAATAATATAATGCCCCCGAATAGGTTTTGCCCCGCATTGATTGCGACAGGGTTATAAGCTACCCCATATTTCTTGAAATATAACGTACCGAACGCAAAGGCCAGAACGCCTAGCAATCCTAATGCCAGCGGCAAAATAGCATCACCGATATCTGGGGTACCCACCACGAAACCAACACCCAGTATGCCTAAGATAGTCCCAAAATATTGAGTATTGGTGACGATCTCTCCCTGTAACCGTGTAATCAACAACGTAAGAAAAGGTGCAGATGACACCAACAGCACGACTGTTGCAGGGGACAGGTAATGCATTGACCAGAATGTCAGGCCGAGATAAAGCGCATTGTTTAGGAAGCCTAGGACAATAGCGTCTTTAAGAAATTTCAGTGACCATATAGGCTGGCCGCTTGGCATAAGAGATACGGCCGCAAACATCAAAAAACCGGCGAGCAAAAAGCGCAGACAGAGCAGCGGTATAGGATCGACAAATTCCATGGCGACCTTACCCGCGATGAACGCTGATGCCCATAAAGCGCTGAAAACAACACCGAGCAAAGTCATGACCAGCGATTTGTTCATGCTCACTCCTCCCACTCGGGATTCTAAAAGTTATTGTTAAGTCAGTAAAATTAATTTACTATCCAATATTATAAGTTTTGCTAATTAAGGATTTCTATGCGAGAATTGATGCATCGGATATCTCTGGATCAGCTGATAATTTTTGTATCGCTTGTTGAGACAGACAGTTTTGTGGCGACAGGAAAGCGTCTGGGAAGATCACAATCGGCAATAACCCAACAATTGAGTAAATTAGAAAAAACCGTAGGTGCGCCATTGATTTTACGCACCCGTGGACGCGTGCAAGGCTTAACGGAAATCGGCAAACAGGTATTACCGTATGCCCAGAACTCTGTACGCGCTGTGGAGATATTCTATAATTCTACGCGGAATAAGACCCAAACGGGACAAATCCGGATAGGCACAACTGACGATTATAATATCGACAACTTGCAACTGATTATTGAGAAGTTGGCAACGCATTTTCCCTATATAGATTTTTCAGTTTTTTCGGATTTTTCCGGACATCTCGAAACGATGTTCCCGAGTATATTGGATATCATCCTCACGAAGGAGCTGAGCACAGAAAACGCGACCGTTGAAGG
The DNA here is from genome assembly GCF_054871565.1 of Bartonella sp. LJL80. NCBI lineage: Bacteria > Pseudomonadati > Pseudomonadota > Alphaproteobacteria > Hyphomicrobiales > Bartonellaceae > Bartonella > Bartonella sp. LJL80. The sequence continues at coordinate 101,319 of NZ_JBTXLM010000008.1, forward strand.
ACAATTTGAACTTGAATGTCAACAACTTGTGTGGATTCGCGGCTCTTCTTTCGCTTTATCAAGCGAAGCGAAGAAATTGCCGCTTGTTTTATTGAATGACGGCTGTTCATATCGCAGGATTGCCCTTGACGCTTTGAACAAGAATGAGATCGATTACGAAATAAGATATAGCGGAACAAGCTATTTCGGGGCCATGCAAGCCATCAGACAAGGCTTTGGTATCGGTGTATTTCCGGAAAGATACTGCGACGGCACAATAGGGGTGGAGCTTAATCGTTATGGGGATGTCATCCTGCCCTCTTTACCGACGATAACGGCAATGCTGCGCTACAATGTTGAAAAACTGAAAGGCGAAAAACAAGAACTAATTTACGTCCTGCTTTCGTTATTTAAACAGTATCGCTAGCTTGCGCAAAATCTGGTGACTTAATGATATTTATAGCTACTACTCCAAGTTTTGGCTTTCGGGTTTAACGATTACCGGAGCCACAAAATTAGCAAAAAAATCAATCAATAAAGTTAGCTTCACGTTCAATTGACTGCATAGCCTTTTCACATATGGTTCGATTAATCAGCCATGCATGAGTCAACGAGCTCTGCGTGAGGCGCTCTGATTAGGGTTCGGAAAACCCTCTACACAAACGCCAATTAACCTGCGGAAGGAACTTCTGCGGGCTGACTGCAGTTACCCCATCACGTCCCTTCGGGGATAGGTGTTGGGGATGCCTACTAAATGATCTCCCCACGCGGTGATGAATAAGTAGGACTGTCACGTAGCAGTTTTTCCGACACCTCAACACTTTTTGCAGTGTGTGCCCTGCATGTTGAGGGAAAATCATGAATAAGATTGATCCGATTGATGCTGCCGTGGGTGCTGCTTTGGCTGAAATCCGCATTAATAAAGGTGAAAGCTGCGAGGACCTTGCGCAAATAATTGCACAAACGCTGGAGCAAATAACGCTTTTTGAAATGGGCGCAATCCGCATTGACGCAACGTTATTGCAAAGAATAGCGGAGCATTATGACACTGGAGTGTCAACGTTCTTCAAAAAAACACCGGGTTATGAGAACCTCGATACGGGAGGAATGATAGAGCTATTTCGTGCTTACAATTCAATGTCGCCGGAACTTCAACAAAAACTCTTGACCATTCCAAAAAATATGGTGTCCAATTAATCGCAACCGCCAAATCGCTCAGAGCGATCAAGTGCGTCGGCGGTTCGCATCAATATTTCCCGATCCCTGACGTTCAGTTTGGTGAAGATGCGAAGCAGGGTCAGACCGTCGGCGGGATTAAGATCCAAAAACTCCAACTCTCCCCGCAGCGCACCGTCCAGTCTCGTATCACGAATTGAGCCACAAAAGAAAAGGCTCAACGGTTGATTAAGCAGGACAGATAGCTGGTAGCATATCTGGTCGCTAAGGCGTTTAGTGCCCGCTTCAAAGGCCTCATACAAAGACACCGGTATTTCGAGATGTTCGGCGACATATTCGGCGGACAGGCCACACTGTTTGCGCGCCGCTTTCAAATGATGACAAATTTCCTTCGTGATTTCATCAGAGGTTCTGAGTATTCATTCCACTCCCCATGTCACAGCACGCTCAACTGCGAAGTACTCCGGGGAGGTGGCTACAACTCTGATGGACAGCCTGAGATATTCGGATCTCCAAGGGAGAACCTATTGTATTTTCTAATCATCCAGACTTGAGTTCGTAAGTCTGGTACGGGAAACCTCTTTGATTCCATTGACAGATTGTCGATGACCACCACCAAAGCCAAAAACGACCGTCCATATTCCTGTGCGAAAACAATGCCTTGCATTTGGTTTCACCGGGTTTTTATCTTGCCTCCGCAAAGCCCGAATTAACCTTTAAAAAAAACGCGCTGAAACTACCCCTGTCCTATAGTTTCTTCTTTCCCCGCTTCTCCTTTCGGAGACAAGGTCGTAATGATCTTGATGCAGCATGATGCTTGATGGAGATGATCAGGTCTTGCGAGCAGAGTGAGCCGGTTTGGGCGGGGATTGGTTTTGTCGTTTTGGAGAGAGGTCTGTGCATGGGCATAGGACAAAGCTGTGGATAAGTCATGACCCAACTCCGCAGCATTTACGACCATTTACGTTCGCCTACCATGCCTTTGTTTTTACATTATTTCCCGTCTTTTCAATGGTCATTGCTTCTGGATAATGCGGGTCATGACCAGGCCTGCAAAATATTCCGACCGGAACATTGACGAGTATGAGGACGACGTGCCGCCGGATCTGCGTGATTATATGGCGCAGTTGCTCAAGAACAGCGGCAGGCCGCCGAAGCACGATATGTCGACATGGACAGTCGATGATGACTGGCCGAGGCCCGTGCCTGTCACACAAGCGGAAGTCGAGGTTTTCGAACGCTGGTTTGATGATATTTTTGCCGCACTTTTCGATAGGCCATGAAGCGGTTTTCCGTTACGATGTAGCTCATTGTAACAAGGCTGATTTCATTATTGCTATTACGATTTGAGCAAAGGATATTGCCATGACGCTTTCTGTGCGGGCAGCACTTTATTTGCGTGTTTCCACCACAAGGCAGGCCGAACACGATGTTTCCATTCCCGACCAGAAGAAACAGGGCGAAGCCTATTGCCTGTCACGTGGGTTCGAACTGGTGGAAACCTATGTCGAGGCTGGCGCCTCGGCAACCACCGACAAGCGGCCTGAATTCCAGCGCATGATTGAGGCGGGAACGCAAAAGCCACCCTTGTTTGATGTCGTTATTGTCCATTCTTTCTCACGCTTCTTCCGCGATCACTTCGAGATGGAGTTCTATATCCGCAAGCTGGCGAAGAATGGCGTCAGGCTTTTGTCGATCACGCAGGAGATGGGCGACGACCCGATGCATGTCATGATGCGGCAGATCATGTCATTGTTTGATGAATACCAGTCAAAGGAAAACGCCAAGCATGTGCTGCGCGCCTTGAAGGAGAATGCAAGGCAAGGGTTCTGGAACGGTTCAAGGCCGCCAATCGGCTATCGCACCGTAGCTGCCGAGCAGCGCGGCGCAAAGACCAAGAAGAAGCTTGAAATCGACCCGCTGCAGGCCGACACCGTGCGCATGATCTTCCGCCTGGCCCTCAACGGCACCGGCACATCGGGACCGATGGGCGTCAAGGCGATCGTCAACCATCTCAACCGGCACGATATCCGCACCCGTGACGGCGGACGCTGGGGCATCGGCCAGTTGCACCGCATTCTCACCCGCAAGACCTATATCGGCGAACATGAGTTCAACCGTCGTTCCAAGAAAAAAGAGAGAAAACCGGAAAGCGAGGTGGTAACGATTGCGGTTCCGGCGATCATCGACAAAGACACCTTCGAAGCGGTGCAGAATCACCTAAGATCGAGAAACCCGAAGGTATCGCCACCACGCGTTGTCAGCGGTCCGACGCTTTTAACTGGCATCTGCTTTTGCGACAAGTGCGGCGGCGCCATGACGCTCAGAACCGGCAAATACGGCCAGTACCGTTACTACATCTGTTCGACCAAGGCGCGCCAGGGTGAGATGGGATGCACCGGCATGACGGTGCCGATGGACAAGCTTGACACACTTGTCTCGGACCATCTTGAGCGCCACATCCTGCAACCGGCGCGCCTTGAAACGATCCTGCACACGGTTCTTGACCGTCGGCAGGAGCACACAGAAGAACGGCGCGGCCAGATTACCGAGCTCAACAAGAAGGCTGCGGAGACCGAGGCACGGATCAAGCGGCTCTATGACGCGATTGAAACCGGCGTAGCTGACCTTGATGATCCAGACCTCAAGGAGCGCATCCACCAGTTGAAAGCCCTGCGTGATGCCGCGCGGGCAGAATCAGCCCGCATCACCGCCATGCTCGACAGTTCGCAAAAAAAGGCAATCACCGCGCAGATGCTGGAACAATTTGCCGAGGCTGCTCGAAAGCGCCTGCGCGAACCATCAAGCGGCTACCGCCGTGAGCACCTGCGGGCACTCGCCCAACGGGTCGAGGTCGGAGAAGGCCGCGTTCGGATTATCGGTCACAAGGGAAATCTGTTGCGGGCGCTCGCCGGTTTATCAAAAGAAAAAACACTGCAAAATCAGGTTCCCACTTTTGTTCCGGAATGGCGGAGAGAGAGGGATTCGAACCCTCGATAGAGTTTCCCCTATACACGCGTTCCAGGCGTGCGCCTTCAACCACTCGGCCACCTCTCCAGCGAGGCGCAATATAGCTGGAAAGAGAGGCAGTTCAAGCTTAAACTTTGATTCAAGCGAATAAAATGCATAGGACTTCGAAATATCTATAAAAAACAATCATTAAACAATGACAAAACCGCAATTATAGCTGCTTTGAACAATTTTTGGTGACGCCATTTTAAGTTCCCTTTCAGATATTTTATGGAAAAATATCTGAAAAGGGACTTTTTGGTATTTTCAGTCGATTAAATCAAGCAAAGCCTCGATCGGGTGGCGTATTGCTGCGTGTCTAAAACGCTTGACTTGACTGCGACACGAGTATCCGGTTGCCAAAGCTTCTTCACCGGCATTTGCTGCATTATCCAGCGCGCCCTGCCATGATTGTTTGAATATTGTCTCGGACATATGTTTGTTGCTGCGTTCATGACCGAAAGTGCCTGACATGCCGCAACATCCGACCGGCTGCATGACCAGTTTGGCGCCGACGTTGTTGAAGACGCTCATCCACTGTGCCGTTGCCTTTACATCATTGGTTTTTTCGGTGCAGTGAGCAAGGAGCCTGAAGGTCTTATTTCGGTTGGTTTTTATGTTTGGCATCCGATCGTTCAGCCATTCCTGAGGCAGCAATATGTCAGGGCAAGCCAGATTTGCTATTTTGCGATATTCTTGCCGATAGACAAGTGTCATAGCGGGATCAATACCGACAAAGGGAATGCCGAACTGTGCAAGCTTTGATAATGCAGATGCATTGTTGCGGGCTGTCCTGTCGAACGCACTATTGAAACCCAAGACCTTCATTGCTTTGCCATTAGGGTTCAAAGGAGCAAGATAGACCTTGTACCCCAGTTTGGTTACAAGTTGAATGAAACGCGCCATCAATGGTGTTTCAAAGTAACGCGTGAAAGCATCTTGAACCAGAATGACGCTGCGCATGCGGTCATCGACGGAAAGTGTCGATAGTTTTTCAACAGTAGCGGTTTCAACCTTATATTGCCGAAGCAAGGCTGTCAGGTTGAAGCGGCTCAATTTCGGTGTGTCGACCAAGCCAATTATTTTTTCCGTCAAGCAACCAAGGAAAGGTGGTTTGAGCAAAAGATTGCCGATGCTTGGTGCCAGTGCCAAGAAAAAAACAATTGTTTCGAGCCGCGCGACCATATGCTCGCGAACGGGACGCAAATAACGCCGATAATAGATCTCCATGAAACGTGATTTCAAATCAGGAATGTTGACTTTGATCGGGCATTGCCCCACGCAGGATTTGCAAGCAAGACAGCCAGACATTGCCGCAAAAACCTCGTCGGTCAATGTCGGAACTTTCGGTTTTGTTATGCTATTGATGAAGCGGGTGGACAGCGCTGTCTGCTTGATAGCGCTACCGCCATTTTCAAGTCTGAGAAATTCGCGCATCATAGATGAACGGCCTTTTGGCGAATGCATCCTGTCCCGCGTTGCTTTATAGGATGGGCACATGGCATCGTTCAAATCGTAATTGAAACAGGCACCATTGCCATTACAATGCATCGATGGGCCATATTCTTTCCAAACGGCATTGGGAATTTGCTTGTCCATATCTGCCCGCAGGCCGACTTCATCCAAACGGGTCAACTGTTTTTCGCTGGCGGCGGCGGTGGCAATCTTGCCCGGATTGAGCTGGTTGAAAGGATCAAATGCGGCCTTTAATTGCTGCAGGCATGTGTAGAGCGGGCCGAAATAATGCGGTACATATTCCGAGCGCAACCCTTTTCCGTGTTCGCCCCAAATTACACCACCATAGCGATGGGTCAATTCCACCACGGCATCGGATATAGGCCGGATAAGTTTTGCATGATCGGGATTTTTCATATCAAGTGCTGGACGAACATGAAGAACGCCGGCGTCAACATGGCCGAACATGCCATATTCTAATTGGTGTTGGTCTAATAAAGCACGAAACTCGGCGATATAGTCGGCAAGCTTTTCCGGGGGCACAGCAGTATCTTCGACGAATGGTTGCGGACGGGCTTCACCTTCCATATTGCCCAACAAGCCAACTGCTTTTTTTCGCATATTATAGATAGCGGCAATGTCGGCCTTGCTGCTTGCAACCGTTTGGCCAAGCCGTTCAGGATTGGCTTCGTTCTTCAACATAGTGATAAAGGCTTGTGTGCGTGCTTCAACATCTTCGGCGTCATCGCCGCTGAACTCGACAAGATTAATGCCTTCGGTTTGGGTTGCAAAAGTGGGAAACCATGCTGAAACTGCTTGCCAGACATTATCCTGCTTGGCGAGCCCAAGTACACGTGAGTCAATCGTTTCGATTGATATTGGCCGGTGCTGCATCAGTGTCTGGGCATCGCTGAGTGCAGCCATGAAACCGGTATAGCTGATACTGACCAACCGGCTATGTTTGGGTATCGGCAAGATGTTGAGTTTGGCCTCGGTCAGAAATGCCAATGAGCCTTCAGCGCCGCATAAGATACTATTCAGGTTAAAGAGGTCGTCGTCCTGCACAAGATGGGCAAGATCATATCCGGTCAAACTGCGGTTTAATACAGGAAAGTGGTTTTTAATATCCTGCTGGCGGGTTTGGGCAATTTCGCGGGCGACACGGTAAATATTTCCGATCTTGTTTGATTGGGAGCAGAGTTGATCCAATGATGCCATGTCAACGGCTCGGCTTTGCAATTGGCTGCCATCGAGCAAAATCGCAGACAGTTCCAACACGTGATGACGGGTTTTTCCATAAGTGCAGCTTCCTTGACCGCAAGCATCGGTATTAATCATACCGCCAATGGTCGCACGATTGGATGTGGAAAGCTCGGGTGCGAAAAAGAAACCATGTTTTGCCAGTTCTGCATTCAATTGATCCTTGACGACGCCGGTTTGCACCCTGACCCATCGCTCATCGATATTGACTTCCAGAATATGGTTCATATGGCGTGAAAGATCGACAACAATGCCATCCGTCAAAGACTGGCCATTGGTACCAGTGCCGCCGCCGCGCGGGGTCAAGATGATTTTGCGCCATTTTTCCTGTGCGGCCAGCCGCATAATCAGCTGAATATCGGCGCTGCAGCGAGGATATAATACGGCCTGCGGCATGCGCTGATAGATTGAGTTGTCGGTCGCCATGATCAGCCGCCCGCCATAACTCGCTGCGATATCTCCGCTAAAACCGTTTTCAGCTATAAAGGTAATGAATGCGCTGTATAGCGCGTTTGGCTGCATTGCTGTTTTTAAAACTGGCGACATGTTACATCTTCATAATATTCATGAAAAGCGATACTGGGTTTCTATTTAAAGGCTAAAAAATCTGCTAACAAACATATTATTTACACCTATTACATGAGTTTTATGAATGAATCCTCGGCGTTTAACACCATCCATGTCACTTTTGCTGGCCTTTGAGGCAGCCGCGCGTCATGAGAGCTATACCCGTGCTGCCGAGGAATTGGCGCTGACACAAAGTGCCGTAAGCCGACAGGTGCAAACATTGGAAAAAATGATCGATGTTGCACTTTTCGTTAAAAACGGTCGCAAGATTGCGCTGACCGATGCTGGCCGCCTTTATAAGCAGGAGCTGGAGCCAGCGCTTGCCGCAATCAGGAATGCGACATTGCAAACCATAGCTTTCGCATCTGGCGAGGGCACGCTGAGGCTGACCGTGCTCCCCACATTCGGTACAAAATGGTTGCTTCCCAAGCTCAACGATTTCTATAAGACATTCCCCAATATCTCGCTTCACATCCACTCCAGCATCGCACCCGTCGACTTCCGTAAAAGTCAGACCGATGCGGCGATTTCAGTTGGAAGCGGGCAATGGGATGGCGGCTTTTGCGACCATCTCATGGATGAAGAACTGGTTGTCATAGGCCGGCCCGAAGACTTTCCCACGAATAGACATTGTAAGGCTGAAGATATTGCCAATCTTGTATTGCTCAACATCATCAATAATGCCGATAGTTGGGGGCGCTGGTTCGACCATTTTGGATTGCCGCGGCGCATGATGCGCCAAGGAGCCCATTTTGAATTGACCTCGCATCTCATCCAAGCTGTAAAAGCCGGGGTTGGCATTGGCTTGGTGCCAAAAGTGCTGGTCGAGGACGAGCTTGCAGCCGGTGAATTGTATAGCCCGCTTCCGGCCGTCAAAAGCACCCGTCAGTATTTTTTGGTCTATCCCGAGCGGAGTGCCGCATTGCCGTCGCTCATCAAATTCAGGCAATGGCTGTCAACACAATAGCCGAAACACCATCAAGCCACATTGCCATTGATTGGCATCTTGCTTTCAACGCTGGTTCACAATGGCTATAGGGCGATGGGAACCACTTACCCCAATACGCGTTAAAAGTGTATATTATCAATGCTTCGCCCCATTGTGGTGGGGTGAAAAAAGACTACTGAGAGGTGGCTTCATGTTTTTGCGTTACACCTTGAACCGCAATGTTTTGTTGACAGCACTTTGTGTTTCTATGGGCTTGTGTGCCTCGGCTACTGCATCCGAGGCCCTGAATCGACCAATCGAACAACAGCAAAGCATAAGTTTTGGAACAACAGAAACGGTTTTGAAGATTGGGCAAAACTCTTTCACCGAGCAGCAGGTGCGCGAGCATTTGCGTGGCAATGGCTTTGATAATGTTAAGCGCATTTTATTGGACGATAACGGCATATGGCGGGCCTTGGTAGACCATGAAGGCCATGATTATCTGATTTCCGTCGATTACTCCGGCAAGATAGTTGTCGAGAATTAAGGCGGCGGACATGACCAATATAGACGTGCAATTTCAAGCTTCTCGACTTGAACCTGTGATCCAAAAGCAGCCGACAAGACTGTCGATCATGAGGGAACCCATTTCAATCAGTACATTGATAGGCGGTGTGTCGGGCGCGATTATCGCATCTTTGGCAGCGACAGGTTATACGGCGATACCGGGGTTCGGGCCGGTTGTTGCCTCGGGTGGCCCCGTCGCCACTTTGGTTGGTTTGGCGGCGGGAACCGTTTTTGGATTTCTTGGCGGCCTTCTGATTGGCGCCTTGCTGCTTTTTGTTCCTGATACGGGTGTTTAAACCCGTCGCTTAGGAAACTCTAAGCAGCCTTTTCGGCATCCAGCGCTGTTTTGATGCTTGGGCGCTCCTTAAGCTTATCGACATAAGCCGCGATAGCCGGAAACTCATCAAGACTAAGATTGACATAATGGCACCAGCCCAGAACGGTGAATAAATAGGCATCGGCCACTGTAAAACGTGCACCTACCAGATATTCAGAACCTTCCAACTGGGTTTCAACCAGTTTCAAACGGTCTTTGATCTTGTTGATAGCCTGTGTTTTATCTGCTTCGCTCGCGGCACTGTTGAATAGCGGGCCGAAGTTTTTATGAATTTCCGTGCCGATATAGTTTAACCATTCCTGCACCTTGGCGCGCTCAAACGTACCAGCCTTTTCTGCAAGAAGCTTTTCCGGTTTCAGGTCAGCCAAATATTGCACAATGGCTGGACCCTCGGTAATCAAACGGCCGTCGTCAAGTTCCAATGCTGGGACATAGCCTTTCGGATTGATTTTCAGAAAGTCGCTGCCGCTTGCGGTTTGCTTTTTGCCCAAATCCACCTTTTCCAATGTGAGCGGTATTCCCGCTTCCAAAGCCACAATATGCGGCGATAAGGAACACGCACCGGGTGAAAAATATAATTTCATGACGATTATCCTTCTAAATTTCAATTGCATTTTCGATAGATCACTTGATGACTGCGCTACTGCCGCGTCATACTGCAACTATCCTACACCCTGAAGCTGCAATCAACCGATCAATTTCTGGTCATTGTCATTGGCCTTTCTGATTTGGCCCATCGCTTCCTAAGGCGTGTACCAAAAATGGGGATCGGTTTCTGGGTAAATCACTTGGCTTTGGCTTTCCTTCGCGCATCTCTTTGCTGTTTAGAGCGGTTCTTGATTGATGTGAGTTATCAATCGGATAAGATACCGCGACAAATTAAAAGCTTGAGACGCGCCGGCCGGACAATAAGGACAATAGCGACCAAAGTGATAAATGGCCAAATTGCCCAGCACAAAAACCGCGCGCACAAACATTGATCAATACAAGCGGCATTGCGTTTTCTTGAAAAAATGGTTAAGGATTAGGCGTTTCCTCAATTGCACAACATTAAGGCACTCTGGATTGTCGCTGCTCGATACCCCGCTTAAAGTCAAGGATATTGTGTTTAGAAACCGGGTGTTTCTGGCGCCGATGTCGGGTGTCAGCGATCTGCCTTTTCGGCAGCGCTGCTGGCAAAGCGGTGCCGGTATGGTTGTATCGGAAATGGTGGCCAGTGCCGAGCTTTGTGCCGGTTCGCCCGAAAGCCTTTTGCGCATGAATGGCAATGGTCTGCCGCAGCATATCGTGCAACTGGCCGGGCGAGAGGCCGAATGGATAGGCCGTGCTGCAGAAATCGCGCAAGATTGCGACGCCGATATGATCGACATCAATATGGGGTGTCCTGCCAAAAAGGTCACCGGCGGATATTCCGGTGCGGCACTCATGCGCGATATCCCCTTGGCCATGTCTTTGATAGAGGCCGTGTTGAAAGTTGCGCGGGTGCCGGTTTCGTTGAAAATGCGGCTTGGCTGGGACGAACAGAACATCAATGCGCCAGAACTTGCAAAATTGGCGGAACAGGCCGGCATTGCCATGATAACGGTACACGGGCGCACGCGAATGCAGTTTTATACCGGCAAGGCCGATTGGGATGCATTAAAGGCTGTTCGCGATGTCATATCTGTTCCCCTCATTGCCAATGGCGATATAACGAACCGCAGCGATGCTGATGAGTTTATGCGCCGTTCTGGTGCCGATGCTGTGATGATTGGCAGGGCGGCTTGCGGGCAACCGTGGCTTTTAGGCGAGATTGCAGGCAATCCATTTACACAGGATCTGGCGCATTATATTTGCGCGCATTATCGCGCTATGGTTGACTATTATGGTGAGACCACCGGCCCGCGCCATGCGCGAAAACATCTGGACTGGTATTTGCAAAAGCATTCAATTGGGCAGGTTCATGACGTGGAGCGCCGAGAAATCCTCACATCCAGTCAACCGGAAAATGTTTTAACAATGCTTGATGATATTTTTTCCCGTCTGCCCAGCAGCACAAAAGAGGTAGCTTGATGGCTGTCAATAACCAGAAATATCCGGTACAAAACCTTGCAGCGCTGGTTTTGGATGCTGTGCGCCATCCCGTTATCCTTGTCGATGGCGATGATTTTATTGCCTATGCCAATGCCGATGCAGAGCAGTTTTTCAAAGCCAGTTCCGCTGTCCTGGCGCGCAGCAAGCTTGATGCTTTCCTGCCCTTTGGGAGCCCGCTTCTTTCACTGATTGCGCAAGTGCGCGAGGCGCCGAAACCGGTCAATGAATATCGCGTCGACCTGTCTTCGCCCAAACTCGGCCACGATAAGCTCGTCGATATTTTCGTGCAGCCCCTTTCAGATATCCAAGGTGGCGTTGTCATCTTGTTTCAAGAAAAATCCATGGCCGAAAAACTTGACCGGCAGATGACCCATCGCGGTGCCGCACGGTCGGTAACGGGCCTGGCATCAATGTTGGCGCATGAAATTAAAAATCCGCTTTCAGGTATACGCGGTGCGGCACAATTGCTGGAAAGTGTTGTCAGCGATGATGACCGGCAGTTGACACGGCTTATCACCGATGAAACAGACCGCATTGTTGCTCTGGTTGACCGGATGGAAGTTTTTTCCGATGAACGCCCAATCGAACGCTTCCCCGTCAACATCCACACCGTGCTTGATCACGTAAAAGCGGTAGCCAAAAACGGTTTTGCTAAAAACATCAAATTTATCGAGAAATATGATCCGTCTTTGCCGCCGGTTTTTGCCAATCGCGACCAGCTTGTGCAAATTTTTCTCAATCTCGTTAAAAACTCGGCAGAAGCTTTGACCGATCGTGACAATGCGACAATTACGCTGACATCATCCTATCGCCCAGGGATAAGGCTTTCGGTACAGGGCCGTCAGGATAAGGTCGCGCTTCCAATGGAATTCTGTGTCGAAGATAACGGTGCCGGCGTACCGGCCGATATTCAAGAACACCTGTTTGATCCTTTTATCACCAGTAAGCCCAATGGTTCCGGCTTGGGTTTGGCGCTGGTTGCAAAACTGGTCAATGATCATGGCGGCGTTGTCGAATGCGATTCACAACCGGGACGAACGACATTTCGTGTCCTTTTACCCATGTGGCGGCCTGAAGATTTGGATGATGAGAAAAGCGGAGATCAAAGATGAGTAAAGGGATGATTCTTGTTGCCGATGACGATGCGGCTATCCGTACCGTTCTCAATCAGGCGCTGTCGCGTGCCGGATACGATGTCAGGGTTGCTCCCAATGCCGCCACGCTCTGGCGCTGGATTGCCAACGGAGACGGCGACCTTGTCATAACCGATGTCGTTATGCCGGATGAAAACGCCTTTGATCTTCTGCCACGTATCAAAAAAGCGCGTCCTGAAATTCCCGTCATCGTTATGAGTGCGCAGAATACCTTCATGACGGCCATAAAAGCATCGGAGGCCGGTGCCTATGACTATCTCCCCAAGCCTTTCGATCTATCGGAACTGATTAACATTGTCGGCCGTGCTATGGCTGAACCCCGTCGCCAAAGCGAAAAAACGGTTCCCGACGATAGCGGTGATACGATGCCGCTTGTCGGGCGCTCGCAAGCCATGCAGGAAATATACCGCATTCTTGCAAGAATGATGCAGACAGATCTGACGGTGATGATTACCGGTGAATCCGGTACAGGCAAGGAACTTGTAGCGCGTGCGCTGCACGAGTATGGGCGTCGGCGCAAGGGGCCGTTTATCGCCATTAATATGGCCGCCATCCCTAAGGACCTTATCGAATCCGAGCTTTTCGGCCATGAAAAAGGTGCCTTCACCGGTGCCAATATGCGTTCAAGCGGTCGTTTTGAACAAGCCAATAGCGGTACACTTTTTCTCGACGAAATCGGCGACATGCCGATGGAGGCACAAACACGGCTTCTTCGTGTTCTGCAGCAGGGCGAATATATGACCGTTGGTGGCCGGACGCCGATTAAAACCGATGTGCGGATTGTTGCAGCCACCAATAAGGATCTCCATCAGCTCATCAATCAGGGACAATTCCGTGAAGATCTGTTTTATCGCCTGAATGTGGTGCCGCTGCGCATTCCTTCACTCCGCGAACGCGCAGACGACATTCCCGATCTCGTCCGCCACTTCTTCAAATTGGCAGCTGATGAGGGGCTTGCGCTCAAGCATATCAGCAATGACGGCCTTGAGTTGTTGCGGCGCTATTCGTGGCCGGGCAATGTGCGCGAGCTGGAAAACCTCATCCGAAGGCTTGCAGCGCTCTATCCACAAGAAGAAATTGCCATCGATGTTATCGAAACCGAACTGAAAAACGAGATGCGCAGCTTTGAAAGTCAGGATGGCGTCGCAATCAACGAAAATATGACAATCGCGCAGGCGGTTGAACTGAATATGCAAAAATATTTTTCTTCTTTCGGTGAGGAATTGCCGCCATCGGGCTTGTATCATCGCATTCTGGCCGAGGTTGAATATCCCTTGATCTTGGCGTGTCTTACGGCCACAAAAGGCAACCAGATCAAGGCTGCCGAGCTCTTAGGGGTCAATCGCAATACACTGCGTAAAAAGGTGCGCGATTTAGGGGTAAACATCTATCGCGGCACACGACCAGCCTAAAAGAATGATAAAAAGCATAAATTGGTGATTGATTTTTAGCAGGAACCTTGTAAAGACAAACTTATCCTTACGGAGGGGTGGCCGAGCGGTTTAAGGCACCGGTCTTGAAAACCGGCGTGCAGGAGACTGTACCGTGGGTTCGAATCCCACCCCCTCCGCCATTTAAGCTTCTATTTCGGTTTTGTAGTTGCAAGTGATCAACGAGATTGAAAGAAATCCGTCGCTCAGCGGGCTACCATTATGTTTGAGATCTGTTGCCATGAATGCAAGTGGTGAATCTATAGCCGAAGCACGCCTTTTGGTTATTATGCATCCGATTTGTATCCGTCTAGCTATAGTCAGGTTGAGAATATTTTAGATGATCCAGGTGTCGATATCCATGAAGAAACGATTTGTCACCGTTTCTATGTTAAGTAGCTTGAGTGTCCGTTTCATTGGTAAAAACGCATGGCGGTCAATGCTAGAAATCAGTGGTATTTGGATAAAAACTTCGTAAAAATCTACGTTGCGCAATATTAGTTTTTGGTGTGCTTTTTTTAATGAAGATCAGGCTATTGAACACAATGTTTCAAGGCAGCACAATGACCACGCCGCCAAAAAGTTCATATTAAAGTTCTTGAAAAAAAATCGCTAACGGAAGCTTACATCTACGAACTGGCTTGTATTCTATGGTTCGTTTTCCATAAAAAGACACCGCGCTAGGATTAGTCGTAAAACATGAAAATGGGTCTAATGATATTATTAAGCTTAGTTTTAGCGAAATAGAAAGCAAATAAAGAAATGGTTTCACGCTGCATAGACTAATGATGTTGTAACCTACAAATTACGGATAGATACAATCTGCTTATTCACAATGCGTGTAATGTGATTGAATACAGCTTTGTGCGGCCTGACTGGCAACATTGATCTCGTCACTTGTCATTTTGTCTTTGAGGTTTTGTAAAGCTTCACGTGCCACGGCGCTATCAGTTGCAGCTAAACTAATCCAAAGATAGGCTTTATGATTGTTTTGCGGTACGCCCCAGCCATGAACGTAAAGGTAGCCGAGATTTAACTGCGCATTTTTATTCCCGAGAACTGCGGCTTTTTTGTACATTTGACGTGCTTGGGTGTAATCTTTTTGCCTCAAATAGAGCAAGCCCAGATTGCTTTGCGCATCCGTGTCTCCTTGTTCCGAAGCCTGTTCGTACCAATAGATAGCTTTTTCCCGATCTTCAAACAGAGCAATCCATTCCCCGTCGATTTTAGTCAATATACCAGCATCATAAATTACGCCCAAAGCAAATTGCGCATCGACGTTTTTCTGTTGAGCTGCTTTTAATAGCCAAAAAATTACTTTTTCAGGCTGTTTGCTGCGAGAATCAATATCGAGATAAAACATACCGAGCTCGAATTGCGCTTCGGCATCGTTTTGTGTAGCAGCCTTTTTTAGCCAAGCTTCTGCTTCTTGGTAATTTCGCCTAACGCCTTCACCATTGCTATAACATATCGCAAGATAGAGTTGTGCCTTCGTATCCCCTTGTTCTGCTAGTGGTTTAAATTGTGCAAAGGCTTTTTCATAGTTGCCTCTATCGTACTCTTTTACCGCTTGATGATAGGGTGTAGTAGCATCCAAGTCTGTGGTTTGCGCCGATGCATTAAGGTTGTACCCCAAAATAATAATAAGAATAGTATAAACATATCGCTTCAATTTTGTTTTTCCGTTTTTTGAATATATTTTCATACCAAATTTCATTATATTATTATATTACGTTATATATATTATTTATTGGATATTTAATATAGTATAAAAAGATTTTTGTGATATATAATATTTAGGTTTTATATGACTGGACATCTAGCCTTAATGTAGAGTTTCCAACGTATCGAGACCTTTCGCTATAAAACCGACAATGCATTCATGTCGATTGCAACGTGATCGCCACGTTTGTAAGTGTCAAGGTTTACGTTTACATTTGCCGACAGGTTTGAACGTGTACGAACCTTAAAAACGTCATGAAATCGAACATAGCAGCGGCACGTTAAAAATATCGAAGCGTTGAGCCGGCGGGTTGGGATTCTTTTCTTTTGCTGCGGTAACAGTTTCTTTTTACGGCCATAGTGGTGCGCCATCCAAACCGGTGGTTTCGTTCAACCCGCAAATCAAATTTGCATTCTGTACTGCTTGCCCAGCAGCACCTTTGCCGAGATTGTCTATAGCTGCCATCGCGATAACCAAATGACGCGCAGGATCGGCTGCATAACTGACAAATGATAGGTTAGATCCGGCTGCCCATTTCGTTTGCGGCGGCGCATCCGTCACACGGACAAATGCCCTATCGGCATAGAGTTGTTTGGCTGCACCCATGCAGTCTTGCGTCGTTGCTTTGCCACGGCAATAAATGGTGACGAGCACCCCGCGTGTCATTGGTACCAGATGTGGCGTGAACACCAAACCCGCCGCACTCCCCCCACTTAATTTCTCAACGCTTGTGGAAATTTCTGGCATGTGAACATGTTTGAGAAGGCCATAGGCGTACAAATTTTCATTACTTTCGGCAAAGCCAAACTTGCTTTCACCGCCTCTACCAGCGCCGGAAATACCTGTTTTAGCATCGATTATGATGTGGTCAGGTTCAATCAGCCCGTTGATCAAAAGTGGGGCTAAAGCATTAAGTGTCGCAGCGGGAAAGCAGCCAGGATTGGCAATACGATTCTTGCCTTTGATGTGCTCAGGCCAAACATCGGCCAAACCATAAGTCCAACCTTCTTTATAACGGTGGTCGCCACCTATATCGACGATTTTAACGCCATCAGGGACGCGCGATAACGCTTCTGAAGAGGCGCCAGTAGGTAAAGAGGCAAATAAGATGTCCAGATGGGGTAATTTTTCCGGATCCCATTTTTCGATAACCAGATTTGCGATTTTTGCGGGCGCTCCGGGAAAGCGGTCAACAAGTTTGCTACCGGCACTCCCCTCACCAGCCGCATAAACAAGATTGAAAGAGGGGTGGTTTGATATAAGGCGCATTGCCTCACCGCCGCCAAAACCGCTTATCCCGACAATACCGACACGAATACTCATCTCATTTTACCCCGCCTGAAACAAAGCTATCATCACTATGTTATGTGCAAATAAAGATGAGGATAAGGGGCAAGTCAATAGGGCTGAAGCGTATAGAGAACTTCAGCGATGCCGATACAATTCATGTGATGGACATGTGCTGCCGTGTTCAGCGGATACGGTTTTAATTTATGAATGCAACAGTAGAAACATCAAGGTATATATACTTTACCATCTTCTGATGGACGGAATGATCCTTTTGCCCAAAACCGCTATCCTTACGCGAGATAAGCGGTACAACAGGATCAAGTTGCCTGCATTGCAATACGGCGGGACAACCGCGCACGGATTGCTTCAGCATCGGCCGTAGGCGTCGCGGCGAAGAGCTTTTTGGTATATTCATGTTGTGGGTTTGAAAAAACTGCCTCCCGTGTTCCATATTCAACAATCTCTCCAAAATACATCACCATGACTGTATCCGCGATATATCGAACGACAGAAAGGTCGTGGCTGATGAAGATATAGGTAAGATCATATTCCTCTTGGAGATCGGCAAGCAGGTTCAAAACTTGCGCTTGCACGGAAAGATCAAGTGCCGAAACGGGTTCGTCCAACACCAATATTTTCGGGCGAAGCATCAAAGCGCGCGCGATGGCAATACGCTGTCTTTGTCCGCCGGAAAACATATGTGGATAGCGGTGGTAGTGTTCCGCTGGCAGGCCGACCTTGACGAGCATTTGCTCGGCTGCTTGGCGACGCTCTTGCGCGGTCATCTGTGTGTTAAGCAATAATGGCTCTGTCAGCGCATCCCCGATTTTTTGCCGGGGATTGAGCGAACCATAAGGGTTTTGGAAGACGATCTGCACCTTCTGTCGCATCTTCGTGGTCACGGCTGTGTGTGCGATATCGATGGTTTCGCCGTCAATCACCAGTGTACCAGATGTTTGTGGATCGATAAGGCTGAGTATGCGGGCGAGGGTGGATTTTCCGCATCCCGACTCGCCGACAATTGCCAAAGTCTTACCGCGCTCCACCTTGAACGATACCCCATTGACCGCATGCAACACCCGCTTTGGTTTGAATAAACCGGCAGAGCTCGTATAGTCCCGCATAAGGTCTTTGGCTTCGACCATCACATCTGTCATACTGCGCTTTCCTGTGCTTGCATAAAATCGGCGACTGTAGGTAATCTACGTCCAACGGCGTTCTCTGGCAAAGCTGCCAAAAGTGCTTTCGTATAAGGGCTTTTCGGACTTTCAAACAGCGTTAGCACGTCCGCCTCTTCCATCTTTTCGCCCTTATACTGTACGACGACCCGATCTGCTGTTTCAGCAACAACGCCCATATCATGGGTAATCATGATCACGCCCATATTGTGGCGATGTTGCAGGTCAAGTAGCAGGTCCAATATCTGCTTTTGGATTGTGACATCCAGTGCGGTGGTTGGCTCATCTGCGATAAGCAGTTTGGGATTACATGCGATTGCCATTGCAATCATAATACGCTGGCACTGTCCCCCCGACATTTGATGAGGAAAGCTCTTCAAGCGCTTTTCCGGTTCAGGTATGCCAACAGCATGCAGAAGTTCAATCGCCTTGTGGCGGCGTGCGCGCCCCTTCAATCCGAGATGTGCTTTCAGCACCTCTTCAATTTGATATCCGGCAGTAAAGCAGGGGTTCAAACTGGCTATTGGCTCCTGAAAGATCATCGAAATATCATTCCCGATGATCTGGCGTTTTTGCTTGGGGGTAAGCGACATCAGATCGCGTCCTTCAAACATCATGCAATCTGCGTTGACTTGTGCCGTTTTGGGTAAAAGCCCCATGACGGCCAGCATGCTGACGGACTTTCCTGAACCGGACTCGCCCACTATTGCCAGGACTTCGCTCTTTTCAACGGTTATATCGATACCCTTCACGGCATAAAACGGTCCCGCCGCGGTATCGAAATAAACACTGAGGTTACGGATTTCCAACAGTGCCATTGATCAGCTCCTTTTCAACTTCGGATCAAGCGCATCGCGCAATCCGTCGCCCATGAGGTTTATTGCCAAAACTAGGATCAAAATGGCTAATCCGGGAAACGTCACGATCCACCACGCGCTGGAAATGAACTCGCGAGCATCGGCAAGCATAGTACCCCATTCAGGTGTCGGCGCCTGCGCGCCCATCCCCAGAAAGCCGAGTGCGGCTACGTCAAGGATAGCATTTGAAAATGAAAATGTTCCTTGTACGATAATAGGCGCCAAACAGTTCGGCAGAATTGTTTTGAACATTTGGCGTATTCGTCCAGCACCAGCAAGTTTTGCCGCCACGACATATTCTCGGTTTTTCTCCGCAAGAACGGCCGCCCGCGCAAGTCGCACGAAATGCGGTTGCAAAGCAACGGCAGTGGCAATGATGGCGCCTTGCAGGCCATAGCCGACAATATTGACCAGTACCAGCGCCAAAAGCAGGGACGGGAAGGCCAGAACGACGTCCATGATACGCATAATGACGGTTTCGATGATACCGCCAAAGTAACCCGCTATCACACCCACAATTACGCCTAAAATCATGGCGGCCAATGATACGACAACACCGACAAGAAGCGAATAGCGCGCACCATGCAAAAGCCTTGAGAGAATATCACGTCCGACAGCGTCCGTGCCGAGAATAAAGTCCCATGATCCGCCTGTTTGCCAAACCGGTGGCTTTTGCATTGCCTCGCGAAATTGCGTTTCATAGCCATAAGGCGCGATCAATGGCGCCAAAATAGCCAGTGCTACGATTGTTATGAATACAATCAATCCAATGACCGCGCCACGGTTCAATTTGAACGTAAACCAAAACTCGTTCAACACCTCATTGCGCACGGATTTGGGTGCTTTTATTGTTATATTTGTTTCACTCATCACACACCTCAATTATGCCGTACACGTGGGTTGATCAGGCCGTAGAGAAGATCGACAACAAGATTGACGACCATGACCAGCATGGCAATCAAAAGTAAGCCCCCTTGCACGGCCGCATAATCACGACGCGAGATAGAGTCGATCATCCATTTGCCGACGCCCGGCCAAGAAAAGATGGTTTCAGTTAGAATAGCGCCGCCCATTAAAACACCGATTTGCAGCCCTATGGTCGTAATGACAGGGATAAATGCATTGCGTAATGCGTGAATGCCAACGACCCTGAAATTGCTAAGCCCTTTCGCGCGCGCTGTTCGTACATAGTCTTCACTAAGAACTTCAAGCATCGCAGAACGGGTTTGACGTGCGATGACAGCCAGAGGAATTGTCGCTAACACAATGGTTGGCAAAATCAGATGTGACACGGCGGAAACAAACGCGCCCTTCTCGCCCGAAAGCCAACTGTCGATCAGCATAAACCCCGTCGGTTGATCAAAATAATAGAGCAGTGATATACGGCCGGAGACAGGAGTCCATCCAAGCGTTCCGCTGAACAGCATGATCAACAAAAGCCCCCACCAGAAAATAGGCATGGAATAGCCCGTAAGGGCCAGTCCCATTGACGTTTGATCAAACCAGGAACCACGTTTAACAGATGCGATAACACCGGCTGGAATGCCAAGAATAATGGCCAATAGGATTGCACATAAAGCGAGTTCCAGCGTTGCGGGAAAAAGCGTAAAAAATTCGCTGACCACACTTTGTTTGGTAACGAAGGACATGCCCAAGTCGCCATGTAGTACACCCCAGAGATACTCGAAATATTGCTGCCAGTAAGGCCGGTCAAAACCGAATTGCGCCATAAGCTGTGCGTGGCGTTCTGGTGATACGCCCCTTTCTCCCGCCATCAATAAAACCGGATCGCCGGGCAAAGTTCGCACGAAAATAAATGAAACGAGCGTGATGCCCAAAAAAGTCGGAACAATATAGCCTATCTTTTTAAAAAAGTAGCGCAGCATAGTAAAACTCCAAACCGGACGAAGTGTATTGCTTCATCCGGTTTTAAAATGATCTTATAATCTATTCTTCGATATCCACGGTTCCGAAACGGTAACCTGTCACGGGATAGAGGACAAAGCCGGTTACTTTTTTCGACATCGGCATATAGACGGTGGAGTGGTCCAAGGTCAGCCAGGGTGCTTGTTGCTTGAAGATGACCTGTGCTTCTTCATAGAGTTTCGCACGGTCTGCTTGGTCGCTGATAATTTTTGCCTTCGATATCAAGTCGTCAAACGGCTGGTAGCACCAGCTTGCATAGTTGTTGGTGCCGATAGCGGTGCAGCTATTGAGGACACCAAGGAAGTTGTCTGGATCACCATTGTCACCCGTCCATCCCATGATGATTGCACCATCGCGGTCTTTTTCTTTGCCGGCTTTCAGGTATTCACCCCATTCCATCGAAATGATCTCGGCTTTGACACCAACTTTGGCGAAATCCGACTGTATAAGCTCGGCTGTTCGACGGGCATTAGGCATGTAAGGTCGGCTGACAGGCATAGCCCAGATTTTCATCTGCAGATCTTTGACACCGGCCGCCTCAAGCATTGCCTTTGCTTTGACAGGGTCGTACACGTCATCTTCGATGTTGTTGTTGTAACCCCACATTGTCGGGGGAATCGGGTTTTTGGCAATCAACCCGCCACCATCGAAAATAGAGTCGATGATTGCCTTTTTATTGACTGCCATATTCAACGCTTGACGGACTTCAACTTTATCAAACGGTGCCTGCGTGGTGTTGTATGCCATATAAGCAATATTCAGTCCCGGACGCTCGATTACTTTCAAATTTGGATCGGCTTTCAATGCCTTTACGTCGGCGGGGGCAGGGTAGGGAATGATATGACATTCGCCAGCTTTCAATTTTTGTGTACGCACGGCAGGGTCTGTGGTGATAGCGAAAACAAGATTGTCGATTTTCGGTTTACCCTGATAAAAATCGGCATTGGCCTTATAGCGGATGATGGCATCTTTTTGGTAGGCTACGAAACTGAAAGGCCCGGTTCCAACCGGTTGCTGATTAAACAGCGCCTGTTTTCCCGCTTTTTCCAGCTGATCGGCATATTCCTTGGAATTTATCGAAATAAAAGCCATGGCAAGATTGGCGAGAAACGGTGCTTCTGGCCGGTTGAGCACAAATTTTACCGTTTGATCATCAACTTTGACGATGTCCTTAATCAAGCCTTGCAGCCCCATGCTTTCAAAATATTGGTAGCTGACGCCGGGCATATAATTATGCCACGGATTGGATGGATTGCGCGCCCGATCAAAGGTGAAAATGATATCGTCGGCATTGAGTTCTCGCGTAGGGGTGAAAAAAGATGTCGTTTGGAACTTTACATTCTTGCGCAGATGGAAGGTGTATTCCAACCCATCATCGGAGATATTCCAGCTCTCGGCGAGACCGGGGATAACACCTGTTTTTTCGGGATTAAACTCAACCAGCCGGTTATAGATTGTCCATGCGGCGGCATCGTTGGTGGTGCCACCGGTATAAAGTGCCGGGTCAAACCCTTCCGGCGAGGCTTCCGAACAATAGACAAGGGTCTTGGCAGAAGCACTATTGGCCACGGAAAACATCGAGCCGGCAACGATAGTGGCGGCACAGAGAGCTTTAAACACTGTCAACTTTATCTCCTCACTCCAGATTTTTATCAAAAACTATTTCGACCATGCGTTCAAGCATTAATGGCCGTCCGCGATAATATGTTATAAAATTGCTTAAAGTTGTTGTCAAAAACAACATAAATGCGTCAGATGTCGATGAAAGCGAATGGCATTCCATTCGCTTTCTACTATGCGCTATTCTTCTATATCAACGCCGTCAAAACGGTGAATACCAACGGGATCCATAACGTAGTTTTTTACCTTTTTTGACATTGGCATGAAAACTGTGGAATTGGCGATGACCAGCCAAGGCGCTTGTTCTTTAAAGACGACTTGCGCTTGCTCGTAAAGTTCGGTGCGCTTTGCATGGTCGTTGGTTACTTTTGCTTCTTGAATCAGTTTTTCAAACGGCTGATAGCACCAGCGTGCATAATTATTGGTGCCGATCGATACACAGGAATTCAACACGCCCAAAAAGTTGTCAGGATCGCCATTATCGCCCGTCCATCCCATAAGAACAGCGCCATCACGGCCTTTTTCATTAAGCGCCTTGAGATATTCGCCCCATTCCATTGAGACGATTTCAGCACTTACACCCACTTTTGCAAGGTCGGCCTGCATGAGCTCAGCCGTTCTTCGGGCGTTCGGCATATAGGGGCGGCTCACAGGCATAGCCCAAAGTTTCATTTTCAGGTCTTTTATACCAGCCTTATCGAGCAAGTCCTTAGCAGCCTTCGGATCATAGACATCGTCAGCGATATTTTGATTATACGACCACATTGTTGGTGGAATAGGATTTTTTTCAACCCGTCCCGAACCCTCATACACAGCATCTAAAATGCTTTTTTTATTAATGGCCATATTCAACGCTTGACGGACTTCAACCTTGTCGAAAGGTGGCTGTTCGGTGTTGTATGCCAAATAGGCGACATTGAGGCCTGGCTGTTCCTGTACCTGTAAATTACTATCAGCCCGCAAGCCGGCTATATCCGCTGGTACCGGATAGGATGCTATCTGACATTCGCCGGCTTTCAGTTTTTGTATGCGTACCGCCGGGTCAAGCGTTATAGCGAAAACGAGATTATCCAAAGGTTGTTTGCCTGCGAAATAATCCGGATTGGCTTTGTAGCGGATGATTGCATCTTTTTGATAGGCTACAAAAACAAACGGGCCAGTGCCAACCGGCTGTTGGTTCATCAATTCCATCTTTCCGTCGGCCTGGAGTTTGTCGGCATATTCCTTTGAGACAATCGATGCGAAGTCCATTGCCATGTCAGCCAAAAACGGTGCCTGCGGTTGGTTAAGTGTGAATTTGACGGTGTGGTCATCGACCTTTTCGATGCTTTTGAGCAACGAGCCCATGTCCATGCTATCGAAATACTGCCAAATGATACCGGCTGTATAATTGTGCCATGGGTGCTCTTTTTTCCACTGGCGTTCAAATGAGAAGATGACATCATCAGCATTCAAATCACGTGTTGGCGTGAAGAAAGCTGTTGTCTGAAATTTAACGCCTTGACGTAAGTGAAAAGTATATTCCAAACCATCGCTGGAAACGTCCCAACTCTGCGCCAGACCGGGAACAATATTGGTTGTGCCTTTTTCAAATTCTACCAGTCTGCTATAAACCGTTCTGCTGCTTGCATCAAAGGTTCCACCGGCGGTGTAGGCTGACGGATCAAACCCTTCCGGCGATGCTTCCGAGCAATAAACAAGCGTCTTGGCATTGACTGATGAGCCTAAGCCGATCACGATCGATGCGGTGGCTGTCGCAAGGAGTAGTTTTTTAAAAGCATTTGTCATTCTGTGTCCTCTCATTTTTCATTCAAACATAAGCAGGTCGATCGCTTCTCGTCTTCTTAAATCAATTATACGTCGATCGGGCTCTTGGCAGGTTGTGTAAACCAGCATGCTTCTTTTTCGCCCATATGAATATGATCTTCCAGACGGATACCGAATTGGCCTGGAAAAATCAGTGTCGGTTCGTTGGAAAAACACATGCCTTCTTGCAAAATCGTATGATCATGTCTCGAAATATAAGGCGCTTCGTGGATCTCGAGACCAATGCCGTGGCCTATACGGTGGGGAATTCCGGGTACGGCATAATCTGGGCCAAGACCGAAGCTTTCCAGTGCTTTTCGCCCCGCAATATCTGCGCTGGCGCAGCTGGAACCTATTTTACAGGCATGAAACACAATATCCTGTAATTGTCTTTCTATGTTCCATACCTTTTCAAATTCTGGTGTTGCGTCCTCGAGCATATAGGTTCGTGTAATATCCGAATGGTAGCCATCTATTGTCGTTCCGGTATCGATAAGGATGATGTCGCCCTGTTGCAAAATCTGTTCGCCTTCCGCACCATGAGGAAAGGACGTTGCCTTACCAAATGATACAATGGCAAAGCTCGAAGAATTTCCCCCTAATTCCTGATGGCTTTGCGAGATGAATTCGATAACCCTGCTGGCTGTTATGCCAGGTTTGAGGAAGTCCCTGACACGCCTTTGCACTTCCATGGTGATATCCATGGCATATTGTATAATCGCAATTTCATTTTTTGATTTACACATGCGCAACGGTCTTATGAAGGGCGCTGCATCGACGATTTTTTCATAGGCTTTGTGGTGTGCGATCTGGTAGTAGAAGCTCAACGCATTGCCCTCATCAACCGCCAGATAACCTGCCGGAGTGAGCTGTTCGGCAATCTTTCGCGCTGGATCCTCATCTTCCTGCCAGACGACAATGTCGCCAGCCAAATGGGGTAGCTCTGCAACACGGTCTTTTTCAAAGGCGGGCACAATGTAAACGAGCCGATCCTGCGTTATAACTGCCCCCAACATTCGCTCGCTGGCATGCCAATAAAGACCGGTGAAATAACGCAGGTTTGCCGTCGCCCCTAAGAAAACACCTTCAATATGGTGTTGCGCCATATTTTTTCGCAAATGGTCAATGCGTACTACACGTTCCAGATCCGAAATAAAATCGGGCTTCTGCTGCATGTCGAATATCTCCCCCATATGAGTACATCAAGAGTAGCATAAATACGACATATAACACAGGTTGCATTGAACCAACGCAGCTTATTTTTACAAGGTTAACGCATGTGACAAGCATGTCTGCGGGTTCGCTATGCCCTACAACTATCTGAATTGACCTGTTTAAACCGCAATGCCAACAAAAAGCAGATGCGCCTGAAACGTTTCATAGCAGCAAGCAGTGCGACAAATTGGAACATTTATTTTGAAAGTAGGAAGTTTATAATGATTCCAATAAGATTGTAGAAAATGCTGAATCAATGGTTGGGTTGTGATGCGATATTTTTGGTATCTAATATCTCTATGTATAGTTGTTTATCTTTGTTTTGTTGCTTACGTTTTTTACTTTGATAAAAGCCGTAATGACTTGCCGTTACTTACAGAGTTTTCGGGCGAAGGCTTAAAGGTACAGAAGATTTTAAATGAAAGAGGGTGTAGTTACTGTCACTTATCTGGTACGAAACTACCATTTTATGCAAGCTTACCCATTGCCAAGCAATTGATGACAACCGATGTCGCAGATGGAACATCTTATTTCTATCTGACAGAGGTTGAAAAAAGTCTGAAGAACAATACGCCTGCACCGCAGGCAGATTTGGCGAAAATAGAAGCGGTCATGTTGGATCAATCGATGCCGCCTATGCTTTATAAAACCATGCACTGGTCTGGTTTTATTTCGCAAAGTGAGCGCGATGAGGTTCTTGATTGGATCAAATCTCAGCGGTTGGCTTATTATGCTTCGGATAATGCCGCTCCAGCAATGAAGACTGAGCCGATACAGCCGCTGCCCAAGGAAGTGCCATACAATGTCGATAAGGCACTTTTGGGTGAAAAACTGTTTTTTGACAAACGTCTTTCCGGTAATAATACAGTGTCATGCTCGACCTGCCATGACTTGAATAAAGGTGGTGTCGACGGTTTACAGACCTCGACAGGTATTGATAATCAAAAAGGCCCTATCAATGCGCCCACCGTATTCAATGCCGTGTTCAACCATGTGCAGTTTTGGAATGGCCGTGCCGCCAGTCTGGCAGAGCAAGCTGCCGGTCCTCCTTTGAACCCGTTAGAAATGGGGTCTGAAAGCTTTGATGAAATTGTTGACCGCTTGAATGCTGACCAAAAATTCAAAACCCAGTTTGAGAAGGTCTATCCGGAAGGTTTCTCAGGCGGCTCTATCACTGATGCGATTGCCGAGTTTGAAAAGACGCTGCTGACACCAAGTCCTTTTGATCGTTATCTTGAGGGTGATGAAACGGCCATCACACAACAGCAAAAACGGGGCTATCTGTTATTTAAAGAAAATAGGTGCTCAACCTGTCACGTGGGAATTAATCTTGGTGGGCAGTCATTCGAACCCTTGGGTCTAGCCCATGATTTCTTCAAGAAAGACATGGAAATAACCAATGAGGATCTCGGCGTGTTCAGCCTCTCTCAAGAAGAGCGTGATCGGTATCGTCAAAAAGTACCCGGCTTGCGTAACTTGTCCGCAACAGCTCCATATTTCCATCGTGGTGACGTGCCCACAATCACGGAAGCGGTTGAACTGATGCTTAAATTTCAAGTCGGACGTTCGATGTCCCAAGGCGACGTGAATGATATCGTATCCTATCTGAAATCTTTGGATGGTGAATATGTACGCAATTTGCCGCCAGCATTAGAGTAGACTGTCTACTTTCCAATCGGTGCCGGTAATCAATACATGTTGGTTATCGGCACTGTTTTAAATAATTAGAATAGTCCGGCGAAATTTATGAAGCTTGCGGCATAGAGTTAGGCCCAATTCGTTGAAATGATATGGCACGATAAACAGCAAAGAATTGCGTAAAGGAAAGCAATCGGTGGGTAGTATACCCAGTTAAGCTTTTCGACTAAACAGATTGCAGCGGTCTTTGGTTTCCTTCGGCTCTTCTCCTCGTTCTCAACAAAATTTCCTTCTAGTCTTTTGTTCAAATCAAGATCTCTTGACCCTGTTCCTCAACAAGCAGTCAGGTATGGATCGAATTTCTCGACGCCAGATAAGGATGTTGCCGGAGCCGTTCTTCCGAGTATTGTGATCTTGGTTCAGTCTTTTTCTTCACAGCGCTTTTCGTACCCATTGCTGATCTGAAAAGTTATTGCCATGGGGGCGGTACGGCAGATTAGAAGAACGAGCTTTGTAACGAGAACCAATGCTTGATCTTGTCTTTTGATCCACATGTTGATCGGTTCTCAAAGTATTTCACGTGACCGTTTCAATTTTCCCATCATATCGATGTTGCACAACGACTTAATCGGGCGTGACAAATGTTTTGCCATGTCTATCACTCGTATCTTCAAGATTGCTGAAAATTAGTCTATCAAAGCGCTTGCATTGGATTTGATAAAGAGATTGAATTTTGAGCGCTTCCAATAACAAACAACAATTCGCATTAAAGGCACTGGATGGCCTGAATTTTTTTCTGGCAGATGTGAGAGACGGTCTAGGGCCATATCTTGCTATTTATCTTTTGGCAGTCAAAGGGCCCACACAAGGTTGGAACGAAGGCACAATCGGGTTCGTCGTTACAATAGCCGGACTATGCGGCTTGTTTACACTTTCACCCGCAGGAATACTGATTGATAAGCTACCTGCCAAACGCTTGTTGCTGGTGGTCGCGGCTTTGGTGGTCACCGCAGGTTGCCTATTGCTTCCTTTTGTTTCATCATTTTTGATGGTAACGCTGACGCAATCAGTAACAGCCATGGCCGCCAGCATTTTTGCACCCGCAATAGCGGCTATCTCTCTCGGTATTGTTGGTCCGCGCTATTTCACCCGCCGTATCGGTCGTAATGAAGCATATAATCATGCGGGCAACGTGTTCTCTGCATTGGCAGCTGCATTTGGCGCTTATCTCTTTGGCCCGATTGTGGTGTTTTGGTTGATGGCAATCCTTACGGTTCTTTCAATCATCACCATTTTCTTTATTCCTTCGTCATCGATCGATGCAAAAGCTGCGCAAGGCATTGACGCGACTGCGGGTACACCTCTTCCATTGCGTCAATTATTGTTCGTTCCATGTCTGCTTTTATTTGGCGGTCTGATGGCGCTTTTTCATTTGGCAAACGCCGCAATGCTACCTTCTCTAGGCCAGCTATTGAGCAAATTGATTGGAAGTGAACATGCTACGTCGCTCATTGCTATCTGCATCGTTGCCGCGCAGATGATCATGGTTCCAATTGCTCTGTTGGTGGCTGCAAAAGCCGATGATTGGGGGCGAAAGCCTTTCATTTTAGCCGCGTTTTTCTTTCTTGCCGCACGTGGATTCCTTTATCCTGTTTCTGATAACATGTTTTGGCTGGTCTCTGTCCAGTTGTTGGATGGTGTTGGCGCAGGAATTCTTGGTGCGCTCTTTCCTATCATTGTCGCAGATTTGATGTGGGGCAAAGGAAACTTTAACGCTGCGCAAGGTCTTGTCTTGTTCATACAAGGCATTGGCGGCGCATTGAGTGCCTCACTTGCAGGGCAAATGATACTTAAATACGGTTATACAAGTGCTTTTATCTGCTTGGCATCGCTTGCTGCTGGCGGTTTTTTCGTGACATTACTCTTCATGCCCGAAACGCGAAAAAGAGTTGCGTCGCAACAACGGCAGGGTGAGTAATCTTTTTCAAAGCTGGCCCTATATAATTTGCGGTTAGAGCGATTTTTGACTTGATGCTATCAGGCCGGAGCGTCTCAAGCCTTTGATTTGTCGCGGTATCTTATCCGATTGCTGTTTCACATCAATCGGGAACCGCTTGAGCACGATGGGCTTAAGGGCTTTATATTATATTTCTCGCCTGCAACCACTTTTCCAATAAAGTCGGCCATTGCGCCGTGGGTGAGTTTTTCATTCCCATGCTGAAACCATGCCCACCTGAAGCAAGGAGATGGCGTTCCACAGGCACGCCGACCTTTTTACACGCCGACTGTAAAATCACAGTATTTTCAGGATTGGATATCGGGTCATTGGCAGCCTGAACTAGAAATGCCGCGGGGAAGTTGCGCTTAACATGCGTTTGAACAGACCATAACGCACTTTGTTGGGGGGTAGGATGTCTTCCTATCAATACTTTTCGTGTTGAAGTATTGTCGTAAGGCGGCTCCAGTGTAATCACGGGATAGGCGAAAACGGCAAAGGCAGGGTGGGCTGAATATTGATCGATATCATCCAGAGGTTGATAAGATCGAAATTCGGATCGCGCAGCCGCCATAGCCATCAAGTGGCCACCCGCTGAAAATCCGATGACACCAATCTTATCGGAACGGATATTGGGAATGACCTTGCTGCTATGTAGCAACCGAAGGGCGCGCTGTGCATCTTGCAATGGCGCTAATGGCTTTTCGAGCCAACCTTCGTCCGGCAAGCGGTAATAAAGAACACATGCGGCGATGCCACGTTCAGTCAGCCAATTTGCGGCAGCCAAGGCTTCCTTTTTGATTTCAATATGCTTATAGCCGCCACCGCCTGCAATCAGCATCACCCCCTTTGGTGCCTGGTCCGGCAGGTAGACGTCCATGCTTGGGACTGAAATGTTGCGAACGCTGCCACCTTTGCTGATGATCAATGGTCCTTTGGGGCCGCCGCCGCCGGGAGGTGTTCCGTTCCAGAGAGAAATACTGGATTTGCGAGACGCCGCTGACGTTGGTCTTGCAAGGATGCCATAAGCACCGCAGGCAAGAGCCATCTTCATAAAACTGCGTCTGTTCGTCATAGCAATCTCCCTATCTTCTAAAAAGGAAACATATCGATAGGTTCCTTCATCAAGCCCGATTTAGACCTGCCTCTATTAGCTGGCAACATAGATCGGATGATTGTTTTCTCTACGCCAACCAAACAATCTGCTTACTTGCACATAGAATTCAGCTGTGCATGCCCTAACATGATATAACAATCTGGAAACAAAGCCTCGGCGTGTATCGGACTTGTCACGCTTTAAATTGCGCTTTTTATCACAAACATGGGTGGTTGGCTTGTCAGGGCCTTCACCGCGTTTGTTTGTTGGTGGTTCGATACGGCCGCTCTTTATCCAAACATTACATGTTCGGATAAAGAGGGCCTTCACCGCATTTGTTTGTTGGCGGTTCAATACGGCCGCTCTTTAACCCAAACATGACTTGTTTGGCTCAACAGGGCCTTCACCGTATTTATTTGTTGGTGGTTTGATACGGCCACTCTTTATCGCAAATATGACTTGTTTGGATAAACAGGGCCTTCACCGAATTTGTTTGTCGGCGGTTCGATACAGCCACTCTTTATCGCAAACATTACATGTTTGGATAAACAGGGCCTTCACCGCATTTATTTGTCGGCGGTTCGATACGGCCACTCTTTATCGCAAACATTACATGTTTGGATAAACAGGGCCTTCACCGCCTTGTGGACACGTCCAGTTGATATTCTGGTTCGGGTCCTTGATATCGCAGGTTTTGCAATGCACACAGTTCTGCGCATTGATCACATAACTCTCGCGACCATCCTTTTCCACCCACTCGTAAACACCCGCAGGACAATAGCGTGTCGATGGCCCCGCAAACGTCGTCAGCTCCGATCGCTCCTGTACCTCCATCGATATCACCTTCAAATGACAAGGCTCGTTTTCTTCATGGTTGGTGTTGGATAAGAACACCGAACTCAACCGGTCGAATGTCAGCTCATTGTCGGGCTTTGGATAGGCGATCGGCTGGAATTGTGCTGCCGGTTGCAGACAGTCATAGTCTGCCCGCCCATGGCTCATTGTTCCAAAAAAGGAAAAGCCAAACAATGATTGGCACCACATGTCGAAACCGGCAAGCCGGATGCCTTTAGCCGTCCCGTATTTCGACCATAGCGGCTTGGCATTGCGGACCTTGTAAA
>NZ_JBTXLM010000009.1:0-107707 GCF_054871565.1 Bartonella sp. LJL80
ATCATGCCAATTTTGGCATTTCAAAACAGTAAAAAACCAACAAAATCAACCAAAAACACATGAATTACCAAACAATTCCAATACTTTGCCAAAAGTGGCAGTCACAATGCCAAAAACGGCACCATATCTATTGATTGCAAAGGTTTTCGAAAGGCGAATTCTCATCAATACGCATATTGACATTTTTTATGCTTAAAATACAATGAATGGAGTTGTATTCTTATTATTAAACTATATCTTATCAGCCTAACACGTATTCTTATTATTGGATTTGCATAACATATGACACTCATGCGATTAAATTAAAATAAAGGTATATTATACCAAATGAATACGTTGATATTTTTGTAATAAAAACGTAAAATAAGGGTGTTATATAATGAACCTTACGGGATTATCTGTTTTGGCATTATCTTCAACTCTTGTTCTTTCTGGGTGCACAGCCACAGAAGTTGGAGTTAGCAAATGGGCAGCTGGCGGCGCTGTAGCCGGAGCTGCAGGCGGTGCCCTTTTTGGGCACCATGAGAAAGCAATCTATGCAGCCGCAGCGGGCGGCGCAGTCGCTGGTGGGCTTGTCGGCTACCTTCGCAACAAAGACAGTACCCGCTATTGTCGTTATTACGATGAAGATAAATTTCCGTATGACGCCCCTTGCGGCAAGCCCTGATTTCGGCAAATTTACTCAAATATTGAACTCCACCAACTATTAAATTTGACGTGATGTTAGTGAAGATTGCATCTATATATATTTCAATTTTTCTATTAATTTATTAAATTTTAATTTTTTTTGTTGCCATCGTCCCAGATTGAAACAATGTTTATTGACAACCTATGGTTTTAGCATTTAACTTTCTGTTCATAACTTGCGGAAAAGTGCAAGATATAGGGCAATGACGACAATGTCGTTATTGGGCTGCGCCCTTAAGTTGATGAAAATGGCTGGGCATAGAAAGTTGTTTTTGGATAAAAGCGGGAGAAGACACCATTATGTTTATAAGAATTTCTGTGTAAATGAATGCTTTCTATCAGTCAAAGCTTCGAGCGTTGTCTGTATAGTTTTCCATTAAATTTATCTTTAATAAGCAACAAGCTTTCATGCTTGATTGGATGGTTTTGTTTGTTTGAAATTCTGGAAAAATATTATTCGTAACGGTCATCGAAAACATAATGATCGGTATAAAAACGAAGATATCAACATGAAGGAGAAAGAATATGGCACGTGGAACACGTGAGGGATCTGTAGCTCCCAAAGAACGTATCAATATCAAGTATACACCTGCAACGCTCGGGCAGCAGGAAGAAAAGGAGCTGCCTTTACGATTGTTTTTTGTTGGTGATTATACCGGCAGGCATGAAGATACAGCCATTGAAGAGCGCAAGGTTTTATCAGTTGATAAGAACACCTTTGCTAAGGTGATGGAAGAGCAAAATATTAGGATTGATATCACCGTTCCCAATACGTTAAGCGGCAACAAAGATGATGAACTGAAAGTCAGTTTGAACATCGCATCTTTAAGTGACTTTTCACCTGACGCGATCGCTAAGCAGATCCCGGAAATCAAAAAGCTTTTGGATTTGCGTGAAAACATTAACGCATTGAAGGGTCCGCTGGGCAACATGCCATCCTTCCGCAATGCTGTTCAAAACATCATTGAAGATCCTCAGGCACGTGAAAAGATCTTAAAAGAAATATCCTCCCATTCGAACCCTCTTGATGGCCTGGACAACTCGACAAAGCCATCCACGGACTCAACGGAAAATAGGAAATAGAGGATAGAAAAATGGCTGTAGAAAAAACACAAACTGCCGACAATGCAGTATCTAAGGGTAAAATTGTGGCTAACGCCTCGCTTCTTGATCAGCTTCTTGAATCAACTCCGTATTCTCCTGACCAAGAAGAATACGATATTGCCAAAAATGGTTTGGAAGTACTGATCGGTGAAATCCTCAAATCGACAAATCCTGATGAAAAGGTCAATAAGAGATCTTGCGACCGATTGATTGCCGACCTTGACAGACGCATCAGTCAACAGATTGATCAGGTTCTTCATCACCAGGACTTTCAGGCGGTTGAGTCTGCATGGCGGGGTCTGAAGTTTGTTGTCGACCGTACCGATTTCCGTGAAAATATTAAATTCGATCTGCTTTCAGCCACCAAAGATGAACTGCTCGATGATTTTGATCAGGCACCTGAAGTAACACAGGCTGGTCTTTATAAGCACATCTATTCTGCCCATTATGGCCAATTTGGTGGTGAACCTGTCGCAGCTATGTTTGCAAATTACGATTTTGGTCCATCGACACCTGATATTCGCTTGTTGCAATATGTGTCCTCTGTTGGTGCTATGGCACATGCCCCGTTTTTTGGCGGCACTAAGGCTGAAATGTTTGGCGTGAAAAGCAATCTCGATATTCCTGCGATCAAAGAGCTATCGTCCGTGTTCGAAAGCCCACGATATCGAAAATGGAACAGCCTGCGTGAATCTGAAGATGCGCGTTATCTCGGCCTTACCGTTCCCCGCTTTTTGCTCCGTCAGCCTTATGACCCTGTAGATAATCCAGCACGTAATTTTTCTTATGTCGAAGACGTTGCATCCAATCATGAGAACTATCTATGGGGCAACACCGGGTACGCACTTGCAACGCGCTTAACCGAAAGCTTTGCCAAATACCGTTTTTGCGCCAATATTATCGGCCCGCAGAGTGGTGGTGCTGTTCACGACCTGCCAGTTCATGTCTATGAAGCGATGGGACAGCTTGATGCTAAAATACCAACGGAAGTGCTTGTTACCGACCGTCGAGAACTTGAGATGGCTGATCAAGGATTCATTGCTTTAACAATGCGCAAAGGCTCGGATAATGCAGCGTTCTTTTCGGCAAACTCGATACAAATGGCTAAACGCTTTCCCAATACCAAGGAAGGAAAACAGGCCGAGACCAACTACAAGCTTGGCACGCAGATGCCTTATCTGTTTATCATCAATCGTATCGCGCATTATCTTAAAGTCTTGCAACGTGAACAGCTAGGTTCTTGGAAAGAACGCGAAGATCTTGAGCGTGAATTGAACATATGGCTGAAGCAATATGTTGCCGATCAGGAAAATCCACCGTCAGAAGTACGCAGCAAACGCCCGCTGCGTGCAGCCAGTGTTGAAGTCGCTGACATTGCTGGTGAGCCAGGTTGGTATCAAACTGCCATTAAAGTCCGTCCACACTTCAAATATATGGGTGCAAATTTCGAACTTTCGCTGGTTGGCAAGCTCGAAAAGGCCACCGTCGAAGGTGAGCGGGACGACTAGCGATGAAAATATACAATTCGACTCGCCAATCTGGCGAGTCGACTCCGGAAGATGTGCTGGACTCCAAGACACGAAAGGCAAGTGGCAGTTTATTGGATCGGCTTATCACGGATGAGGAAGATCTGGATACGCCTTCCTATCATTATAGCATTGACGGAGTTATCCGCTCTATCAAACGCAATCTTGATAGGGCTTTGAATGTTCATGCAGCTGGTTCGCCTGCCAATTTGGAACTTGGTATTCCGGACTTTAACCACAGTACAGTCAGTACGCTGGAAGTATCCAAGCAACTGGTTGAATCTGTACGCAAATGCATTGTTATGGCGGAACCACGGCTTAAAGATGTCGAGGTGCGATCAAAGTCTGATCCAAACAGTCCGTTGGATCTGGATTTTACAATCACAGCCAGTCTGCGTGTGGAATCGGCGGAGGAGCAAATCAGAATAGAGATAGCCATGAAGGATGGACATTTTTATCCCTCATAATTTGAAATTTGTTAGAGTTGGTTTGGTATAGTAGATGAATCGCTTATTCAGTGATGAGTTAGAGTATTTAAAGGTTGGCAGTCGACAATTTGTCGAGCAGAACCCTAAATTGGCACCCTCTATGGGATCGACCAATACCGACCCTGACGTTGAGCGGGTTACAGAAGGTCTCGCCTATCTGACTTCCATGACCCGAGAAAAAATCATCGAAGAAGAAAGAGAGTTCACGCTTTCCATTATTCAATTATTATGGCCGAACTTTTTGCGTGTTTTTCCTTCGACAACGATGATCAAGTTTGCACCTCACGCCTCTCATATTAGTAAAAGCAAGGTGTTGCCCAAAGGAACACTGTTGAACTCAAAACCCATTAGAGGTGCCAGGTGTCTTTTTCGGACAACATCTGACTGCCTTGTTTATCCGCTGGATATTGACAATGTTGTTCTTGAACGGTTGAAGAATAAAAATCAAATTAAAATCAGCTTTAAAAGTCTGCTGAATATACCTATTCATGCAATAGGCATTGATTATCTCGACCTTACTATTATTGGCGATACTTCATTACAACAATTGCTATACTTATGGATCGGCCGATATATTAGAGATGTGACGATTGTTTCCAAGGACGGAATCCGGACAGTCCTGCCTAACGGTTGCATATACCCGATTGGGTTCAAACATAATGATGCTGTATTACCGCAACATTCCGCAGCATTTGAAGGACACAGACTCCTTCAGGAATATTTTGTCTTTCCTGAAAAGTTTTATGGATACAGTCTGTCTGGAATAAAAAATTACTTATCTTCAATTGCCGACGATAGTTTTGATATTGAATTGTCGTTTGAACGTGCTCTGCCACGAGACATACGCATGAACAATGAAAATCTGCGTCTTTATTGCATACCGGCAGTCAATCTTTTCGAAACTGATGCCGAACCGTTAACCGTAGATCATACGAAAACACGCTATCGCATCAGGCCTATGGGATTTGAACCGCATCTGTTCGAGATATTTTCAGTTGATGATGTCAGAGGGCAAAGGCCGAGCACAGATGGTTTGCGCCTGACATTACAACGTCAATATCCATCTTTTGAATCTTTCAACCACGAAATCAATGCGCAATATTCTGCAGAGCAGGTCTATTATTTCTGCCGACCAGACCTATCCAAAAAATATAACGGATTTAATTACGATCTTTCTTTCATCCTTCATAACTCAGATGAGATCGTTCCTAATGAAGAGGTCATATCGATTGACATTACCTGCTTTAATCGGGAGGGATGTGATGAATTGGCAATGGGTGCCATCAGCGAATTTTACGATCAATCCATCAATTTTGTAACTGCCAAGAATGTCACACGCCCGACCAAGCCGGTTTATCCGCCTCTGGATGGTACTCTGGACTGGAATGGCCTGTCTAATCTGGCGTTAAATTATACTTCCCTGCTTGATCTTGAATCAATTGCAGCAATTTTGACGATATTTGACTTTCAAAGCCTGATTAAACCTGCTGTCAAGAGAGCAGCAAAGCAGCGAATTGAAGGAATTTTATCCCTTAATACCCAGCCCCATACACTAGTTCATCGAAATCTCATGATCAAGGGGTTGAAGTCCGTATTGAAAGTACGGGAAAGCGCGTTTCAGACCGAAGGTGATATGTTTTTGTTCATGTCAATCCTAGCTGAATTCTTTGCGCTCTATACGACCGTTAACTCGTTTCACGAGCTTGAGATACATGGCATAGAGAATGGAGAGGTCTACAGATGGCCGGCGAAAATCAGATGATTTTGGCTGATTTTAGCGGGTTTCTCGAAAAAAAGGCCCGTTATTTCTCAGCATTTGAAGCGATAGAACTGATTGAAAAAACGATTGATGATGACATTGAGGTCGGGACTCATGAACATGCTTTTGATGAAAAGCTGCTGTTCGAAGTGGATTCCAGTATCAGTTTTCCAACGTCTGATGTTGTCCGCATCAAATATATCGCCCCGAAGCGTGAAAATGCCGCTCCTCGATATAAGTTGAAGGTTACGTTTCTGGGATTACATGGTTCTGCAACCCCCTTGCCGTCCTATTATGCAGAACAGATAGCTCTTTATGAGCAGGATCATTCGGTCATCAAGGATTTTTTCGACTATTTTCATAATCGTTTGATTGGCCTTTTTTACCGCTCTTGGAGACGATCGCGTTACTACAGGAAATATCAGCCAAAAGGCAAAGATCAGTTTTCGACATGGATTTATTCCATGTTTGGATTGGGTGACGCGGATTCGCGTGATTTCACCAATGTGTACTGGCCTAGACTGTTATGTTTTGCTGGTTTGATGGCAACGCGGAACAGATCCCCTGCCCTGTTTTCAACTGTGATTGCCAGAGCATTCAACCTAGATGATGTCAGCATAGAGGAATGGACGAAAAGGAAAGTCCAGATCCCACCAGATCAGTTGACCCGTCTTGGACAGAACAATTCTCATTTGGGAAGAAATATGATTCTCGGACAATATTCACCCGACATTCAAGGTAAAATCCGGATCGTTATCCGCAATCTTGATTTCGAGAGATTTCAGGACTTTTTACCGCACGGCAAAGATTTCAAGAGCTTGCGTGGCCTTGTAGAATTTATGTTCCGCGATCAGCTTGGATATGATCTCAAATTGGGTTTGAAACCCAAAGAAGCCTATCCAATCACTCTCGAAAAAAACAGCCCTGGCCGCCTTGGCTGGTCATCGTTTCTCGGTGACGGTCGCATCACCGAGATGCGTGATGTCATCATCAAGGTAAGGAGTTAAACATGCACTTACGAATGGTGATCAACAATACGGATGATTTGAGTGGGGGATATGCCGCCATCAAGGATTTTGATGAGCAAGGCGGGACAATTGGTGCTGATGAAGATAGTACATGGCAGATTGTTGATCGTGCCGGGTCAGTCAAAGATACCCATGTTGTCATTACTCTTCAGGATAAGCAATTCTGTTTAGAAACAAGCATCAAAAAGGGCTTATCCATCAACAATGCAAAGTCATTCATTCCTGTTGGTGAACTTGTCCAGATCAGGGATGGTGACACCATCAAAATCGGGAAATTTGAGCTGACAGCCTATATCGAGCTGACGGAGGAAGAAACTGCGTCACTTGTTGCCCGCGGTGCCCGATGGGCAAGGCGCTTTATGTCAATTGGCTCGCTGGTCGATAATCGTGATGAGGAAAGCCTAACGGCCCAGAATTTCTTCGAAAGCAAAACAATGAAAGGCTCCGATCGGATCAATATTCGTGAAGCGAAAAAGCGTGAAAAAATAACTGACCCCGTCACATTGATTGAAGAAAATTATGAAAGCCGATCAACAACGGAGCGCGATCCGATCAAACTTTTTGACAAGGATTCAATCGCAGAGAAAGATGTGATGGCAAGCAAGCTTGGAGATATTATCAAAGGGGCTCCTGAAGAAGGTATAGCTCCAGATGTGCCCGATGATCTGCAACCCGGATCTGCGTACATGGATCTTCCTATTGTCAGTGACTTAAAAAGTAGAAAAAAGAAAGCCAGTTCGAAGATGAAAAAGAATGATAAACCCGACAACATTGATGAATATCTTGAATCAATCGCATCAAATCTGGGTTCAAAAACAGCTTTGACTAAGTCTGATCTGGAGGACATCTCAACACGCGATCATTATCTGAATGATATCGAGTTGCTCGAAGAGGAAGAAGGAGAACTTATCGATCATGTTCTCTTGCGGCCATTATGCTTGGCAATGGGCATTCCCATCCATAAAATGTCTGTACCTAAAGCCAATCGTCTTCTGACTGATATTGGTGAAGCGATAAAGGCAACCGTACAAGGCTTGATGGCAGCCCATCAACGTGAATTGTCGGATAAAAGTCATTTGTCACAAACACATCTCCATGCCATCGAGGATAATCCGCTTCGCCTCGATAAGTCGATTGAAGACGTCATCAAAGATATGTTTCTAGTCAACAGCCCGGTGCACTTGTCCGCTGCAGCTGCGATCGGCGAAAGCCTAGAATTGATCCAGTATCATGAAAAAGCCAGCGAAGTTGCCGCTGAAGAGGCACTTGATGCCGTATTAAGAGCGTTGGGTCCCTTAGCACTTGCTAAACGTTTTAAAAAATACAAGGGCCACGCTCCCCGTGCAGGAGATCTCGATGCATGGCATTGGCAAATGTACCAACATTATTACAACGAAATTAGATCTGAACAGCAAGGTGGCCTTGGTCGCATGTATTGGGAAGTCTACAGTCAGGTATATGACCGCGAAATGCGTAAACAGACATTGGAAGGCTAAATCATGTGCTCGAAATCAATCTTATCTTGTATTGCGTTGGGATTGACCGTGATGTCGGTCGCGGCCTGTTCACCGTCTCAATCTATGCAAGCTATGAGCAAAATGGGAAAGATTATGATGGATCCCAATACGCCTGTAGGCCAACAAAATACTGATAAGCCATCGACAGCACAAATCACGCTTTATGCTGACAAGAATGCAAACAAATCTGAATACGGTGATGCGCCAGTGGACGTCATTGTATTCCAGCTCAAGGATCCGGATGAGTTGAATAATGCTGATTATTTCTCGCTGTTTGAAAATCCTAAGGGGGCATTAGAAACTTCATACATCCGTCACATGAAGAAACAGGTAAAGCCGGGGGAATCGACAGTCATCACGCCATTCAAATTTACTGAGGATACGGGGTTTATTGGCGTGGCTGTTGCATATGCCAATATGGACAAAGTGACATGGAAAGCCGTTGAGAAAGTCAATGCGACAGGAGAGCAGTATAAGATACTGATACCTGTCACATCAAAGGGTGTATCAGTGCAAGTGCATAGATAATGGAGATTGAGAGTGTCAAATCGTAACCCCCCCTTATGGACTGATGGACAATTCATTCGTCCTAATCATTTCCAGCAACAATCTCGTTATCATGACTATATCATTCGTCGTCGTGGCGATGCTATCAGCGCTTATCAATATGGCTTAGAAGCAATTGAGATTAATCAGGAAAACCTCTTGCACGGACGAATTACAATTGTTTCAGCCAGTGGAATTTTTCCCGATCGGACGGTTTTCGAAATTCCAAACGAAGCTCCCCCCCCCCCTGCCCTCGATATTGGTGAAACGAATGTTGTCAATGAAGTTATTTATCTCTGCTTGCCTTTGTGGACCAACGGCGTTCCTGAAATATTGACAGACGGCAGTGCTGAGGAATCTGCAAGGTTGAATGTTTTTAATCAGGAAACACGTGATGTTACAAGTGCTGATGCAGACCCATGGGAAATTGAAGTGGGTCAATTGCGCTTAACTTTGATGATGGAACGGGACGATCGCAGCTCTTATAGCTGTATACCTATTGCGCGCGTGAAGGAAAAACGCAGTGACGGAAGCATTATTCTGGATACAGAATTTATGCCAATGGCTTACGACATTCAGGCAATTCCGCAATTGCGTCGTGCCCTTGATGATTTTACTGGTTTGTTGAAACAAAGGGCGCAGCAGATTTCTGAAAGACTTGGCCAACTGTCGCAAAACAGCGTTGCCGATGTTGCAGATTTTATGCTGTTGCAGACAACCAACCGACTTGGCCCTATTTTCCGTCATCATAGTACCATTCAACGCGTCCATCCAGAACGGCTTTATGAACTATTTGCAGGTGCGGCCGGTGAATTGGCAACATTTACCCATGATGGGCGCATGCCTGAAGACTGGCCTATTTACCACCATGAAGAACCACACGTGTGTTTTCAGCCTCTGGTTTCTTCACTGCGTAAATCCTTGAGCGTTATGCTTGAACCAAATGCGATTTCGCTCAAGCTCGATCCGCATGAGTTCGGCTTTTATACTGCAACAATTTCAGATAACCGACTTATTGATCAATGTTCGTTTGTCCTGGCTGTTAAGGCGTCGATGCCACGTGATCAATTGGCCAAGATATTTCCAACTCAGGTGAAAATATCCTCAATTGATAAAATCCGTGAATTGGTCAAATCACATCTGCCCGGTGTTAGTTTACAGCCCATGCCGACAGCCCCTCGGCAGCTCCCCTATCATGCGGAATACACATATTTTTATCTGGACCACAATTCAAGTGGGTGGAAAAATCTGGAAAAATCAACCGGGTTTGCCTTCCATATTGCAGGTGAGTTTCCTGATCTCGACATGCAATTTTGGGCTATCCGGGGGCGCAAAGGTAATGGAGGTACGGCATGAGTGATACCAGCAGTGCGGAAACGAATGAAGTTCCGACCATTTTTGAGAACGATGACTTTTATGTTGGCCAAAAAGGAACAGAAATCGCCTCAAGAAAAGACCTATCACCAAGGCAGAAAATGATGAAAAATATGGCAGCTAGTCAGCCAGATTTTTCTTTCCCCATTCGGGGTATGGCCATCAATAAAATAATTGATGCCTCTTCCACTCTTATCGCATTGATTATGCGGATATCTTCCCTGGGGGATTATGATGAAGTGGAAGATTTGCATAAACGATGCCGTAGCGAGCTTGATACGATCATCCTTGAGCTTCATAAGGAAGCATATGATCGCTCAACGCAGATCGCCTTTAGCTATTGTATGTGCAGTTTTATTGATGAAACCGTTCTGGCAACCGATTGGGGTGAAAGAAGTGGTTGGGCACAAAAAAGTCTTCTATCAATCTATCATCAGGAAACATGGGGCGGCGAAAAATTTTTCATTGTTGCAGAACGCCTGTCTGATGAAGCCAAACGTTATATCGACATCCTAGAATTTCTCTATCTGTGCATGGTCTTAGGGTATGAAGGTAAATACCGACCCGAGCATAATGGCAAGCTTAAACTTGAAGCCTTTATGCAGGAAATACACGATATCATTCGGAAGGAAAGAGGATATCCGCCCGAAATTTCGACGTTCGACTCGACCAATATCATTGCAAAAGACCATCTTGTTAAATGGCAGACCCCCGTCATTGCTGTCATCATGACAGCTCTAATCATCGCCATCATCATGTATCTGGCTTATTTCTTTTATACTGAAAATTATACCAACGGGATCATCAATGACTTGTCCCACGTCTTAAAAGGAGACTGATCATGGTTACCGTTGACAATAGAAAGCAGATTGTTGACCGCTTGTCAGAGGCTTGCCATGCAGCATTGACCGAAGCAACCAACGTATGCGTTGCCGCCGGTCACCGCGAGGTTGTTATTGAGCATTTTCTAATCTCCTTATGTGAACAGCACGGCAATGATTTCCGATGGATATTCCGCAATCTTGATCTTGATATCGACATTTTTATAGAAAAGCTGAAAAAGAGTTTCTCGCGCTTTCGTTCAAGCAACGGCGAAATGCCCATACTATCACCCCTGCTATTTGAAATGCTCGAATCTGCTTGGATGATTACCTCGTTGGAGCTAAATGAACAGCGGATACGCAGCGGTGCCATTTTACTAGCGATCATCCGTGATAGTGGACGTTTTTGCCGATATGAATATGTTGATATGCTGGACCGTGCCCCCCATGACAAGGTTTTAAAGGATTTTGCAGCTTTAACATCCGGATCGATTGAACAAGTGCACAAACCTAAAGGCGGAAAAACCGGCGCGGCAAGAGCGCCCTTAGCATCTGAAAGTGCACTGGAAAAATACGCCGAAAATTTCACTCAGCAAGCCAGGGACGGTCGTATAGACCCGGTATTTCGTCGTGATGACGAAATACGCCAGATAATCGATATTCTGGCACGACGGCGCAAGAATAATCCGATTTGTGTGGGGGAAGCGGGCGTCGGAAAGACTGCCGTCGTTGAAGGGCTCGCCTATAAAATTGTCCATAACGATGTGCCTGAAAGCCTGCAAGGTGCCGAGGTTTATGGTCTTGATATGGGCGCGCTCGAGGCTGGCGCATCTGTCAAAGGTGAATTTGAAAAACGCCTGAAAGCGGTTCTTGATGAAGTGAAAAACGCTGACCGCCAAACGATCCTGTTCATAGACGAAGCTCATACCTTGATTGGTGCCGGAGGAAATGCCGGAGGCAGCGATGCCGCCAATTTGTTGAAACCGGCGTTAGCCAGAGGTGAAATAAAAACAATCGCCGCCACAACATGGTCGGAATACAAAAAATATTTTGAAAAAGATCCGGCCCTCACCCGGCGCTTCCAGCTTGTTAAACTAGATGAACCATCGGTTGAAGATGCTTGCGTGATCATTCGTGGTCTGGTGCCCGCCTATGAAAAAGCACATGAAGGCGTTTATATCAGTGATGCAGGTGTAGAGGCGGCAGCACGGTTATCTTCACGCTATA
This sequence comes from Bartonella sp. LJL80, assembly GCF_054871565.1. Taxonomy (NCBI): domain Bacteria; kingdom Pseudomonadati; phylum Pseudomonadota; class Alphaproteobacteria; order Hyphomicrobiales; family Bartonellaceae; genus Bartonella; species Bartonella sp. LJL80. Next base: position 12,078 of record NZ_JBTXLM010000009.1, read on the forward strand.
TCACCGGAAGACAATTGCCGGATAAGGCAATCGATATACTGGACACAGCATGTGCACGTGTCCGCGCTGCCTTGACCGGCGTTCCGTTGGTCATCGAAAAACTGGTTCAGGAATCAGCTTCTCTTGAACGTGAAAAAGAAAAGCTGGAACGGGATATTGATGCTGGACATGACGATAAGTCGATCCATGAAAGGATCGTCCTTATCAATGAAAAGCTGGCGCATAATGCCAATGAGAAGGAACGTCTTTTATCAGCGCACAATGAGCAGAAGCAGCTGGTCGTAGAACTGAAAGAACTCCGAAATAAAAATCAAGGTGAAAATAAATCACCTGAAATGCGCGCACGCATCATAAGTGCACGTCAGAAATTCGATGAGGCGCGTAAAGATGAAACCTTGATCAGTTTGGAAGTCGGCCCGGAAGAAATTGCATCGGTCATTTCTGATTGGACAGGTATACCCGTCTCAAATATGGCAGAGGACGAGATTGAAACTCTTTTGCATCTCAAAGAAAAAATTGGTGAGGTAATTAAGGGACAAGATCATGCTCTGCAAGTTATCCAAGAGCGTTTGCAATCCTCACGTCTAGATCTGCACAAGAGCGGACGGCCGCTGGGTGTCTTCCTACTCGTGGGCTCGACAGGTACTGGCAAGACAGAAACCGCAATTGAAGTAGCAAAAAAACTCTTTGGCAGTGAACAATTCATGACAACTGTCAATATGACCGAATTTCAGGAAAAACATACCGTTTCTCGTCTGATTGGCTCCCCGCCCGGTTATATTGGATATGGTGAGGGTGGAAAGCTTACGGAAGCCATTCGCAAAAAACCATACTCCGTCGTGTTATTGGACGAAATCGAGAAGGCTGATCCAGATGTAACCAATCTTTTTTATCAGGTTTTTGACAAGGGCGTTCTAACGGATGGTGAAGGCCGGGATATCGATTGTAAAAACGTCATCTTTTTCATGTGCTCCAATCTTGCAAGTGATCAGATTGTTGATCTGGTTATGCAGGATAAGGATATTACCAGTGAAGAGATCCTCACTAAGGTCAAGCCGATTTTGATCAACCATTTCAAACCGGCCCTGCTGGCACGCATAGACCCTATTGTCTATTTGCCACTAAGCAAGGAAGTGATGAAGGAAATTATTCTTTTCAAGATAGATGAGTTGCGCAAGCTGTTCTTGGAAAAGCAGGGTTTGATATTCACGATAGAAGATAAGGCCGTTGACTATTTTGAAGCACTTTGCAACGACGCGGCAGGCGGCGCCCGATTAATTGACCAATTGCTGCAAAAACGCATTGTGCCCCAAATCTCACAAACAATACTGGAAAGCCGTCTTATTGAGAAAACGCTGACAGAAGTTCATGTTGCAGTGGATAATGGAGGTGAATTTACGTTCATTTTTAAATATATGGAACCCGCTTCCATGGAGGCCGCAGAATGAGTTATTCGCTGCCTGATATCATCACCCGTTGCAGTGAAGAGATTTTAATTCATGAGTTGAAATCAGCCCGAAGTCATATGGCTCATACCATGTATGATTTCTTTAATGCATCCGGCGTGACAATTATTGGCCGTGATGAAACTTTTGAAAATTACGTTGAGCTTGCAGCCTGGCCCGAGAAAAACAGCTTTGCTGTCATGAATATCGAAGAATGTGAGAATAAGGGCGACCCATTAAGCTGGTTATTCAAACAGAAGACGATTCAAGTCATGAATGACAGCAACCAGAACATCATGAAGCTTGTCAAACAAAGGTTTTTTCCTATCCTGAATTATGCGGGGTTCATGATAATCCCCGGTCAACATTCATCTACGACCAATCCAGATCTTTTCTTTATTATCTCTGCGGATGAAAGCTTATTGACGGATGAACATTTGGTTATTGCACAAAAATATGCCAATTATTGTTCATCTCTCAATTTAATGAAAGCAAGCAGCGATCAGGAAAGATTCAAAAAAAATCATCTGCAAAAAGCAGTCGATAGCCTCTCCAATGAGATCAGCAAGCAAAAAAAAATCAGGAATAATTATCTCTCATTGAATATTATTGGCAATTCAAAAAACATTATCAAGGTGCGCGAAGATATTGCCAAGTTAGCTCCAATGCGACTCTCCGTTTTAGTCCAAGGCGACACTGGAACCGGTAAAGAACTGGTGGCTCAAGAATTGCACCGTTACTCTGAAAATCGTGACGGCCCATTCATTGCGGTCAATGTTGCTTCGCTTAATCAAAGCCTGATCGAAAGCGAGCTCTTTGGCCATGTTAAGGGCGCTTTTACTGGTGCCTATGGTGAAAAAGCTGGCTATTTTAAACGCGCTGAAAATGGCACGCTATTTCTTGATGAAATCGGAGACTTACCATTTGAACTCCAAGCCAAATTATTACGCGTTTTACAAGAAAAGAAATTCATACCTGTCGGTTCGACATCTGAAATAACATTTAATGCACGCATTGTTTCAGCCACGCATAAAAACCTACAACAAATGATTATGAATGATGCGTTCCGCAAAGATCTCTATTATCGGTTGGCTGAAAGCAGGATACAGATTGAACCACTCTCCAAAAGGATCAGTGATATTGAAGCCTTAGCGGTGTCTTTCGTTGACGAATACAACAAAAGCGTCGGCACACGCTTCAATCTGGACGTAGCGTCCATTCAGGCATTATGTAGCTTGGAATATGACGGAAATGTTCGCCAGTTACGTTCATTGATATTCCATGTTTGTCGGACGTCAGAGCAAATCGGCTTCATTAAATCCGAGACGATCCACACTGTTTATCATGATAACAATGCATTTCATGAGCCGGAGATAAATCCAGCAGTCATGGCCTTTGCTGAAGGCTTTCAATCGGCCTGCACTTCATTTGAAAGGAAGCTCCTGCTCGATGCAATTCGGATGAATGAGGGGTCTCGGATACGGGCAGCGAAACAGCTGAAATTACCGATTAGGACATTTTATAACAAGTTAAAAAAGTGTGGTTTGGAAGGGATTGAGGATGAAAAAATGGCATAAAATCATAGCGATAAATTCGCTGTTCCTCTCATTAAGCCTTTTCAGCAGTTATGCCATGGCCGACGATACCGTTCTTGGCCAAGAAGGTAAAAAATGCATTGAAATCACAGATCGTGTTCAGCGCCTTCTATGTTTTGATGATGTTTACAAGAGCCCTGTCGCTAAGGTTGAACCAATTGCGGTTGAAAACACGACCAAAATAGTTACCGGACCAATGCGCTCCATGGCGGAAACACTTGAGCGGCAGCGTGTTGCAGGTGATATGAAGTGGATTACGAGGGCTCGTCCCTGGCAGGAAACAATGCTGCTTACCGAAGATGATTATATGCGAATTTTGAACGCCAGAAGCAATCGAGAGCCTGCTGATGATAATAGCGCTAAGCTTGAATGGACAGCACAGACAGTCGATATTTTCATGACTATGAAAGAGGCTGACGTTCCAGCGGACAGGCCACAGGCTGATGAAGCCATTATGATGTTAAGTTGCGAAAACGACATCACAACGCTGGCTGTCTTACTACCAAAACCAATTATGACATTACAGGCCAACCTATCACTATCATCAGGCAATGGCAGTATATTCAAACTCAATTGGCGTGATGTAGAAAATGGTACTGTCGTCATTGCAGGCCGCGGCCTTGAGAGTATCGCCTCGATTAAAACCATCAGCAATTATGCACGCGTGCAACTTCAGGTTAATTATCCTGAAGGACCTCGCGCATTTATTTTTGACATGAACGACCTGAAAGACCGGCTCAAGCCCTTGCGGCTGGCTTGTCACTGGTAAGGAGCAACACACATGCAGGTTTCTGGAGTCACTTCAGTTCTCAGTCGGATCACAGGCTTCACCCGTATGATTGGCCGTGGTCTTAAGTCAGGGCTCTTTGTCAGTACGATCTTGTTGATTGTATTATCCTGTCTGATCTGGTTTTACGGTCCACAATTCCAGTATTTGGAATATGCTCCATTACGACCGGTCAAAAATCGGATTATCACGATTGGTGTGCTTGTTATCCTATGGGGTATCAATAATTATTTTCTAGCGCGCGCCGTCGCTCGCAAGAAACCTAAGAAACAGGTTGAAGAAGAGATTAAACCACGCGATCCTGTTGAAGAGCTGATTGTCATTCTTCGCAAATCGTTTCGCTCAACCATGAAGATCATCAAGGATAAATGGACAGGAAAAGATCGTGGCAGTCGGACACTATATGCCATGCCATGGTATCTGGTTCTAGGCCCCTCTGAATCAGGAAAAACCGCGTTAATTTTGGAGTCCGATCTAAATTTTCCGTTGGCGCATGAATTAAAAGACAGTCTTCTAAGTGAGGCCATCAACAAGGAGCTGCCACAATATTGGGTGACACGCGAGAGTGTTTTGTTTGATATTCCTGGATCATGGCTTGATATGAAGGCACCCATATCATTGAATATGTTTGATGACGACGACATTGACCCAAATGTTCCGGTTGTGACTCTGCCAGCAAAAGAAGGACGCAAACGGCTTTGGAATGCTTTCACCAACCTCTTGAACGACGTGCGTCCACGTCGGCCAATCAATGGCGTGATCATAACCATGGACATTGTTCAACTTATTCGCATGACGAATGAGGAAAGAAATGCGGCGGCGATGAATATCCACGCACGCCTCGTTGAAATCGCTGATCAATTGGGGACGCGGTTCACAGTTCATGTGGTTATGACGAAACTTGACCAGCTTGCCGGATTTGGCGATTATTTCAATTATATGTCGACGACCGAGCGTCACGAACCATTTGGCTTTTCGTTCCCAGTCTATAGTGAAATCGATGCAGACAAGTGGGTTGAGGATTTTGAAAAAGAATTCTCGCGCTTCATTAATTTTTCGAACCAGCAGGTTATTGATCGTTTCAATACCAATAGGGATACTGAAATCCGCAAGAATATCTATTCATTCTTACGCGAATTGGCAGCATCGGGACAAATCGTTTCGGATTTCTTCCATAAAGCTTTGTTGTCTGATCGATTTTCAACTCCTCCTCTCGTCCGTGGTATTTATTATGTTTCGTCCATGCAGGAGGGTGTGCCGTTTAATGCCCTGTTGACAAAAATATCAAATGAATACCACATCAAGCCGCCAGTCATGCCTGCTTATTCGGGTAATACGGCGACATATTTTACAAAGAAGTTATTCAATAATGTGGTTTTCAAGGAAGCAGGTTTAGCCGGTGATAACCATAAAGTTGAAAATCATAAACGTCTCGTGCTGCGAAGTACTATTCTGGGAAGCGTTCTTGCTCTGCTTGCATTTGGCTTTATTTTAAATGAAACGATGCAGGATAATACTAATCGTGCGGAAAATGTATTGAAAGCCAGCAAGGATTTCATTGATCTGCCGCGCGATGCCAGCATAACCGGAAGTGAAGCACAATTCCTACCGGCACTCGATGCTATCTCTTCGGCCAACAATGAATATCCGGGATGGGAAAACAAAAGTGATATACGCCGCTTTGCCGCTCTCTATCAGGGGCGCCGGGTTGGCCCTGAAGTGCAAAAAGTTTACGAAGACCTTCTGCGTGAACGTTATCTGCCGAGTATTTCAGATAAAGTGAAAGACGAAATCATCAGGCTCGGAAAAAACCCGGAAACCTATAATAGTGATGAACGTCTCGATGCACTGCGCGTTTATCTTTTACTTGGTGATATCCAACGTCGACAGGAACTTGATGCCAGTGGCGCTACCAGCTCATTGGGTAAAATCGCTGTTTTGGCTTGGATGCAGAAAAACTGGCAAAAACGGTTTGAAGGAAATAGAGAACTTCAAAATGATTTGGCCAAGCATCTAGAATATGCATTGGGCACTAATAGAATTGCGGCCCCCATTGACCAAGCGCTCGTTACGGATACACAAACTGCCCTAAGAGAGGTTCCCCGTGACGTTCGCCTTTACCGTGGATTGAAGGCTTTAGCACAACGTCAGGTACCAAATGGACTAAGCCTTCGCAATGCAATCGGACCGAGCTTCGATGTTGTTTTTGTCCAAAATGGTGACAGTGACACAACAAAAAGAGACATTGCTGTACCTTATTTCTTTACCAAGCGTGGTTTCCTTGACTTCTTTGTACCTAAAAGCACGGATTTATCCGTTATCGCTGTTGAAGACGCCTGGGTGACCGGTGAACGGGAGCGTGTCCGTTATTCAGACGAAGACCTTCAGGCCTTTATGGACAAAATCCGCCATTCCTATGCGACAGATTATATCAATTATTGGTCCAATATGATCAATAATCTCAATATTGTCGAATTCAAGAATGTAGACCATGCAACTCTGGTTCTATCAGAAATCAATGGACCTTCTAATCCGTTTGGCCGCATGCTTAATCTTATTAAAGCGGAAACTGAAATCTATCCGGCTGAACCAACCGCAACAAATGAGAAACAACCAAAGACGGAAATCGTATTTGACCCCAACCGTGAGCATGGTTTGCGCATTGCCCGTGCTTTTGCCGATCTCTCAGCGCTTGTAACCGCACGTGAAGGCCAGACACAGCCGCTTGAAGAAATGATGACTCATCTTTCCAACATGGAAGGGTATATGCGTGGCATTCTAAGCGGACAGCAATCAAGCAAACCGGTGGCTTTGGAACGCGCTCAAGAACGTGCCAAGCTGCAAGGTGATGATCCTATCTTCGTTTTGCGGCGAACGGGTGGCAATCTGCCCAAACCGTTCGACAAATTCTATGCACAAATAGCTGATCATAGCTGGAAAGTTATTCTTGATGCGGCAAAATCAGATCTACAGGCGGTATGGCAAAATGATGTCTATCGAACTTATAATGTAGAACTTGCCGGCCGTTATCCATTTAATATTAACAGCAAAGAAGAAGTGTCTCTGCAAGAGTTCCAGCGCTTCTTTGGTCCCGAGGGTGAATTTGATAAATTTTTCAATAATCATCTGAAAACCTTCATCAATCCCTATAATGGGACACCAATCATGGTTGATGGGCAGAGCTTGAGTGTAAGTGAAGACTTTATAAACCAGATTGGCAAAGTCAGGGCTATCAGGGATATCTTCTTCAACTCAGATGGTGTGCCAACATTACGTTATACGGTTGAACCGATAACAATGAGTGGCACTATTTCAAGAGCAGTTCTGAATATAGAAGGCCAGCTTGTTCCATACAGTCATGGGGCGACCCGCCCGATTGCCATTCTATGGCCTAATGCTTTGTCAAGCCAACAGGATATCAGTCAGATATCGACATCAAGGACGGGTTCAATCACCTACTCCGGTCTTTGGTCGAGTTTCAGATTGTTTGATGAAGCAACAACTGCAAAGGTTACTCCTGACAGCGCCGAGATTGTGTTCAATGTGGGGGGTGGACAGGTGAAATACCGTATCAAGATGTCCGCAACGGATAAAAATCCGTTTGTTATTCGTCCACTTACTTCCATGAAATTGCCGGAGCAATTGTGATATGTCTTCCAGCCGGCCCATGAACGCGCTCACCGGACTAGAGTGGGTCGATAATGATCCTCTCTATCACTGCATTGGCGCCGAGCTTGCTAAATCTCCGCCGCAAGGTGTGGACCTTGAGGAAAACGACACTTTTGATGAAATTATGAGCGAGATGATGAAACGTGGTACGCTCAATCAGAGCTCTATCCGTTGGGAGTGGGTTTGTGATGTGTGCGTTTCTTTACTCACGATGGAAGCAAAAGATTTTCGTCTTTTAAACTATTTGTTGTTATGTCTGCCCCATTTAAAAAAATATGACGATCCAATGACACTGGCTGCAATGATTACAGCTCGTTTCATTGACTTATGGGGTACGACAGCGTTTCCCCAAATGAAAAAACGGTTGCCGGTTCTTCGTAAGATTGTTGAAGCCATAGACCAGATTGTCAATCTTTCATTGGAACAGGAAAAGGGAAAAGAACACGTCGTCCTTGTTTCAGAAAAGCTGCGGAAAAGTGCTGATTATTTTGAAAAATACGATCATGAGCTTGCGACAAAACTGAAAGCTTTAGGCAATCGGGTTGAGGTGTCCGTACTTGAAGATGAAGAGAGCGGATTACCATCGTTAGAAAAAATTCTGAAGGAACCGGCACAACCTAAACCTATATTAGAGGTGAAAGATAAGGATAATGCCAGCGGTCAAACGATCGAACTTCACCCGGAAAATCTGACACTTGATAGCCGCAATGAACGAAGTCTCAAGCAGAGTCTGAATAGCGTTGCAGACTTTATTCTGACTTTTGATGTTACAAATCCTCTTTCTTATCGGTTGCGACGTTTTTCAACCTGGTTTGGTATTCAAAACGCGCCAGAACAACGAAAAAAGGATGACCCCAAAACGGTTATTCTGCCTGTAGCACCCAATGCTTTGGATGAATATCGTATTGCCGCTCAACGCGGGCAAATGAATACTGAAATTGTCCAAAAACTGGAACGGAGCTGCAATATACAACCATTCTGGATTGAGGGACATTATCTTGCGTATAAATTGGCAGCCATATGTGATCGTAAATATGTCGCCGATGCCATTCTTGACGAGACATGCCGGTTCTATTCAAAATTTGACTGGATTTCTCAGCTCCAGTTTTCTGATGGAACACCATTTGTGCCAGAAGAGGTTACAGAATGGCTAGAGGGATATAAAAACTCTGGCAGCCATCATGGGCAATCACAGAATAGCGAGATGATTGATGGTGAAATGCAACAGACCGTCCGGTTAGCACGTGAGAAAGCCAATAGCGGCCAACTTAATGAAGCAATCAGCCTTCTAGAGAAATCCCAATCTGTCAGCAATTCCCCTAGATCACAGGCATTGTGGGAAATGTTGATGATGGAATGTTTAAGTGAGTGGGGTATAAAAACTCTTGTCAATGTTCAGGCAAAACGATTGGAAAATGATATCGCTAATATGACAGTCAAAGAATTTGAACCTGAGCTATTGAACCGAATTGGGCATCTTGTTGCCAAGCCTTGAAAACACCTTCTACCGCAATGAAGAGTCTACCCAATTGCCGTCATGTGTAATTCACTTTCGAAATCTTAAGTATAGGTAAACATTTATAAGCTTTCGAAAGAAATACTGAAACTAAGTTGCTTGAAAGCTGACATGTTGTTTTTATGTTTTTCTTTTGTTTGCGCTAATTCGCACTTATTATTTAAACCCAAATAAATTGGATCCATAGCGTTAAAGATGATATGCGCTACCCCCATCAGATAAGTCCTATCTTTCTCCGCATGTTGTAAATCCATGCTATCCGCATAGGTCTTGTATACAGTAAAAACGAGCAATCCACCGTTAGGAAGATGATATGGCACACTTACCCCTAGTTCAAAACCTATCTGAAGAAAATAGTTTGCAACCAATTTAGCTTGACCAATTTGTGCATAGGGCGTGACCACAGATTGTTCTTTAAATGACCAAGCGAAAGGCATATTACGATAGATTTTAAGGTTAAGAAGTGGATCATATTGATATAATCCGTTTTCGAGCCAAAGCGTTTTAAATTCATCTGGTCCTTGGTAAATTTCAAATATTTCAGGTCTTTTGAAGAAATTCTTACAATTTGTCATGTCAGGAATGAACTCGTATGAGCAGGCGCGATAGCCTAATGGCTCGATAACCTCAGCAGCTGTCTCGAGCGCTGAAATAACGTTTGTTCTCCCGTTGAACTTGGATTTAAAAAACTTCAGTTCTTGATTATGCATGGTCGAATCTATGTTGAAATGGAGATGTGCTTTATATCATATCTGTTGAATTTAAAAAAAAGCATCAACTTATAAACCAATATCCCAACTATACACATATTATTTTCGTGTTATCGAATTAGACGCCCCCCCCCTCAAGCAGTACGAAAAAATCTAACCAACCCTATGATATAAAGCTATCATGACAAAATATTCTTGCAAAAAAATCTATCATAGTAATTCTTTTGTTTTTACATTTCCCCTGGCGATACTACATTAATTCGGATCATACCGCTGATAATCTAGCAAATATATTTTTCGTTCGTTATTTTCACGACGAAATCTAAAAGCCGAGGCTGGTGTCAAAAATGGCATAACGCACCGAAGTAAAAGCAAATGGCTACCATTATATGCCCTGAACGGGTTTTCAAATTGCCGCCGACTGATGCGAAAGGCAAGTCAAGTTGCCTTGCGTCCTTGTCATGCCCAGCTGTTCGAGATATCCCAATCTTCAACAAAGTGCGCGATGCACTTCGTGCCGGCCCCCGTTGTGACTGAACTCCGTCGCTTTTTTCGATAGCTGATGGCAAGCCTGGTTCCTCCATTGTCCGTGTTCTGTTTTCCCAGATCAAGCCTGAGTGCAGCGAGAGAACATAGAACAGCTTTATACCAGCTTCGCCCTCTATCTGTCACTTTTCAACTACGCCGTTTTTTCTCGATGCATGATCAAACGTTACAATACGCCTTGTGAAACTATAATGCGAATTTTAGTCAACGCATCATTTATAGGTTTAACAGGGTACTCTCGCTGAAAATGTTGTTGCAGATGTCCTGACAACAAAGATTTTTGTTTGCAAAGTACAATAGTCGTTGGCACCTTTCATTACCCCTTGGATATCGTCATAACTCTCGCACGGGAAGCTTATGGATACGAGATCGCTGCAATAAAAGGTTACACCAATCTTTGGCTCTAGCAATGAGGAATGGCTTGGATGAGCGACCGTAGAGTATAATAATTATTGCCATTGCGATCGGCAAGCGCACGCACCAGATGCTGTCATCAGAGAAGACGAAAAGGACATGCAGTTTGCGTTTCAAAAGTTCAAAAATCAATGTGGTCAAGAATGTAGCGCAGGACACTTGCCAAAACGCAATATTTTGAGAAAGTCGCCAAGAAGTTCACCAACCTGAATTTGATTGTACCTAGGCGCATCTCCTTTCCACGTCATGTTACGGGAGCGAAAATATATTTATATTGAGAAATTCGAGCAACACATCGTCCATAAAGGCGGCCGAATGGTCAATTTTATGTATTCGATTTTCTAAGAGCCGCTCTGCTTATCAACTTAAGTAGTTCGGTGATCATCGGTTTTAATATAGACCATCTAAAGTAGCACGATGTGCCCATTTTTATTAAAGTGTCTCAGATATAGAAAAATCACGATGCATAACTTTTGCACAAAATAATTGAGTTTGCCACGCACTACTTCCCCGTGCGCGGTTCTTTAAATTCATTCAAACGCAATTTCGTAGATGTCCCGCCAGATGTTACCATGCTATATTCTCCACATGCAGCGAAGCTGAACTAGAAATTCAGTTTGCTGTCTGATCTTTCGAGCAAACATTATATTGTCCACGCGAGACATTGCATGGACAATATTTCCAGTACAATGATAAAAAGTAATACCGGTATTCTAAAGAGGGGATTTTGTGTGGTGGCGCAAACACAAACAAATAAAGTGGCTTTTAATCTGGTAAAAAAAGTGGCCGAGTTTCTAAAGCAAAAGCCAAATGAACGATATACCGCACGGCAAATTGCCGAATGGATATTTGCCACCTATCCTGATGCTTGTAAAGCAAAACAACAGCGCTCTACCGCTACAGTGGTACCTTTAGTAAGTAGCGCCGCTTTGATTCAACAACTTGTTGCTGAAATTGGTGCAAACCGACCCAGACTGCAAATCCGACACCCACAAATCAAGACGTCCGAGGGGCGGCCTCGTAAATATTATTATACAGATGAAAGTGATGAAACGGAAATTGCCGCGGTAGAACAACAGGAGAACGACACGGTAAGCTTCATAAAGAATAACAGCAGCCCAAAAGGTGAACAGTTGCTTTACCCCAAACTGATTGGCTATCTGGTTGGTGAACTGAATATTCACAGCAAACGTATTGATGAAAAAAAATCCTCCAACAACAAGGGTCCTAAAGGCAACAAATGGCTGTATCCGGACATTGTAGGGATAGAGGACCTTAGCCGCGACTGGAACCGCGAAGTTAAGGATTGCGTCAAAGAATGCGCAGGTAAAAAAGCAAAATTATGGTCGTTTGAAGTCAAGCAGCTCATTAATCGGTCGAATGTTCGTGAAGTATTTTTTCAGACGGTCAGCAACTCATCGTGGGCAAACTTCGGCTATCTTGTTGCAGGTGAAATTGGAGGCAGCGAAACAATGGCCGAACTTCAGATGCTGGCAGGTCTTCATGGCATCGGGGTTATACGGCTCGATAAAGATAACCCCAGTGAAAGCCAAATTCTTATTCCTGCACGTGAACATATCGACATAGACTGGAATACAGCAAGTCGGCTTGCAGATGAAAACACTGACTTTCTTGACTACATAAAACAAGTTCGACAGTTTCATCAAACCGGAGAAATTAGCAAGTTTAATTGGGATAAATCTCTCAATTCGGGTGTGTGACGTGGAAACCTGCTATTTCGTGACACACGCTTGGCCGGGATAATTTAAAAAAAATGACACAACTCTGTTGCAGACTTTTAAAATAGGGGGCCAGTGTCCCAAGGGCACTACTTTCGCCCCAAGGGCACTACTTTTTAAATGCTGATAGTGTATACATTTGAAGACGAATAATTATTCTGCGTAGCGGATTTAATGGTTTCTGTTCGGAATTCTTAGAAATTTTGCGTGAAAGCTGTTTGGGTTTTCATTTGCCCTATGAGCCAAAAAAAATCACATGATATTGAGAACTTTAGAACGTTTGAATGGGCGGTAAGATCGCTCTTGAAACTCATCATTATAATGGAAACTTATAATCTGCAGCCGCCTTTATTCGCATTCCTGCAAGAAATACGACCTCTTATGCTGGGTCTAGCATAAGAGGTCGTAAGAAGATTGGTCGTAGCGGGGAGCGGACCAATCTTCTTGTCACTGACGATAAAGCAGATCATTGGGTAACCTGTTTCAATCAGTGCATCCAATCTATCAAGATATGCGGCTTTTAATATCACCACATCGTAAAAAAAGGGGGTGAGAAACATTGTATTTTTGGCAAAACATCTATCCGCAAGTCACCAAAGCATCGCGCAAAGTCTATATAGCTCGTGGCGATTGCGGGCATCCGTTTTTCGGTAAAGATGTTTCAAATGCGTCCGCAATGTATTATGCGAAATACTCAATTCTGCACAAAGCTCGTCATTGCTGAGACCTCGCCCAAGGAGTTCAGCTATACGAAACTCTGTCGGCGTAACATTTTGTGCTTTTTGTTGCGCGGTAAATAAAACCTTCTGCCCCTGCGGAACACGTTGTGCATATAGCATTCGAGCAAATACACAAGTCTGTAATATTTGCTTTTTGAGGCTGATTGACTCGTCGGTCCTGATTTTCTCGCCAGAGTGCATACACCAATTCACCGCGGGCAAGCCCATTGCCCTTAAACCGGTGGCAGCTGATCCACCACCTGCGCCGATCAGTGTGGCATTTACACCCAATTCACTTGCAATCGCTTCGCTCAATATCTTGACAACTGGTGTATCTGGCGGCGCCGCTGGTGCTTCGCGTGATAGCCTTACAAACTCAAAGTCGAATTTGACGGCTTCGTCCGCTTCAAACTGGTCGGCCATGCTTTGTAGTGCATGAACAAAGCGAGGTCCGGAAACGTCCAATGTCAATCTGACATCGAGATAGAACGTGAATTTTCCTGCGACATGGTCGATACTCGCGCTAGAGCTCTCACAGAAAGTGGGGGTGATCGTGGAAACATTCGGGACAAAATTATCGTCAGGATAGGCATATTTTTCCCGCAATATATCGAGGTTGCTGATGAATTTTGCTGCTGCCTCAAAAGCATTGCTGCCTTTAACATAGCCGGCATGGTAATTACCGCCGGTAACGGTGATGCGGATTGTCAGGCTGTTTTTCTCATTGATTGTAATGAGACTACCTTCTTCATTGCCGAAGTTCGGCACCACATAGAGATCATTCGGGCAGAAAAGCTCGGGGTGTTTTGCAGCGAGTGTTGCCAAGCTTTTTTCATAATCCGTTAATCCGGTACTAACACAAATTAAACCCAATCCGAGTTTAGGTAAACCTTCCCCGTCAAGCTGTTTCAAGCCGTCGAATAGCAGCAATGCCGAGACAATACCCTGATGATTGTCTTCCACACCCAAACCGTAAAGCCGATCGCCGTCCACGCGAAGTTTGAAAGGTGAACTTGTCCAATCTCCGGTAGGTGTACTTGCCAACATATCGAGATGGGTAATCAACCATAACATATGGCGTATGCCTTTTGGCCGAAAACATGCAACGAGATTCGGACGAAGCGGATTGTCCATGTGATCGTCGACAGCATCAATACGGGCAATTCGGCAGATACCGTTTTCATACAGCCAGTTCTCGATCCATTGGGCTTTGGCTTCTGCAGCATTTTCAGGCATGGCTGCAACGCTCTCTAACAATCGACGATGCATATCAAGAGCACTTCCCTCTGCCCTTTTTATAATGTCTAGAAGACCTGGCATTTTATCCTCTCTGAATGAAACATGCTTGGGTATGACAGCTGATCACCGGTACATCATCAATCGCTTTTCATTTTATTTTTCAAAAGCTCGCAAGCGAAGAAGTTGAATGAACCTCACCCTGTTTGCTACGATATGATACATTATAGGGCTCTCTTATTGTGAAACCAGCACAACGCCTATCACCCCCAAAGTATTTTTCGGGGGTGATACGAAATCATCTCAATCTGTTTGGGAGTCATTAATAGCGGTAGGCTATTCTCAAAAAAGCATTGGCATTCATTACAGTCGGATAAACCGCCCGGTATTACGAGATTGCTAGAGAATACGCGCTTTTGTAATGCAACGCGTATTCTATAACCTTTTGCTGTGCTATTCAGAACTGAGCGCGAATATTTGGTGCCATTTTCTTAGCCCAAAGACCGGTAACAATTGGCACTATAATTGAGGTTATCACCACACAGGTTGCAACAAGAGCCGTTGCCGACTGCGCGACCGTTGCAAATTCAGGACTAATCTGCGAGATGGCGACAGGCGTAGCAACTGCTGCGCCTGCTGAGCTTGATGCAGCAATGCCAGCTGTCCCTCTTCCGCCAGCGATAAAAATATCGGCCAGGATCAAAGGGATACCGCTTATAATGACAACGGCAATAGCCATCACGATACCGAGTACGCCCGTGTGAAGTACGGTACTGAGATCGATTGTATTGCCTAATGCGAAGGCGAAAAATGGAATGAGCAATTTTGTGCCGGGGCTAAACAAAGCTCGAATGTCTTTATCAAGATTTCCAAGGATAAAACCCACCAAAAATGGTAATAACACGCCTATCAAATGGGCCGGAGAAAATACTGCGGCACCTGTTGTACCCAATATTATCATCGTTACGAGCGGTCCTGACTCCATGGATACCAAAACGGCAGCGGCGGCTTCCTCTTTGGTTCCGTACATCTGGGTAAGCGATGCGTAGAGGCCCGCATTCGTCATATCCAATGCCGCGACGATAGCCAATGTTGATAATCCTGCGAAAAATCCCGCTGTAATCCCTTCAACTGGCAACAGATGCGTACAAAGGAGTGCAACACACCAAGCCACAAGTATTTTGGTCCCGACAAGTGTGCCGGATTTACGCAAAACCGTACCTGTCGCTTTCAGATCAATAGACGCCCCCATGCAAAAAAGCCAAGCTGCAAGCAGCGGAATGGCTCCTGTCATGATCCCTTGCGTAAACGATCCGAAATAGAGCGCAGAACCGGGCACAAAACTTTTAACCAATGCACCGGCAAAAAGGGGAACTGTCATTAGACCGCCCGGCACTTTTTCAATCATCTGGATGATACGCATTTCAATTCCTCCGTTTGGATGCGTGCTAACTTCAAAAACTCATTAGGTTGAATTCCGACCTCTCCCGCTGGTCGTGTCCTGATACCACTCGGTTACTCGACCGCATGGCATTTGCGCCGATACAACCTTATGCTTTTGACCGCGAAGCAAAAAATGGTGGGATTTGCACCAGTCAGGCGGACAATTTTCGGTAAGACGCGGCGTAAAACGCCACAATTATAAAGCATATGAGCGGTAGACTATAAGAAACATGCGTTCCCATAGCGTCGGAAATCCGGCCCATAAAATATGGCATAATGGCACCGCCGACGATTGCCATAATCATATATGAGCTTGCCATCTTCGTTTGGGAACCAAGGTTTTTGACGCCCATCGCAAAAATGGTTGGAAACATAATCGACATAAAGAAAAAGATGCAAATAGCTGCAATGACAGGGATATAATCGCTACCGGTTAGAATGAGGCCGCATAATGCTATGTTTACAACTGCGTAGACGAGCAAGAGTTTTGCAGCACTTATTTTCATCATCAGACCGGTTGTGATAAATCGCCCTAGCATAAAGGCAAGCATGGCGATAGACAGATAAAAAGCCGCGTTCTGGCTACTTGCGTTTGGCCATGTTTCCACCGTTAGATTGATAAAAAACGCTCCCACGCCGACTTGCGCTGCGACATAGAAAAGCAGTGTGATGACACCAAACAAAAATTCTTTATGAGACCACATGGAAACCTGATGGGTTTGCGCATTGGCACCGTCCCGTTCGCTTTCTAAAACACGGAGATCTGGCAAAGGTGTTCTTGCAAACAAAACGATAAGACAGATCACAACAAAAGCTATACCGACATAGGTAAAAGTCACGGCATCAAAGCTGGCTGTATCGTTTTGCTGTGTTGTTTGGAAAAAGAACATACCACCGATAAGCGGCCCGATAAATTGACCCAAGCCATTAAATGATTGCGAAAGATTGAGCCGTTGCTCTGCCGTCCGTGGATCCCCCAACGCAGAAGAATATGGATTTGCAGAGGTTTCGAGGAAACCGAGGCCCAATGCCAAAACAAACAGCGCAAACAAGAAAAAATAAAAACTCATAACCATTGAGGCCGGTACAAAGAGCAAAGCACCCAAGGCATAAAGCGACAAGCCCATAATGATACCCGCTTTATATCCGCGTTTGGAGATAAATAGACCGGCGGGTAAGGCTATGACGAAATAAGCACCAAAATATGCTGCTTGAATGAGACCGGACTGGGCTTTTGAGATGTGCAATGCTTCTTGAAAATGTTTATTCAATACATCTACAAGGCCGTAGGATAGCCCCCACATCAGAAAAAGTGCAGTGACGAGGATGAACCCGATTTTATATTTCGGTTCAGTAATTTTTGCTTTCATGAAAGTTTCCTCCCCTTCGTAATCAAGCTTGCGATAAATCAAAAATTTTGACCATATCGATCCATTTTTCGCCAGCGCGTGCGGATGGCAAAGGCTTCTGGAATTGCGACATAAGCGCTTCCCATTGCCTATTGGTTTCGTCTCGCTCTGCTATCCGTTCAGCGTCTTGTGAATTGAAAGTATCAACAACATCCATCACCATGAACAACCTATTCTCAACCTGCCAAATTTGCATATCGATGACGCCGCGCTGGCGAATATTATCGGCAACTTCCGGCCAGATTTTTTGATGATAACGCTGATATTGCGAAATCATTTCAGGATCATCCACGAGGTCTAAAGCCATGCAAAACCGCTTCATTTTTGCCTCCAAGCTAGGCTGTTATCGCGCGGTCGAGATGGGTATATCCGCCGTCTACAAACAGATGTTGTCCGGTCGTATGCGAGGCGCGGTCTGATAATAGAAAAACAACAGTATTGGCGATCTCATCGACTGTTGTCATACGTTTTCCAAGCGGAATGTTCGCCGTTATCTTCTTCAATTGCTGGTTCGGATCCTTGAATGTTTGAATCCATTTTTCGTAAAGCGGTGTCATGACTTCTGCGGGAATAACAGCATTGACACGGATGCCTTGGTCGAGCAGCGCGGCTGCCCATTCGCGCGTAAGCGCCATGCGCCCGCCATTTGCAGCAGCATAACCACTTGTATGCCCTTGCCCAGTGACAGCGGTTTTAGAACCGATATTAACGATAGAACCACGCGTTTTTACGAGATGAGGCAGCGTATAATGCGCCATAGTAAAGTAGTGTACGAGGCTTTTTTCCAATGACTGACGGAACTCGGCAACCGAGTTTTCCAATCCCATATTGTCATTGACACCGGCATTATTGACAAGGCCGTCAATTTTGCCGAAATGATCGGCAATGTCGCTGATTGCTTCCGCACATGCCTTTTCATCCATCAGATCCAATTGTTTGAAAAGATACTTTGCGTCGATCGCTTTTAATTCTTTAATGAATTCTCCATGTAGCGGAGAACGCCCGATTATGGCAATTTTTGCACCTTCGGCGGCCAGATGCTTTGATATCGCTCCGCCTATGCCCGCACCACCACCTGTGACAATGACGACTTTATCCTTGAGATCGAGATTCATATGCTTACTCCTCATATTCACTAAATTCGATAGATCTTCGCCGGTGTTTTTTCCTCGACCGTCAATCTATCGTTCTTGTTCCAACTACCCGTCCAGACATCCCAATAGTTCAGCAGGGTATGATAATCATGCGTTGCGAAAGAAACCGGCCAATCAGAGCCCCAAACAAGGCGATCAGGGCCAAAAACATCCTGCACAACATCAATGTGACGCTGGTAAAGGTCCGGCAACGCATTTGGCGGTCCTTCGGTTACGAGCCCTGATATTTTGATGCTGACATGATCCATGGCGCGCAACGCAACCATTTGTGCCTTCCAATAATTAAAATCGTCGGCATTGCCGAAGACGGGCTTGGCCAAATGATCAATGACGAGATGATGCTTGTCGTAACTGGAACAGAACTTAACCACTGCTGGCAAATCTTTTTGCTGAACCAGTACTTCATATACCAACCCGGCCGCCTGGATTGCGGGCATCGCTTGTTGAACACCGTTATGGTCTTGTAGAAAAGAAGACGGGCTGGCTTCATCTTGTACAAGATGCCTGAAACCTTTGACGATGGGATTATCCTGCGCGTAAAAGATTTGCGGTTCAGCCGCGGCATTAAAGTCGAACCAGCCTATGACGCCGGCTATTTGGCGGTAGCGCTCCGCCAAATCGCATAAAAACCTATTTTCATCCATCTTTGGGCGCGCTTGCACAGCAATAATCCTATCCACCTGCGCCCCCATTGCAGGCAAAAGGTCATCCGGCAGCATATTACGGGCTATCGGCTCCAAGTCTGCGCCGATCCAAGGGAACTCCTGCGCGTCATAAGACCAAAAATGTACGTGACAATCGATCATCTCCTTATCCGCCTGCTTTCAGCCTTTAAATTGATATTCTTGCAGTGAGGCGGTTTTCATTTCGATGGAAAAACCCGGCGTCGTTGGCGGAATGTAGGCTGCTTTGCGCACGATGCATGGCGTTACAAAATGTTCATGTAAATGATCAACATATTCAGTCACGCGCCCTTCGGTCGTACCGGAAAAGCAAAGATAGTCTATCATCGCTAAATGCTGAACATATTCGCAAAGACCTACTCCGCCGGCATGGGGGCAAACGGGCAGATTATATTTTGCGGCCATAAGCAAAACCGCGAGAACTTCGTTAACGCCTCCCAATCGACAAGCATCAATTTGCACGATATCTATGGCTTCGCGCATGATGAACTGCTTGAACACTATGCGATTTTGGCACATTTCACCCGTAGCAACCTTGACGGGGCTTACTGCGAGGCGAATGGCGCGGTGGGCTTCGACATCGTCAGGACTTGTGGGCTCTTCAATAAACCACGGATTGGCGAAAGATAGCTCCTTAACCCATTGGATTGCCTGATCGCGCTCCCAAGTCTGATTGGCATCAATCATCAATTGACGATCAGGCCCGATAATATCGCGTGCGATTTTTACCCGTTTCTTATCTTCTTCAATATCACGTCCAACCTTGAGTTTGACGAAGTTGAAACCTTCATCGATAGCCTCCTGGCACAAACGCGCTAGTTTTTCTTCACTATAGCCAAGCCATCCAGCGGACGTCGTGTAACAAGGATAACCTTTTTCCAGCAGTATGGCCTCGCGTTCCTCTTTATTTTTGGCACGCTCACGTAAAAGAGAAATAGCATCATCCTTGGTGATGCAATCGGTCAGATAACGAAAGTCGATACACCCTACCAACTGTTCCGGTGTCATATCAGCAACCAGTTTCCAAACCGGTTTTTTGACACTTTTCGCCCATAAGTCCCAAATAGCATTGACAATCGCACCCGTGGCCAAATGAATTGCGCCTTTATCCGGGCCGATCCAGCGAAGTTGGCTGTCTGACGTTAGATGCCGCCAGATTTGTGCGGGATTGTTCTTTATATCATCCAATTCCAGGCCGATGACCAAATGCCGCATGGCATTGATTGCTGCACAGCAAATGTCGTTGCCGCGACCAATGGTAAAGGTAAGCCCGTGGCCTGTCAGATTTTTGTCGTCAGTTTTTAAAATGACATACGCAGCCGAATAATCCGGGTCGGGGTTCATTGCATCAGAACCATCAAGTTGCTGAGATGTCGGAAAGCGTACGTCCAAAACGTCCATATCAATAATTTTTGTCATTACTTCATACCTTGCATAAACACGTCAATGATTTGGATTAATCGCGAAAAAAGCCCGCAGGGATTAGGTTTAAGGTGCAACGTTTTTCACCTCATATTTCTTCTGCTTACGGGCGGAGAACGTAACAATAAGGGCCGCACAGACAATGGTGCATAGTGAAAGTACAACCAAACCCGCGGATTTATTGGCGAACATACTTTCCGCTTCTACCCTTATGATCGGTGCCAGAAAACTACCGACAGCACCCAGCATGGTGCAAAAACCGATGCCGGCAGCAAGTGCAGCACCGGATAGAACTTGCGGCGGAAATGTCCAGAAGATCGGTTGAACCGCAAGGAATCCCACAGCTGAAAAGGACAGCGCCACAATGGCAACCGGGGCAGATGCAAATGCTGAAAGCGTGAGACCTACTGCTGCCAAAATAACGATAAATGCTGCGACCGGAATGCGAAGATGCGGGAAGCTATCCGTATAACGCGGGATGTAATACACACCGAAAACAGCGGCAGCATAGGGAATGGCAGCGACAAGAGACGCTTTGAATCCAATTGTTGTGCCCATAAGAGCCGCCACCTGAGACGGCATAAAAAACAGCATTCCGTAAACGCCGACTTGCAAAAAACCATACATAAGCGCCAAATGCCAAACAGCGGGGCTACGAATAGCATCGGCTACTCGGCTGACCTGCTGTTGCTTGCCTTCAATTGCAATTGTTTCGGCCAGAATAGCGCGTTCTTCGCTTTGCAGAAACTTCGCCTTATCTGGAGTATCATCAAGATAGAAGTAACAGAAGATGCCGATAAATACCGCTGGCAACCCCTCCAATACAAACATCCACGTCCAGCCTGCGTGACCGAGAAAACCGTGAAGCTCGAGAAGTGCACCGGAAATTGGAGACCCCAATGCCAAAGCAAAAGGGACAGCCAATACGAAGGCACCAATCACTGCACCACGAACCTTATCGGGGAAGAAGATGGATGCCATAAGCAAAATCCCGGGGTAAAAACCGGCTTCGGCAATACCAAGAAGAAAACGGATAACAATAAATTCGAACTCGTTGGTGATGAAGCCTGTCGCCATCGACAGAACGCCCCAGATGACGGTGGTCAAACTAATCCATAGCCGCGCACCTATTCGATTCAAGATAAGATTGGCCGGAACACCAAAAAGCGCATAGGCACAGAAAAATATGCCTGCACCCAATGCATAAGCACCGTCTGATAGATGGATATCCGCCTGCATCGCATCTTTGGCAAAACCGATATTCACACGATCAATGAAAGCAACAAAATAAAGTATGAAAAGCAGCGGCATCAGCCGTACCCATACTTTGCCGATCGCCTTGTTCAGCAATGGATTGTCATATGCTGTAATTGTCTTCATGGTCTCTCCTCCCAAGCACCACAGTCACGGGAACACGCTGACAGCGCTCCTATCATCGCCAGCGTGTTTTTAGATTTGTGCAATTTTATCGTGCAGCGATCACCTTTTGGGTTTGCTCACCCAATCCTGTGATACCCAGATGCATTTCCTGACCGGCTTTCAGATAGATTGGCGGCTTTTGTCCCAATCCGACGCCTGGAGGTGTGCCCGTAGAAATGACGTCACCCGGTTGTAAGCTCATAAATTCGCTTAAATAACTGACGATGGTAGCGACATCAAAAATCATCTTGTTCGTATTGCCGGTTTGAAAACGTTTTCCATCAACATCGAGCCACAAATCAAGATTTTGCGGATCGGCAACTTCGTCTTTTGTGACAAGCCAAGGGCCAATTGGACCAAAAGTATCACAACCTTTACCTTTGTCCCATGTGCCGCCCCGTTCAATCTGATATTCACGTTCTGAAACGTCATTGACAACGCAATATCCTGCAACGTGATCCATAGCGTCGCCCTTGGTAATATAACGTCCGCCTTTGCCGATCACGACACCCAGTTCCACTTCCCAATCGGTTTTCTTGGAACCGCGCGGAATCTCCACATCATCGTTAGGGCCAACGATTGCGCTTGTCCATTTGTTGAATACGACCGGCTCTTCAGGGATCGCCGCATTTGTCTCAGCAGCATGGTCCGAGTAATTCAGACCTATACAAATGAATTTTCCAACGCGTCCAACACAGGCACCAATACGCACTTCAGGGGCAACGATAGGCAACTTCGAAAGATCCGCTTTACGAATTTTGTCGAGTTCGCCAGCAAGAGTTGCGCCGTCAATATCGTGCACGATTGAAGTCAGGTCGCGAATGTTATTCTGTTCATCCAAGATACCCGGCTTTTCAGCACCCTTTTCACCATAACGTAGAAGTTTCATTTTCTTTCTCCCGAAGTTTAGAGCGCATTTCGATCTGATTGGATCAGATCGACGCTCTAATCCATTGTTTAACACCGCGTTTTTTTACCTAAAACCGCTTCACACTTTTCTGAAAACGCTCTAATTGGTCCAACCACCGTCGATCATATTGAATGTGCCGGTTGTGAAAGAGGTCTCATCACTTGCCAAATAGACGGCCAGAGCCGCAATTTCATTGACATCGCCAATGCGACCCATCGGCTGGCGGGCAACGAATTGCGCATAGACATCTGCCTCGCTGCGGTTTTCCTGCTTCGCCTGGATGGCAATGCGTTGACGTAACGATGGTGAATCGACAGTACCAGGGCAAATCGCATTGCAACGAACGCCGCGTTTCACGTAATCCGCCGCGACGGAACGGGTAATACCCAATACGGCAGCCTTAGTCGCACTGTAGGAAAAGCGGTTTGTCACCCCTTTTATGCTGGAGGCAGCAGAAGACATATTGATGATCGAACCGCCACCATTTGCCAACATGAATGGCAAGAACCCTTTTATCAGACGATACATCGGGTCTACATTGATAGAAAAGGCCCGTTGCCACTGTGCTTCATCACATTCTTCAATCGTACCTGCTGGCACCCAGCCCGCGCAGTTGAACAGGACATCTATCGCACCGGTTTTATCGATAAAATTCGCAATCGCATCGGCGTCGGTTACATCCAGTATAACCGTTTCTATTTTTGGATTTTCCTCCCGGAGCGTTGCAAGGTGATCGCCATTGATGTCGGCGGCAATAACCGATGCCCCTTCTTCTGCAAATTTTAAAGCTGATGCGCGTCCAATACCTTGCGCAGCAGCTGTGATGACACATCTTTTTCTATTGAGGCGCATCTTTCCTCCTATTATGACATAATGTCATGAATCATTATTGGTTAGACCAATTATTTTGGCCCGACCAATTAACAATGAATTTTCTTGCTTGGCAAGAACCAATTTGCAGTGGAAGTTATTTCAATGAATACGTCGCGTTTATACCAAACCATTGTCAGCAAGATTAAGCGCGATATCGAGACCGGACATTATCAGATTGGCGATAAGCTGCCCGCCGAGCGAGATCTGGCAGAAATTCTCAAGGTTAGCCGAACCTCTGTCAGGGAAGCGATTATTGCTTTGGAAGTATCTGGTCTTGTTGAAGTCAAGGTTGGCAGTGGTGTTTACATCAAGTCAGGAATGACGTTGCATGGCCCCGACCTGCATCCGCAAATTCACCCGCTTTTGAAGCCTTATCTAAAAGATGATGAGGAAATTGCTCCTTTCGAACTATTGGAAGCACGCTTGCATCTTGAACCGCATTTGGCAGAGATGGCAGCAACCGAGCGCACAGATGCGCAAATGGCTGAGATCAAGCAGGCTTATCTGATGAATGTATCGGATAATCTGGAACAGTCGAAAGATCATATTGGTGACAGGCTATTTCATATCCGTATCGCGGAATCTGCACAAAATGCAGCCTATGCTTTTTTTCTCAAATATCTTTTGGGACAACAATATACCGAAGTTTTCAGCGGTTTGCAGAAGCTCTATACGCCGGATGACATGCCATTGCGCTCTCAGGTGGAACATCATCAAATACTCATAGCGATTGAAAAAAAACAACCGGAAGCTGCGCGTATTGCAATGCAAAACCACATCCAAAACGTTATCAATATCTTCTCAAGACGCATGGAATAGTCGAGACAATATTACGTTTCCAGCGTTGACAATGCTTAACGTTTGAATGGCAAAAGCTCCAAAACGTCTTCATCATAAAGAGCCAATGCTTGCTGTTCTTCCTGCAAAAAGCGGGCGACCGCGTCCCTCAAATGGATATTATCGATATAATGTGCCGAGTTGGTTTCGGTCGGTATATAACCCCGTTGGATTTTATGTTCGCCTTGCGCACCCGCTTCCACTATGCGGATTTTGTTTTCTATCGCGTATTCTATCGCCTGATAGTAACAAAGCTCAAAATGCAGGAATGGGTGGTCTTCAATAGCACCCCAATGGCGACCATAGAGATGGTCAGTACCTTTGAAATTGATCGCACCCGCGATACGTCGGCCATCTCTTTTGGCTATCATGAGAACGATATCACCTGCCATGGATTTGCCAACAATAGAGTAGAATGCGCGCGTAAGATAAGGCGAACCCCACTTTCTCGCGCCTGTATTCTGATAAAACACAAAGAAATCGTCCCAGACAGCCTCGGTCAGATCGGATCCAGTCAACCATTCGATCGTGATTCCACTTTCAACGGCAGCACGTCTTTCACGTTTGATAACTTTGCGTCTTCGGGATGGTAGTGTTTGCAAGAAATCATCAAAGTCACAATAACCGTCATTATAAAAATAATACTGCCGGTCACTGCGAATGAGATAGTTTTGTTGCTTGAAGACTTCCACATCGTTCGGTTTGATAAACGTTGAATGCACCGATGATAGGCCATTCAGTATGGCAATTTCTTTCAAGCCTTCTGCCAACATCTTTTGGATATTATTCTGGTTATCTTGCGCCAATGTAAGCAGTCGCGGCCCTGGAACCGGTGTAAACGGAACTGCCACCTGTAACTTGGGATAATAGTGCCCGCCTGCCCGATCATATGCATCGGCCCAACCTTGGTCAAAAACATACTCACCCTGACTGTGGCTTTTCAGATAGGCGGGTGCAAGCCCTACGATACGGTTCGACTGATCAACCAGCCGGAGATATTGCGGCAACCACCCCGTCCTTTCCCCGACGGATCCAGACAATTCCAGCGCTGTGAGAAAATTACGAGAAACAAACGGGTTATAATCAGGTTTTCCCGCCACCGTTCCAGTGAAATTCCAGTGTGCAGGATCTATATCCGCTGCGCCACCACCGATTTGCAACGTCAAATGCTCTTGCATGGCAAAATCCGATAAAAAAGATCGGCCTGTTCCATAAACAAATAACAATTAAAGGCCGTAAAAATTTACTTACGCCAAGCAAGCAATTTCGCAGCAAAATCTAGTAAACCACCGCAAAACGGATCGAACCGATAGCGCCGGCAAATATCTGTTTGCCATCTTGCTGTATTTGCTGAACCGCTTTCTGATCAATCATGCTGCGATCCCACATCGTACCGCCAATGCTATCTTGTTTCCAATCGACTGGTTTACCCAGTAGGTTTTCCGAATCTGCCTGATTGTAGATCTTTGCGGTGTCATTTTGTAAAGCTTTAAACAATGCTTCGTCACCACCAAATAGGTTGCCCGTACGCGCTGACGAACGTACCAAATCTTGTAATTGCTCGTCGCTTAACTCAGGCGGTGTGTAAACCTGAAAATTACCGTTTGGAACGCCTTCGTAGGACGCATATTGGCTTGCATCAGCATTCTGCGTTGTGCCCCGATAATATTCGGGATTAGCCATATTGACGTTGATATTTTGGGCAATAATACCCGACGCATTCACCCCGTTTTCGACGAGTTCCTGAATGCGTGTAAGAGAATCGTAAATCCTTGGAGAAAGGACGTCGCGCTCACTTACCTGAACAGAGGGCGTATCGCTGCGCTGTTGCACGATAGTTGCAATGTTTTGAGCAGCGCGAGAACCAGGTATTTGATAGGTGTCATTTACACCGTTCAACTGAGTTGCAGTTACCGATACCATTTTTCCCTCCATTATAACGTTAATGCGCGTTTCGCTTAATAAAGTTCAGACAACTCGCATTAACACATTGCTTAATTGCGTTGTTGTATTCCCCTTCACCGCTTTTGGGTACACGCATCAGGGGTTACAACCCGCAGAATTTCTCTTCATTCAATATAGTACAGATGCACCTATTTTGCAATTTTTGCCTCCCAAAACCGAGTGCTGAGACAACCATGCCGCCTTGCAAACCAAAGCAGGCAGCATGATCGTTACCACGTAAACCCGCCTTTTAGCCTCTTGTCAGCTTGATAAGCGGTTTCGATTGGGCATCAAGTAAGACGAGACCGTCGGCAGCAAGTTCATAATTTTGGACTCGGCTGAGAATTTTCGATACTTTTTCTTCCTGTTTCATCAACACTTCGTCGCATGCCATCTGGGTTGACATGATCAAGCCGAAATTCATCTTTCGGTTATCGATCTTCACCTCGGCAGACATATTGTTACATCCTGCATATACCGCGGCACGCCCATCACTGGAAAACATGATGGTCAAAGGTGAACGCCCTTCAGGCTTTTTACCGTCGATCTCGTTGATCACCCAACTGCCGACAAGCTGCTGCCTATTGGCTGTCTCAGGAGCACTGGATGTACGCTCGACGAATATCTGGGTATCATTTTCATCCCCGGCAAAAACCGCATGATTGGTGGTTGTTGTGAACAAGAGTTGCTCGCCAACCGAAATTTTTGCCTGAAGTGCATAGTGGTGCTTAGGATTAATAGCACCGGAATCAAATTTTAATTCATAAGGAATGGGACTGGAATGGTTTGGCACAAAACTGGTCGATGCGATGATTGTTGCCGGTGCGTCTGCCAACGACACATCGGCCAAAACAACTTCGACCTGCGCGGTTTCGGGAAGTGCCATGCGTTCGCGATACACAACATCACCTTTGAGATAGAGCGTGGTGGCATGAGCTGCGCCGAATTGTGAGAGAAGCGAAATTGCTGCAGCACCAGCGAACAGAAAACGGCGGGACAAACGCATTTGTGAGTTCCTTTCAGGATAAATATGTGTAGCCATGTTAAACAGCGTAGCTGAACGCAAGATTAACGGATAAGATCCCGCAATTATGGCAAGCTTGTCATGGTCAACCCTTAAACCCACAGGAATGTTTCATGAAACTCTATTATTATGATCATTGCCCCTTTTGTGTCCGCGCCTTGATGATGGCCGGATATAAACAGGTACCGGTTGAGCGCATTGTTCTGCTCAATGATGACGCAGACACCTGTATCCGTTTAGTTCAAGCAAAACAGGTTCCGATACTGGAATTTGATGATGGCACAGCCATGCCGGAAAGCCTTGATATTGCGCACAAGCTTGACGAAATCGGTGCCCCAAACAAGGTCGTTTTGGCAAAAACCAATAGCCAAAAGACAATAACAGACCACATCAACGCTGCAGGCACGGCAATCAACAACCTGCTTTTTCCACGCTATGTCAAAGCCGGTTTACCAGAATTTGCGACCCAATCCGCCATTGATTATTTCAGGACAAAAAAAGAAAAAGTTATTGGCAAGAGCTTCGATCAGGCATTAGACGAGTCAGCGAGCCACCGGAAAGAGGTTGAGCATATGTTAGCCACTTTACCGGCATTCAGCGCAGCGCGCGACAGCTCTATTGGCTGGGATGACATTATGATCTTTCCAACATTGCGCAATCTTACAATCGTAAAAGATCTGCTTATACCCGCCACGGTGGAAAACTATATTGACAAGATTGCGCAACTTACGGGCGTGCATCTCTACCACGACCGTGCACTTTAAACCCTATCAAGAGATAAGATCATGAACATCCTCCCCTACATCATGCCGATAGGGTTATTGCTTTTCTCGAACATATTCATGACTTTTGCATGGTATGGACATTTGAAGTTTACCAATAAGCCATTGCTGTTGGTCATCATTGTCAGTTGGGGAATAGCTTTTTTTGAATATTGTCTGGCTGTGCCGGCAAACCGTCTTGGACATGAAGTTTATAGCGCTGCACAACTGAAAACCATACAAGAGGTTATCACTCTCGTAATATTCGCGGTTTTCTCTATTCTCTACCTAGGAGAAAAGCTCACGATCAACCATTTCGTTGGCTTTGGCTTGATCGTGGCCGGCGCTTATTTTGTCTTCAAAGGTCCGTTATAAGACACGTTTTAGACTTTTCACCATGACATTGCGGGTGCTATACCCGTGAACATTGAAAACTTGGAAGAGGAACATCGTATGGCAAAGATTAAGGTGGCAAATCCCGTTGTAGAACTTGATGGCGACGAGATGACACGTATCATCTGGCAGTACATCAAGGAAAAACTGATCCATCCTTATCTGGATATTGATCTTAAATATTACGATCTTTCCGTTGAAAATCGCGATGCTACCAACGATCAGGTAACCATTGATTCCGCGAATGCTATCAAGCAATATGGTGTGGGCGTGAAATGCGCTACAATCACACCGGATGAGGCGCGCGTAAAAGAATTTAACCTGAAAAAAATGTGGAAGTCCCCCAATGGAACAATCCGCAACATTTTAGGTGGTGTGATTTTCCGCGAACCGATCATCTGTAAAAATGTTCCCCGTCTCGTACCCGGTTGGACGAAGCCAATCATTGTTGGCCGCCACGCATTTGGTGACCAGTATAAGGCGACTGATTTCAAATTTCCTGGCAAAGGCAAGCTGACAATCAAATTCGTTGGCGATGACGGTCAGGTGATTGAACATGATGTTTATGATGCACCGGGTGCGGGCGTAGCTTTGGCTATGTACAATCTGGACGAATCCATCCGTGATTTTGCGCGCGCATCGTTCAACTATGGTTTACAGCGTAATGTACCGGTTTATTTGTCCACCAAAAACACCATTTTGAAAGCTTATGACGGCCGTTTCAAAGACATCTTCCAAGAAGTCTTCGACGCGGACTTTAAGGCTGAATTCGATAAGCGCAAATTGACTTACGAACATCGCCTGATTGATGATATGGTGGCTTCTGCTCTCAAATGGTCGGGCGGATATGTGTGGGCGTGTAAAAACTACGATGGCGACGTACAGTCGGATATCGTCGCTCAAGGCTTCGGTTCTCTCGGATTGATGACCTCTGTTCTGATGACACCGGATGGCAAAACAGTTGAAGCTGAAGCTGCCCACGGCACTGTTACCCGCCATTATCGTCAGTACCAGAAGGGCGAAGAGACATCCACCAACTCCATCGCTTCGATCTTTGCATGGACACGCGGACTTGCCCATCGTGCGAAACTTGACGGCAACGATGAATTGAAACGCTTCGCCGATACGCTTGAAAAAGTTTGCGTTGATACGGTTGAGTCCGGTTACATGACCAAAGACCTTGCTCTTCTGATCGGCCCTGATCAGAAATGGCTTTCAACAACAGGTTTTCTCGATAAGATCGACGAAAATCTTAAAAAGGCCATGTCAGCCTAAAACAGTCAAACATTGCGAAAGCCCCGCACCTGCGGGGCTTTTTCTTTTTTAAAAATGCTCCATCATCACGCTTTGCGTATCGATAGGCATCGCCATGGGTTGGCACATTGCGACAACGACGATAAGACATCTGTGTGTGATTCCCAAAAACTATTTTCAGAGGTTGAAATGAGTGAACAAGGCTGGTCAGCGCTCCTCTCCGGTAAGAACGGCATTCGTTCCGTGACACTTGCCGGTGGCGTTGCACTCCATGCTGTCAATGTTTACATCGTTGTGACAATCCTTCCGTCGCTCGTGAACGATATTGGCGGCCAACAATATTACTCCTGGGCTGCAACTATTTTCGTTACCGCCTCCCTCATAGGTGCGTCACTTGCAGCAAAACTTCTGGCCAATACCGGCCCGCGGACGGCTTATGTCATAGCAGCGTTACTTTTCGCTGTAGGAACATTCATCTGTAGCCTTGCCCCCACTATGCCGTTATTTTTGTTTGGGCGCCTTATACAAGGATTTGGAGGCGGTTTCCTGCTATCATTGTCATACTCGATGGTAAGAATTGTGTTTGCTCCGCAGCTCTGGCCTCGAGCAATGGGGGTCATATCGGGAATGTGGGGCATTTCGACACTGCTCGGTCCAGCTATCGGCGGCGTATTTGCAGAATACGGTGTGTGGCGCGCTTCTTTTTGGACTGTTGGAATATTGGCAACTATTTTTTCAATCGTCGCGATAAAGGTTCTCCCAAAAGAAAATCAGAATACGGAAGCTCAAAGCCGTCTCCCCATTATGCAGTTGGCAGTCTTAACCGCATTGGTGCTGATCATATCGGCAGGCAGCGCCGTCGAGGCGAGTTGGGCAAAGATCGGCGGCATCGTTGTCGGTGTTATCCTTCTTTTTATCTTGGCACGGCTCGATATCCGCTCGTCCAACAGAATGCTGCCTGCTGGTGCTTTCATTCCAAGCTCTGCGTTTTTCCCGCTCTATTCGTTGATGGTGATTATTTCGATCGCGGTTAATGGTGCCGAGCTTTATCTGCCATTGTTCTTGCAGGAACTTCATGGTGAAGGCCCACTTATGGCAGGCTACATCGCAGCTTTAATGAGCATTGGCTGGACGTGTGGATCCCTGCCGAGTGCCGGTGCAAAGCCCGCGACCGTGCGCGCAATCGTTATGATATCGCCGTGTCTCGGGCTGATCGGCATGGTTACTTTATTGTGGTTTATTCCTTCAAGTTGGCAGTCAGCGGGTTTTATTGCTGCAATATCTGTCGCCTTGTTCATGATTGGCGTGGGGGCGGGAACATGTTGGCCACATCTGCTCACACGAGTGCTTCAATGTGCGAGGCCGGAAGACGCTTTGCGCGCGAGCAGTTCGCTGACATCGATTCAGCTATTCTCGACCGCACTCAGCGCAGCACTTGCTGGCACTGTGACCAATCTTGCGGGCCTTTTTATTCCCGGTGGAGTGGATGGAATGATCAATGCCGCACGAGCATTGTTTATTTTCCTCATTGTGCTTCTGCTGCTGGGCATTCCATGTGCCATAAGCGTCGCGCGTGCCATGCGGCATAATCCATCTGGAAAACCCGATCAGAAAATGGATGATAAAACGAGATAGGCTGCAAGCAGGATGAAAGCTAAGGTCATCGACTGCTTGAAGAGGCGAATAGCTTTGTTGATGTCCATTGGTTGTGCAACTCTGCCATCGGCATTTTGAAAGGGCTCCTGCACGAGCTGACCGCCATAGAGCCTTGGCCCGGCAAGTTGTATTCCCAACCCTCCGGCATAGGCGCATTCCGGCCAACCGGCATTGGGAGAGCGGTGGTGCCGCGCATCCTGCTTGACAACCATGGCCGCTCGCAGCGCTTTACTCCGTCCGTACCAAAACAGTAAAGCAAGTATCGTTAGCAAAGCCGTCAGGCGCGCGGGAATGTAATTGGCCAAATCATCCAGCCGGGCGGAAGCCCAACCGAATTGCAGATAACGACTGTTCTTATGTCCGATCATGGAATCTGCGGTATTCAGAAGCTTGTAACAAACCAAACCGGGTAGACCAAGCAGCAGAAACCAAAAGATCGGCGCGATAACACCGTCGGAACTATTTTCCGATAAGCTTTCAATTGCCGCACGACAGATGGCGCTTTCATCAAGTGTCGCAGTATCTCTGCCAACGATCATTCCAACTGCCCGGCGCGCTTCATCAAGACTTCCATGCTGGAAGGCCTGTTCTACATGCGAAACATGGTCTGACAGGCTCTTTTGTGCCAGAAACATCGAAGCGACAATTGCTTCTAATACAATTCCAGCCCATGCAAGCTGTTGTAACCATAGTTGTACCAGCCATGTTAAAATGTATGTACCGGCCAAGAGAACGACGATCGTAAAAACACCGTAAATATATCGACGTCGAAACGACAATTCTGCGCGATTCAACATCCTTTCAAGATAGCTAATTGATTGACCGAAAACCGCAACGGGATGGGGAATTTTATTCCATAACCATTGCGGATCACCAAATAGACGATCAATCAACATTGCCAACAGAAGAACGATGCACAAACGGTCCAAACAATTAGCCTATCAAGATAATTTACGTTGATCGCGTTTTTCGACATACCATGAGAACGAGAATATCGCCAAACCGCACAAGGTGAGAACACCACCTAAAACAGCGGTATATTCGTAGCTATAACCGAGCTTGAGGATCTTCGCACCCGATTCTGCCCCGATTGCATTGGCGATATTAAAAGCCGACTGCATCAATGCACCGGCTAATGTTTGCGCATTACCGGCGACATCCATAATACGCGTCTGAATGGAGGGCATACTGGCAAATGACGTACCAACCAGAAAACAGCCTATAGCAGCGGTAATGCCCGCATGTGAAAAGAAAAAGAAAAGAAAGAACGTCACCGAGCTCCATAGCATTGCCAGAAATATCATTCGCATAGCGCCAATTCTGACTGCTATTTTCGGGCCGAATATATTGCCAGCCACCATTCCCAGCCCCAAAAGCGGCATGATAAATGGTACCCATTCCAGCGAAACGCCGGAAACGTGCATAAGCGTCGATTTGATATAGGTGAAAACTGAAAACAAGCCTGCCGAGCCAATCGATACCATGGCCAGAAGCAACCAAACCTGCTTCTGTTTCAAAGCGCCAAGTTCAGTCAACGGGCTGGTGCCAATAGCAGTCGGCATAGTGGGCAAAAATCTCCATATCAACAAAGCACAAAACAATGCGATCATACCAACCAAAACGAATGCGATTTGCCAACCGACCTGTTGTCCTATCCAGGTAGCGCCCGGCGCGCCAATCACCGTTGCAATTGTCAATCCCAGCATCACGCTGCCGATTGCTTTCGGCCGCTGTTTCATCTCAACCATGGAGGATGCGGCAATGGCTGCAACACCAAAATAAATGCCGTGTGGCAGACCACTCATGAACCGTAAACCGACAAGTGCATCGAAGCTCGTAACGCAGGCACTCGCAATATTGGAAAATGCATAGAAAATCATCAATGCGATCAATACATATTTACGCGGAAACTTGGCCGTGGCAACCGCCAGTACCGGCGCTCCCACGACCACGCCCAAAGCATAGGCCGAAATATATTGCCCGGCCGTGGGGATATCAACGCCCGAACTCTGGGCCATTTCTGGCTGGAGCCCCATGGCGACAAACTCCGCTGTTCCAATCGCGAAACTGCCGACGGCGAGAGCGAGAATACCGATACGGCGTGCCTTGGCGTCGACACCTGTGTTAGCGGCGTTCAGTTTTTTGATTTCATAGGTCATAAGCAGCTATAGAACCCCTGCAGGAGATTTCTTCAAAACAAGTATCAAGGTTTATGTCATGATTCAGAACAGCAGAAGATAGAGCTTTTCCCATCATCTGCCATGCAACAATCTGTGAAGGTTGTTTGCCTTTCAACAGAAAAAGCCAAATGCAACCCTTACTCGCCTTCAATATCCATTACATGGATAAACGAACCGGCTACATTTCCAATGTGTAAACCAATGTTACCCATATCTGTTCCAAGCGCATCACGTGCTTTGAACAAAGGAGCCGCCCCCCCCTGCTCTATAATCGATGCATAATGGAATTCATGGCCGCGAATAGGCTGTTGCCAAAGGAAATGACCCGCGGGCTCAAGCCGTCGATACCCCAAATGTAGCTTTTTCTTTTTGAAGCTAGTATGCAACGGCAAAAGCCCGAGCATCTCGTGTCGAATACCATTACCATCCTCAAGGCTTTCGCCTAGCGTCATGTAGCCACCGCATTCACCATAGATCCTACCGCCTTTTGCAGCCAACTGCACGATTGAACGTTTAAAATGTTTGGCTGCAGCCAGTTTGGCGGCAAAAAGTTCCGGATATCCACCACAAAGATAGACAGCATCGGCATGTTCATTAGGTGCTTCATCGGCAAGAGGCGAGAAAAACGATATCTCAACACCCTTGCGACGCCAGCCCCCCAAAAGATGCGGATAAACAAATCTGAATGCATCGTCCTTCGCTACAGCGATATGTTGTCCCAACGGTGCGATACGTGGCACAGCTGCCGCCTGTTCCTTATTGCCGGCCAACTTAGACAGTCTGACGACCTGATCAAGATCGACGCTATCGGCTATAATGCTAGCTGCATTGGCAATGAATTCTTCAATGGCAAGATGCTCGCTTGCCTGCACCAGTCCCAGATGCCGTGAAGGCAATACCAGCCCCTCATGACGGCGTACAACACCCAATATAGGAACAGCAATGCGTTCCAAAGCCTGCCGCAACATGAGTTCATGGCGATCGCTCCCAACTTTATTGAGAATGACACCGGCCATATAAAGTCCCGGCATATAGCTTTCAAAACCTTTTACCAGTGCCGCAACAGAATGCGATTGGCTTGCGCAATCAACCACGAAAATGACCGGCAGACCGAGCATTTTTGCCAGATCCGCTGATGACCCGCTGCCATCAGCGGCGCCATCGAATAGACCCATCATCGCCTCGACAACCAAAGTTTTTGCCCCTTCGGTACGGCGGGCCGAAAGCGCACTGACCAGATCCGGCCGCATTGCCCAGCAATCAAGATTATAACTTTCGACACCGGTTGCTGCTTGGTGAAATGAAGGATCAATGAAATCAGGGCCAGCCTTTGCCGGTGCAATATCAAGCCCGATATTTTTCAAGGCACGCAGCATTGCCAAAGTGATAACAGTCTTACCAGCACCGGAGTTTGGTGCAGCAATCATAAACCCCTTCATAGCGCACTTTCCGTTTTTTGTGCCAGAACCGGTACCCAGTTTAACGAGCTGCGCAATTGCGCAACGCCGCCAATGACAATAATCGACGGTGGCTCGATCAGTTGGTCTTCAACACACTGGCGTGCTTGACTTAAAGTTGTTTCAACCACCGACTGTCGTAACGTGGTGGCATTTGAAATGAACACGACCGGTTCATCTGTCGGTCTACCAGCTTTCAGCAAATTCTCGGCTATTTCTCCTATATGCTTCATTGCCATATAAAGCACCAAAACCGGCGATGCTTTGGATATGGCATTCCAATCGAACGATTTAGGGACGCTACCATCGGCATCATGACCGGTCAAAAAGGTGACACTTTGATTGATTGTGCGATGTGTCACGGGAATGCCCGCATAGGCCGGACCAGCTATCCCTGCGGTAATACCCGGAACAATACGAAAAAGAATTCCAGCCTCAACCAGCGCCAAGGCTTCTTCACCGCCGCGACCAAACACAAAAGGATCGCCGCCTTTCAGCCGCAATACGCGTTTTCCTGCTTGCGCCAATTCAATCATACGCATCGTAATTTCATGCTGCTTGGGCGATGGCTTGCCGCCGCGTTTTCCAGCAAATTCCAAGATGCAAGATGGACGTGCCAATGTCAGACACGACCGGTCAACCAGAGCATCATATAGAATATGATCCGCCTGACGAATTGCATTGATGCAATGCAAGGTCAACAATCCGGGATCACCCGGGCCTGCGCCCACCAGCCACACCTGCCCTGCGATGAATTCTGGCAAATTGAAAGGCAATTCTGCCTCCATTATCCAACCTTTTGCTGCTATGCTCTACCCAATGGAAGAATCAACGTTTTTTGATGTTTTATCTATCGTGCAGATTGAATCCACTGTAAACTTTTTTATTGTCGTCGTATAAGAACATGATGAGCGAAAAAGCCGAGCACGAAAAACGAAAACCGGATACTCCGCTGCGCACCGGTTGGACAACGGGTGCCTGTGCAACGGCGGCCACCAAAGCGGCGCTAACGGCTTTGATCACCGGTGAATTTCCCGATCCTGTAGGAATTATCCTGCCCAAAGGCGATGTGCCCTATTTTCAATTGGCACTGGAAAGTCTGGGTGAAGGATATGCTATTGCCGGCATCATTAAAGATGCTGGGGATGACCCCGATGTAACTCATGGCGCAACCATTATTTCAACGGTTCATCCTGCTCCTCCCGACAGTGGCATTATCTTCCGCGCTGGAGAAGGTGTCGGTACAGTGACCAAAGCTGGCCTGCCGCTTGCAGTTGGCGAGCCGGCAATTAATCCGGTGCCGCGCCAAATGATGCGCGCAATCTGCGAAGAGATATGTGCCGAATACGGCTTACCCGCCGATCTCGTCATAACGATCTCTGTTCCAAACGGTCTTGAACTTGCACAAAAAACATGGAATCCGAGATTAGGAATTGAAGGTGGTATCTCCATTTTGGGTACAACAGGCGTTGTGCATCCATTTTCCTGTTCCGCATGGATCCACTCCATTCATAGAGGCATTGACGTTGCGCGGGCACAAGGTGCACATCACGTCATTGCCGCAACGGGCTCGACATCCGAAGATACCGCGCAAGCGCTCTACAATCTTCCCGATTATGCGCTGCTCGACATGGGCGACTTTGCCGGCGGGGTATTGAAATACCTGCGACAGCATCCCATTGATAAAATAACCCTTGCAGGAGGCTTTGCCAAGTTTACAAAACTCGCCCAAGGTGCACTCGATCTGCATTCCTCACGCAGTCAGGTTGATATGGGTTTTCTATGGGAAACAGCGCAACAACAGGGTCTATCTGATAGCTTCAAACCGTCCGTGCTCACCGCAAATACTGCCAAAGAAGTCCTGGACATTGCTTTAGAAAACCATGTCGACATCGCCAAGCCCATTGCGCTCAAAGCGCAAGCGACGGCATTGGATACGTTGCGTGGCGCACCGGTAGAAGTGGAAGTGCTAGTTACCGATAGAACGGGGAATATTCTTGCACGTATCTAATACCATTCTGCTTCTTGGCGGCACGACAGAAGCCTACAATCTGGCGGAACGGTTGGATCAAAAGCAGATAGCGTTTCTCACCTCCTTAGCCGGACGAACTTCCAAGCCGCGTATACCTGCCGGAAGGTTTCGGATAGGCGGCTTTGGCGGCGTTGAAGGATTGATTGAGACGTTACAAAAAGAACAGATCGGCTTGATCATTGATGCTACGCATCCCTTTGCCCAAACCATGACCGACCATGCATGGCGCGCAGCAGAAGCTACATCCATTCCTTATCTCCGGCTTGAACGGCCTTTATGGCAAGCTGAACGTGACGACAATTGGCTTATGGTCGAACATCTTCATGAAGCTGTCCCCATGATACCGCGGGATTGCTCTTGTTTCCTTGCTTTAGGAAGGCAATATCTGAAAAGTTTTTCTGTACGAAAAGATGTAAGTTTCGTGGCACGAATGATCGAACCGGCTGAAAATGCCGATGAATTTGCCAATCTGGAAATTATCTACGATAGACCAAAGACATTTGATGAAGAACTCGCCTTTTTAGAAGAACGCCGATTCAACATCATGGTCTGTCGCAATTCTGGAGGCCAGCTATCATTTGGCAAATTATTGGCGGCAAGACAGCTTGGCCTGCCAGTTATCATGCAAACAAGAAAAGCGTTGCCAAACGTGCCTTACCTGACGTCTGTGGATGAAACAATGCGCTTCATTTCTCATTTTTTATCGCAAAGACTATAAAGCGAAGAATTGTTGAAATTGTCAGGGGACATGCCTTTGCCAATAAAAATAATCGCGGTTTTGCGAAGACCCGCTGACGCTATTTTTTGATCTATATCGGCCAATGTCCCGCGGAGAATAATCTCATCCGGCCAGCTAATTCGGGCCGCGACAACCACCGGACAATCTGTACCGTAAAGCGGGATAAGCTCTTTCTGGATGCAATCAATATTTTTTACAGAAAGATGGATTGCCATAGTTGCATGGGCTTGGCCAAGATTATGCAGCGTTTCATCTGCCGGCATAGCAGAGGAGTGAACTGCCGTGCGCGTGATGATTAAAGATTGATTCAAACCGGGCAAGGTCAGTTCCTGCTTCATTGCTGCCGCTGCGGCGGCAAATGCCGGAACTCCCGGAACAATTTCATAATCGATTGCTCGTTCATCGAGCGCACGCATCTGCTCGGCTATGGCACCATAAAGCGATGGATCGCCAGAATGAAGGCGGGCGACATCCTTGCCCATTTCCTTTGCCCCCGCGAATTCCGCAATAATCTGGTCAAGCTTGAGATCGGCGGTATTTATCAATTTTACGGTGCTTGGTATCTGCGCGATCAATTCAGCTGGAACCAGCGAACCGGCGTAAAGACATACCGGACATGTCTTTATCAGGTTTAACCCGCGAACCGTGATGAGATCTGGAGCCCCTGGCCCCGCGCCGATGAAATAAACCTTCATTGTGAAAAGCTTTTTGCTATAGCGACGGTTACACCACCGAATTTCGTTTTTTCGACGATCAATTCACCATCATGACCGCACGCAGCAAGTGCTGAAGCCTCTGCCACCCCATGGCATCCGATTGCATGGAATACCGAATCGGAGGGATTTTTGAGACGCGGCGTCATCTCTTCGAGATGTTTTACGTCAAACAGCACAATTGGAAGCCCCAGCACCTCCTGTGCATAGATCAATACCGGATGTGTTTCTTTACCCTTGCGTGTTGCGATGATTGTTAAATCGACATCAGGTAATATTTGCAGTGCCTCTATCAAATCACCTTTATCCGCGTGGCTCGCCACACCTATTCCAATCGTCGCACCTTGGGCTAAAGCTTTATAAACCATTACGTGCGCCGGCGTGCCCGCTCTACTTCTTCGGCCGTTACGCCTAAAATAGCGGCGACGCGCTGGATCAGAGCGACTTCATCCGCATCAACATGGCGGTCGGCCGCAGCAATTGCCATCAAATTCTCAATGAGCGAGATCTTACGTTCCGGTGCCATTTCCGCGAATAGAGATGCAGCTTGTCCTGTAGTCGTCTCATAACCGAAATCATAAAGATATTTGATAACCTCGGGCAGAGCCTCACGTGGAATGCCAAACTGTTCTTCAGCTATTTTAGAAAAAGCTGCTGTTTCACTGGCGCTATGCTCTCCATCTGCAAATCCAAGATGAATAAGCAACAAAAGCTCAGCTGCTGTTGCCGGATCATCGGCGACTTTGCGAACTGCATTGTGGCGTGAAAAATAACTCGCAATGCGTTGAAACATCCATAACTCCCATTCAGGCGAAGCTGCCAAATTCTATCGGAAACCGAAAGTGCCAACACTGAAGAGAAAACACAAGAGCTTGATCATAAAAATCGAAGTTTCTCTGGTCAAAAAGCCCGACTCGTTTATGTTGTTGCCAATTTGGAGGAGCGTTTTAGGCGATGATCGATTTTCTGACTGACCCGACTATTGTTACTTTGATTTTTGCAGCTTTGGCTGCTGGTATTATCGATTCAATAGCGGGCGGCGGCGGTCTCATCACCATTCCCGTCTTGATGTTGTCCGGTATCCCGCCGGTAACCGCATTGGGAACGAATAAGCTGCAGGGGCTGTTTGGATCATTTTCGGCGACACTGGCCTATGCCCGTGCCGGACATGTTGATCTGCGAAAACAATTCGGACAAGCCCTTATGGCATTTTTCGGCAGCGTTGTCGGTGCCCTTGTTGCCGTCGTTATTCCGGTTGCCATTTTACAAGCCTTTCTGCCCGTTTTATTAATCGTTGTAGCGCTCTACTTTGCCTTAAAACCAAATCTGAACGATATCGATAAGACCCAACGTATCGGTCCGATGGTTTTTTGCCTGACCATGGCGCCGCTTGTCGGTTTCTATGACGGACTTTTTGGCCCGGGTGCCGGTTCTTTTTACATGCTGGCTTTCGTTTCGCTGGCCGGATATGGCATTCTCAAAGCAACAGCCCACACCAAGCTTTTAAATTTTTCGTCCAATGTTGGCGGATTTCTGACATTCGCGCTTGTCGGCTCTATCGACTTTCGCATCGGTATCTCGATGGGTATTGCGCAATTCATTGGTGCGCAAATCGGAGCGCGTATCGCCATGAGGGTTGGTTCACGCCTGATAAAGCCGTTGCTGGTGATTGTATGCCTTATTCTTGCAGTGAAACTATTATGGGACCCACATAATCCTCTAAGGGAATTTCTACATCTTTAACGACAGTAAAATAACCCCTGCCCCGATGAGAACAACACCGGTCCAATTAATTGCCGAAAGCTTTTCGCCTAAAAATGTAACGCCGAAGATCGCAACAAAAATAACCGATAATTTATCAATTGGCGCGACGCGTGAAGCATCACCCAATTGCAATGCCCTGAAATAGGCAAGCCAGGACGCACCCGTCGCCAACCCCGACAATATTAGGAATAACCAGGATTTAAACGAAATATCTTGGGGGCGCTGCCACTGGCCTGTCAGTGTAAGGAAAAAACACAAAGCGCCAATGATAAC
The DNA here is from genome assembly GCF_054871565.1 of Bartonella sp. LJL80. Classification (NCBI taxonomy): domain Bacteria; kingdom Pseudomonadati; phylum Pseudomonadota; class Alphaproteobacteria; order Hyphomicrobiales; family Bartonellaceae; genus Bartonella; species Bartonella sp. LJL80. The sequence continues at coordinate 52,794 of NZ_JBTXLM010000009.1, forward strand.
AAGTGTCCGCACCAGCGTTGCGAAGTCCGAATTGATGCCATGTATCCCGATCTTGGCAAATATAGCTGTCAGGGCAGCGAAAATAGCTGCCATAAAAGCCCAGAACTGCCATGAGGCTGTTATCAATATTCTATCCCCTTCTGCCCTTTTATCCCCGAACGGAACGGATGCTTTACAAGCTCCATTTCCGTCACCAGATCGGCTGCAGCGATCAGATCTTCGCGCGCGTTACGGCCGGTGATAATCACATGTTTCATGAATGGTCGCTGTGCCAATACGTCCATAATCTCTGACAGCGGTAGATAATCATATCTCAGAACAATATTCAATTCATCGCATAATACCACATCTGTCGTTTCATCAAGGATCATTTCCTTGGCGACTTCCCAAGCTTCACGCGCCATTGCTATATCTTTGGATCGATCTTGGGTTTCCCATGTAAACCCTTCGCCGCTGGCAAAAGTGCGGACTTGATTACCGAATTTTTCCAAAGCAGCACGCTCGCCCGTTACCCGCAAACCTTTGACAAACTGCACGACGCCCACATTCATGCCGTGTCCCAAAGCGCGAAACACCATACCAAAGGCAGCCGTAGTTTTGCCTTTTCCCTTGCCGGTATGAACAATAAGAAGACCTTTTTCTTCTGTTTTTCCTGCATCGATTTTATCGCGGGCTGCTTTCTTTTTTTTCATCTTTTCAGCATGACGCGCGTTTAATTGTTCTTCCGTCATGTTATCTTTCACGCTCATTGCCTGAAACCTTTCTGCAATTCTTCCAATTCATATCGTGCGGAATTCGAGCGCGGAGACCACAATTGTCTCTCAATCGCTTGCACCAATTTTTCAGCGATCTCGGACAAAGCAGCCGGATTGCATTGTTTTAAAAAATCTCTTGTTTGAAGATCACGAATATAGGCTTCATAAATCGCCTCAAAATGGTGATCTGAAACGGCATTGGTTGTGGCCGCAAAAGCGAAGAGATAATCCACCGTGGCTGCCATTTCGACACCACCTTTAAAACCATGGCGTTTTGCACTGTCTATCCATTTTGGATTAACAGCGCGGCCATGAAGTGTGCGCCCAATCTCTTCCAGCAAGGTTTTAATCAAGGGTCTTTCAGGACGAGAAAGATCATTATGATAGATTGTCGGCCACAACCCCTTTTTTTCAGCTATGGCTGATGCCATGCCACCTTCAAACGCATAATATTCACCTGAATCAAGAAGGTCATGCTCGCGATTGTCTTGATTTTGAACCACAGCATCAAGTTGTTGAAGCCGCTCTTCAAGCTGGGTACCGGCATCGGCGGCTTCGGCTTTACCATATGCGTGCGATGAGTGCGCAAACCAAGCTTTGCCAAGATCTGCACTTTCCTGCCAGTTGCCTTTATCAAGCAATTCTTGAACACCGGTGCCATAAACGCCGGGACGGGCACCAAATATTCTATAGCCTGCCCGTTCAAGCGCGTCGTCTGCTGAAAATCCTTGTTCGAGCATGAGCGCGCTATCACGCGCAACATTGTTTGCTATAGGATTATCAGCCAGTGGTTCGTCCAAAGCGGCAACCGCACGAACAGCTTGATCCAGCAATACCAGCTGCTCGGGAAAGGCATCACGGAAAAAGCCCGATATCCTTAGCGTGACATCAACCCGAGGCCTACCCAAAGCTGCCAAGGGAATCACTTCATAACCCGTTACACGGCGAGATGCCGCATCCCATACGGGCTTCACCCCTAACAATGCCAAAGCTTGCGCAATGTCATCCCCTCCGGTGCGCATATTGGCGGTCCCCCAAGCGGTGAGACCAAAGGCTTTTGGCCATTCACCATGATCCTGCACATAGCGCGTTATCAACAATTCTGCAGACCGTTTTCCCAGCGTCCATGCCGACGGTGTCGGCACAGCGCGCGTATCGACCGAAAAGAAATTACGACCTGTCGGTAACACGTCGGGCCGCCCGCGTGTCGGTGCACCAGATGGCCCGGGATTAACAAAACGCCCATCTAATGCTTTGAGAAACCCCTCCATCTCGCTTGGTCCGCAAGTTAAAACCATAGGACGAAGACTGTTTTGAATGTCGTCCAATATCGGCAAGGTTTTTGCAAACCATGATGGCAGCTGCACTTCTCCTGAAACAAGTTTCAATGCCAGCAGCTCGATGCGTTCAACGGTATCGCCGGTACTCCGCCAGACATCTTGACATATCGTCTGCAAAATCTGTGGCTTGCTGCCAGCCCAGACATCTGCAAAAGCACAATCGAGCGGATCGAAATGCAACGCCAAATCATCGGCAATGGCGCGATGAAGGCTACCCTTTTCATCGTCGCCACGCGGAACACGCGCTAGCGCAACCAAAAGATTTTCCAATTGCTCGCCTTCCGGCGCCTTACCAAAAATATGAAGCCCGTCGCGAATCTGCAACTCTTTCAGGTCACACAGAAATGCATCAAGTTTTTCAAGTGCGAAGTCATCACTGTCATGAACATCAATACCCGCATCCCTGTTCAATCCCGTGAGACGAACCAAATCGAGAATTTCCGTTTTCAGCTTGGCGAGCCTGCGAGGATCGACACCCGATGCTTCATAGTATTCATCAACAAGAACCTCTAAGTCCTTGAGCGGACCATAACTTTCCGCCCGCGTTAAGGGCGGAGTCAGATGGTCGATAATAACAGCAGAAGAGCGACGCTTTGCCTGCGTCCCTTCGCCCGGATCATTGACAATAAATGGATAAATATGCGGCATGGCTCCAAGCGCTATTTCAGGGTAGCAACGGGCAGAAAGCGCCAACGCCTTGCCCGGCAGCCATTCAAGATTGCCGTGCTTGCCCATATGCACGACCGCGTCAGCACGATAGACAAAGCGCAACCAGAAATAGAAAGCCAGATAATGATGGGACGGAACGATATCCGGCGCATGGTAAACCTGCTTGGCATCCATACCATAAGCACGCTCCGGCTGAATGCCGATAACTGTGTCTCCAAACATCATAACCGGAAGTGCAAAGCCGTGTTCCGTCACATACGCATCATCTTCCGGAGCACCCCAGCGCTGCAAGATTTCCTGTTGAATTTCTTTGTCAAGATTATTGAATAACGTTTTGTATTCTTTAACTGAAAACGAAACTCGTATAACCCGACCAGCCACACCTTCATTGGTTGGACCTTGCGACAAAAGACGCATAAGCGTATTTCCATCAGCCGGAATATCGGTGACGGGATAACCGTGCTGTTCCATCGCACGCAGTGTCAATAGAGTAGCTGCTGGCGTATCCAGTCCTACACCATGCCCTAATCGCCCGTCGCCACCGGGATAGTTCGCCATAATAATAGCAACACGTCGTTCCGCCGGTTTCTTAAGTCGCAAACGCACCCAGTTCTTTGCCAGCTCACAAACGAATTCAACACGATCAGCCAATGGCTTGTGGACAACCACATTGCATTCTGTCTGTTCGTCGAACTGCACCGCAGACTTAAAAGAAATTGCGCGGGTAAGAAGACGACCATCGACTTCCGGCAAAGCAACATTCATCGCAAGATCGCGGGCTGAAAGGCCACGCCCATCGCGCTGCCAAATTTCTTCGCTGCTGCCCGAAAGAATGATTTGTAAAACCATCGCCCCGCGTTTTTCCAACACGGTTGGCTCACGATCCATCAAACCATTGGACACCGCAAAACCGGTCGCATTGAGCACAATATCCGGACAGAGTCTGGCAAAAATCGAATCGACAATTGCCACACTTAGCGGATCTTTCAAACTCGAGACGTAAACAGGCAAGGCAATCATGTCACGCCTTGCAAGGGCTTTGACCAAAGCTTCAATGGCAAGCGTCTGCCCGCTTTGTACCAATGCACGATAAAAACAAACCGCAACAACGGGTTTTCCGCTTATCTTGCGTTGTTTTTCCAGCGTTTCCAACGAAAAACCATTATCTTCTGACGACCACAAGCCGGCTTTCATCAAAGGTACGGCATCAACGGGGCGGGACGCCCGTCCGAGAAGATAATCGCAATAGCGCAGAAAGCCCTGCATATTTTGTGTGCCGCCTTCAATCAGATAGCGCCAAACGGCTTCACAATCATCCAAAGCCACCGTGCAATATTTTTCCAAGCCGGCATCTGGCTTGTCGTCACCGGGAAGGACTACAAGCTTGATTTTTCTGTCAACAGCGAGAGCGTGCAACCGCTGTAAACCATAGGGCCAATAGCTTTCCCCGCCGATAACGCGTAACACGACAAGCTGCGCTTTGCTGGCAGTACGTTCTATATAGGTGTCAACAGACATCGGATGGGACAGCGCCATCAAATTTGCCAACCGCAGTTCGGAACTATCCTTACCAAGTGACGCCTTGGCAACACTCACGCTTGCAAGTTCAGTGTCTGCCGCCGCCATGAAAATAACATCGGCGGGCGATTGACCAAGATCAACCGCCTCATCGGCTTCAACAATTGTACCCTTTTGCGCGAGAAGAAGATGCATCAGCTGCGGATCGCCATTAAGCTTTTGCGCACAGCTTCCTGATCCATATCATGCAGGCCAATGACCACGAGACGGCTTTGGCGCGGTTCATCAAGCGACCAAGGACGATCGAAATAAGCATCCACGCGCTGTCCGACTGCCTGTACGACCAAACGCATCGGCTTCCCGACCACGTCGACAAAACCTTTCAGGCGCAGAATATCATGATCTGCAATAATCGTTTTCAGTTGCTCAACGATCTTCTTTGGATCGTCGATTGCGGCCACGTCTACCACGAAACTGTCAAACTCATCATGACTATGCGCTTCGCCCGCAGCATGATGCAGTTCGTGGTGGGATTTGCGGTTTTCAATATCGTCTTCGGTTCCGATACCCAAGCCCAATAACAGATCGATTCCCAAGCTGCCAAATTGTGCCGGTACCATCTGCGCCACACGATCACTATGCGATGCAACAATGCTGCGGACTTTATCGAGTGTTTCTTCATCGAGCAGGTCGGCTTTATTTAACACGATAAGATCCGCTGCATGGATCTGGTCTTCAAAAAGCTCCTCAAGCGGGCTCTCATGATCGAGCGATTCATCCTGTTTACGCTGAGTATCTATTTTGTCATGATCATCGGCAAAACGACCTTCGGCAACGGCTGGTGCGTCTACCACTGTAATAACACCGTCAACAGTGACTTGCGTTTTGATTTCCGGCCAATTGAAGGCAGCCACCAAAGGTTGAGGCAAAGCCAGACCAGATGTTTCAATGACAATGTGGTCTGGCCGATCTGGTCTATCGAGAAGTTTCGACATTGTGGGAATAAAATCTTCCGCCACAGTGCAGCAAATACAGCCATTATTCAGTTCGATCACATCTTCTTCACGACAATTTTCAATGCCGCAACCTTTAATCAATCCGCCATCGACACCAAGGTCGCCAAATTCATTGATGATCAGCGCTATCTTCTTACCTCCGGCATTTTCCAAAAGATGTCGGATCATAGTCGTCTTACCAGACCCCAGAAAACCGGTAATAACGGTGGCCGGTATTTTACTTTGCAGGAAATTTTGATCTGACATAGGATTTAGCCTTTTAACTTGAGCGGCAATCCTGCCGCAATGAAATAAACTTCACTTGATATAGCCGCAATAGCCTGATTGAGCGTGCCCGCATGGTCGCAAAATGCTCGCGCCAGCGCATTGTCTGGAACAATGCCTAATCCCACTTCACTTGAGACCAACACAATATCAGCATCCAGCGCTGAAAGACCGTCCACGAAACTTTTGATGGATTGGGAAATATCTTCCTCGTAATGCATGAGGTTGCCCAACCATACGGTTAGACAGTCGACAAGAATGGCGTGGCTGTTCCCCTGATATTGCAACAGCGCCGCTAACAAAGCGATGGGGGCCTCGCATTCCAACCAATATTGGTGGCGTCGCGCGCGATGGAGGTCCACACGCTTTTGCATCTCCTGATTGAAGATTTCCGCTGTGGCCACGTAAACGGGTTTCTTGCCCTTTGCCAGCACCAGCTCTTCTGCAAAACGCGATTTACCCGAGCGTATTCCGCCCAAAACCAGCGTCAATTTTGCCAAAACAACCTCCGTGTCGGCGTTACCGGATCATTCCGGTCGGTTTGAGCATTATTGCCCTTATTCCGGCAGGTCTCCTGGCTCATATGTCGACAAACAAAACCGCCTTCCCGATCAATCAGTGGCTGCCAAAGTGTCTTTGGCCTGGCTTGTTCTCATATTCTACAGTCGCGGGGTCGGCTGCGATAATGATGTCCGAATTGGATCCATCTTCCGCATTCCCTTTTGCTTTTTGTTATGAATTTCTCCACCACAAAAACCGGAAGCTTTGAAAATAGCGTTTCAGATATCAACGTGCAAGCGCAAAAAGCGCATTGACGTCCACCACTTTTTCCAACTGTTCAGCGATACGGTCAAGCGCGCGGTCCACCTTGTCGTTGTGGTTCACGCCATCGGAAGCGCCCCCTAATGATTGAAGAAAATGATGACGAAAGGCATCTGCCTGGAACAAGCCGTGCAAATAGGTTCCCCAAACGCGCTTATCGCGAGAGGCGGCACCATCTACCCGACCATCAATCTCAACAATTCCGTTCTGTGTGTCCGGACCTGTGGTCTGCCCAAGGTGTATCTCGTAACCGTTAAGTGGCAGACCGGTTTCTATATGTCGAGCGGTTACGTTGCGTGTGACTTTTTCCGGTCCCATCTCCGTTTCGATATCGAGCAGTCCTAACCCCGCAATGTCGCGTACCGGGCCGTCTTTTCCATGTTGATCGACGATTCTATTGCCAAGCATCTGAAAACCACCACAGATACCGATGACATGACCGCCATTATGCGCATGGTCGATAATCGCCTTTGCCCAACCTCGTTCACGCAATGCGGTCATGTCGGCTATGGTGGATTTAGACCCCGGAATAACGACGAGATCGCATGTGATGGGAAAGGCTTCACCCGCGCGGATAAAAATTACCTCGACATCACTTTCTTGAAGTAGCGGATCCAGATCATCAAAGTTGGCAATATGAGGCAGGATTGGAATCGCTATTTTTATTTTGCCGTTGGACTTTGATTTGTAGTGCTCCAGCGCCATCGAATCTTCTGCGGGAAGGCAAGCAACATCGTTCAACCACGGAATAATGCCAAAGCAACGCCAACCGGTATAACCGGCAATGGCTTTCACACCGTCATCAAACAGTGAAACATCACCGCGAAATTTATTGATAAGATAACCGCCGACCATCGCACAATCATCATGCGCAAGAATATGGCGCGTTCCAACCAATGAGGCGATAACGCCGCCACGATCGATATCTCCAACAAGAACGACTGGAACGTCGGCCCGTTGCGCAAATCCCATATTGGCGATGTCTCCTCGGCGCAAATTGATTTCTGCAGGAGAGCCGGCCCCCTCAATCAGTATCAAATCCGATTCTTTTTTCAAGATTGTATAGGATTCCATGACTTTATCGAGCAATGTCGGCTTCAATTTCTGGTAGTCGGCACCTTTTGCATGGCCGAAGACTTTTCCTTGTAAAACGATTTGCGATCCCGTGCTGCTTTGCGGTTTCAATAAAACGGGATTCATATGGACCGATGCCGGAACACCGCAAGCCAAAGCTTGCAACCATTGTCCCCGACCAATCTCACCACCATCGTCGGCAACAGCGGCGTTGTTTGACATATTTTGTGGTTTGAATGGTCTTACGCTCAGACCACGATTGCGCGCCAACCGACAAAAACCGGCAACCAATACGGTCTTACCCACATCCGATCCCGTCCCCTGAAACATTAGTGCGCGCGTCATGTGCATCCGGCTTTCGATTTATTGGAATGAAATGCGTTTTTGTATCAAAAAACGACGATTTTCATACTTCATTAAGTGATCGCTAACTCGTGATTAACATTGTTGCGCTAAACAGTCATCAGAAACAAAAACAAACTGTTTCTCTCTGGATCAGGTAGTGCGTACCAGAGCAGTAATCTCTTGCAAGTGTATAGTATCGCAAGGGAAATGCGTATTGATAAAACTGCGTTAACCGCTATGTCGGTTACGCAGTTTTATGCTTTTCAGGCCTATTGAAATGAATTTCATTCACGTATTCGGCATTGAATAGCCAGTGTGGTTTGCTTGACAGCTTTTGGATGTGCGTTCACAACATTTGTGTTTCTTAACGCAACCCTTCCAAAGTTTTAGCGATTAGCATGTTTAAGCGTTTCATCTCATTGCCGGATTTGGGGCATATTTCGCGACCGTTCCGCTGGATATGCCTGATTTTATTGACAACGCTTCTCATCGTTGCGCTCGAAATGCTGCAAATACCGGCGGCACTGCTACTTGGACCGATGATTGCGGCCATACTTATCGCCGTATCAAATGCGCAGGTCAAAATAACCCCGCCGCTATTCAATATGGCTCAAGGTGTTGTCGGCTGCATGGTCGCACAGGTCATCACCAACGATATTCTTCGAGAGGTGGTCGCCGATTGGCCGCTGTTTATCGGCGGTGTATTTTCCGTAATCATCATTGCCAATCTCATCGGGTATATTCTGGCGAAAAAACAGGTACTCCCCGGTACGACGGCAATATGGGGCGCGGCACCCGGCGGCGCCTCGGCAATGGTGATTATGGCGCAAGATTACGGGGCCGACGAGCGGCTCGTCGCCGTAATGCAATATTTGCGCGTGGTCATCGTTGCAGGATTAGCTTCCATTCTCGCCCGTTTTCTTTCAACTGATACAACCACACATATCGCTATCAACTGGTTTCCAGAAATGCATTACGGGTGGTTTTTCGTCACGATTTTGATTGCGTTTGGTGGTTCCTTGGGGGCGAGAGCCTTGCGTGTGCCAGCCGGCGGAATGCTGGTTCCCTTTGTTATCGCGGTTCTGTTGCAAAATTTCGGTTTGATAGATCTGGTTCTGCCACCGTGGTTGCTTGCCATCAGTTACATGTTGATTGGTTGGACGATCGGTCTCAGATTTACCCGCAATATTCTTCTATATGCGATCAAAGCATTGCCAATTTTGTTTGGCACAACCTTTCTGCTCATCGGTCTTTGTTCCTTATTGGCAATTTTGATGACACATCTAGCCGGCGTCGATATTCTTACCTCCTATCTCGCAACGAGCCCGGGCGGGGCCGATTCTGTGTCTATTATTGCTGCCAGCACACCCGTCAATGTGCCATTTGTTATGGCTTTCCAGACAACACGTTTCATTGTTGTCACCATTACCGGCCCCATGTTGTCGCGCTTCATCGCAAACAGGCTTAATCTCTAGAGCGCGTGCATATGTTAATTCAGATGACTTCACACATAAGATGTTGCTATCTTTTTCAAAGCTGCTTCCTTTTTTTGAGGACCACGCTTTATGGTTTCGAGCCGATTGCGCATTTCTCCGCTCAATCGGCCCATCTGCTTATTTACGGATTTCCAAAACTGTTCCCGCTTTTTCACGTGTATCGTAATAGCAAAAGCCGGTGCCATCAGCGCGAAACCCGCGGGCAATAACATGCAATCCAAGGTCTGCACCGATTTTTTCCGCGCATTTCAGTTGGTCGACCTCAAAACCAAGATGATAAACCCCCTCGCCATGGTCCCTTAAAAACCTGCTTTGTGGTGAATCAAGTGTACCTGGTGCGCATAATTGCAGCTGAACATTATCCAGATCTACACATTTGTAACGCATGGAAGCGGACGCTGCTACATCGGGCACGTCAAGCTCGACATAGGGTTGATGTTTCGGATAATCGAACCAAGGCCCAATTCCCAAGCTTTCATAATAGGCCACCTTCTGTTCAAGATCATGCACAACGATACAGATATGGTGAAGCTTTTGAAATAATGATGTCATTTTGTCCTCTCTCTTTGCATTTTTCAGTCGGTCGTTTTGTGCAAAGGAAGAAAAAAGAGACGAACGGCCATATAGCCGGAGACAATCTGCTGCATGTAGAATAATGATAGGTGCGACAGAAGAACGTCACCGCATGTTTTTCTACACACAACAAAACGCTGATATTAAAGCGCATTTTGATCTGATTTGATCAGATCAACGCTCTAATCCATTGTTTACACCGCGTTCGTTAACCAAAAACCGCTTCACACCTTTCGGAAAACGCGGTAACGCATAAAGAATGCCTCGGTGAATTACATCCGCAAAGCCGGCTCGACAATATTTCTCGTCGTTTCGACATGCTCGCGCGCCAAGCGTTCAGCCTTATCCTCATCCCGGTCACGCAAAGCGGCAAGGATATCCCGGTGTTGCTGATTGGTCAGACTGGTTTCATTTTCACTGAACAGCACCGGTACCCTTAACAGCCAATATTGAAACTTGGTGCGCTTATGGAAATCCACCAAAAATGGATTTTCAGATGCATCGACAATCAATTGGTGAAACGCATTATTCAACGCATTGAGTTCGTGCCTTTGCAATCCACCCACCTCATCCATTTGCAGGATGAGCTTATCAAGTGCATCGTGAACGCTTTCATCCGCATGGCGTGCTGCCAAACGGGCTGTCGCCCCTTCAATTGCGGCACGGCTTTCAAATATCGCGGATATTTGCGAACTGTCCACCTGACTGACAACCCAGCCGCGATTGCGTTCCAGATACCCTTCACCTTGCAAAACCAATAAGGTTTCGCGCAACGGCGTGCGTCCAACCTCCAAACGTTCACAAAGATCGTCCTCGACGATGCGCTGCCCGGACTTCAATTCCGAACCCAGTATCATACTGAGAAGCCTTGCTCGGATATCCGATGTGTTTGAAGACTTTTCGCCTGCTTTTTTCATAACGGTTTTCACCTGATACCAAGTCTGCGGCCTGATCAAAAGATCAACCTCTGAAGTTGTGCATTCTATATGCCTTAAACCAATGCCAATACAAATAAAAAAGATGTTTTGGCAAGGTCAAGTGTCTCTCTCTTTTTCTCTCCCTTTTGTGTTTGTAGATGGATGTTGAAGTTCATCATGGTTCAAATAGTGCCAATAGCTGTGATAAACTTCGGCTATGGATGTCTAGTCGTGCGCATGCAAAATCTTGGCGAGAAACTGTCTGGCGCGTTCATTTTGCGGCTGCTTGAAAAACTGCTGCGATAAAGCGTCCTCGACAACGGCCCCATTTTCCATGAATATCACGCGGTCTGCTACATCCCGCGCAATTCCCATGTCGTGGGTGGCAATCATCATGGTTTGTCCTTCACGCGCCAACTCCCGAATTGTCAGCACGACTTCCTGCGCCAATTCTGGATCCAGTGCCGAGGTTGGCTCATCAAGCAAGAGCACCCGCGGTTGCACCGCCAACGCGCGCGCAATGGCAACGCGTTGTTGTTGGCCACCGGATAATTGTGCGGGATAAGACGAAGATTTCGCTTCAAGTCCGACCTTGCGCAGATTTTCCATTGCGATATCTCGCGCCTCGACCTTTGGTCGCTTCAGCACATGGACCTGTGCGCATATGACGTTTTGAAGCACAGTCATATGTCGAAAGAGATTGAAGTGCTGGAAAACCATGCCAACCACCTGGCGTTGACGGCTTATCTCCCTATCCGACAATTCATAAAGCCTGCCGTCTCTTTCACGATACCCAATAAGGTCATCATAAACATAAATCCGACCGGCCGATATTTTCTCGAGATGGTTGATACAGCGCAGCACTGTTGATTTTCCTGCACCGGAAGGGCCAAGCAGAGCAACAACCTGTCCTGATGGCACATCAAACGATACATTTGCGAAAGCTGTTTGCAACCCGAAATATTTGGTAATCTTGTTAAGGCTTACTGCCGTTGATTGACCTGTCATTATCATCACCGTAGGGGGAATGTTTTTTCAAGAAATGCTTGAAGGATTGTGGCAAATGCTGTCATCACCAAATACCAGAAGGCAGCAACAACCAGCAGCTCGGTCGTTCGGAAATTGGCGGAATAAATATCCATGCTGATACGTGTCAGCTCCTGGTAGCCAATCGCCATTGCCAAAGATGTCGATTTTAACAACATGATATATTGATTGCCGGTGGTTGGTATAATGATCCGACCGGCTTGCGGCATAATCACTTGTGTCAGCACTTTGGTTCTTGTCATACCGAGGGCGACAGCGGCTGCGCGTTGGCCTTGGTCGACGGCCATAATGCCACCGCGTATAACCTCGCTCATGTAAGCCCCCTCAGCCAATGCCAAGCCAAACAACGCTGCGACAAACGGCGTAATCAACTGCGGTGTCGGCACATCTATCAGCGGTTGCGACATAAAAGGCAGTATGATGTAGATATTCGGAAACATAATCGGTACGGCGTTGAACCAGAAAAGCAACTGGATCAGCATCGGCGTGCCACGGAACAAATAGACATAAATACCGGATAGGGACGAGAGTATGGGATTTTGCGACAAACGCATCAAAGCTGACACAAAGCCTATCAGCGATGCACCGATCAGCGCCAAGGTTCCCAAAATGACCGCATTTAAAGCAGCTTTGAGAATAGCTGTACTGAAAAGATAGGTCTTGAACACCTCAACATCGATAATCTGGCGTTTATAACCCGCGTAAACGATGAATATCAGGAAAGCGATCACCATTACACCCAACGCCCAGCTTCCCCAAGGGCGGCGTTGTATGATCGGGTATTCCGCATCTACAGGAACACGCATTCTATTTCTCCGTATGGAAGATTGTTTTTTTGCATTGCGTCGGCAACGTGGCTCATCCTATGCCGGTCATACAAAACCAAGCAGTCAGGATAGCCTCAACGGCGGTTGGCGGGCATATTGACGGTAATTCTATCCAGTGCCACACCGTCCAACTGCCATTTCTTCAAGATAGCCAGATAGGTGCCGTCGGCGTAGATTTCGTCCATCGCGGCCTTGAAAGAATCACGCAAAGAAGGGTTGTTTTTAGCAAAACCCCAGGAAGTGGTATAAGGAACCAGAATGTAGTTTCCTGAAGCTATTGCGTATCGCGCCGGCATTTGTTGCAGCATGTAGACAAGTGCTGGATAATCACCAAGATAACCATCAACGCGTTTGAGATCCAACTGTTGACGTGCATCGGGTGCTGAAGGCAATTGGTCTACTTCAATCGGTTGACGTCCCTGCGCAATACATTGCGCCGATGCTTTATCCACGGCATCCATGATCACACGACTACCAAGCAACGTTGCCATTTTATGTCCGCAGAAGTCGTTAATCGTCTTCAAACTGGTTTCTTCACCCAGCCGCACCAGAATGGCCGCACCCGCCATCATATAATTGATAAAGTCGAGTTTTTCTTCTCGTTCCGCCGTGTCCGATATGGCACCCGACGCAATGTCAAAACGATTTGCTTCAATGCCGGATATTAATGCAGAATATTCAGCCTGCTGAAAACGAATATCTATTTGCAAGCGTTTGCCAACCTCGTGAAGAAGATCGACACTTGCACCAATGACTTCCAAGGTTTTCGTATCGCGAAACTCTATTGGCGGCACGGTTTGCTGCGAGCCGATGGTAACATATCCTTTGTTTTTTACCGTTTCAGGCAGCAATGACCTTGCCTCCTGTCCAGCCACAGATAAAGTCGTGAGGCCAAGCATGAGGCTGCAAAGCAGGCCGCACCTGACAATTCTATTGATTCCCATTTTAATCCCCTTTGTTCTATTATTATTATTTTAGAACAGGCAGGGCCCTGCGCCCTGCCCTTACGCTTTAGCGCGTTTCAGCCCCTTTGCCCGGAATGGCAGACGGATTTGGACGGTCAGCACGCGGGCATTCAGCAGCCGCTTGATAGACGCCCTTTACTTTTTCAACGTAGTCTTTTGGAAAGCCGAACTGTTCGAAACCGGCTGGTATATGCTCCCAATAGAAATTAGGCGGCCGCATCTCAATACCCGGACGGAGCAGGCGATAGGTCCAACAATCATAGGTTTTTCCATCGTCGCCATAGACAGTCATGCAACACCGTTCGAAGTCGTCGTAATCTTCTTCAAAGCGATCAGGCCCGTGCGTAAACACAACACCCAAGGCTTTCTGCCCGGCAGCCGCAGCACTATTATCGAAATGGCACCAACCACGATCTTTACGGTCTCCCGCCGCATGAAATTTGAGCTGGTGATTGGCGGCAAAGCCCTTTGTTACCATTTTTGCTTCTGGCCAATACCGTTTGATTTCAGCGTCATCCAGCCACGTACAATATGCAAAATAATACATCGTAAAACCTCTATTGATTACATCCGACGCGTCCTCACACGACAGATGAATGTTTAAAATGTTTTTTGAGATTGTCGGTATCACGACTTCTAAATATGATCCTCCAATCATATATTTATTCGTATATTTTAAAATATATTTTGTCAACAAATTCTTTTCGGGATGAGAAAACCCTGTCCAATACAAAAAAAACCGCCACTAAGGCGGTCTCTTCTGTGTCTATCAAAAGGCTCGATTAAAGTGCGCTTATAACATCCGCCAAACGGGTAAATGATGCTTTCCGCTGTTGGCTATCCCATATCGGGGAGGTAACAATGAGCTCATCCGCTTTGGTCTTTTCTATCAAATCAAGGAGACCGGTTTTTACCGTTTGCGGCGATCCAATGACGGAACAGGATAAAGCCTGATCCAACACCATGCGGTTTTGCGGTGGTAAACCGTCTACGTAATTTTCTACAGGTTTGGGCAGCGGCCCCGCCCGCCCCGTGCGAAGATTGACAAATGCCTGCTGCTGAGAAGAAAAAAGAAATTCAGCTTCACTATCGGTATCTGCCACAATAGCATTCAGTGCCACCATGGCTTTTGGTTTTTCGAGATATTCCGAGGGCTGGAAACGTTCACGATAAACAGCTAATGCGCGATGCAGCTCTGCGGGTGCAAAATGCGATGCGAATGAATAGGGCAGCCCCAATATAGCGGCAAGCTGCGCGCCGAATAGGCTCGACCCAAGTATCCAGATTGGCACATTCAAGCCGGCACCTGGAACCGCACGCAGACTTTGGCCTGGCTCTACAGGTTTGAAGTACGACATAAGCTCTACAACATCGCGCGGGAAATCATTGGGATCACTTTCAAGCGTGCGCCGCAAAGCCCGCGCTGTCATTTGATCTGTGCCCGGTGCCCGGCCCAGACCCAACTCGACGCGTCCGGGATAGAGCGCTTCCAAAGTGCCAAACTGCTCGGCAATAACCAGCGGCGAATGATTGGGCAACATGACACCGCCCGCACCAACGCGGATTTTTTTCGTCGCGGCAAGCACCTGCCCCATGACCACTGAGGTCGCGGCACTGGCTATACCAGTCATATTGTGATGTTCGGCATACCACACCCTCGGAAAACCCAAGCTTTCCAAGTGCTTCGCCAATTCGATTGCGTTTTTTAACGCGTGTGCAACGTCACTGCCTTCTGGGACAGGACAAAGATCAAGAACAGATATTTTCATGTCTTTAGATATAAGCAGCCTCTGGCTGAATACAATCGCGTCCAACCAGAATTCTTATCAATCAAAGCGGTGCAACGTCACCTTCCGCCCAACGCAAAGTGGTTGCGTTGGAAAAATCGTCAAAGCGTTGTTCTTCAATAGCCGTTCGAATGCCTTGCATGAGCTGCTGGTAGTAAGCAAGATTGTTCCACGTCAACAACATTCCGCCAAGTGCCTCACCCGCTTTGACAAGATGATGAAGATAGGCACGACTATAATCACGCGCAGCCGGGCATGAGGATTCGGGATCAAGCGGACGTGGGTCTTCAGCATGACGCGCATTGCGCAAATTAATCTTACCAAACCGCGTAAAAGCCAGTCCATGACGTCCCGCACGCGTCGGCATAACGCAATCAAACATATCAATACCGCGTGCGACGCTTTTTAAAATATCATCCGGTGTACCGACGCCCATTAGATAGCGGGGCTTATCTTCCGGTAAAATCGGACATGTTGCCTCAAGCATAGCCATCATCACATGTTGAGGTTCGCCAACCGCCAAACCACCAACGGCATATCCTTTAAGCCCCATTTCTTTCAGAGCCGTTGCGGAACGCTCACGCAACCTAGGATTATCGCCCCCCTGTACAATGCCGAACATCGCTTTGCCCGGTTGATGCCCAAATGCTGTTTTGCAGCGTTCCGCCCAACGCAAAGACAGTTCCATTGCCGCTTCCATCTCCTTTTCAGAAGCCGGCAACGCTACGCATTGATCAAGCTGCATTTGGATATCGGAATCCAGAAGACCTTGAATTTCGATCGATCGCTCGGGACTCATTTCGTAGCGTGCGCCGTCAATATGCGATTGAAATGTCACGCCCTTCTCGGTCAGCTTGCGCAATCCTGCAAGCGACATAACCTGAAACCCACCAGAGTCGGTTAAAATGGGTTTCGGCCAACGGGCAAACTCATGTAAACCGCCCAATCGCGCAACACGTTCGGCTCCCGGACGCAACATCAGATGATAGGTATTGCCAAGTATGATATCGGCACCCAAATCACTGACCTGCTCCATATACATCGCCTTGACTGTACCCGCTGTACCAACGGGCATGAAAGCGGGTGTCCGTACATTGCCCCGCGGCATGCTGATCTCGCCACGACGGGCTTGACCATCTTGCGCTATTTTCGTGAATTGGAATGTCTCTGTCATCGCTTCAGTCTTTTCGTTCCAATAAACTCGTATCACCATAGGAATAAAAACGATAACCGCTTTTTATGGCATGAGCATAGGCTTGTTGCATTGTTGACATGCCGCTGAATGCAGAAACAAGCATGAATAACGTTGATTTCGGTAAATGAAAGTTGGTCATAAGCCGGTCAACAAAACGGAATCGATAACCCGGCGTAATGAAAATATCAGTTGCACCAGACCAGGCTGATAGTTGCCCACGCTCATCCGTAGCACTTTCCAAAAGGCGTAATGCGGTTGTGCCGACAGCAACGACTTTGTTGCCACGTGCCTTGACAGCCATCAATGCTGCCGCCGTTTTGCTATCAATATGGCCAATCTCCGAATGCATTTTATGATGCTCGGTGTCATCCACCTTGACGGGAAGAAATGTCCCGGCACCGACATGCAACGTTACGAAATGCTCTTCAACACCACGCTGACGGATTTTTTCCAGTAAGTCGGGCGTAAAATGCAATCCGGCTGTTGGTGCAGCTACAGCACCCTCTTGTTTTGCATAAACTGTTTGATAGTCGCTCTCGTCTTGTGCATCTTCACCGCGTTTCAGCGCGATATAGGGTGGTAGAGGCATGTGTCCCACAAGCGCTATAGCCTTATCAAGCGCTTCCCCTGCCCGATCAAACTCCAGCAATGTTTCACCATCGTCGCCTTTTTCGACAACAACCGCACGCAGCTCGAAATCGGCCACGGAGAAAATGATAATCTCACCCACCTTCAAACGTTTTGCAGGCCTTACAAATGCTTTCCATTGGTTGCCCGAAACCCGCATGTGCAAAGTAGCACCGATGTGAGCTACCGCTTCGCCTCTCATGCGAATTCCTTGTAGTTGCGCACGGATAACCTTGGTGTCATTGAAAACCAAGGCATCTCCGGGGTTCAAAAGTGAAGGAAGATCGGCAACGCGGAGGTCTTCAAGCGGCGCGTCTGGTACCACATGCAGCAAAAGCGCGCTTTCGCGCGGCACTGCGGGACGCAGCGCAATCTGGTTTTCGGGTAGGTCAAAATCAAAAAGGTCAACTTGCATTAGAACGCACGGATCATAACAACACCAGTGATCAGCAAAATGACACCGGCTATTCGACCGATTGAAATTTCACGAACGGCAACACCTAGAAAGCCCGCTTTGTCGATCACCAGACCAGCGATCAACTGCCCTGACACAGCGAGCGCCATCACTGCTGCCGCGCCAACACGCGGTGTTAGAAGAATAACGGCTGTAACATAGAAACTGCCCAAAACACCGCCTGCAAGAAAAAGCCAGAAAGCGGGCACTCGCCATTGTGGAGACTGCCCGCTAAACTTTGCAAGCAAGATGGTGGCGACACCCAGAACCAGTGCACCAACACCAAAAGAAACGGCTGCTGCGGCGACCGGCATCGCCAACCCACGGCTGAGTTGCGTGTTGATAGGCGCTTGTAAAGCAATACAAGCACCTGCCAGAACACCAAGTATCGACCAGAAAGCAGCAGCCATAAGTAACTTACACTTTTACTTTTTATCAGCAGCAATAGTCGCCTTGACAATGCTGTCCGGATCGCTCACCGGCTCACCGCGTTTGATTTTGTCAACATTGTCCATGCCTTCAACAACTTGACCCCAAATCGAATATTGGCGATCAAGCCAAGGCGCATCTTCAAAGCAGATGAAGAATTGCGAGTTTGCCGAATTGGGATTTTGGCTGCGGGCCATCGACAAAGTACCACGTTTATGCGGAACGTTTGAAAACTCTGCCTTGAGATCTGGCTTATCCGAACCACCCATACCAGCGCGGGATGGGTTGAATTTCTTTCCGTCTTTCTTACCGAATTCGACATCGCCCGTTTGTGCCATAAAGCCATCAATAACACGATGGAAAACAACATTGTCATAGGCACCTTCACGAACCAGTTCCTTAACGCGGGCAACATGGGCCGGCGCCAAATCAGGCAACAGCTCAATCACCACATCGCCTTTGGTGGTTTCAAGAACGAGCGTATTTTCAGGATCTTTAATTTCAGCCATAGGTTAATTCCTTTTCAATTTTACTTGGCAGCTTCCAAATGGGCTTTCACGATGATATCCGGATCTTCAACAGATCCGTTATTATCGGTGCGGCCTTTTTTCACTTTATCAACCACATCCATCCCTTTGACCACTTCTCCGACAACGGTATACTGTCCATTCAAGAATGGCGCGTCGTCAAAACAAATGAAGAATTGTGAGTTGGCGGAATTCGGGTCCTGCGAACGTGCCATACCGACAGTGCCGCGCTTGAACGGTGCTTTTGAGAATTCTGCAGGTATATCAGGATAGTTCGAACCGCCCATGCCAGCACGACGCGGGTTAAAGTCAGCGCTGCCTTTTTTACCAAATTTCACATCGCCTGTCTGCGCCATAAAACCCGGAATAACACGATGGAAAACGACATTATCATAAGCGCCTTCTTTGGTCAGCTTTTCGATTTGAGCCACGTGTTTTGGCGCCAAATCAGGCCGAAGCTTTATGACGACGTCACCATTTTTCAAAGTTAAAACCAGATTTTCTCCACCAGCCGCCAATGCACCCGTCGAAAGCGATGCGAGTGCAAAAACGACAGCCATCACGGCAAAAAGTTTTCTTAACACGTTAGGTTCTCCATTCAGGATTTAAATTTCTCACGCAAAGCAGCTGCAACATTCGCTGGCACGAACGGCGAAACATCGCCCCCCATTGCAGCTATTTGGCGCACCAATGTTGCCGTTATAGCACGGACTGAAACGCTTGCCGGTAAAAATACCGTTTGCAGCTCTGGTGCCATAATACCGTTCATACCAGCCATCTGCATTTCATAATCAAGATCCGTGCCATCGCGCAATCCGCGAATAATCATCGATGCCCCTATTTCCCGGGCTGTATCAATGAGCAAATTATCAAAAGAAATAACCGACAGGCGTTCTTCCGCCACGCCCAATATGTCTTTGCCTAATTCTTCTATAAATTGACGACGTTCTTCAAAGCTGAACAGCGGTTTTTTGTTCGGCTGAATTCCGATGGCAACAACGACCTTATCGGCAACAACAAGGCCTCCACGCAAAACATCGATATGACCGTTGGTAACGGGATCGAAAGAACCGGCATAAATGGCAACTGTCATTCTTACGCTCCCGTTAAGTCAAGTCCTGCTGTTGCTATCGGCTGAATGTCTATTCCTCAGCTCCAGCAACAACTTCAGTATCGGCTGCAATGTCAAGTTCGCCGTCCTCGGAACCATCATCTTCCGGCTCTGATATACGCTCGACTGACACGACCTTTTCATTATCGGCAGTATGGAAGATCGTTACGCCCTTGGTTGAGCGACCGGCGATACGGATGCCATCAACCGGCACACGGATCAATTGGCCACCATCTGAAACCAACATGATCTGGTCTTGCGCTTCGACAGGAAACGCCGCAACCAATTTGCCGATCTCAGCAGTCTTGGACGGATCAGTTGCCCGAATACCCTTGCCGCCACGTCCCGAAATGCGGAATTCATAAGATGACGAACGTTTTCCGTAGCCAAACTCGCTGACAGTCAGGAGCGTTTGCTCTTGCCCCGCAAGCTCGATATAACGCTCATCACTCAATTCGGTTTCAACGGCGACTTCTTCATCACTGACGATAGCGACATCATCAGCGTCGGCACCAGCGGCCCTTCGCTCGGCAACCGCCCGCTTGATATAGGCGGAACGCTCCGCTGGCGTTGCTTCCACATGGCCCAGAATTGTCATGGAGATAACGGTATCACCTTCTGCCATATTGATGCCACGCACACCAATGGAGTTACGGCCTGCAAACACACGCACGTCAACAACAGGGAAACGGATACATTGACCATTGGCGGTTGTCAGCACAACATCGTCATTCTCAGTACATGTTTCAACGGAAAGAATCTCGTCGCCTTCCTCATCAAGCTTCATGGCGATTTTACCATTCCGATTGACCTGAACAAAATCTGAAAGCTTGTTGCGCCGCACAGTTCCACGCGTTGTCGCAAACATCACGTCCAACTCGCTCCAACTTGCCTCATCTTCCGGCAATGGCATAATAGTGGTGATACGTTCACCCTGTTGCAGTGGCAACATATTGATCAGCGCTTTACCGCGTGACTGTGGCGTCCCCACCGGCAAACGCCAAACCTTTTCCTTATAAACGATACCACGCGAAGAGAAGAACAATACCGGCGTATGTGTATTGGCGACAAACAAACGTGTGACGAAATCTTCATCCTTGGTGGACATGCCTGAGCGGCCTTTACCGCCGCGACGCTGCGCCCGATAGGTATTGAGCGGAACGCGTTTGATGTAACCGCTATGGCTGACTGTTACCACCATATCTTCGCGTGCGATAAGATCTTCGTCATCCATCTCTGCACCACCGAGACCGAAAGCAGTCCGTCTCGGGGTGGCAAACTCGTCGCGCAATGCAATCATCTCGTCCTTGACGATGGTCATAATGCGCAAGCGTGAAGCCAATATATCCAGATAATCGGCAATTTCAGCGCCAATTGTATTCAACTCGTCGGCAATTTCGTCTCGGCCAAGAGCCGTTAAACGCTGCAAGCGCAGTTCGAGAATGGCGCGCGCCTGTTCTTCCGAAAGATTGTAGGTGTTATCGTCATGAATGATATGGCGCGGATCATCAATCAGCTTGATCAACGGCGCCACATCAGCAGCCGGCCAGCGCCGCGTCATCAACTGCTCACGCGCAGTTTGCGGGTCTGGCGCCTTACGGATAAGCGCAATAATTTCGTCGATATTGGCAACAGCGATTGCCAGACCAACCAGAACATGCGCCCGTTCACGCGCCTTACGCAGGAGGTATTTGGTACGACGACTTACAACCTCTTCGCGGAAGGCAACAAAGGCGCGAAGCATATCCAACAGAGTCAACTGCTCCGGCTTGCCGCCATTCAGCGCCACCATATTGCAACCAAAAGACGTCTGCAGCGGTGTATAGCGATAAAGCTGGTTGAGGACGACATCGGCAACCGCATCACGCTTCAGCTCGATCACGACGCGATAGCCATCGCGATCGGATTCATCGCGCAAATCCGAAATACCTTCAATACGCTTATCACGTACCAATTCGGCCATTTTCTCGATCATGGTCGCTTTATTCACCTGATAGGGAACTTCGCTGACTATGATAGCCTGCCGATCGTTGCGGATTTCTTCGATCTCCACCTTGGCCCGCATAATAACCGAACCACGGCCAGTCTCATAAGCCGAACGGATACCCGCACGTCCAAGAATGATGCCGCCGGTTGGGAAATCGGGCCCTGGAATGATCTCGATCATCTCCTCAAGCGTCATTGCTGGATTGTCGATCAATGCGACACAACCATTAATAACTTCACCCAGATTATGCGGCGGAATATTGGTTGCCATACCTACGGCAATACCACCGGAACCGTTAACCAGTAGATTTGGGAAGCGCGCCGGTAGTACGACCGGCTCCTGCTCACGTCCATCATAATTGTCTTGAAAATCGACCGTTTCTTTATCGATATCGAGAAGGAGATTTTCAGACACCTTCTCCAGACGGCACTCGGTATAACGCATGGCTGCCGGAGGATCGCCATCAATAGAGCCGAAATTACCCTGACCATCAATCAAAGGATCGCGCAACGAGAAGTCCTGCGCCATACGCACCAACGCGTCATAGATAGAGGCGTCACCGTGCGGGTGGAATTTACCCATAACCTCACCGACCACACCGGCCGATTTACGATAGGATTTGTTATAGGAAAGCCCCATCTCGTTCATTGCATGAAGGATACGGCGATGCACAGGCTTCAATCCATCACGCACATCCGGCAGGGCGCGCGATACAATTACGCTCATGGCGTAATCGAGATAAGAGCGTTGCATTTCCTCGATAATGTTGACCGGTTCAATGCCGTTCGGTGCACCAGAATCTGGCGGCAGAATATGATCGTTCACGGTTTCATTACTTTCCAAATAGAATCAATTCACCCTTTATAACGAAAATTGCCCTGAAACGCCAATTCACCGCCCTTTAATGCGCTCCAATTTGCTTTTGTATTTCAGCACGTTATTTGCTAACAACAAAAAGTGGTGGATGACGCATCGACTTTTTCCACATTTATGATGAAAACGGCGATTGATCGGCAATAAAGGACTGACAACCATGTTCGAAACGGGCTTGCTGCTAAACGCTTTGATCACACTTTTGGTGACGATAGACCCACCCGGACTTGTTCCAATTTTCTTGAGCCTGACCGACGGCATGAGCCGGGCTGAACGTCGCTCGACGGCTGTGACAGCATCCATTATCGCCTTTTTCATTTTGATAGCCTTCGCTTTGGCTGGCGCGGCCATTCTCAATGGGCTTGGTATATCGCTCGGAGCATTCCAAATAGCCGGCGGTATCCTGCTTTTCGCCATTGCTTTTGAAATGATTTTTGAAAAGCGCTCGGAACGAAAAGAAAAGAGCGCCAAAACAGCTATCACCAAAGACCATATTCGCAATATAGCAGCCTTCCCCCTAGCTTTACCGATGATCGCTGGCCCCGGTTCTATATCGGCCACGATTTTGATGGCCAGCAAAAATCCGGGCTTCATTGGATCAATCGCTTCAACCGTTGTCATTTTAGGTGCTATGATTGCCTGTTATGCCTTTATGATGCTGGCACATCCCATTGACAGATTTCTCGGGGACACTGGACGAACCATTGTCACAAGGCTTTTCGGCGTATTGTTGGCCGCGTTGGCTGTGCAATTTGTTGCCAACGGTATCATTACACTCTTTAAGCTATCCTAAAACAGGTGGATTAAAAGCTGTAAAGGCGGACGACTATCGTAGAAGTCAGAGGCTGCAAGCCGGGCTTTATCAGCGTCAACTCAACTTCTACTGCGCGGCAGGACAGGTTTCAGCAACTTTATCCAGAAAAATGGCTGCATCAATTTTCAAGCGGCTTTCAGCAGCCATATAGCTGAACTTTCCACATAATTGACCTCGACAATCAAACAATCGCAAATCGTAGTCGCCGTCTGGACATTCAGACTTGAAAGAAACATCGTCTCCAATGAGCATCGGCCGGGTCTTACACTGTTTTTCTTGGGCCGCAGGAAGTCCGATATTGGCTGCCCGTTTCATATCACTTTTCGAATAGCACCGCATAAAAGATTGCTCTTTGGCCGTAACCTTGCCGCTGATACGCGGTTCAATCCATGTAATACGCCAGTAACCGGCGCTAACACGGTTGGCAATTTCGCGTTGATTCTCTTCGCTGCTACCGGGCCCGACAGTCACAGAACCGCCAAAATATTCAAACGTCGCCTGCCCATAAGCAAGCGAGCCTAAGCATTGGACACCTATCACTCCTAAAAAAGATAAGAAAATCCTTAAGTGAAGCGCTTTTAGAACCTTCATCACTCACCACACTGGCCGACATAAGTTGCAACGACAGAACTTTGCGCTTGAATTCCATAGCGCGTATCATCTGAACTTGAACCATAGTCCAAGTCCCCCTCCAAGCGTCCGGGAGACACCGCATACATTTCAAACTGATAATGTCCTCCGATGTCGGCGCCTTCATCGCAATTGGCCCAAACCAGAAGACTGTCATCGGTAATGCGATATTCCTTAAGTTTACAACGGCCTATTCTTGGCTCAAAGTCGAAGAAAACAGCTGCTTCATCCGCGGATTTTTGCAAACAGATACGGCTCGTTTGCGTTATAGGTCTGACGCCGTCATTGCTATAGTGGAGACTGGTTACGGCAAAGTCCCAAGCACCAAGTGGTTTCCTGTCCTGCGACTGCGCTGTCAGGCTTGAAATTCCGACGACCACAAAAACTATGGCTAAAAGACGCCAGCTCATCGCATACCCAATGCACTATGTCGCCCAATCCACGCACCGATAATCTGTAAGTCGAGATAAGTCATACCTTTTTCTGACATCACCTTGTCAGATTCAGCACGGGTCATTTCTTTGGCAAAGTCCATCTTGCGACCGTAGAAATTCATCAAAGCCGCATATTCCTGAATTGTCATGGGGGCATCTTCATAAAGCGGCCCGTCATTGAGTACGGACTGAACGTAGTCTTTTGCGTACTTACCGTAAGATAGGCTGTCTTTCTCGGCATCCATGAAAAAATAGGCTCCGTAAAGATTGATGAGCGTGAAACTTGCATCATCTTTCATACGCTTGCCGAACTCGACATTGGCATGATCACGTTGAGCTTCGGAAAACCCATAAACCTTTTTCAGCGACGCCTCATCATCAATGTTTACATCACGATAAAACGCGTCATATGCCATTTGCGCAAATATAATGAATTCTACGCCATCTACTGGCTCAAGAAGCTTCCTATCAAATGTAGGGGACTTCTTGACCAGAGGAGGCGGGATTTCCGCCGCAGACTGCATAGCGGTCTGCGGTATGTTACTGGCAACTGCGAATTGCAAAAACAGCAATGTGCATAGAAAACAACCAACTGTAAGGACAGTTTTTTTCATCTTTTTCCCCGCTTAAAATGGCATTTAGCTTAGAATGGCACTTCATCGTCAAGTTCGCGTGAGAAATTTCCACCGGATGACTGGTTTCCACCGCCAAAACCACCGCTCTGATCGTTTCCAGAGAAGCCGCCAGAACCGCCGCCATACCCACCGGATTGATCGCTGACCTGCGAGCGACCGCCGCCACCTTCGCCGCGGCCATCAAGCATTTGCAACTCACCACGGAATTTTTGCAATACGATTTCTGTCGTATAACGATCATTTCCGTTCTGGTCTTGCCATTTGCGTGTTTGCAATTGGCCCTCAATATAGACCTTTGCGCCTTTTTTCACATATTGCTCGACAACTTTAACCAGATTGTCGTTAAAAATAACAACGCTATGCCACTCTGTGCGCTCGCGACGCTCCCCCGTATTGCGATCACGCCAGCTTTCTGATGTCGCAATGCGCAGGCTTGCCACTTGATCGCCCGAATTCATCCGGCGGATTTCCGGATCCGCCCCCAAATTGCCGATCAAGATAACTTTATTAACACTGCCTGCCATTATTCAAACTCCAAAACACGCGACCGCGCAGTCGCTGATAAAATTATGCCTACAATACAGATTTTTCACAATGCGCGCATAAAAAGCGCTCCCTTGCGCCGGTCTTTCCACAGAACTTCTGCCGTGCAGCGATGTTGACCTTTCATCAAGCCATTGCAATTTATAGCGATGTCTCCTATTTGAAAGCAAGTGTTCCATTTTTGTTCCATTCCCACAAGGCCGGATATGTCTGATCAAAAGTTTATTTCTATACGCGGCGCGCGCGAGCATAACCTCAAAAACATCGATCTCGACCTTCCGCGTGACAAGTTAATTGTCATGACCGGTCTATCTGGGTCTGGCAAGTCGTCGCTGGCATTCGATACGATCTATGCAGAGGGACAGCGCCGTTATGTCGAGAGCCTTTCGGCCTATGCACGCCAGTTTCTCGAGATGATGCAAAAGCCTGATGTCGACCAGATCGACGGGCTTTCTCCGGCCATATCCATTGAACAAAAAACCACCAGTCGTAATCCTCGTTCAACCGTAGGCACGGTGACCGAGATCCACGACTATATGCGACTTTTATTTGCGCGCGTCGGCGTACCTTATTCGCCGGCGACCGGTCTGCCGATTGAAAGCCAAACAGTCAGTCAGATGGTCGACCGCGTGATGGCGCTGCCTGAAGGTACACGTCTGTTTATCATGGCACCGCTGGCACGCGGACGTAAGGGCGAATATAAAAAGGAAATGGCGGAGCTTCTTAAAAAAGGCTTCCAACGAGTGAAAGTCGACGGTGTCTTCTATGAAATCGCTGACGTGCCTGCATTGGACAAGAAATATAAGCACGACATAGACGTTGTTGTTGATCGTGTGGTCGTGCGTGACGACCTTGCCACCCGCTTGGCCGATAGTCTTGAAACCAGCCTGCGTTTGGCCGACGGACTGGCTATTGCCGAAATGGCAGATAAACCACTGCCGGCGAGTGCGACCGCAGGTGGCTCTGCCAATAAGTCGAAGAATGAAACGCACGAAAGCTTGGTGTTTTCAGAAAAATTTGCTTGTCCGGTTTCAGGTTTCACTATTCCCGAAATCGAACCCCGTTTATTTTCGTTTAACAATCCTTTTGGCGCATGTCCCACTTGTGATGGGCTTGGCACTCAACAGGCAATCGATCCATCAATGGTTGTTCCGGACGAGAGTGCAACATTGAAGGGCGGTGCCATCGCACCCTGGGCAAAATCATCCTCGCCCTACTACAATCAAACGTTGGAAGCGTTGGGCAAAGCTTTCAATTTTAAATTGACCGATAAATGGAACGCGCTTTCCGATGAAGCACGCCATGCCATTCTCTATGGTACGGGTAAAAAGGAAGTCACCTTTACATATAATGACGGCTTGCGCTCATATTCTGCGACGAAAAGCTTTGAAGGCGTCATTCCCAACATGGAACGTCGTTGGAAAGAGACGGATTCCGCCTGGTCTCGGGAAGAAATTGAACGCTACATGTCATCGTCGCCCTGCCCGGCTTGCAACGGCTATCGTTTAAAGCCGGAAGCCTTAGCCGTAAAGATAGACAAGCTGCATATTGGTCAAGTCTCGGAAATGTCGATCTCCAAGGCTGATCAATGGTTTATGCAAATAGATAAAAGCTTTACCGAAAAGCAGCGTGATATTGCCGCTCGTATTCTGAAAGAAATCCGCGAACGTCTCAAGTTTCTCAATGATGTCGGGCTTGAATATCTTACCCTGTCGCGAAATTCTGGAACGCTATCTGGCGGTGAAAGCCAACGTATACGTTTGGCCTCGCAAATAGGATCGGGCTTGACCGGTGTCCTCTATGTTCTAGATGAACCGTCGATCGGCCTCCATCAACGCGATAATGCGCGCTTGCTTGAAACGTTGCACCACCTACGTGACTTGGGCAATACCGTGATCGTTGTCGAACATGATGAAGATGCTATCCGGACAGCGGATTATGTTGTGGATATCGGCCCTGCTGCCGGTGTCCATGGCGGACATGTGATCGCCCAGGGAACTCCGCGCGATGTCATGGATGACCCCGCCTCACTCACAGGTCAATATTTGTCGGGCAAGATGGAAGTCGCTGTTCCGTCTGAACGCAGAAAAATCTCCAAGTCACGCAAATTGAAGGTTGTAGGTGCACGTGGCAATAATCTGAAAAATGTCAGTGCCGATATACCTCTTGGCACATTTACCTGTGTCACGGGTGTTTCCGGCGGTGGCAAATCGACCTTCTTGATTGAAACACTATTCAAGGCCGCTTCTCGTCGCATCATGGGAAGTAGAGAACATCCAGCCGAGCACGATAAGATCGACGGCTTGGAATTCCTAGATAAGGTGATTGATATCGACCAATCACCGATAGGACGTACGCCGCGTTCCAATCCCGCAACCTACACGGGTGCCTTTACGCCCATCCGTGACTGGTTTGCCGGTTTACCTGAATCGAAGGCGCGTGGTTACCAACCTGGCCGCTTCTCGTTCAATGTGAAAGGTGGCCGTTGTGAAGCCTGTCAGGGCGACGGCGTCATCAAAATCGAGATGCACTTTCTACCGGATGTTTATGTGACATGTGATGTTTGCCATGGAAAACGTTATAATCGCGAAACGCTGGATGTAACCTTCAAAGGTAAATCCATAGCCGATGTTCTGGACATGACGGTGGAAGAGGCCGCTGAATTCTTTCAGGCCGTACCTGCCATTCGCGATAAGATGGATACATTGGTCAAAGTCGGGCTTGGTTATGTCAAAGTCGGGCAACAGGCTACAACGTTATCGGGTGGTGAAGCACAGCGTGTCAAGCTGGCCAAGGAGTTGTCACGCAAAGCGACCGGCAGAACGCTTTACATACTTGATGAACCGACGACAGGCCTCCACTTCCACGATGTGGCCAAGTTGCTAGAGGTTTTGCACGAATTGGTCGAACAAGGAAACACAGTAGCCGTTATCGAGCATAATCTTGAGGTGATCAAGACCGCTGACTGGATCATCGATCTGGGGCCGGAAGGTGGCGATGGCGGTGGCGAAATCGTTGCGGTGGGCCGGCCGGAAGATATCGTAAATGTCGAGCGCTCATATACGGGGCATTTCCTGAAAGAGCTTTTGGAGCGGCGACCACTGCAAAAATCCGCTTAAATTCAGAAGCCTCAGAGATAACTAAACGGCAGGAGTAATCCTGCCGTTGTTTATTTGATCATTCGCGAGGCTATAAGTGTCTAACAGGCTTGATAGAATCCCAATAATTTCGGCTTTTTAAACGATGGCGACCGCTTATATCATCACATTCTAAGTACTCGGTATTTTATTGACAACCACTTCCATTATCAATTGACATACGGGATAATGTGGCAGGCATTTCTCTCGCGATTAAATTGATCCTATATTTTCTCTTCTGCGCACATTATTCGCATCCTTGACATATCGATCAGCGAGTACACTATGAAAGTAGCGATATGCGATAGGAACAGTCGCATGTTATGGCGCACCCGACAGAATTCGAATCTGTGACCTCTGCCTTCGGAGGGCAGCGCTCTATCCAGCTGAGCTACGGGTGCGCAAGGCTGGTGAAAACCAGTGGTGGTCTTCTAACCGAACAAACGCCATGCATCAATCAAAAAAGATAGTTCCGTCTATTTATTCCTTTCCATGCACGAACAAGGAAAGTAGCGCTATCGTTTTTTACTCCCAAAATTTTAACAATTTTCGGCACTGCATTGACATAGGGTTGCTAAAGTTCATGGCTCTCTTTAGGCATAAAAACTTGGGCCGCAACATCACTTAAAATGTTGCGGCCCGTATTGTCATAAATAGCTATATCCGGTTTAGCGCGTCAGATCTTTTTTTGCAGCGTCGAGCTCTTTTTGTGCTTGCTCTAACTTTTCCTGACGTCGTTCGATTTTTTTCGTATCACCTTTTGCCTTTGCTTCAGCCAGATCGGACTGACGCTCAGCAACCTTGCGCTCTTTTTCAGCCACTTTAGCTTGGCGTTCTTTTAACAAGCCTTCATCGGTGCAATGGGCTTCCAACTCTCGAAGAGCTTTTTGCAAACCGGCAACACGATTCTTGTTCTCGTGGGTGCGGGCATATTCAATTTGGTCCGAAACTTCCTGTTTCTTGGCAGCACAACCGGTCAAATTGCTTTCTGCATATGCTTGCGTTCCTAAAATGGTCAAAAGACCTGCACATACGATGAGTTTTTTGTACATTGATACCTCTTAGCGATCTAAATATAAGTTTTAATATAATCCCCGAGCGATAGATCCGGTGGAATCACCTTTGACTTATATTATATCAAATTGAGACTTTTACGTGATGCAAGACTCGTCTCTTCACTCAGCCAATCCTAAACAAAACGGAAATGGCGTTTCCTTAGGAACTCAAAATAAGATAAAGACATTGCGACATACATTCCGGACATGACAACATGACAAGCACGATCAAGGATTTCCATTTCATTGCCGCTGAGACCGAGCAGGCACAAAAGGCCCGTAATAAGCTCGCCAAGATCTACGGCCAGGCGAATATTGAAAAAGCCGATGTTATCGTCGCGCTTGGTGGCGATGGCACCATGCTACAGGTTCTGCGCGATTTTATGAATACGGAAAAGCCTATCTATGGTATGAATCGCGGCTCTGTCGGTTTTCTTATGAATGAATATCATGAGCGCAATCTCCCCGAAAGAATAGCTTCAGCACATAAGGAAGAGATACATCCCTTACGCATGGTGGCCGATTCCCTCCACGACGGCCATATAGAGGCGTTGGCAATCAATGAGGTATCATTGTTCCGGCAATCCTATCAGGCCGCTAAAATCCGCATAAGCATTGACGATAAGGTGCGCATGGAGGAGTTGAGCTGTGACGGTATCATGGTGGCAACGCCTGCCGGTTCCACGGCTTATAACCTTTCGGCACAGGGCCCCATCCTGCCGCTTATGGCGCCATTAATGGCACTTACCCCGGTAAGTCCGTTCCGCCCACGGCGCTGGCATGGCGCGCTGCTTCCCAATACGGTCACTGTGCGTTTTGACATGCTTGAGACAAACAAGCGTCCCGTCAACGCCGCTGCCGACAATGTGGAAGTAAAATCAGTGAAATCCGTCACAATTTCCGCCGCCCGCGATACGACTGCTTCTATTCTCTTTGATCCCAACCATTCTTGGGATGAACGGATTTTATCCGAACAATTCCGTTATTAGATGGTTTTTTGGGACTAAGCGGCCTCTAAAACACGGTTATGGTTGACTTTTTGGTTAATGCGCCGTAACGCCTTAAGATGGTGCCGAATGACTGATTAGTCTCGACCGCAGGGCCTGAATAGGCTGTGGGTGGGACATCCAGAAGAAAGAGCGATATCACCTTTGACCAGTTTCGATGATTTGGGCCTTTCTGAAAAGGTTGTCAAAGCGGTAAAAGCCGCCGGATATAAAGAACCAACCCCCATCCAGGCAGGGGCAATTCCCCATGCTCTTCAGCGTAAGGACATTTTGGGTATAGCGCAAACGGGCACGGGTAAAACTGCGTCCTTCGTGCTGCCAATGCTTACCCTTTTGGAAAAAGGCCGCGCGCGGGCCCGTATGCCGCGTACGCTCATTCTGGAACCTACCCGTGAACTAGCCGCACAGGTTGAAGAAAACTTCGACAAATATGGCATCAACCACCGTCTCAATGTTGCTTTGCTTATAGGCGGCGTTTCGTTCGAGGAACAAGACCGTAAACTGGAGCGCGGGGCTGATGTGCTTATCGCTACGCCGGGACGCCTATTAGACCATTTTGAGCGCGGAAAACTGCTGCTAACCGGCGTTGAGATTCTGGTTATCGATGAAGCCGACCGGATGCTCGATATGGGTTTTATTCCCGATATTGAGCGGATTTGCAAACTTATACCCTTTACACGACAGACATTGTTCTTTTCGGCAACGATGCCACCGGAAATTACTAAACTGACAGAACAATTTCTCCACTCGCCAACGCGGGTAGAAGTGGCTCAGGCGTCTTCGACCGCTAAAACCATTACGCAGAAGTTGGTCAAATCGGGCAGCAAGGCTTGGGACAAAAGAGCCGTATTGCGTGATCTGATCAATGCTGAGGGTGACGAGCTGAAAAATGCGATCATCTTTTGCAATCGGAAAAAAGATATTTCCGAACTTTTCCGATCGCTGGTAAAACATGAGTTCAGTGTTGGTGCATTGCACGGCGATATGGATCAACGTTCGCGCATGGCCATGTTGGCAAGTTTCAAAGACAACAAGTTAAAATTATTGGTCGCATCGGATGTCGCAGCGCGCGGCCTTGATATTCCTGATGTCAGCCACGTATTCAATTATGATGTCCCCACCCATGCGGAAGATTATGTGCACCGTATCGGTCGTACCGGACGGGCTGGCAGATCGGGTAAAGCATTTACCATTGTGACGAAGTCCGATCAGAAATATGTCGATGCCATTGAAAAGATGAGCAAAGAAAAACTCGAATGGCTGAATGGTGATTTGTCTTCACTTGAACAGACACAGGACAAAATGGAAGACAATAACAGGCGCAAGACCAACAAACCAAAGGCGACAGGGAAAAGCGATAAGACCGTCGCAAATGTTCCACAGCCAGCCGATAATGATGCCAATAAGAACACCAAACCCGTGCATAAGGATGAGCCGGTAGTAAAACCGAACGAAATGGCCATACCAGCTGAACCAATGCAACCCAAGAAACACAATGATCGACAAAGATATGAAAAGGAACCACCAGCTCCTGTAGGTTTTGGTGATGATATTCCCGCATTCATGTTGATAAAAACACGCCCGTGAACGAACGGGCGCTTAGGCCCGTTTATTCCAGTTTTTATATTTTCTTCCATTTTTTTAAAGCCACACCGTCAATATGGCTTCTTATTTTCAAACATGGCCCTGTCCAGCAATCATGACGATTGAGCGTGAAAAAACGCTCTTGAGCAGCATCAGCATCCCCTACAACTCCTTCGATAAAATCACTGCGATGATGTGGAAAGAGTGGATGACGGCGTGTGCCCGTCACATGGAAACAACTGACGCAAAAAAGGTCAATGCATCGTGGGAGATCCTCAGATGCACGGACCTTTAAACGATAGTTTTTGCAATTCGGATATGCGTTCAGAGCGCTGCTCGACCTGATGCTATCCGGCCCACGCATCTCAAGCTTTTGATTTGTCGCGGTATCTTATCCGATTGATAATTCACATCGACCAGAAACCGCTCTAGAGCATTTTCCGAAAAGTGTGAAGCGCATCCCTGGGGAAACGATCACAGGATCGTTTTCTTAATCCCACTCCTATCGGACAAAAAATGCGGCAAAACCAAAACTTAGAGCACATATTTGGTTCATCAAATACCGAACGTGCTCTAGGCTTGCAAACGATCGATCACTTTTGAACGTCCGATCAATGGCAAAAGCCCCGCCATCTCCGGGCCATGATCCTTGCCTGTCAAAGCCTGACGAAGTGGCATAAACAGAGTTTTGCCCTTGCGACCAGTTGCTTCTTTTAAAGCTGTCGTCCATACCTTCCAACTATCTTCATTCAATTCACCATCGGGGAGGTATTGGGCTGACTGGTGTACATAATCACGATCTTCATCCGACACAGTATTGAAGGTAAGATCGTCAGTAACGATATCCCACCAGCCATTTGCGTCCCGCACTTTGTCGATGTTTCCGCGCACCACATCCCAGAACGCGGCGGCGTTTCCACCTTTTATACCTAGTTCTTCAAGGCGGGCACATACAGCATCGAAGTCCATGGCGTGAACAAGATGGCGATTAAGATTGAGTAGGTCTGCCGGATCAAACTTGGCAGACGATTTCGATGTTGCAGAAAGCTGGAAATGATCCAATAAGGCTTTTTGGGTGTCAAAAGCCTGCACATTTTCCGATGTTCCAATCAGCACGGCAAGCGATGATACCGCCATTGGTTCGAACCCCTCTTCGCGCAACGAACGGATAGAAAGATCGCCCTTGCGCTTGGATAGTCCTTCGCCAGATACCGTCGTTAAAAGGTTGATATGGCCAAAAATAGGTGCCTTGGCACCCAGAGCTTCGAAGATAGCGATTTGCACACCGGTATTGGTAACATGGTCATCACCACGGATGATATGGGTGATCCCCATATCGATATCATCTACAACCGAAGGCAAGGTGTAAAGGAAACTGCCGTCTTCACGAATGAGAACAGGATCCGACATGGATGCAAGATCAATGGTCTGCTTGCCGCGCACAGCATCATCCCAATGCACTTCGGTTCTGGTTGTTGCAAAGGGGTCCGTATCAAAATTGGGTAGAAGAAAACGCCAATGGGGTTGACGCCCTTCAGCCTCTAATGCTGTTTTTTCTTCTGCTGTCAGCTTTAGCGCCTCCCGCCCATAGACCGGAGGCAACTTGCGCGAAAGACGAATCTTGCGGCGGCGGTCCAATTCATCTGCTGTCTCGTAGCATGCGTAGAGCAAGCCTTGCGTTTTTAAAGCTTCTACCACTGCGTTATAACGGTCAAAACGCTTCGACTGATAGTCGATTTCGTCGGGTTTGATACCGAGCCAGTCAAGATCAACAGCTATCGCATCGATATATTCCTGCTTTGAGCGCTCAATATCGGTGTCATCGTAGCGCAAGACAAATTGCCCTTTATTGGCTTGCGTGAAAAGCCAATTGAACAATGCTATGCGTGTATTGCCAATATGGATGTAACCGGTAGGGGATGGGGCAAAACGGACTTTTGTCATTTTAAAAAACGCTCAATTCTTATCGCGAAAGCGATTGGTAATGGGATAACGGCGATCACGGCCGAAATTCTTATGGCTTATTTTAACACCAGGTGCAGACTGGCGTCTTTTATATTCAGCAAGATAAAGCAAGTGTTCAATACGTTCCACCGTTTCACGCGAATGACCACGCTTGACGATGTCTTCCACGCTCATCTCATCTTCGACAAGACATTGTAGAATATCATCCAAAACGGGATAAGGCGGCAACGAGTCTTCATCTTTTTGATTTTCCCGCAATTCAGCTGATGGAGCCTTGTCTATAATGTTTTGGGGAATAACCATCCCCTCCGGCCCCAGTGCAGCTACGGGCTGGTTCTTATTGCGCCAATCTGAAAGCGCATAAACCTGCATCTTATAGAGATCCTTGATCGGATTAAAACCGCCATTCATGTCGCCATAAAGCGTTGCGTAGCCGACCGACATTTCCGATTTATTCCCCGTGGTCACAACCATGGACCCAAACTTGTTGGAGATCGCCATCAGGATCGTACCGCGTGAACGGCTTTGCAGGTTTTCTTCTGTAATGCCGCTATCGGTGCCTTCAAACAGGTTTTCCAAAGCGCTGAGAAAACCTTCTACCGGCGCGAAGATGGGAACGGTTTCGTACACACAACCAAGCGCACGCGCGCAATCTTCAGCATCTTTGAAGGATTCAGCCGATGTATATCGATAAGGAAGCATGATTGCCCGAACGCGTTCTGCCCCCAATGCATCAACGGCGATTGCCGCACAAATGGCAGAATCAATACCACCCGAAAGCCCGAGTACAACATCCTTGAACCGGTTTTTGTTGACATAATCACCAAACCCCAAAATACAGGCCTGATAATCGGCGGCCAACCCCGTCAGCAATCGCTCTTGCGGGCCGCTGACACAGTGCCAGCGATGATCGGTCTTGTGCCAGTCACTGATAGCCAATTGGCTTTCAAAATGTTTCATCTGAAACGCTTGCGTACCATCCGCCTGATAGGCAAACGACCCACCATCGAAAACCAACTCGTCCTGCCCTCCGATTTGATTGGCGTAAACAATTGGCAAAGACGCATTTGCGACTTGCGTCATGACAACTTTCGGCCTTAGCGCTGGTTTGCTGCGGCTATAAGGCGAGCCATTCGGAACAAGGATAATCTCTGCCCCTTGCCTGCCGAGATGTGCGGCAATATGCGTATCATTCCAGATATCCTCACAAATAGGTATTCCGAGCGATAGACCGCGAAAGACGACAGGCGATGGTTTGGGACCTGCACTGAAAACACGCTTTTCGTCAAATTCGCCGTAATTAGGCAGATCATGCTTCAAACACTCGCCGATAACCTCTCCGCCATCAAGCAACATTGCACCATTATAAACCGCGCCGTTACGACGCAAAGGTACGCCGATAAGAATTCCAGCGCCTTGCGCCGTCAAAGTCGCCAGTTCACGTACAGCCTTTTCGCAGGCTGTGGTGAAGGCGTGCTTGAGCACGAGGTCTTCCGGTGGATAACCGCTGATAAAAAGCTCGGTGAACAAAACGAGGTCGGCACCGAGAGCGGACGCTTGTTCATGCGCCTTCAACGCAAGCGCCAAGTTTCCTTTGATATCGCCGACAACAGGGTTAAGCTGTGCAACAGCCAGTTTGAAGTCTTTATCAATAAGCTTTTTATCCATGATCTTGATTTAGCGTGCAGCCTTCCATCTGGCAATGTCTTCGCTTACGAGAAAAACAGGGTTTTGCTGATAATCCACCCCCATATGGCCAAAGCCAACACAATAGAAAGCAAAACAGCAAGTGATCCGGCGTCTTTTGCTATCCGTATGTCATCACGAAAATCGCGCGTAAGCGCATTGCAACTCGCTTCGATTGCCGTGTTTAATATCTCGACAATCATCACAAAAAGCACCGACCCCACCAGTGCAATAAATTCGCCAACTGTTCGTGCGAAAAATAAAGCAACGGGAATGGATAGCACAAAAAAAACCGCTTCCTGTTGCACCGCTTTTTCGTGACACAAAAGATGTTTGAGTGCCCGAAGCGAGTTTAAAAAAGCGTGAAACACTCTTTGCATGATTTCTATCCAAAAAAGAAGCCGGCAAGACCGGCTTCTGTTTCGTCCTTAGCCATTGGCAGCCATTTTGACGACATCCGAATCCCGGTCTTTTTTCAAAAGCTCCGCCACAAGGAAAGCCAACTCCAATGCTTGATCGGCATTCAAGCGTGGGTCGCAGTGCGTGTGATAACGGTCGGAAAGATCTTCTGCCGAAATTGCGTGTGCGCCGCCGGTGCATTCGGTCACATCACGGCCAGTCATCTCGATATGGATGCCACCGGGATAGGTGCCCTCAGCGTGATGGATGGCAAAGAAATTTTCAACTTCCTTCAATACCCGGTCAAACGGACGGGTTTTATAACCGTTCGCCGTAATTGTATTCCCATGCATCGGGTCGCATGACCAGACAACTTTGCGCCCTTCCCTTTCAACAGCCTGAATAAGCTTTGGCAAATGGTCGCCAATCTTGTCAAAACCAAAACGCGCAATCAATGTCAGCCTGCCCGCTTCGTTTTCCGGATTGAGCAGATCAATCAGGTTCAAGAGATCGTCTGGCTGAAGCGAAGGCCCACATTTGAGACCGATAGGGTTTTTGATGCCACGGCAATATTCAATATGCGCATGATCGGGCTGTCTCGTGCGATCGCCTATCCAAAGCATATGACCCGAGGTCGCGTACCAATCACCCGATGTCGAATCGATACGGGTCAAGGCTTCCTCATAGCCCAGAAGCAGCGCTTCATGGCTGGTATAGAACGATGTTTCACGCAAGGATGGATTGGTCTTGGCAGTGATACCGATGGACCGCATAAAGTCCATTGTCTCCGATATCCGCTTGGCCAAAGCGTTGTAGCGCTCACCTTGCGGACTATTGGAGATAAAGCCAAGCATCCACTTATGCACATTTTCAAGATTCGCATACCCACCCTGCGCAAAAGCGCGCAACAGGTTCAGCGTTGCCGCCGACTGCCTATAAACCATAGACATACGATGAGGATCGGGAATGCGCGACGCTTCATTGAACTCAATACCGTTGATGATATCGCCACGATATGACGGAAGTTCGATACCACCTTGTGTTTCCATATCGGAAGAGCGCGGTTTGGCAAATTGCCCGGCTATACGCCCGACTTTGACCACCGGTTTTGAAGCACCGAAGGTTAAAACGATGGCCATCTGTAAAAAGACACGAAAAAAGTCGCGAATATTATCGGCTTCATGTTCAACGAAGCTTTCTGCGCAATCGCCCCCTTGAAGAAGAAAAGCATTTCCTTCCGCAACGGCCGCCAATTCGCTCTTCAAATCACGTGCTTCGCCCGCAAATACCAAAGGCGGATAACGGCGCAACCGGCTTTCCACATCAGCCACGGCCGCCAAATCGGGATAGGTTGGAACCTGCTTGATCGGCTTCGATCTCCAGCTATCAGGCATCCATTCGTTCGTCATCACACTCTCACTCTCTAAAGCCCCGTCAGGCAATCATGCGCATGGGTGATACTTTTTTCACGGCCAAACAAAGCCTAAAGCTCAACCATTGGATAATCAATCTTTCACTCGACCGCCTGAGCATCAAACGCTTGAAGAAGTCGCTCTGGACCTTGCCCAGAGCGATTTTATAGCGCAGCAGAACGTCTTTTTCCATAGACAAAAAAGGACTATTGCATCAGCCAATCTTTTTCCCGTTTTCATAAGTATAGCTTGGCTGATACATTGTCACCAACTCTTCGGCAGCTGTCGGGTGAACCGCCATTGTGGCGTCAAACACATCCTTGGTCAGCTTGCCCTTTAAAGCAATACCAAGCAACTGCGCCATTTCGCCGGCATCCGGCCCGAGAATATGCGCCCCCACCACGATGCGGCTTGCTGCATCGACAACCAGTTTGGTGAGCATTTTTTCACTGCTTCCAGAGATCGTGTTGCGCATCGGCCGGAAAAGCGCGCGATAGATATCAACACGCTTAAACTGCTTAGCTGCATCTTCTTCAGATAAGCCGACCGTGCCAATTTCCGGCTGTGAAAAGACCGCCGTGGCGATAAGCTCGTGATCTGGCGCAACCGGATTGTTATGAAATGCTGTCTGGATAAAGCACATCGCTTCATGGATCGCCACAGGTGTAAGCTGCACGCGATCAGTCACATCTCCAACTGCCCAGATATGCGGTACCGACGTTGTCATATATTTATCGACACTGATCGCACCATGGTCATCACATTTTACACCAGCTTTATCCAACGCCAAACCATCCGTATTCGGCGTGCGACCAATCGCCAACATAACTTGTCCGGCTTGCAATGTCTGACCATTTGATAAAGTCACGGCATGACCGGCCGTCTGCCGATCAACTTTCGCGATGGTTGCGCCATAGATAATCTTGATGCCTTTTTCCAACATTGCATCATTCAATATATGGCGAAGATCCAAGTCGAATTTCCGCAATATAAGATCGCCGCGATAAACCAGTGTCGTATCGACACCAAGCCCATGAAAGATATTGGCAAATTCAACCGCTATATAGCCGCCGCCAGATATAACGATCGATTTCGGCAGATTTTCCAGATCAAAGGCTTCATTAGAGCTGATGCAGAATTCATTTCCTGCAATATCAGGAGCGCTGGCAACACGGCCGCCAGTTGCTATCAGAATTTTTTCCGCAGTCACCCGCTCACCCGTTGCGGTCAGTTCCAATGTGTGCGCATCGACGAATATTGCTCGGCTTTCGAAAATACGGACATTGTTGTTATCAAGCCCTTTGCGGTACAATCCTTCGAGCCTTGTGATTTCAGCATTTTTTGCCGCAATCAATTTTTTCCAATCAAATTTCGCATCGGAAACAGACCAGCCAAATCCCGCACTTTCTTGAAACTCTTGTCCGTAATGGGACGCGTAAACAAAAAGCTTTTTGGGCACACAGCCGCGTATGACGCAAGTCCCGCCCATACGATATTCTTCTGCAAGCGCAACCCTTTTACCCAAGGCACCAGCCAGTCGCGCAGCACGAACACCACCAGATCCACCGCCGATGACAAACAAATCAAAATCAAAAGATGACAATGGATTTTCCTTTCGTAGTATTTCGTTGGCTTTTCATATTGGTATGGTCGATGACAAATTTAAGATCCATGTTCCATTTATGCTATTTTTCATAAAAATGTCGTCAATGGAACTTTCTAATATCTCAGGCAATAAAAAATGGCGACGAAAACGCCGCCATCCTGTTAGAATCGATCAATAGACTTATTGCGCGGGCTTAGGCGCAACCGGTGCAGTACCAGATGGCGCACCAGGAGCTACAGCAGCAGCCGGCTGGGCCGATCCGAGCTTGGCAGACATTGCCTTGCCAACATTGGTTGCAAGATCCTGAGCAATCCCTTGGCGCCATACGTCATAGGCTGAAAGAATATCGCGAACAGCCACAGGACCTTCGCTCAAGAGCTTTTTACCCGTATCGGAATTATAGAATGCTGCGATCTGATCCAGTTCAGCTTGCGAGAAGTGCTTGGCATAGGCACGCGCAGCTTCTTTTTCGAGATCTGCGCGACGCTTGATCAGAGCCATAGCCTGCTCATCAACTGTATCAGAAATCACGCTGGCCAGATTAGGGTCTTTGCGCATCAATTCATCTTTAAGATCGCGCGCTGTGCTTGGCAGAAAATCATCAAACTGATCGGTCGCATGGATGGCTGCAATTGCTTTTCTGGCAGCTTGAAGATGCGCATCGCTGATATCCTGCGCCTGCACATTGTAAACGCCCAAGCCCAAAATTGTAACTGTTCCCAGCGTTGCTGCGAGGCGGCGGATGGAAAATGCCGTTTTCATTCAGTGGTTACTCCATTATTGCGGCCAACTTAATTCGGCCTGTTTTCCATGCGGCCAATTGAATTTGGCCTGTATTCCAATGTGAACGTCCAAATATCTAAAGCTGCTTTTACTCTAAATATCCGACTGTTCCAAAACTTTTATTTCGCCATTCGACATGGCGATGACCGAACGTGAAGCAAGATTGAGAAACAAACCATGCTCAACAACACCGGGAATCGCAAACAGAGCTTCAGATAACTGTTCTGGCTTTGAAATACGGCCAAAAGATGCATCAAGAATGTAATGCCCACCATCTGTCACAAAAGGTTTTTCATCCTTTTGACGAAGCACGACAGCACCAGAAAGACCAAGCCTTTCCGCCATTTTTTCAATTGCTGCTTTTGTCGCACCGATACCAAATCGATTAACCTCGATTGGCAAAGGAAATGCACCAAGTGTTTTCACCAGTTTTGTTTCATCTGCAATGACCAGCATGGATGATGACGCTGCGGCAACGATTTTCTCGCGCAACAAGGCCCCGCCCCCACCTTTGATCAAAGCCATTTGCGGGCCAATTTCATCAGCGCCGTCAATATCGAGATCAAGCTCGGGCAACTCTTCGAGACTGGCAACCGGAACACCAAGTTCCCGACAAAGCTGTTCGGAACGCTCCGACGTTGCGACACCTGTCACTTTCAAGCCTTCTGAAACACGCACTGCCAACAAGCGGATGAATTCATTCGCGGTGGAACCGGTACCGATGCCCAAACGCATACCATCCTGCACGAATTCAAGCGCTTTTGCAGCCGCTGCTTTCTTTAATTCCAGTGCATTCATGTCCGCTCGCTTTCTTGCTTTCTCATATTTCTTTACGGATCGAGGCTGAAATTGCAATCAAAGACTCAGTGACAGCAGCACTTATCCGCCGCATTTTGCTGATTTTCACATGATTTTTATAGTTGATAAAAAAAATCATGATTTAAGCTTGCCTTCTTGGTAAAACCTGCATATGTTTGTCATGTTTAAATCAACTTCGAAAGAAATCACTCAATTCCTCGGATTTTGTCATGATTGTATGTTCTTGCAACGTTATAAGCCAATCAGACATCGAAGACGTCATCAATTCTCTGTTAGAAGAGGATTGTTGGCAATTGATTGTTCCCGGTAAAATTTATAAGGTGATGGAGAAGCGTGGCAAATGCTGCGGATGTTTCCCGAATGTTCTTGAAACAATCATTCGAGTGACAGAGAATTATCATCGCCGGCATAATCGGGAAGAGGCTGAGATTATCTCCTATCTTGATCGTGTACGCGCATTGCGAACCAAATATAGGAGAATTGGGCAGAATGAAAGGTCACGAAAAGGTCATCGAGCGGCTTAACGAGGCGTTGTTTCTTGAACTGGGTGCCGTCAATCAATACTGGCTTCATTATCGTTTGACAGAAGATTGGGGCTATACAAAGCTCGCAAAAAAAGAGCGTGAAGAATCCATTGAAGAAATGGGCCACGCCGACAAGCTGGTTAAGCGTATCATCTTTCTTGAAGGCCATCCGAACATGCAGACGCTTGCGCCACTGCGCATTGGTCAAAACATCAAGGAAGTTCTGGAGTGCGATCTCGCAGGTGAATATGAAGCACGCGAATCTTACCGCATTTCACGTGAGCTTTGTGCCGAACTATCCGATCACGTTTCCAAGAAGCTTTTTGATGAATTGCTAGAAGATGAAGAAGGTCACATTGATTTTCTTGAAACGCAGCTTGAGCTTCTCAACAAAATTGGCGAAGAAAAATACGGTCAGTTGAATGCCAGTTCAGCCGATGATTCTGAAGCCGAATAAACTATTTTCCTTTTTGAACAAGAATATCCCGAAAAGCCTAGGCTTTTCGGGATATTTCTTTTGAAGCAATCGAAAATCGTGTTCGCAGCGGAAAGCCAGATAGCTTAGCTTTGTGTTGATAACCGCTCTCTCGGCGTGTGGATTACAATAAATTTGATACTTTGCTGTTTGTTTTGATGAATTGATTCAAAATGTTCTCATAAAGAATTGTAATCTATGACTTATCCAGAATGGAGCCGTGCACTCTCTGAGCTATAACATCAAGATCCTGCCTATATCAATTTGGCTTAATCGAGAATTCTAATATCTTTGGATAGTACGTTTCCGCCTCATCCTGTTTCATCTTCAGAAAATCACACCGGTTGTGCCATCTGTTTTTCCAACCGCATGTCTTTGTCGCAAAACCGTAAACACTTTTGCGAGACATCTGTCTTTCCAACCGCATGTCTTCGTCGCAAAACCGTAAACACTTTTGCGAGACATCTGTTTTTCCAACCGCATGTCTTTGCCGCAAAACCGTAAACACTTTTGCGAGA
This sequence comes from Bartonella sp. LJL80, assembly GCF_054871565.1. Classification (NCBI taxonomy): domain Bacteria; kingdom Pseudomonadati; phylum Pseudomonadota; class Alphaproteobacteria; order Hyphomicrobiales; family Bartonellaceae; genus Bartonella; species Bartonella sp. LJL80. Next base: position 95,438 of record NZ_JBTXLM010000009.1, read on the forward strand.
CATCTGTTTTTCCAACCGCATGTCTTTGTCGCAAAACCGTAAACACTTTTGCGAGACATGCTGTATCAATCCAATCCCCGCGCAGCCCGTGAATATTTTCGATATTCATTCCATGGGCGTGTGTCACCCGATAAAGATGAGATAAGCCTGCCATCATCTGTTAAAACCATGCTTCCGTAGAGAGCCAATTGCTGGCGCGTTATGAGCTGACGAACGTCAGCACCACAATTTTCCAGTCGTGATGCGCTTGCTACGATAATGATGTTTGCCGTAGGGCACGCCGCGAGCGATGCATTCTGCTTTTGTACAACAGCCACACTCAGGCCCGTGCGGGTCTGCGCTGAACAGATGTCATCTTTACAGGTAAACTGTGCGCCCGCGGCCAATTCTCCCTCAACTGGCCCGATTTTATCCTGCAGGTTATAAGAACGCATCCACACCCCCAAAGTGAATTGTGAAGCCCGCTCTCGATTAATAAAGAGCGTCCGATCTTCGATGAGGCCGACGATGCGCGCATCCTCAGAAACAAGAACAACCGGTGTGGTGCGATAGAAACAGAGAACAATTCCAATTGCAAAGAACACAATCGAAACAAAGCGGACACTGGTTTTCAGAAAAAGAAGAAGAATAAGCCCTGCGGTAAAAGCGATCAACGCAGATGCAGGAATCAAACCAGGATTGACATCAGGTGAGATAGCCGTGACGCCATAAGCGATCTTTTCAACGAGATTGACACCCATTCCCATAATTTGCAGCGGGTACCATTCCAGCCCCAAGGGCATGACGATAGCCGCAAGCAGCGCAAACGGCATAACAGCAAAAGACATGACGGGAAAAGCCAAGGCATTGCTGATGATGCCCAAAGGCGCAGCGTTCGAAAAATGGTATGATGCATAAAGGCCACTTGCAACACCAGCCACCAAAGAGGCAACTGCAGTTGATATCAAAGGAAAAAGGCAAAGGCGAATAATACCGCCACCGACGAATTTCGGTGTTGTTTGCTCTCGAACACGCCTTTTGCTCCACCAGCCGAACGCAGCCACAAGAGCGGCTGTCGCAGAAAATGACATCTGGAAGCTTGGGCCAAGTATTTCATGTGGCACAACAACGAGGGTGATCAATGCAGCGATTGCCAGATTACGCAATGTAATGGCAGACCTATCGCACAAAACAGCTAAAAGCATAACAGCTACCATGACAAAGCTGCGTTGAGCAGCAACGTCGGCGCCTGATAGCATGAGATAGAAGGCCGCGACGAACAAAGCGATTGCAGCCGCAATTTTCTTCGACGGATAGCGTGATGAAAATACCGGAAATAAAGCCAAAGCCGTTCGCACGATAACCAGCACCATGCCACTGACCATTGCCATATGGAGGCCAGAGATTGATAGAATATGGGCCAAACCAGATATCCGCAAAGCATTGTTGGTTGTCTCGGAAATGCCGCCGCGTTGACCCGTGATGAGTGCGGCAGCAACACTGCCTGCTTCACCGTCAATTGCCTGTGTGATTCTTTTCGTCATATGCATACGCAAAAGGGCAACTTGCAAAGAAAGCCTTTCAGCAATCCCGGTCGGTGCTGCGACGTCAACCTGTTCAAGCTTGCCCAAAACAAAACCTTGTGCGCCGACGGACTGGAAGTAACTGTAAAATCCGAAATCGTAACTTCCGGGTCGGACTGGCCCCGATGCAGCCCGCAAACGAACGAGCCCGAAGACGCCGTCACCCGGCTTCAAATCTGCCGGAATGGAACGGGCCGAAAGCTTGACCCTCTGCGGGCCATGCCGCAAAACCGGATTTTTGGTTTCAACCACATCAACGAGCAGACGCGAGCGGCCATTTTCCATGGTTTCGTATGAAACCACACGCCCTTTGAGCCTTGTCGAAACATCTGCCCCCAACATCGGCGTTGCCATACGCCACGTTTCTATCTTTGCCGAGAGAGCCCCCAAAAAAATACAAAGAATAACGGCCACCCCATACCAAAGCGCGCGGAAATGCCGGCTAAGGTAGTGCAATGCCGCTATGATCAGTGTCCAACCGGCAAGGTGCAAACCGTTGGGTTCTTCAGCGCAAGAAAAATACATGATTGCGCCTGCCGCCATAAATACGGGAATAAAAAGAAAGAGGCTTCCTTGCGCAATTTCACGCGCGACACACCCCTGCAGCCAACGCTTGGCCGCGCCCGATTTGTGGCTTACCTTCTCGGCAACAGACTTATTCTGCCAAACAAATGCCGCATCGTCGGGCTGGCTCACAACATGCCGTTTGGCCAACCTATCAATTTGCTTTTGCGACTTTGCTTCAGTTGGCTGGAATGAGCCGGTTTTATCACCCAATGCATTTCGATGCTTTATTATCCCGCCACTCCCTTCAGCGTGACTGTTGCATGCCCCTGACTCTATGCTACATGGTTCATTACCAAACTGACAATGAAATATTCGCTATCATCTGGAGACATCATGTCCACGCCCGTTGTTACCCGTTTTGCCCCCTCACCCACTGGTTTCCTGCATATTGGCGGTGCGCGAACTGCCCTATTTAATTGGCTTTATGCCAAGCATATGGGGGGTAAGATGTTGTTGCGTATTGAGGATACCGATAGGGAAAGATCCACCGACGCAGCCGTTAAAGCAATTATTGAGGGACTCGATTGGCTTGGACTGCAATGGGATGGTGAACCGATTTCGCAATTTTCACGCGTTGATAGACATCGTGAAGTCGCCGAACAATTGGTGAAAGATGGCAAAGCCTATTATTGCTACGCCTCCCCGCAAGAGCTTGCGGACATGCGGGAAAAAGCGCGTGCGGAAGGCAAACCACCGCGTTATGATGGAACATGGCGTAACCGTGCGCCATCCGATTCCCCCGAAGGGGTAAAGCCAGTCATCAGAATCAAAGCACCGCTTGAAGGCGAGACCATTGTACGCGACCGCGTGCAAGGGGATGTTCGGTTTCCCAATAAAGATTTGGACGATTTTATCATTCTTCGATCGGATGGTACGCCAACCTATATGCATGCAGTGGTGGTTGATGACCACGATATGGGCGTAACCCATATTATCCGCGGCGACGACCACCTGACCAATGCAGCACGCCAGACCATCATTTTTAACGCAATGGGATGGGACGTTCCGGTCATGGCGCATATCCCGCTTATCCACGGTGCAGACGGGGCGAAATTATCAAAACGTCACGGTGCACTTGGGGTCGAAGCTTATCGCGCAATGGGTTACCTGCCAGTTGCGCTCAGAAATTACCTCGTTCGCCTTGGTTGGAGCCATGGGGACGATGAGATTATGTCGACCGAAGAGATGATCGGCTGGTTTGATATTGATGATATCAATAAGGGCGCTGCACGTTTCGATTTTAAAAAACTCGAAGCGATAAACGGTCAATATATGCGTATGAGCGACGACGAAGCGCTGCTTGAAGCGGCTCTTTCAATTTTGCCTGAAATTGATGGTGGCCCGGCATTAGCGTCGAAGCTGAATGATGCAAACAAAGCACAATTCAAGGCTGCTATGCCCGGTTTAAAGGAACGTGCAAAAACACTCGTCGAATTGATTGACAGTGCGTCTTTCATTTTTGTTGAACGGCCTCTGCCGCTTGATGAAAAAGCCTCAACACTTCTGGATGAGGAAGGTAGAGCAATATTGAAAGCTGTTTATCCGGTTCTTGAAGCCTGTGGTGACTGGAACGGTGAAAAGCTTGACGCAGCAATCCGGCAACATGCTGAAACTGCTGGCTTGAAACTGGGTAAAGTCGCTCAACCAATCAGAGCGGCATTGACCGGCCGGGCAACATCACCCGGCGTATTTGACGTATTGGTTGTGTTGGGGCGCGATGAATCGCTTGCGCGCATCCATGATCAGATCGTCTGATGGATTAAGCCGGCTTTGCCTAGCATAATCCGACTATTGCATAGGACTGCTGACGATACACATCGTCAGCAGTTTTTTAATGCGTTGCGCTTTTGTCCAAGATGATTTGGCGTTATGCGGTTGCCTACAGGCCGCGCTAATCACGGAAAATCACACAAGAGTGACATTTCTAAACAAAAAGATAGCTTTTTGCGATTGCATGCGCCGTCTTTTCGGGTAGGTTTAAGCGCATCACAGGCAATCGAGTTGAGACCGCGTTCATGCCTGTCAGCAAAAAGCGGTGCCCCGTCTGGGACGGGGCGGAGGATCTGAAAGGAAAATTCATGTCTGATAATAAAGCCAACATTACAGTCGAAGGAAAAAGCATCGAGCTGCCCGTACGTAAAGGTACAATCGGCCCCGATGTTATCGAAATTGCGCCACTCTATAAAGAGACCGGCACATTTACCTATGATCCCGGCTTCACCTCAACAGCATCATGCGAATCCAAGATAACCTATATTGATGGCGACGCTGGTGTGCTTCTCTATCGCGGATATTCCATTGATGAATTGGCAGAAAAGGGCGATTTCCTAGAAAGCTGCTACTTGCTGCTTTATGGTGAACTTCCAACCAAGAAGCAAAAAGCCGATTTCGACCGCACCGTCATGCAGCACACAATGGTGCACGAGCAATTTTCCAGATTCTTCCATGGTTTCCGCCGCGATTCGCACCCGATGGCCGTGATGGTCGCATGTTTGGGCGCTATGTCCGCCTTCTATCACGATTCCATCGATATCACTGACCCACGTCAACGGATGGTGGCTTCGATCCGGTTGATCTCCAAAGTTCCGACTTTGGCCGCTATGGCGCATAAATATTCCATCGGTCAGCCATTCGTGTATCCACGCAACGACCTCAGCTATGCCGCGAACTTCCTTCATATGTGCTTTGCTGTTCCTTGTGAGGAGTATAAGGTTAATCCAATTCTGGCCCGCGCCATGGATAGAATTTTTACACTTCATGCGGATCACGAACAGAACGCCTCCACCTCGACCGTACGTCTCGCCGGTTCCTCGGGTGCAAATCCATTTGCTTGTATTGCAGCTGGTGTTGCCTGTCTTTGGGGCCCTGCCCATGGTGGCGCCAATGAAGCCTGCTTGAAAATGTTGCAAGAAATCGGTTCGGTTGAAAATATTCCGGAATTTGTCGCTCGCGCAAAAGACAAAAACGACCCATTCCGTCTTATGGGCTTTGGCCACCGCGTTTATAAAAACTATGATCCGCGCGCCAAAATCATGCAACAAACTTGCCATGAAGTATTGAACGAATTGGGCATTAAGGATGATCCACTTCTTGATATTGCCATGGAGCTTGAACATATCGCGCTTCATGATGAATATTTCATCGAGAAGAAGCTTTACCCCAATGTTGATTTCTATTCCGGTATCACTTTGAAAGCTCTGGGTTTCCCCACCGAAATGTTCACAGTGCTATTTGCCTTGGCCCGTAGCGTTGGCTGGGTTGCCCAGTGGAAAGAAATGATCGAGGATCCGGCACAGAAAATCGGTCGTCCGCGTCAGCTTTATACAGGTGCTGGCCCACGCAATTACGTGCCGGTTGACGACCGCAAGTAAGCACCTTTGCAAAAAAACAAAGCGTATTGCACGATGATTGAAATGTGCAATACGCTTTTTTATTTCCAGTTATCTATAGGCTATCAAAAGACGCTATCAATGTTCAAGGCGCAAAAAATGCGGTGTCGCCATCACTACGGCCAGATATCTGGTACACACAGAACCCTTCACTGCGCCGTATAACCGCCATCTATGACCAATTCACTGCCTGTCATAAAAGCGGACTCGTCGGAAGCCAGATAGAGAATGCCATAGGCAATATCGTCGGGTACACCGAGTTTTCCAATGGGATGAAGCGCAGTCAATTGTGCCTTCCGCTCTTCGACATTTCCGGCTTCCTTGGCGCTTTCTTCAACCATCGGCGTCCAGATATAGCCAGGGTGAACCGAATTGACCCGAATATTATAACCCGATTTGGCACAGTGTAACGCTGCCGACTTCGTAAACAGGCGCACCCCGCCTTTGCTGGCGTTGTAAGCCGCAAGCGATGGATCACCGACAAGTCCCTCGATAGAGGATAGATTGATGATTGAACCGCTCTTGTGATCTTTCATCACGCGGATAGCTTCACGTGTTCCCAAAAACACCGCATCCAGATTGACCGACTGCAGAAAACGCCATTTCTCCAACGTTTCATCTTCGGCTGAAGCCGAGTGGCCGACGCCGGCATTGTTGATCAAAATGTCCAATCGGCCAAACAATTTCACCGTTTCATCAACGACTTCGCGCCAACGCTTTTCATCCGTCACATCCTGCGGCATGAACTTCGCGCGTCCACCGGTTTTCGTAATATCGCTTTCAACCGCTTTGCCGGATGTTTCATCCATATCTGTCAGAACGACAGATGCGCCTTCTTTTGCGAGAAGCTTAGCGGTTGCCGCACCCAATCCCTTTGCACCGCCAGTAACGATGGCAACTTTATTTTTCACGCGCATGATAATCTCCCTTCATAGCTTGATGATAGGATGAGTTGATATCAACTTTGTGGCGAGAACGTGCCTATCAAGGCGGTTTCTAACGGACGATGGTCAAGCTTTTGGCAGCACGTGTGATGGCTGTATAAAGCCAACGTTCACGGGTATCGCGGAATGCGAAACTTTCATCAAACAAGACCACATTATCCCATTGCGACCCCTGCGCTTTATGCACTGTCAACGCATAGCCGTAATCGAAGTCATCGTAGCGTTTCTTCAATTGCCATGAGATTTCACTCTCAGGATCTTCAAATGCTGCCTTCAGCAATTTGATTTTGGCAACACCGCGGTCGTCATCTTCGGGCGTAACCAACAGGTTGATGCCGGGCTTTACAGTTTCCTTGGAAGAGGTCATGACTTTCCACAAAGAACCATTCAACAATCCTTTGGCCGGGTCATTGCGCAGGCACACGAGTTTATCTCCTGCCTGCGGATAATCTGCCGTGAAGCCCTTTAGTTCTCGCAAGCGCTTGTTATAAAGCCGCCTTGTACGATTGATACCAAGCAGCACCTGATCGGCATCAAGAACCAATTGTTGATCGACTTGCTTACGGGGGATGACTTTTGCCAATCCATAGTCACCAAAGTCAATATCACGTCCTTCGCGGACATCCATGGCCAAACGGATGATTGGATTGTCGCGCGCTTGGCGATGAATTTCTGTCAATAGAAAGTCCGGTTGATGTTCAGTGAAGAAACCGCCACCAGAAATCGGAGGCAACTGTCCCGGATCCCCCAGAACAAGGATAGGCGTTCCAAAACTCATCAAATCGCGGCCAAGCTGTTCGTCCACCATTGAACATTCATCAATGACGATCAGCTTGGCTTGCGCTACCGGGCTTTGTCGATTGAGTGAAAATGTCGGAGCAACGGAGGTCTTACCGGTATTTTCGTCGGCCACTTCTTCTTCGCCGCGCGGACGATAAATCAAAGAATGGATCGTTCGTGCATTGCTGGCACCTTTAGAGCGCAACACTTGAGCAGCCTTGCCGGTAAATGCGGCAAATTGCACCGTGCCGTCGACTGTTTCGGCAAAATATCGTGCCAATGTCGTTTTACCGGTTCCTGCATAACCGAACAGACGGAATAGAGGCGTTCGGCCACCCTTTAACCAGGTCGCCACCTCGGTTAATGCCTTATCTTGCTCCGGTGAAAACTGCATAATTCACCAAAACAGGATTCGGATAAAAAGGGCAAGCTTTTTACATCGTAAACATAATATGTCATACAGAACGGGAGGAGATGCACAATGTTGACAACGACGTTTTCAGAAAAATTCAAGCTTGAACTGCCCTTGATACAAGCACCCATGGCAGGCGTAGCAACACCGGAATTGGCCGCCGCGGTGTGTCATGCAGGCGCAATCGGTTCACTCGGGCTTGGTGCATCGACCGCCGAAAATGCATCCAAAAGCATCAAGGCCTTGAAGACGCTTACGTCCCGGCCTTTCAATATAAATTTCTTCTGCCATCAACCGACCGTTCTATCACAGAATGACATGCAGAATTGGCTTATGAAATTAGTGCCACTTTTTCGGGAATTCCGTTCAGATGGCCCTTGGGATTTACATGAAATCTACAAGAGTTTTTATGACAATGACGGGCTACTGCGTGTCGTTTTGGAAGAAAAGCCTGCCATAGCCAGTTTTCACTTTGGACTGCCAACTAAAGCAGCGATCACCGCGATGCAGCAGGCCGGAATATACCTGATAGCATCAGCAACCTGTCTGGCAGAAGCCGTCGCAATTCAACAGGCTGGCTTTGACGCTGTCATAGCGCAGGGATATGAAGCTGGTGGCCACCGCGGAATCTTTGATGAGAATGGTTCTGATGAACGACTGACGCTGACACCGTTACTTAAATTGCTGACGAAAAAACTTTCTATACCGGTCATTGCTGCCGGCGGCATTATGGATGGTCACGGCATGAGAAAGGTGATTGAGATGGGTGCGGCGGCAGCACAGTTGGGGACAGCATTTATCGGCTGCCCTGAGTCGCAAGCCGATATTGGATATCGTCAAACGCTATCTTCTCTATCTGCCGACCACACCGTCATGACGAGGGCTTTTTCCGGGCGGCCCGCCCGTGCTTTAACAAACAAGTTTACCGAATTCACCTCTGATATTGGCGATGCAGATGTTGCCCCCTACCCATATGCCTATGATGCGGCAAAACAATTACACGCAATAGCGATTCAAAATTCCGATTATGGTTATGGTGCATATTGGGCAGGCGAAGGCGCACCTTTCGCGCGTCCGATGTCTGCAGCAAGCCTCGTCAAATGTCTCAAGGTAGAGTATCGCGCTGAGCAATGCGTGTAGCGTTATAGTAAGCTCGGATCAAAAGCTGTAGCCTGTTGTTTTAACGCGTGTCGTTATCCGATAGAAAGCCGGATTGGGAAAACACGCGCTCGGTCTGATCTACCGGCGGATGTGGTGCCCGTTTTTCTGAACGCCCTATGCACCTGCGTGTGAGAACCACTAATGATGAAAAAGGCCTCAGTCAAATACGCTGAAGCCTTTTTCTGTCCGTGCGGTGCTTCTCGTTCCTACATACCGTCGGGCCCGCGATTCATTGCAGAAACGCCGGTGCGACAAATCTCTATCAAGCCCAAAGGACGCATAATGTTGACAAACTGATCGACCTTTGAGGTTTTTCCGGTGATTTCAAAAATGAAATGCTCAACCGTAGCATCAATTACCTTGGCGTGAAATGCCTCGGCAAGCCGCAGGGCCTCAATGCGGTCTGCCCCTTCACCTGCTACCTTTATCAGGGCTAATTCCCGTTCAATCGGGCTATCCTGACCCAATTCCTTTGCTCTGATGGTCAGGTCAACCACCCGATGGACAGGCACAATACGCTCTAGCTGATGGCGGATCTGGTTGATAACCTGCGGAGTGGCACGCGTAACCACGGTTATGCGAGATAGATGTTGCTCATGTTCCGTTTCGGAAACGGTCAAACTTTCAATATTGTACCCTCTTCCCGAAAACAGACCGATGACGCGGGCCAAAACCCCCGGTTCATTATCGACCAAAACGGCGAGCATATGTGTTTCTGTAGGATCATTATCTGGCTCGATAAAATAGGCAGAGCCGAAACTTAGATTTTGTGCATTCATCATCTTAATTCCTTATACGAGCGAACGGCCCTTGGCATCAATGGCATTTGCAACAGCTTCGTCATTTGCTTCATCAGGCAAAAGCATATCGTTGTGCGCACGACCAGACGGGATCATCGGGAAACAGTTTTCCAGATTAACCACACGGCAATCAAACAATACCGGCTTGTCACAATTGATCATTTCAATTATTGCCGCATCCAACTCTTGGGGTTTCGAGCAACGAATTCCCGCCGCGCCATAGGCTTCTGCCAGTTTCACAAAATCCGGCATCGCCTCGGTGTAAGAGTGCGACAGGCGATTGCCATGGAGCAATTGCTGCCACTGGCGCACCATTCCCATATATTGATTGTTGAGAATGAAAACTTTGACCGGCGCATTGTGTTGGATTGCAGTTGCCAATTCCTGAATGTTCATTTGTATGGAGGCATCGCCCGCAACACAAATAACCAGATCGTCCGGTTTGGCAATCTGGACACCTATGGCGGAAGGAAAACCATACCCCATTGTGCCAAGCCCGCCGGATGTCATCCAATGATTGGGCTCATCAAAACCATAATATTGTGCCGTCCACATCTGATGCTGGCCTACTTCTGTGGTGATATAGGCGTTCTTATCCTTCGTCAGCGCATACAAACGTTCAATGGCATATTGCGGCATGATAACGTCTTTTTTCTGCGAATAGGATAGGGATTTGCGCGCCCGCCAACGGTCGATCTGCGCCCACCATTCGCCACGTATTGCAGCATCCGGCTTCGGCTTTACCGCACGCAGGCGCCGCGTCATATTTTCAAGCACGTGGGCAACATCGCCAACAATGGGGACATCGACATGCACTGTTTTATTGATAGATGATGGATCAATATCAATATGGATAATACGTGCATTCGGTGAAAAGGCATCCAGACGCCCGGTAATACGGTCATCAAAACGCGCACCGATCGCCAGCATAACATCGCAATCATGCATGGTCATATTGGCTTCATAAGTACCGTGCATGCCCAACATACCGAGCCAGTTTTTTCCAGAAGCCGGATACGCCCCCAGCCCCATCAAAGTGGATGTGATGGGGAAGTCACCCAACTCAACCAATTCACGCAAAAGCCGGACGGCTTCAGGGCCGGAAGATATGACGCCGCCACCGGAATAAATGACTGGTTTTTTGGCCTCGGCCAGCATGGAAACCGCATATTCAATGGCTTTCATATCGCCCTCCACTTGCGGGCGATAGCTCGTGCGGGGCATCGACTTCGGCGCAGTATAGACACCGGATGCAAACTGAACATCTTTTGGAATATCCACCAAAACCGGACCGGGACGTCCTGTCTGAGCAACATGGAAAGCCTCATGAATGATACGGGACAAATCATTGACATCTTTCACAAGCCAATTGTGCTTCGTGCATGGACGCGTTATGCCAACAGTGTCTGCCTCCTGAAAGCCATCCGTACCGATTAGAGTGGTCGGCACCTGTCCGGAAAGACATACAAGGGGAATGGAATCCATCAAAGCATCCTGCAACGGCGTGACAGCGTTTGTCGCACCCGGCCCTGATGTCACAAGCATGACACCGACTTTTCCGGTACTACGCGCGTAGCCTTCCGCTGCATGGCCGCCTGCCTGTTCATGGCGCACAAGAATATTACGAAAGGAGTCTTGTTGATAAATTTCGTCGAAGATAGGTAGGACAGCACCACCCGGATAGCCAAAAATGTTTTCAACACCCTGATCAATAAGGGCTTGCACGACCATTTCGGCGCCAGACATTGTTTTCCCGTCAGCATTGTCTCGTGATTTTGGATGCTCTGTCATTTTTCCTACTCGTCCACTCATTCAAAAAGATAATAAAAAAGGCCCCCGAGGGAGCCTGTTTTGCGCATGGGAGGCTAAAGCCGGATGGTTACACCACCTGCCCCATGCGCGTTCGTACTACTAGAATAATCTTTTCCATAGACGAAACATTATTATGCAGATTTGCATTCGTCAATGCAAAAGTTTCAACACTGTATGCAAGTATGAAGCAATCTAAGATTACAATTGCAGGTCGCAACGCTATCAAGATAGATCGCCGCCTTTTTCAAGTGTACTTTTGCAGTTAAAACTTAGCCTTGAATCCCACTGTTCCATTGAGCGAGTAGCTATCACCAAAGTCGGAGAACGAGGTGCGGCCATCAACCTCGCCATAGATCGAATAGGCATCATCCTGCCAATTGTAGGAAACACCCGTGCCAAGCCCGCCCCAGAAACGATCCGAGCGATTGCGGAAGTCAACATTCGTGACCGAGACCTCCGTTCCATTCAGGAACTCATAGTAAAGATTGCCAATGCCATAGGTCTTCAAACGGCGTGTATCCCCCGCTTCAGACTTCCATGCCTTCTCCCGGTTGAATGCAAGCCCCAAACGACCCGTCAGCGCATCACCATCTTCCCGACTGACATGCACATCATACGCATCACGGAAACTGTCAAAATCCACCGCATTATAGGAAAGCTGTGCTTGCGGTGTCATCGTCCATTCCTGGTTGAGGGCAATCTTCCTGCCCGCCTCAACCGATACCGCATAGCCCATGCCATCATTGCCATTGACGAGATCACGACGGTTTAACCAATCCGACTTGATATCCGTATCATACCACATGACCTGCGCCACACCGTCAACATAGACATCATTGGCAC
>NZ_JBTXLM010000010.1:0-99646 GCF_054871565.1 Bartonella sp. LJL80
CTGCCTGCGAGGCAAGCGATGTGATGGCGCCATTCTGTGATGCATCGCCTTCCAGATAGCGTGCCATCTCATCCGACACCGGCGCTATAGGCACATAGACGGTATCGCCAGCCTTTACCTGATCAAAGCCATTCTTGAAGAAGCGATCCTGATTGAGACGGCGCAATCCTTCGACACTCAAATTATAGCGCTTGGCAACACTATCAAGCGTATCGCCGGACACCAGCACATAGCCGCGCGTCATCACCGGCGTGCTATAGCCATCAAGCGAAGCGCTCGCACCGTAAGCCCCCTGCCCCGATAGGCTGTTATCGGCGGCATAGCGTTCACTTCCAGAGTTTCTTGATGCAGCCTGCACTGGCATGGCCACCATCAGAAAGGACGAGCATAGGTAGAAGACAATCATCAACCACGACACGGCCTTTGATACAAAGACGCTCAAAAAGTTACTGCGCATAGACACACCCGCCCCAATAAACGACCGAATAAAACGCGAGAAGAGGATTGCGGGGGCGTGCAATCCGCTCCAAATAGACTTGAAACGGGGTCGTGTCTCAAAGCCTAGAAAACCTTACTCACGGGGTTAAAATGAGCAGGGCCAACGCAAAATTGAGAAAATGAATTCACAACTGAACGCATGAACTCAATACTCATCGACACAGCGAATAAACATCACCCCCATTCAAAAAAAGGGGGTGATGTTTTGAGGTGAATAATTGATTTTTGGTGAAATATTAGCGTTTGTGGCGACTTATCAGATAGTAAAAGCAATAAGCTGCAAGAATGAAATTCATCTCTGTTTTATCTTGAAATCTATCAAACCGTAAAACGGCTATCTCCGATAGTCTTTTCAACATTCGCAAAATCAACCTCCACTACTAAACGGGCACAATTAAAATATTAATTTTGTGAGTAATTGATTTTTTTTGCATAGTATACTGAGTGAAATGAAACTTTATTATTACTATTTTGCATAACTAACCACGATGCTTTATGTCTTATGGTTGAAGCAGGCTTGGGCATTGGTATTTTGCCATTCAGCATTGCACAACGGCACAGCAAAAGTATCAATTTCGAGATTATTCCCCTTGAAGACGAATGGACAAAGCGGCAATTGCTTATCGGGGTGCGTTCACAAACGTCACTGAGCGAGGCTGCCCGGCTCATGGTCAGCCATCTTCAGGATATTGACCATGGCCAATGAACTGCAATTCACACTGCGCCGCCGCGAATATGCGCAAATGTGCTGTTTGTTTTATGAGAGCAAGTATGTCCCTGAGGACGAGGACGACAATATCTATAGCTGGTCACTTTGCCAAAGATTACTTGATGCGGCCTGTTTGCCATCGTTTTTTTTCGTGTTTTGCCTTCCTTACATTTTCTGCAAATGGGTGATCATCACAATCATGATTTGGCGAGAAAGCCGACCATGTGAACCGGTGTTGTGGCATATCAACGAACGGGGCCTGAGCCGTGGCGACACCGCCAATATGCTTGTACCGTGGGATGCCATTCTCAGCCACTGCACCACCCGATACGCTATTCTTCTAGAGCTTGACGATTGTGCACCCATTGCGTGTTATACGAAAGCGGGGCCACACAACCACCCGTTTCCATTCCTCTACCTTCCATGCCGCGCCATGACCACTGAGGTTAAACAACTTATTGGCTATCACCTGCCCGATAAACGATTTGATCACGCTGCAAATAACCAATAAGCCTGTTAACCAAATATTAACCATTCTCCATCACCCTGCAACCCATGGTTGATATGGCCTTCGAATCGTGCAATATCACGGCGTTGCTGCCCCAAAGGCTTATGGATGGAGAATGCAGTATGTATTTTGAAGTTTTCCAAGGTGTTCATAACCACTGGTACTGGCGGCTTTTGGCTGACCAAAACAGAAAAGTGGCCTTTTGCAGTGAAGGCTATGACAATAAGCAGGATGCGATAAAAGGTATCGCTTTGGTCAAGGCCCTATCGCAGGTTGCCACGATTAAAGAAATCGCGCTTTAAATTCGTGCGCTTCAACGCCGACTATCAAACGCCATACGTATTGCCAGCACGGCCAGAACAGTGCCCATCAACCAACGTTGTATGCGCATCCAGAATGGTCGTGTAGAAAAGATTCGGGCGATATGCGCTGCTGTAAAGACGATAAGCGCGTTGACCGATAGGCTGATAAGGATTTGTATCAAACCAAAACCGACAGATTGCGCGAAGATATGCCCTGCTTCAGGTTGGATAAATTGCGGCAGTAACGACAGATACATGATGGCGATTTTGGGGTTCAACAGATTGGTCAAAAAGCCCATCATGAAGAGCTTTCCTGCGCTATCCCGGTTAAGCGGCTTTAGCGCAAAAACCGAAACACCATTGGGTTTTAGCGCATTCCACGCCAGCCAACACAGATAGGCAGCACCAGCAAAACGCAATGTGTCATAGGCAAATGGGATCGCCACCAAAAGAGCGGTCAAGCCAAACGCAGCTGAACACAGATAAAAGACAAACCCCAGCGCAACGCCAGCAAGCGACACCAAACCGGCCTTTCGTCCTTGTGCAATAGACCGGGAGACGAGATACACCATGTTTGGCCCCGGCGTGAGAACCATTCCGAGCGATACCAGTGCAACAAGCGCAAAACTATGCGGATCCGTCATCATTCCCCTCCCCTTATGTTGCCGATATCTTATAGTTCAACAAATGCCATAAGCAAGCTATTGTTGTTGCTATCGCGTGGGGTGGAAAGTGGCAACCGCATCCGTTGATAAAGCCGTTTTGACGCCAGTTTCCCCATCCGGCCTTTATCGAATAAGCACACAATGTTAGAAACAGATGGTTACTGCGTTAAGTCTGCCCACAGTAAAACACTATACTGATCAGGTCTTAACCCTAGGG
Source organism: Bartonella sp. LJL80 (assembly GCF_054871565.1). Classification (NCBI taxonomy): domain Bacteria; kingdom Pseudomonadati; phylum Pseudomonadota; class Alphaproteobacteria; order Hyphomicrobiales; family Bartonellaceae; genus Bartonella; species Bartonella sp. LJL80. Next base: position 2,900 of record NZ_JBTXLM010000010.1, read on the forward strand.
TCAGGAGCTATTCATTTGAACGAAATGGTATGAGGAAATTTTGTTGAGAACCAGGAGAAGGGCCACAGGAAATATGAATATTTTCAAGGGGCTTCGAAAAAATTATCAGCAAAATTGACCATACCCGCAGGGGCACAAAAACAGCTTTAATCTGCATGCTAGAAAAGCTCATACCTAAGTATACCACTTGGCTTTCGCTTTCCTTCGCGCATCTCTTTGCTGTTTAAAGCGGTTCCCGATTGATGTAAATCGTCAATCGGATAAGATACCGCGACAAATCAAAAGCTTGAGACGCGCCGGCCGGATAGCATCAGGTCGAAAAGCGCTCTATTGTGCCATATCATTCGAATGAATAGGTCCTGACCCTAGAGCACATCCTTAAACCGAAGCCGGTGTTGGCGGATATAGGGATCGATTTGATACGGCACCTCGTAGCATTCCAATACATGCGCTAGAAAACTTTCATCGTCCAGCGCTTGCCCACGTATGGTTGCTGCCAAACGTTGCACCCATGGATCAGTGCTGTCATCTACATGAATAAACTCATGCCGAGGCCGATGATCCTGCATGTAAACCCTGTCAACTGAAACGATATTGTTCTCAACACTGGCTAAAAGCTGCGTCTCCACATCCGGTAAAAGCAAGGCCCCGCTTTCGCTGTCGCAGATTTGGGCCGTGAAATTGAAGATAGGAGGCTGAATTTTCATGTTATGGGTCCGTCTCGGAAGAATTACCCTTGTCTTTTATACGCTTTTTACGTAATTTTCAAGTTCTATAAAACGTTTTTTGCGTATATTTTCTTGACAGATGATTCTTTTTCGCGTAAAGCCTTCGCCCGCAGTGACAGGGTGCAACTCCCTGCTGACGTTAAACTGCAAGCGCGGGTATCGAAAGTCCTCCGGTGCTGTCAGAAACAGAGGACGGGTTAGCCGAAAGGCGCTCTGGCTTTGTCCCCCCTTTTTGATACGGGACTTATGGGTTTTGTCCCATGGCTATGGATGCCCCTGCTTCATGGTGTGCTGTCTCAAAAGAGATGACCCCATGGGGTAGGGGGTATCTATGGCTTTTTTCCCCCGGAAACCGCCATTTCGTGTTGAGACAATCCTTTAAAAAAAAGAAAATAACACGTTGCAAGCAACAGGCACAAACGTTCACCGACGGGGATAAACGACACGTTGCAACAAACCACGGTGGCGGAAGAGATCATAGGGAACAAATCAACCAAAAAAGCGACTCATTTGACCGTTTTTCGGGCAGTTTAGCTCTAAGTGCAAAAATGCAACAATTTGCAAAATTCTTCATCAAGAACGAACGAATCATTTTGTGAGAATAATATTCTAAGATTCTCTTTCCTATGGTTTTTTCAAGATATCCGTATCCCATTAACCCATATGTTTTAAAACAGTTTTTTTGTGTGGAGCACCGATTGACGATATTCAAACAGCTTCGTATATTCGGGCAAGATCAGTAGCAAATCGGCACCAACCGATATGTGCGGCGCCCTGATCTGTGAGTGTGAAGACTTACCGTAGATGCGTCATGGGACCCGGCAAACTTTTCGTTTGCCGGGAACAATGATGCGCTTCCCGACTTTTCCTTTTGTGAATTGTTCGGGGAGCCGGACAAATACAAGAGGCAGTCCTAGCGGGCGGCTGAATAGTCTGGACTGTTTCTACGGCAGTTTTCACCTCCCCGACATTTTGTTTTGTCACCAGCGGCTGGCGCCCCCGCAATTGCTAGTGGAGGTGTTTTATGAATAGTTACAACGACAACTATCTAACCAACCCCATTCATGTGACAGCGGGGAGAAATCTGGCCTCAATGCGCGAAGAGCGCGGCATTACCCAACAACAGTTAAGTGATCGCCTGGGCATAGATTCTCATGAATTGGCGGCATTGGAAGCCGGAAAAATCCCAATTGGCGGCAAACTGATTGTTGCGCTATGCGACTTGTTTGACGAGCCGGTTTCGGCTTTCTTCAGGGCACCCCCAGCAGATAATGACTGCCCTGCCGAGATGTGCTTTAACGACAAGGCGCGAACACTATTTGAGGAATTGAGCGCGCTGGCTGACAAGAAGCGTGAGAACTCCTGCAAGAATTAGCACCACCTGACGATCCAGCGCGCTGCATAGGCTCCCCTCAATCAATGGCGGAGCGATAAAGGGCGCCCCCCTTTTCAGGAAAATCGAATCTAAAAACAGCGCGTTACGAAATTCAACTGAATCATTTTCTTAAGGCAGCACCAACCGTTAACAAGCCGCCTGCCCTCGGTTGCACCGGCAGATCGCTTTTGAACTCGGCCTGCAATATTCCGCGTCAACAGCATCAGTGAGAGCGGTTCCCCCAGCAAAACCAGCTATTTTCCAAGCCGATAACATCTACACCGAAGGTTCAGGGTTCACCAACCTTGCTTGCTAAACGACGTTATGCCAATAAAGATATCGACAAGCAATGTTAAAAAAACTCTTTAAAACAGCAACTTGATGAATTTTTATGAATCATTTTCTGACCCGACAATGGGCACCAGCATGATCTATGATGCCTTTTTGAAGCGGGACTCCGTGATGGATATAAACACCGGATATTCACAACCAAACACCACTTAGCCGCATGCCGCACTTCAATTTTCGCTTTAGCGCGTTGGCGTTGGATCTTATCAATGCGCTTGCGTGGTTCAACCGGCTTTGACAGCAAGACAGCTCCAACCAGACCGCCTCGGCCAAAAGTGCATTAAAACCCATCCTATTTGGCCGATGCATCTTTGAAACCAGCGTCAAGCGATCCATGCTGATGAGGTCATGATATTCCAGTAACCCTAGGGGTCAAGACCTATTCATTTGAACGAAATTGTATGAGAAAATTTTGTTGAGAACAAGGAGAAGGGCCGCAGGAAATATCAACATTTTCAAGGTGCTTCGACAAAATTATCAGCAAAATTGCCCATATCCCGAAGGGACACAAAAACAGCTTCGATCTGCATGCTAGAAAAGCTCAACCAAGTACCCACCCATCAAGAATTTTCGACGCATTCAGGCAAGATTTTTGCACCAACGCGATGAAAATTTAAATTGTCACCGCGGCCTAGCCTATGGGGATATCTTTCCCATAGGCCCGCCCTGTGCAGCGTATAAGCAATGGCGGAACGCCGCTAAAGCGAGTCGCCGGACAAAGCGATATAGTGAACGGACACGACCCTTGCATGCGGGAATGTCAGCTGTTTTGCCGGGTTGAATTGTTCCAGAACAAGCTCTTCGGCATTGTGGCGCACAAACATTTTGATGAATGCCTGTGGTGCCGTGGCATATTCATCCATCATAACCTGGGCCACAACAAAATCGCCCTTTTTAACTCGACGGGTTGGATCGCAATAGACGATCTCGCCATCGCGATAGCGCGGCCACATGGATTCACCCGAAACCTGCACAGCATAGGCATCATTGGCGTCATAAAGCCTAGGAGGGCAAAGCACATCGAAAATGACATTGCCATTCAGCTCGAATTCACCATTCACACCGGCAACAGCCTGCCCGTAAACCGGCAAACGGCGGTTTTTCTGAAAATCGACATGACCGGTAATTTTTGCATTGGAATGGTGCACCATGCCCGAACTGCCGTTTTCGGCGAAGCTGCCATGGCCGACACCTTCTTCAACATGGGAAGGTTCCCCATAACGGCTTGCGGTCTTCTGCCCGAAATGCAATGCCAGACTTTCCCCATAAGCATGGGACGTACCCGACAATAAGCGCGCCCGCGCATCGGGCATACACAGCGCCCACACCTCATCAGCGGCGATTGGCGGGCTGCCTCGCCCGATCAGCGCCTTGGCAAGCTTGGTTGTCAGATCAACCGAGAAATATTCTTTCAAAAATTCGTGGGCGTTTTCATAACGCTGAATGCTGGAAGCACGCGCATAGCCCATGGCACGCGCCAGATCGTCCATAGACAAGCCTGCGCGCTCGCGCAATTTACGCATTTGCGTTGTAACTGAAAACATACCAATCCCCATAAAGACACCCATGAACGACCTAACCTCATTATACGAAAAATACGTTTACGTTTTCTACGTTGACTTTCTTACGTGTTTTACGTATAGATGTTGCGTAGATTCGCACAGACAACGAACGACATTGAGGAAAGTGCCATGCAAAAACACAAATCAGCCCGCACAAATACGCAAGGCTCGCAAAACTGGTCTTGGCTGCAACGAAATTGGCGTAAGGCTTTACGTGTGGGCATCAAGCTGCGCAACATTGTTCTGCTGGCTCTTGGCTGTTCATTGGGGGCATTGTCGCTTGGTTCCGCCGCATTGGGTGGATATTTCCTGCGACAGGTCAAACGTCCGCAACCACAGCCTTTCACGCCGCATGTCCATGCCGCGACAGACAAAGGCGAGAAACACCATGATGCGGAGAATGTATGATGTTGACGCTGCCGCTTTCGCCACGCTTTCCTTTGCCGCTGGCACGCCAATCTTCGCAGGTGTCACGCCAATCTTCGCCGCTGGCAGGTAATGGCCTGCGTTTAGAGCAGTTCCCGATTGATGTGCATTATCCATCGGATAAGTTACCGCAACAAATCAAAAGCTTAGAGCGCCAGCCGGGTGCTATCTGGTCGCAAAGCGCTCTCACCAGCGTAAACCTGTCGGCCCGACACACAACTAACGCAATAGGCTGCGTCAATGCTGAAACCAAAGCCTGTGATGGCCCAAGCATCACCTATCGCCATCCGCTTGGTGACATTACCGTTGCCACCACCACCCGCCATATGCATGACGAATTCGGCACCGTAATTGACATCACCCTGCCCCGCATCAGCCTGTTGGATGGTGCACTATGAGCAAGGTTTGCGGGCAGAGATTACCATGCACCGGGCAGTCTAACGTTAGATCGTTGCGAAGCTGGCCGCTCTTTGATGAGGCCTTCAAGCGTCCTAAGAACGTCATCAGATGGCGGATCGTCATCATAATAGCAGCAATTAACAAAATTTTCGGCAGTCAACTTCGACTTATCAATGGAAAACAAACAACAACCGGAAAAGTCGCACCCTTGAAAGCGAGGATCACCTTTAGTGGTTGGAAAGACATCTCCAACATTCATATCGATGATGCGACACCTAAGAAACACTACTTTTCCGCTTATACGGGGATTTTTAAGTGTACAACGGCGAATATAAACATCTTCACATTCGAAATTAGCACCGTCAATTTCTTTAAGAAAAATGGTACAACTGCTGTATTTTCTCACTATTTGAAAAAAAGCCGTATGTTGATAAGTATCTTGTTTCGAACCTTTAATGGCAAGCTTTGGTTCATTGCTTTGTCTAACGTTTCCATAGACTTCTTGCATAATCTTGCTTGCATAGCCAAGCGCCCTTGTTCTGTGCTTATTCGTCGGGGAAATATCTTCGTCAGCATCACAAAAACTAAGAATAACCTCGTAAGCCTCGCGGCTGAAAAGGCCATTTTTATCGCTGGCAACTTGATTGAGAAAAGCCAGACCAGCGGACTTTTCGGGATCGCTTTTGCTCAGCATAGCAGAAGCATCTGCAATCAATTGCGCGGTATTTTTCATCTCGTCACGCTTGCCAGCAGCAATCATTTCATCGGTCTGAACACTTTTGATGAAATTGCTTTTGGCGGCCCAAAGGAATGTCGCAATACCAGCAGAAAAAAGCACAATCATAGGCAGAGTTATTCTGCTACCTTCTTGTGCGACGAACATGTCTTTCGCGTTGGGCAAATAGTTGTATGCAACATAGGCAATAATACAGGCAAAAGCACCAACACAGCTAACTATATTCAAAGCGTGCTTATTGGCAGCAAGATTGATCTCGCTCGTTTTATTATGGTTAGCGCTTTTACTCGCTGCTATAGCACTCAACCGTTGGATAATTTCACCCGAAAGCATAATTATCGTCCCACCGAAAACAGCGATCAAAAACGATTTTTCCTGCAAAGCTTCGCCAATGTCTTCACGTGGACCAACAATATAATGAAACCAAATTGCTACAAAGCAAATCAAAACAAAGGAACAAAAAAGCGCCATGCGCTTGAAGTAGCTCGAATAGGAAAGACGGAAAATGCCAAACAGAAAGCCTGCCATCATGAGGTAAGAACTCGCCTGGGAAAAAGCACCATTCGCATTTTTTCCCAAAAAGCCATAATCAAGCCAGATAATCAGACCCAGAACCACGAGCAGACCGCAAAAGAGATAGGTGCGCTTTTCGCCTTCTGCCAAATGCCCTTTCGCATCTTCGCCTTCATCCATTGGTTTTTTAGCCATGCCTGTTTTTCCCGCAGAGTTTCTGCCGCCATCTTTCACGGCTCCGGCTCGTTGCACAAGGGGTGCGCCGCACTTGTGCGCAGGAATTTGCCCTGCGCCAAAAATCACCACATGCTAAGAGGAGGTCTTGCCCATGTCTTTGCTTAAATTTCTGCCATTTAAGGCCATCTCGCAGCGCCATCAGGCACCGCATTTTGTCGCCACGGCTGTCGGATATGAACAGTTTGGCCTGATAACCATTCGCTGGTTCTGGAATCTCTATGAAGATCCATCCGGCAAACGCTCAATGGCAAAATTTCACGGTGGCGAGGTGAAGCCAAGCCGTAAAACCGATTATTCCATACCCGCACAGGTTGACCGTTGGTTGCATGGCGGCCCGCCGCCCGCCAAAACCTTGTAATCCGCATCGGCATACGCTGCCGCGCTTTGTTTTAACGCAGTTTCATCGACTTCAGCCACGACAGATTTGGCCAAGATAAGTTTGGCTATGACAAGTCTGATTGAGAAATAGGCGGCAAAACTGTTTGTGCGGCATATGCGGTCCCCACTTTCCGACACACGCTCCCCCCGCTTGGGCTTCGTCCAGCGGACGAGGTTGATTTTACGTGTTTTTCCATTCCCTGCAGGAGAATATCCATGCCCCAACTTCTCGCCCTAGATATTGCTACGACGACGGGCTTTGCCTTTTTTGACACCGACAATCCCCCCTCTTCCATCCGCTCTGGCACCATGAGGGCGGAGGGAAAAACCGTGGCCGAAAAGGCTGCCTCCTTAGCGCTGTCTCTGGATTTTTTATTGCGAACCACTAAGCCGGATATGGTTGCCTTATCCGAGCCATTGCCGCTGGCCCGCTTTATCACCAAGACAGAAGCAACACTGGCAGGCCCGATGGAAACCGCCATGCTGCCGCCCGCACTTTTGCATGGGCCAGTAATGAGCGGCGCGGTTATTGCGGTTCTGACCACTTTCAATATTCCATTTATAACCATTGCTGCTGCCACCTATCGCAAACATGTGCTGGGGTTTGCGCGCAAAAGCGGTTTTGCCAAAGCGGATTGGCAGAAAGCCTTGGCCGACAAGCTGCGTGAACAGCGCATACCGCTGAAAAACATCGCCGCAGCGCCAGCGCTTGCCATGGCACTTGCCGCCAGCAGAGACCAGCGCATACGCATGTTGACGGAAGCTGTTGCACCATGAGCGAAAAACCACCTTTCAACGCGCTGGAAGCCGAACAAGCGCTGCTGGGTGCCGTGTTGCTGGACAACCGGCTTTACCATGCCATCCGCCCGCAATTGCTGCCCGACCATTTCTGCGACCCTTTGCATGGGCAGCTATGGCAATGGCTTGGCGAAATGATTGACAGTGGAAGCGATGCCACGCCGGTTTCCATGAAGCCTTTTATTGCCGACATTCAGGTGGGCGAGCTGAGTGCCTACCACTATCTTGTGCGGCTGGTAACGCAGGCAGTTGGTGCATCGCAAACGCAAGGTTTTGCGCGTGCCATATTTGACTGTGCGGCGCGCAACCGTTTGATTGCGATGGCACGATCGGTGGAAGACCAGGCGCGCCATGCCGGCCCCGGCGAGACCGCGGCCAATCTTATTCAAACTGCGGAAAGTGCCTTGATAGCGCTTAAGGAAAGTTTGCATATTCCCCGCCAAAACAATCATCGCGGAGCGGTCGTGGACCGTTTGATGCAGCGCTACCAAAGCCGCGACAAAGCCGCAACCATTCCCTTGCCAATGCCCGAAATTTCCGACGTATTGTCAGGCATGCTGGAAGCGGGCAACCTCTATGGGCTGCTTTCTTCTTCCGGCGAGGGAAAAACCTCGCTTGCCATGCAGATCATGGATCATGCGGCAGCCAGCGGCCATCCCGTGGTGTTTTTTTCCTATGACCAGTCGGCCGAGCAATGTCTGATGCAAATGGCAAGCCAAAGGCTGCGGCTGGAAACACGGTCTATCCGCGAGCAATTGCTGAGCAAGCAAGATGAAAAACGCTATTTTTCCGAATTGATGACATTGCGCAAGCACCCAATGCAGATTGTCAGTTGTACGGCTGAAACCATCCAGCAGCTTATCAGCCAGTTGCAACCGCTTTTGCGCACAAAACCGGAATTGACGCCGCTGGTGGTGGTCGACCATGTGCGCAAGATTGCCCCGATGCAGGCCAACAGCCATGAAGGGCGCATAGCCGCCGAAATTGGCGGCATGGCAAAAGCAGTTGCGCGGGAGCATAAGCTGGTATGGCTCAACATCATGCAGCGCAAAAGCCTGCGCGAAACCCGCGAAAACCCGCATCCGAACGATTCTGATCTTTTTGGCGGCGAGCAGGCGCGCGAGGACTATGACGCCATTTTGTACCTCTATCGGCCGGAAAAATACCGTACCTATCGCCTGTCACGCGCAAGCAGCGCAGCACGACGTGACGCCATCTGCCAATATTTGCACAAATGGCAGGGCAAATCGAAATTAGGGGCGCTGAAAGTGCGCTTTGGCGACCCCACCATCTGGCGGCCTTTGGCATTTGAAGCCGAATTTACCCGCTATGCCTCGCTCGTTCCCGACCAACAGCCGGTTCTGGAAGGATTATAAAAAATGAATTGTTTTAAAGCTTTTACCCATAAGACGCCGCTTGGTTGGCAGGTTTTTATGCGCTTTGCGCGGGATGCACAGGCCAAGCCGTTGACGGCTGCAAACCGCAAGCCAAAGATTTTTGCAAGCGAGCTGGAAGCCCAGCGCGCCGTCAACCGTCATTTGCTGGCCTATCTCAACGGTGATTATCAGCGCTGCGGCGTCCACGCCAATAATGACGTGAGACAACGGGCAGAAAGCCTGTTCAACGCTGGCAGAAGAGGCAACCATGGGTGATGGCCACGATATGACGACACAAAACCCATTGCACAAAAGCCACCCCAAGGGCGCGCTTGACCGGCTGCTTGACCCTTTGGGTATCCGGCTCATTCCCGTACGTCGCCGTCGCGGTGCGGCGCAAAGCCATGCACGGGCAACAATGAAAGCGATAAGGGCGGGCCATGGCGATGGCTTTCTGGTTTTTGTATTGCGGGTTATCCGCCAGACACGCGGCAATCGCGACCAATTGCATTCCGACACGATTGCCGCCATTGCCGACATTTTCGAGCAGCGGCCGGATTGGATGGAGATGGGCGGGGCGGTGCTTGACGCGTTTGACCAAATTGATCTGGCGCAGCTGCGCACCCAAGCGGTGAAGCTGCGGCCATGGCCGGTTCGCGCGACATTGCGCACAATGATTTATCATGAATTGGAAGGAATACTCGATGACCAAAACCGGCACATTTGAAACACTCAACATCGAAGCGGCCGCCTTTGCCGAGACCATGTTGGTGGTGCGTGCAAGACTGGTTGAGGCCGCGGCGATCATGGCCCATATTTCTGTCGCCCATGTGTTTCCTGCAAAAATGCGTTGCCATTGGCCGCAAACGCTTCAGGAAAATATCGGCGGTCATGATCCCGCTTATGGCAAGAATGCTTACAAGCCACGCTTTCAGCCGGATGCAACAGCCCTTTCACGCGCGGAAGATGTCATGACACGATTTCTACCCAAGATCGATCAGGACAGTGACCGCAAGCTGGTAAGCGGTTGGGCCACCTGTCTGGCCACACCGCGCAAGGCTGGTTCATTCAGCCAATATTGCAGACAAAACGGTTTGGTCAAACGCACGGCAGAAAGAAGATTGAATGCGATTATTCTGGCTTTGACCACGCGTTTGCTTGCCGACAATCGCGCCATAGCCGCACCCGATTGGCGCAATCTGCCCGCACTGGCGCCAAAGCAAACCGGCCTTCAGGGCCGCCAAAAAACCTATTGGCGGGCAGCCGATGCCCGGCCGCCTATCACACCATCATGATCCGTACTTTACGCTTACAAAACAATAAGTTGCAGACATAGCATGAATCAATCCCGCAAACAGCTACAGCAACATCTTAACGGCAACGATAAGGGCTTTCACTCTTCAGCTCAGTGCCGGTGTCGGCATCATAAATATGCACAATCGCTTTCGGATGTGCAGCACATATGCCGTTTCTAACGGAATAGATGCCGCTGCCTTGCGCGTAGAAATTGATTTTACTGGTCAAGTCATTGCCGGCAGCATCTGTCGCTGTCACACGATAATTGCCATTCAACGTCAAACATCCGGCAAGAATACCAAGGCTTGAGAATAAGATCGACTTATAGAACATTGCACCCCTCCTGCAAAAAACCTTCAACGCGCGGGCTTACGGCCTTTGCGATCATATCAATCATACTGCAAAACCCCGATGGCACAATAGTGCTGAAGCGCCTTGCAGCGCGCCGGCTTGAACACAGGTGAAAAAGTGATGACCGAAACCGATAAATCGCTTGCAGGAAGGTTCAAAAGTCTGCCACAAATAGGCATGGATAAAACTTGATCCATACACAGTTGCGTTTGTTGCCACTGATGAAAAAACAAACAAAGCGGCAATAAAAGCATACACAGCCATTTAAGGAGAATTCAAATGGCAAAGACGATGCAAGCCGCCGTTGTGCGTGAATTTGGAAAACCCCTGACCATTGACGAAGTGCCCATTCCCGAGCCGGGTGACGGGATGATCCAGGTTGCTGTTCAGGCATGTGGCGTGTGCCACACCGACCTGCATGCAGCCCATGGTGACTGGCCGGTAAAACCCAACCCGCCATTCATTCCGGGCCATGAGGGTGTTGGCTATGTTTCTGCCGTGGGCCGCGGTGTCAAGCATGTCAAGGAAGGCGATCGTGTGGGCGTGCCTTGGCTTTATACCGCCTGTGGCCATTGCGTGCATTGTCTGGGTGGATGGGAAACGCTTTGCGAGCAACAGCAAAACACCGGATATTCGGTCAATGGCGGCTTTGCCGACTTTGTTGTTGCCGACCCGAATTATGTCGGGCACCTGCCAAAGGATATAGGCTTTAACGAAATTGCGCCTGTGCTGTGTGCCGGCGTGACTGTTTATAAGGGCCTGAAAGTGACTGAAGCGAAAGCCGGTGACTGGGTTGGTATTTCGGGCATTGGCGGTCTTGGCCATTTGGCTGTGCAATATGCCAAAGCCATGGGCTTTAACGTGGCAGCCATCGATGTGGCCGACGACAAAATCGCCCTTGCCAAAGAGCTGGGTGCAGATATCGGCATCAATGTCATGACCCACGCAGACCCGACGGGTGAAATCCGCAAGCTGACAGGCGGCGGTGTCAACGGTATGCTGGTGACAGCCGCCTCGCCCAAAGCTTTCGAACAAGCGCTTGGCATGGTGCGCCGTGGCGGCACCTTGTCGATGAATGGCCTGCCGGCAGGTAGCTTTCCAGTGCCGATTTTCGACATGGTGTTGAACGGCATTACGTTGCGCGGTTCCATTGTGGGGACACGTCTGGACTTGCAGGAATCCCTCGACTTTGCAGCCGCTGGAAAAGTAAAATCACACATTTCCACCGACAAGCTTTCCAACATCAATGCCATTTTCGATGACATGATAAAGGGACAGATCGAAGGCCGTGTGGTTTTGGATATGACCAACTGATTTGCAAACGACAACACCAGAAGCCCGACCTCGTGTCGGGCTTTTTGCGACTTTAGAAAGCCTATTGTCTTTATAGCCGATTATCCAATCCTTAACCGCATAAATTGGATAGAGAACCATCACTTGGGAATGTTTTGTCTATGGCATTGATGATAAGTTACACCAAAACCTTCCGCGGTCTTGCTCTGGCGTTTTTGATAGCAGGCGCAGCAACCCCATCCTTGGCACAGAACACGCCGAGCCTATGCGAGGTTATTGGAAATCACGCGCGAATGGTGATGAAAGGCCGCCAATACGGCTTATCCTATGAAGAGATGCTCAAGACAGCACGCAGCAGTCAGATAGCATCGTTGCGAGATTTAAGCGAAGAAATCGTCAAAGACAGCTTCACCTATGAAATTGGTGGAGATCTAGACCAGAAAACGCAAATGATGGATATGTTTGAAAAACGCTACCAAAAAATCTGCGCAGAACGTTACCACTGAGTTTCTCATGGTTGCGAATTTCGTCCTGAAAAAACAGGCTTTGATCCTGTGACAGTCACTTGGGCCGCAAGAAGGTTGCACCAAAGCCTAACGCCAGCACCGCCCATCGACAGCAATGATGGAAAAGACTCTGATATCAACCCGTTACGATCAGAAGATGAATCAGCACCACAACCCGCCCTGCCGGCACTTAACGATCCCCCTATCGCAAAGCGACCGGCAAAAGGCATTGTGCTTCATCAGCCAGCAGTGGCTTTTGCCAGCCACACCGTCCGGCCGCCACAATCGGCATCCTGAACCATATGTTGAATAACCGCATATCCGTGATCGTTTAAAGTCTGTCTATATTCGTCTGGTGAAAGGCTTGCATGGTAGAGCGCATCGCCTTCCATTGTGCCGATCGCCTCACCATCGCTGGTTCCGCTGGTAAACATCAACACCGTGTCGTCATGGGCATGTTTGCGGAAAATGGCAAACATCCTGCGTTGATCTTGCCGTGTGAGATGGAAGAAACTGTCCCACGCTATAATACCGTCAAATGTCTCATCCAGATCGATCAGGCGCATATCGACTTGCAGCCACTGATGGTCGGGAAAGCGCTTTCGACACATGTCCAGAAGCGGAGCGGATGTATCAATGCCAGTAACCGAAACCCCTTGCTGAATGAAATAGTCGGCAATCGGCGTGCCATTGCCGCAACCAATATCCAGAATTTTTCCCTTTGGCGGCACATGGGCTAAAAAACGATCAAGCCAGCCTTTCTCGAACAAAGCTGTTGAACGCTTCTGCGTGAATGCCTCGGCATGACGCTCATATATGTTGATAATATCGTCGGCCAGTTTTTCCTGCACATGGTTTCCTTTCAAAATCCGCATTGTCTGAAAGAGCATTTTTTCAATGCATTATCAATCAATTAACCGGCAACCATGAATCAGTTTATAAACAAAAACCCCGCATGAGCGGGGTTTCCAGTTCAACATTTTCGCAAAACTTAGTTTTGCTGGTTTTCAGGCGAACCATCACCAAAATGGTTACGGGCATGCATGGCGCCATAAGCGGCCTGCCCCGACATGGCTTTTTCTCCAGCGACATATTTGTTTTCAACACTGCCATCACCGAAATGGCGGCCGACCTTGGAATGGAATTCCGTAGCCACGGGCGCAGCCGCAGCCTGACCGGCAACATAGTTATTTGGACGTGATCCATCGCCAAATGCATTGCCTGCAAAGGCCGAACCTGCTGTGACTGCTAAAATGGCGAAAGCACCGATTACATTTTTCATCTTATTTCTCCTGTTTGGCTTCAAGCCTTGTCAAATCTGTTTTGCTTTGTTCAAGCGGTGATGATGGATAAATAAGCTTTTTTACTGTCAATTAAATAGCGCAATACGTTTATAGTTTGTCAACATTTAGATAACAATAAAATTGGAACCTTTTGGCGCGTCCTTTATCGTGTTTGACGCTTTGGCCTGACTGATATAGAGTTCAGACCAAGATCGGCTGCATGGTGGCATCAAGCCCTTTGCGCGGCGTCCCGATCTTTGAGTGTGGTAACTCAAAACCGAACGCCATTGAACCGGACAAACAACATGTTTGCACGGAACAATCGCGTACTTCCCGACTTTCCCTTTTTCCAAGGATTGCTCGGGGAGCTAGATGAATGCAATAGGTGCGCCTTCGGGCATGCCAAATAGTCTAGACTGTTCGGTTTGCAGTACCACCTCCCCGGCATGAATTTGCCATCTGCGGCGGACGCCCCGCAGAAGTGCGGCGGAGGGCTTAAAGACCATGAACAACAGATCACCAGACACCATTGATATTGCCGTTGGCGAAAGGTTGCGGCTTTTTCGCATCAACAGGGGTTTGACGCTGGAGCAGTTGGCCGATGCTTTAGGCGTTACCTATCAGCAATTGCGCAAATACGAGGTCGGGCAAAGTCGTTTAAGCGCCGGCCGCATTTGGCACTTGGCGCGTGTACTCAACATCCGTGAGCAGGATTTATTCGGCGAAAATCCTTACCCGCTTCTTGAGGTTCCCTTGACGGGCGACCTGCGCAAGCTGACACAGCGTTACCGGCAATTGCCACCGGACAAACGCGATTTGCTTATCGGCATCAGCGAATTGCTGGTGAAACCTTCCCATCAGACAAAATAATCAAGCATTTCCGTCGCATAAACGCTCGGCTTGAATCATATTATCAGCCGCTGCGTGAAGCAAATGGCGTGTCAAAATTGGTAAATGTGGCACCCTGCCCTTGCAAGAAAGCTGTCGCAATCTGGCGCTTTTTGTGGTAGACATTCAGCTATCGTGAGAACACTTACATCAACGCCCTCCTCAAGCACACTTGCCGACGCATTGTTGTTCATTGAGTTTTAGGGAATTTGTTTTCTCCCCTCCTTAAATTTTGCAATCACACCCATGAAAAAAATAATTAAAGCCGATGCCGAGACATTGGCGCTTTTGACCGAGCTTGGAGAAGCGCAGGCCACACGGAGTGATGTTGCCGCTGTTTTGAAAATAAGCGGTGAAGCGTTGAAAGATGCCTTCAGCCGGCATCCGGTGTTAAAAGCCACTTATGACGAGGCAAAAGCCGCAGGGCGCATGGCGCTTCGCCGTTCGCAGTTAAAACTGGCGCAAACCAATGCCAGCATGGCGGTTTGGCTTGGCAAGCAATATCTTGGCCAGCGCGACAAGCATGAACATTCCGGCCCAGACGGTGCCCCCATCCAGTTTGAACGGATAGAGCATGTCATCATCGACCCACAAAAGCAGCCGCCCGAAAAGTGCGAAGCGGTTTTCGGATAAGCTGGACTGCGAAGATAAAAATGCAGACCGCCCGAAAAGTGCGAAGCGGTTTTCGGATAAGCTTGGCTGCGAAGATAAAAATGCAAGCCGCCCGAAAAGTGCGGAGCGGTTTTCGGATAAGCTGGACTGCGAAGATAAAAATGCAGACCGCCCGAAAAGTGCAGAGCGGTTTTCGGATAAGCTCGGCTGCGAAGATAAAAATGCAGACCGCCCGAAAAATGGGCCATATTCCGGCAACAAACTTGGCATTGCGCGCAAAAATGTCTTAACGCTCAACACGCCGCGGGTGTTTGAACCCTTACTTGCGCCCTCGCGCTATAAAGGCGCTTATGGTGGGCGCGGCTCTGGCAAGTCGCACCATTTTGCCGAAAAGGTGCTGGCGGCGGCATTGAGCGCGCCCAAGCGCATTGTTTGCATTCGTGAAGTGCAGAAATCCATTCGTGAATCGGTCAAGCGCCTGCTTGAAGACAAAATAAAACAGCTTGAATGTGGTGCAAACTTCGAGGTGCTTGACCAGCAAATACGCGGCAAAAACGGTTCTCTTATCATCTTCCAAGGTATGCAGGACCACACCGCTGAAAGCATCAAATCGCTGGAAGGCTATGACATTGCATGGGTGGAGGAAGCGCAATCGCTTTCCGCACGCTCGCTACGCCTATTGCGCCCCACCATCCGCAAGCAAGGCTCGGAATTATGGTTCACCTGGAACCCGATGAGTGCTGAAGATGCGGTAGACGCCTTTATGCGCGGCGAAAATGCCCCGCCCGACAGTATCGTTGTTTCGGCTAACTGGTCGGACAATCCATGGTTTCCACAAACTTTGGAGCTGGAACGCCGTTTTGATGCCACCGCGCACCCCGACATTTACGACCATGTGTGGGAAGGCCATTATTGGAGCCTGAAACATGCGCAGATTTTCAATGCGCGCGTAGAAGTTTCAACCTTTGCCCCACCTCCACAGGGAACTACCCTGCTGTTTGGTGCCGATTGGGGCTTTGCCAACGACCCGACGGTGCTGATCCGCTGCTATATCATCGACGACTGCCTTTATATCGACCATGAAGTGTTTGGCACCGGCGTTGAAATTGACGACCTGCCCGCCATGTTTGACCAGGTGCCAGAAGTGCGAAACTGGTCTATCAAAGCCGACAATGCGCGGCCGGAAACCATCAGCTATATGGCACGCCAAGGTTTCAACATTCGCGCCGCCAAAAAGTGGCAAGGCTCGGTTGAAGATGGCATTGCCCATATGAAGGGTTTCAAACGCATCTATGTGCATGAGCGCTGCGCGCAGATTGCCCGTGAATTCAGGCTCTACTCCTATAAAATTGACAGCCAGAGCGGCGATGTGTTGCCGCTTGTTGTCGATGCTTTCAACCATGGCATAGACGCCACCCGCTATGCGCTTGATGGCTATATCCAGCGCAAGGGTTTTGTTTTCCTCAAATAAATAAGGACATTGCCTTTATGTGGCCATTCACCCGCAAGCAGCCAGTGGAAACGCAGGTTGCGCCGACACCGGCTGTCGAACAACAAACCATTCCGCTTTTTTCCACCCATATGCTGGGCAGCGAAGGCCGCCAAGCACTGGAAAGCGCGCTTGAAAATATCGATTTTCACCAGCCCGCACCCGCACATCATGGCTTTACCATGGATGGGCGCGACAACAATTTTCTTGAAAAGACACGGTTTTCCGATTGTCCTGAAACCCTGCCCGACGCATTGACCGGATGGTATGCGGCGCAGTCTTTTATCGGCTATCAACTTTGCGCCATTCTGGCCCAGCATTGGTTGATCGACAAAGCCTGTTCCATGCCAGCGCGCGATGCGGTGCGGCAGGGTTTCCGCGTGTCGCTGCCAGACATTACTGCATCACAGGACAGCACCCGCATTGTCAGTGCCATTGAAAAAGCCAATAAGCGCTTCAACCTTGCGGCGCAAATGGAAGAATTTGTGCGCATGGGCCGCATTTTCGGCATCAGGCTGGCGCTCTTTGATGTGGAAAGCAGCGACCCCGATTATTATGCCAAGCCATTCAATCCCGATGGCATTACCGCGGGCAGCTATAAGGGCATTCGCCAGATTGACCCGCATTGGTGCTCGCCAGAACTGGATGAGGCTGCTACCAGCGACCCAACATCACCGGCTTTTTACGAGCCAACCTATTGGATCGTCGGCAATAAGCGCATCCACCGTTCACATCTCATCATTTTCCGCAATGCAGAGGTGCCCGACATCCTCAAACCTGCCTATAATTTTGGCGGGGTGCCGGTGCCGCAGCGCATTATGGAGCGGGTCTATGCGGCGGAACGCACCGCCAATGAAGCCCCGCAACTGGCCCAGTCCAAGCGCATGATGGTTTGGGGCACAGACCTGATGACGGTTTTAACCAATCAGGAGCGTTTTGCCGAGCATATGCGGGTATGGACGAACTATCAGAACAATTTCGGTGTCAAACTGGTCAATAGTGATGATGTCATCCAGCAATTTGAAACCTCGCTTGCCGACCTTGATAGCGTGATTGCCACACAATACCAGATTGTGGCTGCAGCATCCCATGTGCCTGCTACCAAGCTTTTGGGCACCGCGCCCAAAGGGTTCAATTCCACCGGTGATTATGAAGAGGCAAGCTATCATGAAGAGCTGGAAAGCATCCAGACCCATGATTTGGAACCGTTCTTGGAGCGTCATCATCTGGCACTGATGGCATCGGAAATTGCACCTTCATTCGGTCTGCCACCCGATACCGCCATTGCGGTGGATTGGGAAGCGCTCGATAGCCCGACAGCAAAAGAATATGCCGAAATCGGCGAGGTTCTATCACGCACTGATGCTAACCTTTTGGCCAGCGGTGCCATTACCGCTGCCGATATTGCCCGCCGCCTGAGCGAAAACCCGATGAGCGGTTACGCGCATTTAAACACGGCCGCAACCCCAAAAAACCAACAGAAAGACCCCGCATGAGCAAGCGCCATGAAGATATTAACGGCTGGTTCGAGGTGAAAGACAACCCGATCAGCAAGGTGGGGGTGTTCGACTATTCCGGCGCACAGATTGGCGCGGCTGACCCAAACCGCATCTATCGCGTGTACCGGCCGGCAGAAGAGCTTTCCAACCCTGAAACCATTAAAAGCTTCAAGCTTTTGCCGATTGTCGATGACCACACCATGCTCGGCAACGAGATGGACGGCATGACACCGGCAGAACAAAAGGGCGTGGAAGGCGTGATTGGCGAAGAGGTCTATTTCAAGCACCCTTATCTTTACGCCAATATCAAGGTGTTTTCTGAAACATTACGCCAAAAGATTGAAGCCGGAAAAATCGACCTTTCCGGCGGCTATCGCTGTTTTTATGAATTTACCCCTGGCACATTTGAAGGCGAACCCTATGACGCCATTCAACGCCAACCCCGTGGCAACCATCTGGCACTGGTGGACGAAGGCCGGATGGGCTCGGACGTGGTGGTTTTGGACCACCTGACATTTACCGTTGACGCAAAGGACAACACCCCCATGGACAAACAAACCCTTATTGCCGCGCTGCAAGCAGCCCTTGCCGCTTTGAGCGAGGGCAAGGCCCTTTCACAGGATGAGACCGAAAACCTCGCCGCTGCCGTTGATGCGCTTTTGGAACCCGCCAATGACACATTGCCAGCCCCCGCAGCACCGACATCGGAAGATGACGAGCTGGTGGACACAACTCTTGACGATGACATTGTACCGGCTGCGCCTTCGCTTGATGACGACGTGATAGCGCCGGCGATGGACGCCCGCCATTTCATTGCCGAGATCAGCGCCCGTGACCGTTTGGCAACCGGCCTTTCCAGCATTATCGGCACCTTTGACCACTCGGCCATGACGGCTGATGATGTAGCACTTTATGGCGCCCGCAAGCTTGGGCTGAAATGCAAACGCCGCAATGCCCGCACCGCTGTCAGCGCCTATCTTCTGGGCATGAGCAAGGGTGGCCTCAATGCCGCCTATCCAAGCACGGCTTTTGACAAGTCCGCTTCTCACCATACGCAAAACGCTTCCTTCCTTACCCGCTATCTCACAGGAAAATAATATGTTTCAAAACCAAGTTGAAAAGAATTTGGCCTTCGGTCTCGTTGGCGAATTGGCTTTTGATGGCCCGACCGTCGCACAAAGCGCCATTTTAAAATCGGCCAATGCAGCCAACAACATTGTGGGCCGCGCCTTTAGCGTGTTGAGCGGTGCAGCCGCCACTGAAGGTGGCGGATTGAACGTGCAGGCGGGCGGCAACGGTGTTTTTGCCGGTATTCTTAGTATGCCGAAATCCTATGCGGGTGCCGACCTGACCCCGACCTTGACGCTCGACAACGGACAGGCTGTCGAGCTTGTGCTTTCCGGCGAAGTCATCGTTGCGACGGATGCGGCAACCAAGGTCGGCGACATTGCCTTTTATGACATTGCAAGCGGTGCGCTTTCTTTCGCAAGCCCCGGCACAAAAACACCGGAAGGCAAACTGCCCGTGCCCAATGCGGCCATCCATTTCTATACCACGGACGGCGCTTCCGTTGCTGTGCTGAAACTCAATAATTAAGGATCAGAGTTATTATGAAAGAATCCCAACTTCATTCGCATGTCGCGGGTCGCGCCGTTAAGCCGCTTGCCATGTCAGCACGTGACTGCCGCGATTATGGTGCGCTTTCGCATATCGGCATAACGCTTTCAGACCATAATGTGCGTGCCATGATGAGTGCGAGCGACAGTGCCAACCTCACCACACGCCCTTCCATTGCCACACCGGTGCAGTTTTTACAGGGCTGGCTGCCGGGCTTTGTTGAAATCATCACCAGCGCACGCAAAATCGACGAGCTTGTCGGCATTGACACAATCGGCGCTTGGGAAGATGAAGAAATCGTCCAGGGCATTAAAGAACCGACCGGACAGGCGCCGCTATATGGCGATATCAGCAATATTCCACTCAATAGCTGGAATGCCAATTTTGAAACCCGCACGGTTGTGCGTTTTGAAAGCGGCTTTCACGTTGGCCGGCTGGAAGAGCTGCGTTCGTCCCGCATGCAGCTGAATTCGGCGCAAGAAAAGCGTAACAGCGCCAGCTTGAACCTTGAAATCCAGCGTAACCGTGTTGGTTTTTATGGCTATAATAATGGTGAAAACCGCACTTACGGCCTGCTCAACGACCCGGCCCTTTTGCCTTACCAGACATTGCCAAAAGGCACATCCGGCAAAACCACATGGGATGGCAAAACCTTTCTTGAAATCACCGCCGACATTCGTGTGATGATGGCATCTTTACGCAAACAGTCGGGCGACACTATTGCCCCTGAAGCCACGCCGATCACTTTGGGCCTGCCGACATCGGCTGTCGATTATCTTTCTGTAACGTCGGATTTCGGCATTTCGGTGCGCGACTGGATCGCCAAGGCCTATCCTTCCATGCGTATTGTTTCCGCACCGGAATTTGAAAGCGCCAATGGTGGTGCCAATGTGGCCTATCTTTACGCCGAAAGCGTGCTGGATGGTGCATCGGATGGCGGGCGCACCTTTGCCCAGAGTGTCCCGGCAAAATTCCAGATGCTGGGTGTCGACCAAGGTGCCAAAGGCTATACGGAAGATTTTTCCAATGCCACCGCCGGTGTGCTGGTCAAGCGCCCCTATGCCGTTGTGCGTGTAACCGGCGTTTAACTGTTGGAGACAAAAGCCCGTGAGCGCAGATCCGTTTTACCCCGATCACTGATTTGCTCTCACGCTTTGCTTCGCTGCAACGCTCTGTCCGCAACCCGCGCCACCCATTTCGAGACATGCTCTTGAAAAAGAAGGAACCTCCATGTCCTATTATGTTTTTTCCACCCTTGCCGCCGATGTTTCCTATGATGCCTACCGCAAGGGGGCGGGCGATCTGCCGGTCAAGTCATCATCCGTCACCATTAAAGGCGGCACAGGCATTGCCGATGCCCGTTTGATGACACCGCATGGTGCCATTGCGACCCGCGTAAGCGACGAAGAACTGGAAAACCTTACCCAAAATCCTGTTTTCAAAGCCCATGTGGAAAATGGTTTCATCAGCATTTTAAAGTCGGAAACCAATGGCGAAGTCGCAGCCGCCGATATGGTGAGCCGTGATGTCAGTGCCCCATTGGTGGATGCTGATTTTGATGCCGACAAAGCCCCCACCACACGCCGCAAAAGAAAGTAGGCGCCAATGAACCATTGCCTTGATATCGGTGTTTTCCGTTGCCGCTTTCCTGAATTCGAAAAAACCGAAGATGCCGTGATTGCCCGATATTGGGAAATCGCAGACATATTCATCACCGCTGAAGATGGCCCGCTTCTTGATGGCAGAGCGCTGCAACTGGCGCTGGAACTCACCACCGCCCATTGTCTGGCGCTAAACGACGGTGGCACTCAAAGCGCTGGCATTCAGGGCAATGGCGGTGGAAAAACCGGTTTCGTCTCTCGCTCTACCATTGATAAAGTCACGGTACAATTTCAGCCGCCCTCTTTCAAAGATGGTTTCGACTATTGGGCCAATGCAACGCCTTATGGCCAACAGCTTTTGGCGCTGTTGAAAGCCAAAAGCGCGGGTGGTTTTTACATTGGCGGGGCGCATGAACGTTGCGCCTTTCGTAAAGCCGGCGGTGGCTTTTAATGGCTGCGCAATCAGCTTTCAGCCTTCTGAATCAGCGTTTAAAAGATCTTCAAAAGCTGAAACTGGAAGTCATTATTGACAAAAACAAGGTTGGGCCAAATGGCAAAAACCTGCAACAAACAGCCCTTGAACAGGAACTAGGCAATCAAAAAAAGCCACCCTGTGCTTTTTTGCGCACCAGTATAGAAACACATAAAAGCCAATGGCTGAAAAGTTTTGCCGATGCTAGCCAAATGGTTATGCAAGGCAAAACAGACCCGCGCATCATTTCACAAGAGCTATGGAAAAAAGTTACCCATGACCTGGCAAACGACACACGCCGGTTTGCGGACAATCTTCGCCAAAGCGATGAGAGTTCTGCCAATATTATCAATGCGATTGCAGATTCTTTTGAATCAGAACCGTAAAGCCAAATCATGACACAAAATCTCTTACAGATGGCTTTACAAAGCCTTCCTTTCCATCAAGTCGATTATTGCGCATTTGAAAAAAACCAGTTGATGGCCGATGGCTCACTGGTGCCCCTTTATGCTCCGCCTGTGCCGCTAAAAGGGCATTTCCAGCCGCTGCCTTCTGCGCAAAAACTGGCGCTTGGGCTGACGCTGAAAAGCAATTATGCGCGTTTTTTTGTGTCCATAAGTGCTTTGGGCATTGCCAGCGATCGCGCACAAGACCGCATTGCCTATGGCGGCAGGATCTATAGCGTTACCGGCGAAACCGACTGGCTGGCGCAAGATGGCTGGAAAGAACTGTTCCTGACCGAAATCGACGAAAGCTGATCATGACTGACAAGCAAATTTATGCTGCCCTGATTGAGGTTCTCAAATTGGGTTTCCAAGCACGCACGTTGAACCATGTTGTGGTGTTGCGCGGCTATCAACCTCACGCGCAAGGGCGGTTGTCCGCGCCAAATATCCAGCTTGTCAAATTGTTCGACACCCGTATCGGCCAGCCATTTAAAACCAATCTCTACAGGCCGGATAGCCAAGACTTTCTGCATCGTGAGATCCAGCAAATGGAAAGCACGTTTCAGGTCATGGCTTTCATGCAGGAAGATGCCAAGGACGAACAATCGCTGACCGCCTCGGATCTATGCAATGTGGCGGCCAATATTCTTGCCCATGACGACACGCTGTTCACTCTTGGCAAAAAGGGCCTGCGTCCTGCCCGTTTCAGCCCCATCCGCACCCCACAATTTGAAAATGAAAAAGGGGTTTATGAAGCCAATCCCTCTTTCGATCTTGTTTTAACGCACCGGTTTATTACCGAAAGCGTTGCCCCTGCTGCTCAAACCCTTGAAGGAAAATTCGCATGACAATCAATATCAAGCGATATGTCGACATTACCTCTGGCGTCGGCGGTGGCGCTGCCACCCGCCAGCGCGAACTTATCGGCCTGTTGTTTACCTCCAACCCACGTGTTCCAGTGCGCACGACCGTCGAGATGGAAAGTGCTGCCGATGTGGCCTCCTATTTTGGCGCGGAGAGCGTCGAGGCAAAACGCGCCTTTTTCTATTTCGACTTTATCTCGAAAACCATCACCCGCCCGCGCAAAATCTCTTTTGCCCGCTATGTTGCTGAAAATGCACCGGCAGCCATATTTGGCGGCCGAGCTGATAATATCATGGCCAATTGGCAAGCTGTCACCTCTGGAACGTTGAACCTCGTACTTGACGGTGTGGAAGCAAATCTGAGCGGACTTGATTTCTCAACTATGGTCTCATTGGCTGATGTTGCCCTTCGCATTCAATCTGCTTTGCGCGATCAGGCAGGTCCATTTGCCAATGTTGAAGTCAGGTATGATGCCTTGAAAACAGCTTTCAATTTTACTGCAAGTACTCCCGGTCAGGCAGACTTAACCATCCACAGCGGCGGCAGCAACAGCATTGCTGCAAGGCTCGGTTGGGTGGGCTCTCAAGTGATCGTGTCAAGTGGTGCTATGGCCGAAGAGCCGGTAGATGCATTTTTGCGGACAGCCGAATATAACAACAATTTCGGTTCCTTTGCTTTCATTGATGCGCTCAGCGATAGCCAGATTGTCGCTGTTGCACAAGCAAATAGCGGCCGCAATGTTGAATTTATGTATTGCGTGCCCACCAATGATACCAATGCACAGGTGCTCAATGCAGCTCTTATCGATCTTTCCGGCGTCTGCTTGACATTGGTTCCCACCCCGCAAGAATATGACGAGATGGCGCCGATGATCCTGTTGGCCTCGACCGATTACGACCGGCGCAATGGCACACAGAACTATATGTTTCAGCAGTTTAACCTCACAGCAAAGGTGGAAATCGCTAAGGACGCTGATTATTTTGATGACCTGCGTGTCAACTATATGGGTGTTACACAAACAGCCGGTCAATTAATCAAGTTTTATCAGCGCGGTGTGATGACCGGTCTTGCCACCGCACCGGTGGACATGAACACCTATGCCAATGAAATGTGGTTCAAGGATGCAGCGGCTTCGTCACTCATGACTTTGCTTCTGGCCATGCCAAAAGTTTCAGCCAATGCTGACGGCCGCGGACAAGTCATTGCCATTATGCAAGACGCCATTGACCGCGCCCTTTATAACGGCACAATCAGCGTTGAAAAGCCCATCGGTATTGCGCAAAAGCTTTATATCGGCCAGATGACGGGTGACCCGGAAGCATGGCGCCAGGTACAATCTGTTGGCTATTGGCTGGATTGCGACATGAAGTCAGTCACCACAAAAGATGGCCGCAGCGAATGGAAAGCCACTTATCTGCTGATCTATTCCAAGGATGATGTCGTGCGCAAAATCGAAGGCACACATACTCTGATCTAAAGTAATATCATGGCGCTCATCTAAAGCAACATCGTTGTTTTGCTTTCCCCCATCCCTACTCATTTTTGACACACTCAACCGGAAGGCCGTTGTGCCTTTCCGGTTTTTTCTCCCGTTCCCCCAATAAAGGAATTAAACCATGGAAGATATTTCCGGTTTCGGCCTCAAGGTGCGCCTTGTTGCCTCTGACACGTTTCCAGCCGGTGTCACCCTCACACAATTTGCCGATGACGCTGACCCGTTCGACATCCCTTCTCTGCAAGTGCGCGACAAAGCCATGGGGCTGAATGGCGACCTCGTCTATTGGTCAAAAGCCAATCCCCTGATTGTTACCCTCAACATGATCCCCGCTGGCAGTGATGACCGTAATATGGAAATTCTGGTGGAAGCCAACCGCGTTGGCCGCAACAAGTTTTCCGCCAAGGATGTTATCACATTGACCGGCATCTACCCCGATGGACGCACCATCACCCTGTCAAACGGTGTGATTACCGATGGCACGGTGGCTAAATCGGTGTCTTCAAGCGCCCGTATGAAATCCACCGCTTATGTTTTCGCCTTTGAAGCTATGGCCCGCACAGGAGTATAAACGATGCTGTTAGAGCCTAAGGAAATTGCTATCAAAACTCAGGATGACGACGGCAAAATCTTCGTCATCTCCAAATTTCCGGCGGTACAGGGCCGCGAGATTATTGCCAAATATCCGACAAGTAATATTCCAAAAATCGGCGACTATGCAACGTCAGAAGAGACAATGCTGAAACTCATGGCCTTTGTCGGCGTGAAGGATGAAAACGGCAATGTGCTGGCGCTCACCACCAAGGAACTGGTCAACAACCATGTACCCGATTGGGAAGCATTGGCGCGGCTTGAATGGGCGATGATGGAGTATAACTGCTCTTTTTTCGGCAAAGGGCTGAGCTCCGGTTTCTTAGAGAGTATCAGCCAGAAGGCCGTTCCGTGGATTTCCCGAATATTGACCCTTTTATCGGAACAATTGTCGAAGCCGGCAAAGCAACCCTCTACGAACTCAAAACACTCTACACACTCGAAGACGCCTTCATGATGTGGGAGGTCATCCAGACCTCCCGTTTCAATGAATGGCTTGCGGTTAAAAAACAGAAGTGACCATTCCATGAGCCTGATTGAAACATTCACCATTCTTTTTCGTGCTGATACAAAACAAGCCGAAGATAGCTCAAAAAAGCTCAATGAAAATTTGAAAACCGTAACCCACAGCGCACAGGCTGTCGGTCAGGCTTTCAAAGGTGTGGTGCAACGCACAACAGAAATGAACGGCGTTGTTGAGCGCTCAACCCGTCCGCTTGCCGACACAGTACAAACTATTGGAAAAGGCCTTTCATCGGCGGCACAAACGGCAAAGCAAAGTTTTCAGGATGTCGGAAGTGCCGCAAGTGAGACAGCTCAGGCTTTAGGAAATTCTTTTAGTGCTGCCGTTGATAGCGTCGGTCATGCGATTGCTTCTGTCGGAAACGGCTTTCATACAGCCTTGAAAAGCAGTATGGCCAAAACCCTTCCGCAGGTGAAAGGCTTTGCAAAGGATTTAAGCACGAGCTTTGGCAACACTGTCTCTGACATAACGGGTGATGTCACAAATTTGTTTTCATTTAGCGGTGCGTTTAATGCAGCAATGCAACAAGCTGATCGGCTTGATGCATTGGGAAAGATTGCCACGCAATCACGGATTGGGGTAAAAAATCTTGACCTGTTGTCGCGTGCCGCGCGAAGCCTAGGGGGCGATGTCGGTGGAGCGCAAAAAGACATTTCCAACTTTGCCAATTCCGTTTCAACAGCACTGGCGGACAAGGGAAGCAACGCTGCTGCTATCTTTGATAAGCTTGGTGTGTCGCTTACCAATCAAAACGGCAAGATTAAAAACACCGGCAAGCTGATTGGTGAATTGTCGCAAAAAATGCGCAATATTGACCAGCCCCAGAAAATGCAAATGTTGAATGGCCTTGGCATTCAAGACCCCGGCATGCGCAAATATTTTATGTCGACCGGTAAAACCCAAAAACGGGTGATGAGCGAGCAAAAAGACAATGGATCTGTCACCCAAAAACAAGTCGATATTGCTCGCGAATTTAAACAAGTACAAAATGAGCTTAAAGATACCATAAACGATGTCGCAACCGAGCTTTTCAACACTCTTGGCCCTGCACTCACAGAAATTTTCAAACGCCTGAAAAACTTTGTCAGTTTCGCCAAAGACAACAAGATTGTCATGGTGGCGTTTTTTGGTGCATTGGCCATTGCAGCGGCAAGTTATGCGGTGTCGATGGGCGCAGCCGCCATGGCCACACTGGCCGCCACTTGGCCTATTCTGGCAATTGTCGCTGCCGTGGCGGCTCTTGGAGCTGTCATTTATGATGTCACCCAATTTATGCGCGGTCAGCCTTCCGTTTTGGGCGACCTCGTTGCAAAATACCCTGCATTGGGGCAGGCAATCGCCAAAATAGGCGAAGCATGGGAAGGGCTAAAAGCCAGAGCAGAACCCGTCATCAACTTCTTCAAAGCCGTGTGGGGTATGATCACTTCTGCATGGAGCGGCGACATGGAAGGCATGAAAAAATATGCCTTCGATGCACTTAACGCCATTAAACAATATTTCCTAAATATCTGGAACGACATCTCTGCCATTGTTGGTAAAATCGTTGATTGGATTCAAAAACAACTTTGGAAAATGCTGCCGGATTGGGCAAAACGCTGGTTGGGGGGTGAAGGTGATAACAAGCGAGCGGAAGTTGCAGCTGAAGAACAACGACAGCAAACAGCTGAAGCGAGCACTGCGGCTGCACAACAACATTTACAGCAGGTTGGGCAAACCAATGTTCCAGCCAATGCGGCTGAAATTGTTAAAAATCAGAACATCGAGAACAATAAAAATACTAATGTGCAAGTAGGTGAAACTTATATCAATGTTCAAACGACAGCGCCTGCAGAAACAATTGAGCGAGAACTTAAAAATAGAGATACAAAATGGATCAATAGAACCATCTCGAATCAAGATGATTCAGTTATAAGATAACAGTCAGGGCAAATGATATAACTGCTTAGCTTCCGCGTAAGATTTTTGATATTCTGATGTCTCGCTTACTTTTCCACCATTTGGTAATATTTTTGTATATTGGCAATTACTGAATGTCTCCCACGATAAGCAAGCAGAACCATTAGGAACAAACTGTGCTGCATATTTATAGAGATAAATTTTACCAGCTGCAGTTCCATTATCATTTTTTATAACTATGTATTTATCGATATTCTCTCGATTAAGAAAAGCTTTGGTAATTTTTTCCGCCTGTTTTTCTTCTACCAACAAAGACCCTTCGATCGGTGCACAGCTTTTCGCAATAGGAATAAAGTCTCCAATGACCCCCCGACAACTCAGATTAACCACATCATTCCTCTTAAACAATGCTGCGATGTCTGCATATTCAAGATCTAAATAAGCATCCATATCACCATGCTTAAAATTTGATGTATCAAATGTCACTTCAACGTGCTCTGGAGTGGCAGCTACAGCGGAAATTTTTCCTACTATTGTCAGAGACAGATTACTGTATTCTTTTTCTGCGGCTAAATTATTTTCATCAAAATCATCCGCAATCGCTTGTGCAGTGTATTTCGGCAACTTTACTTCATCCAAATTTTTAAAATTGAATTCAGATTTATCTTTTTTGGAAAGATATATTTGAATCGCGAGAAACGTGTTGATAGCTTTGAACTCCTTCTCCTCAAGGCTCATTTGTGCCGAGGCGGAAGAAAGTGCAAAACCTGAAATTACAACCATTGCCATTAAGCGTTTCAGCATCAATATTTCCTCAAGTATCCATACGACTATGGTGAATGGTTCTTTTTTTGGCAAGCCTTTTTGTTGCGCACACGGAATTAAAGAATATGTTTATGAAGAACGCACTGGAACAATTGGTAAAATGCGTATTACCCGCTATTGATCAAACAAATCTGTCAAATTAACGTATGCCGATGTCAAGGAAGTGCCGCTCGCAATTAAACACCAACTAATTTCGATGATGGTGTGAAACGTTAATCCAGATGGTAGAAAGACTTACCTTTCTTGAAAGCATCCTTATAAGCTGCACTATCTAATATGGCATCTGATTTTTTTTCGTCAGATGTTTCTACAAAAATTGAACAATCCATGAATGTATTTATATCACTGCACTTAGTATCAGCGGGATAAATACTTGCATAAAAAGCTTGCATAAAAAGCTGCAAAGGCGCTGATGTGCCATTTTGACCAGCGATCAAAGTGGAAATATCATTGCCCGCCAAAAAATTATTCACAACCAAGCCCGCTGCTTTTTTCAAATCAGTAGGCATTTCAGTGGCTTCTTGGCATTTATAAAGATAGATCATCGTCGGTTTACTTGCACCTTCACATTGAAGTTTAATTTGCTTACCAACATCATAAGCAGCCGCCTGTTGTGCACCCGAATTTGTCAATTGCGCTACCGCTAATGGAACGTTGTGTTCCGTGCCAATGAGATCGATCTTTACACTTCCATTTTCAGCACGCGAAACACTATCAACAATACCAGAAACATTGAACACTGCATCTTTATATTTTTTTTCTGCTTTCAGTTCATTTTCATCAAATTCTTTAGAAATTGCAGAAACACTAACCTCATATTGGGCCTTCTGTGCTCCGGGGATATAAAAAAGCGTGTTTGGTCGCACTTCTTTACTTAATGAATACAGTACAAAGTCTAACTCTATCGTCGTTTTAAGATATGACTTAACCTTATCACTATCAAATTCACCAGCGTGGCTGACAGACGACCCAAGAAAACAAGCAAGTGATAAACTGATAGTTGTTAAAAGTCTTATGGCACTCATCTATCATCCTCTTATATTGCATTTAGCAATTGTTACCCAATCATGCAGAAATATTTTCTGTTTAACAAGATGTAACCGCGCATCATAAACAAGATTGTCATAGTAGCTTTTTTGGGTACCATAGCTATTGCCACGGAACTTTATGAAGTCTCTATGGGAAGGGCTAAAAGCCAGGGCAGAACCCGTCATCAACTTCTTCAAAACCGTGTGGGGTATGATCACTTCTGCATGGAGCGGTGACATGGAAGGCATGAAGAAATATGCCCTTGATGCCCTCAATGCCGTTAAACAATATTTTCAGAATGCTTTGAATGACATCTCTGCCATTGTTGGTAAAATCGTTGATTGGATTCAAGACAAATTGTGGAGTATGTTACCTCCCTGGGCACAACGCTGGCTTGGCAGTGATGGCGATGTTAAACGCGCGGAAGTTGCAGAGAAAGAAAAACAGAAACAGTCTGCATCAGAAAGTGCTACTATCGCCCAACAGCAGTTGAAACAGGTTGATCAAAACAATGTTCCTGCCAATGCTGCTGAAATAGTAAAGAATCAGAATATCGAAAACAACAAACAAACAAATGTAACGGTTGGCTCACCTAATGTTGTTATAAATGCACAAGGCGATTCAGTACAAGGCGCCAAAAATGCAGCTGACAAATTCGGCAATCTACTAGAAGAAAAAATATATAGCAAAACCATCCAAGGAATAGATGATGCACGACAAAATTAATCTTTCCATTTCAATTTCGGTAAATGGTATTTTTGCATAGATGATTCATATGCATTCTTAAATTCTGTTTGATTAAAAAGATTATCTGGAAAAAATTGGTTGGGATCACAACTTTCAAATGTTGAAAATTCTAAACACGGAGAATTATCCGGTGCGTATTGCGTTATATATTTTAGTGTAAACAAAAACAAGTGAGCGTTTCTACCTTTTATTGTAGTCATTTCGTTTGAAATATCGTCACCGTTCAGAAAATGTTGAGCAATTAAATCCCCTGTTTTTTCAGCTACATTTTTTTCTAATGGCAAAATTATGCACCCCATTAAATTTGGTTCTAAATCTTTTATTATTCCGCCTGAGCAATTTAATGCAATCTGATCCCCTGATTTATATTTTGTGATTTCATCAATCATATCAGATTTCAAAACAGCATAGAGCAAAGTAGGACTAACGTCTCTATTATCAAATAGAATTTTTATATTTCCATTTAATTCTTGACGAACCCTTGCTATTTTTCCTTCAACTATCATATCTATTTTTTTATACTTTTTATAAGCAGCTAACTCATTTTCATAGAAATCTTTTGATACATCATCTGCTTTAATAGAATTTTTCGTCTTCGTTATTGCTGGAAACTGATAGTCACTATCACCATTTTTTAAATAAATGAAAACTTGAGAAGCTATATAAGTAGAAAGCATTTTTTTTTCTTTCTCCTCGAGGCTCATTTGTGCCGACGCAGAACAAAGTGCAAAACCAAAAATTACAACCATTGCCAACAAACGTTTCAGCATCAATATCTCCTCAAAATCACTTGGCAGCAACTATGCAAAAACAAACCACCTCTGGCAACATATAAACCGTACCTCTACTCAATAGAGAACAGCTTTTAATCATGCTTTTCATTTGGCAAAGCGCTGGCGTGAAGGTGACGGTGATGACAAACGCGCGGAAGTAGCCGCAGAAGAAAACCAAAAACCGATCGCCGAAGCGAGTGCTGCGGCTGCCCAACAACGTTTAAAACAGGTTGACCAAACCAATGTTCCCGCCAGTGCGGCCGAAATAGTAAAAAATCAAAATGTCGAGAATAACAAGGAAACCAACATCACTGTAGGCCCTACAAACGTGACTGTACATACGACTGAAACAGCACAAGCCATTAAAGATGCTGTAAATCAAACAACGCAAAAAGCTCTAGAAAAAGGCACGCGCAACATTGCTAGTGGCTATGATGATGGAAGAATGAATTGACCATCAAGGGAGATGATAACGCTCTTTTGCCTCTATATAGACTTTTCTATATTCAGGTGTTGCACTTACCTTGCCGTTATTGGGTAGAAAGTCTGCATAATTGCATTTACTAATAGTATCGACACTGAAACAAGGCGAGTTATCGGGAGCAAATTGAGCAGCGTATTTTTTTACAAATAATGCGGCCGCTTGCGTTTCTCCCTTTTTATCTGTGACATATTTATCGATATTCTCTCCATTAAGAAAAGCTTTGGTAATTTTCATCGCTTGCTGTTCGTCTACCAACAACCCCCCTTCTACTGGCGTACAATTATTCGCCTCCGGCAGACCATCAAAATACACACCGCGACAAGCAAGAGATAACTCTGTTCCCTTCGACAAACTAGCTCCAACCTCTGCAAAATCATTGTTCATTTGAGCATACATATTGCCGTGTCTAAAATTAGCCGTATCATAAACTATCTGTATAAAACTTGTCTTTTGACTAACTCTCAAGACTTTTCCTGACAAAATCAACGCTTCATTTTTGTATTTTTTTTCAGCTGCCAAATTATTTTCATCAAACTCATCCGCAATCGCTTGCGCAGTATATTTCGGCAACTTTACTTCATCCAAATTATGAAACACAAAATTTGAATCTTTATTTTTTGAAAAAGATATTTGTACTGCCACAAACGTATTGATCAGCTTGAACTCCTTCTCCTCCAGGCTCATCTCTGCCGATGCGGAAGAAAGTGCAAAACCAGAAATTACAACCATTGCCATTAAGCGTTTCAGCATCAATATCTCCTCATATATTATTACCGTATACCATTTAGACAGCACACAACGAATCCAGCAAATGGGCACAACGGATTATGAAACAAACCTTATCCCGCTGCGTCTTGCATGAGTGTTTTGCAAAGTTTATCCAGACTGACTGAAAGGCCGGCTGAGGTGAACAGCATTTTCTGACCATTTTCGATTTGGAGAAGCATCCGATAGTCACTCAATTCCAATTGCGTGACTTCAGGCCAGTTAAAACGAAATCTTTGCTTGGCATCCTCAAATACGAGCGACTGACTGGTAATGAGAATGCGGCCCGTCGCAATGACATTCAAGCGTTCAGGATCGGTATCCAAGAGCGAAACCATATTTTCGACGACATATAGATCTTCGTCAGTGTTAGGGAGATAATCATATTTCGCAGCATTCAACGCTTGTGGAATGTCATTTTTTGTCTTTCCCTTCTTCGCTTTGGAAGTCTTGTTGTTTGACGACGTTTGGTGAGCCTCGGGCTTGTCGACGGTGATACTGTGTTCGACGTTTAAACGTGCTTTTTCTTCTGCTTCATTCAAAAGACTTTGAACCGTCTCCGACTGCGACTGTCCTTCAGCCTCGTCATAAGGCCGAGCAACATAGTTGCCATCACGGACAAGAAAGACAATCGTATAGAAGTAAGGATCAGTCTGCTTGATCTTGAAATGGATCAACTGGCCATCCCGAAGGGTGATATTCATGGCATCGGACAAAAGCTCACTGTTTTCAGCATCAGCCCATCGCATACTAAAGACCATATCCTCACCATAGAAAATGAGTGATTTGGTCGTTGCCATAAGCCGTCCAATCCATTTTTTGTCGTAAGACTTACCCGAGGGCAGCAGCACTTCCTGCGTAAAGGTGACGTCATCCTGAATAGCCATGCACAACTCTTTCACATCATCTGTCAAAGCACGGTCAATGACTGTACCCGGGATGCGGTTAAGGGTGCCATAGCGGTCTATCAATTGCTTTGATACCTTATCGGATGCCTCGATCAATTTTTTCAATGCGGGTTGCTGCGGCAACACTTGCCACGCGGCACCGCTATTCTGCCCCATTTGATAAGAAGCGGAATTTGGATTGGTCAATTTTTTATTGCCGGTGATACGCGCCACCTTAAACAGCATGAGAAATCCGACCGCAAACATCAACATTGCAGCCATGAAGGTCGAAAATGATCCTTGTTCAATGCTCTGGATGAGGCCGCCCATGCTGCCGAGAATAAACATACAGCCAAATAGGGCACACACTGCTCGGATAACGACCAAACTATACAGCTTCATAAATCATCAATCCCGTTTTTTCTTTCGTTTGCACTATGCAAAACACAACCACTCAATACAAGAGCAAACAGATATGTCCAAAACCTATGAACGGCTTGAAGAAGCTGCATTAAGCCTTGGCGGCCCGTCTTCGGCGGCTGATCGGGTTTTTATCATGGAATCCGACGGTTATGGCCAATGCTTTCCTGACGCCCGCCCTCTGACGTTAAAGGTCAATGATCAGGCACGTATGGCCCAACATCCTTTGGAAGATGGCTCAACCATCACTGACCATCTGGTGATTGACCCAATTTCGATTGAAATCGCCATGATCTTCATTCATGGCTTTCGCGATACGCATGCCCAAATAAAAGCGGCTTATGAAGAAGGTCGCTTGCTGACCATTCAAACCAAAACACACACCTATCCCAATATGGTCATTACGGCATTGCCGCACGACGAAACAACGGATTACTGGGATGTCATCCTGGTCAATCTCAAGCTTGAAGAAGCACGTTTTATCACACCGGAACAAGGTATGCTTGGGGTGAGTGACGTTGTGAATAGCAGTGATGCTTCGACATTGAACCGCGGGTCGCAACAATCGTCGCCAAGCACAGCCGGTGAGATTTCAAAAGTCCTGAGTATTTATCAGGCGGCAAGGTTATAGATTCATGCGCACATTGAACCTTACATCGCAACCAAGCCAGTCATTTTCCGTCAGGCTTGATGAAAAGCGTTTTACTTTGCGCATAAAGGAAGCGGTTGGCGTGATGCTGGCCGATATTGATTGTGAAGGTGAAACGCTTATCAAAGGCACACGTATTTTGGCAGGCGAACCGCTCATTCCTTATGATCGTCTTGAACGCGGTAACTTTATTCTCTTGACTGAAAACGACGCTTTGCCCGAATGGCGGGCTTTCGGCAAAAGCCAGACGCTCGTTTATCTTTCAGCTCCCGAAATTGCGGAGCTTCGTCATGGATAAAATCGATTTTCGCAGGTTACGAATTTCCATAGAAGTTGACGGTATCATGAAAAGCTATGAGGGCTTGCAGATGACCGCTTCAGGCGAAAAAACGGCAAATCCGATCGAAAACTCCTGTCAGGTGGAAATATTCAATCTGGCACGCGAAACGCGCAACTATCTTCTGACCGAGACGAGCCCGTTTAATGAAAACCGCACCCGCAAGCGTATTGTTGTGGAAGCTGGACGCCAAAGTACCGGTCTGACACAACTATTTATGGGAGACATCACCTCTGCCACGCCATCGCAACCACCCGATATCGGTTTGCAGATGGAAGCACGCACCGGCTCCTACATCAAAGGCAACCTTGTTGCGCGTTCCGGTGAAGCGCAACAGCCTTTGTCGGAAATCGCCCGCATGGCCGCAGAGGATGCCGGTGTCGGACTGGAATTTGAAGCCACCGACAAAAAGATTTCCAACTACGCCTTTACGGGCGGCGCATTGAAACAGGTCAATCAACTTTCCGATGCCGGCAATGTCAACGCCTTCATCGATGATGATGTTTTGGTTGTCAAAGACGCGAACAAGCCACGTGGAAACCGCAGGCGCCTGTTAACCAAAGACAGCGGAATGATAGGTATTCCAGAAATCACGGAACAAGGTGTCAAAGTTCAATTTCTGTTTGATAATGAAACGGTGGTTGGTGGTGAACTGGTCATCAAAAGCGAGCTTAATCCCGCGGTAAACGGTGCCTATGAAATCTTCAAGCTAAGCTTCGATTTATCATCGCGCGATACCGCCTGGTACTACACCGCAGAGGCTAAAAGACTATCATGAGCAATAAGAACACCAAACCTTCCATTGATCCTGCCGATAGCGGATCCTTGGAGGGGCTACTGCGCCATGCCTTGAAAAAACAGGCGCAAAATACCGATGGTATGATGCCGGCACGCGTGCTTGGCTATGACCGCAAGACAAACCGTGTCAAGATTCAGCCTTTGGCAAAAGTACAGGGAACCGATGGCCAGGTGCTATCACGTGCGCCCATCGCAAGCATCCCGGCCTATCGCTTTGGGACGAATGGCGCTTTGATGTCTTTTCCAATCAAGGAGGGCGATGTCGGCTGGGTGATGGCTGGTGACCGCGACATCAGTCTTATCGAACAGAGTGAATATGACGAACAGCCGCCCAATACCAACCGTATGCATTCATTTTCAAATGGAATGTTTTTTCCCGATTCATTGAAGCAGTGGAACATTGACGATGAGGATGTCGACAATACCGTAATCGGCAATACCGACGGCAGCGTTAAAATTTCTTTTGGCGGCACCGAGCTGAAGATCACCAGCGCGCAAAAGGTCACGATCGACGCACCGGAGACCGAGATCATTGGCAATGTCCGTATTAAAGGCACCTTGAATGTCGAAGGCGGCATATTCGGTATGGATGGCCTTTCTTTTGAAAAACACCGGCATGAAAAGGTGCAAAGCGGGCCTGACTATACCGGCAAACCCAATGGCGAGGCATAAGATATGACACGTAGTTTTGCCGTTGACGAGCGCAATGATCTGACAATCGGTGCAGATCGTAAATTACAGGTCATCGATGATCTTTCGGCTGTCTTGAATGTGTGCTGCCATGCAGCAAAAGGCATTCGCAACGAGATGATCTATGCCCAAGGGCAAGGCCTGCCAGACTTCCAGGCGGTTTGGGTCGGCAGTGCCAACCTGACGGCATGGGAGGTTGCCTACCGTGCGCGCATCAAAAGGATCGCACAGGTGACATCTCTTGAGACCCTATCGACATGGCGTGACGGCGACACAATGAGATTTGCCGCAACAATCAAAACAATTTACGGCACAGGTGAAATTCATGGCTGACTATCAATATCTTTCCAATAATGGTGTCATCGTGCCCGATACTGCTGAAACACTGGAGGCTGTGCGTGACGAGTTTCGTAGCGCCTTCGGGCGTGACCTTGATGTTTCGCCCGAAACACCGCAAGGTGTGCTGATAACGGCTGAAACCAAAGCGCGCGATGCTGTCATCAAAAACAACGCCTCTTTGGCCAACCAGATAAATCCCAACCTCGCAGGTGGAATATTCTTGGATGCGATATGGGCATTGACCGGTGGCAAGAGGGTTGCAGCTATGCCGTCTGTCTTGCGTGGTGTGGTATTGACCGGACGGCCAGGTACGGTGGTCAAAGCAGGTATACAAGTGCGCGCTGGCACGGACGGGCCGATCTTCGAACTGACCGGAAGCCTTATTCTCAACGCCAACGGTCTGGCCCATGGCACATTTCAAGCTTTGGAAAACGGCCCTATAGCCGTTCAAGAATCCGCTCTCGATACAATTGTCACACCGGTTTTGGGACTAGAGACCGTGACCAATCCGCAAAGTGCGGAAGTTGGGCGTGCTGAAGAAAGCGATCAGGCGTCAAGATTGCGCCGCCGCAACACATTGGCTTTACAGGGAGTAGCATTGCCCGAAGCGATTATCTCAGGCCTATATGATAAAACACGCATCAATGGTGTAAAGTCGCTTTCCTTTCTTGAAAATGTAACAAATGAGCCGATGCTTGTTGAAGGGGTGACCTTACGTCCGCACTCTGTCTATGCCTGTGTTGATGGTGGGCGTGATGACGAGGTGGCAGCCATGCTACTCGAAAAGAAGAGTCTGGGATGCGGCTGGAACGGCCAAATCAAGGTCGAGATACAAGAACCGCTCAGCGGGCAATTTTACCCCGTGCAATTCGACCGGCCAGAGCGTGTGACCATCTGGGTCAAGGCAACCATACGCAATATCAAAGCGGTGGCCGATCCAAGTCGCACGGCACGCGAATCCATGCTTGCCTATGCCAATGGCGAGATGAATGGAGAACAAGGTTTTGTTGTTGGTGGCGATGTATCAGCCTTTGAATTGGCGGGGGCGATAAACCGCAATACCCCTGCCCTTTATGTAACCAATATCTTGGTTTCGCAAGATGGACAAAACTATTCCACCGAGGAAATCCGTATTGCTGTCAATCAGATAGCAATCCTGCAGACCGGAACGATCGAGGTGGTTGTCACATGAACACGACCCAGAAATTCGATTTCTCCGTTGATCTGCTTAAAGCACTGCTTTGGCAATATGACGATGCACCGCGTCTGCAAACATTGTTGCGAAAGAAAGACGTCTGGTATGAAAGTCGGCATCGCCAATTTTGGCAAAGCTGGTATGCCGATGTCTTCAATCTGGACACCGCAAACGATTTCGGACTGAGCGTCTGGGCTATCATTCTTGATGTT
Source organism: Bartonella sp. LJL80 (assembly GCF_054871565.1). NCBI lineage: Bacteria > Pseudomonadati > Pseudomonadota > Alphaproteobacteria > Hyphomicrobiales > Bartonellaceae > Bartonella > Bartonella sp. LJL80. The sequence continues at coordinate 40,648 of NZ_JBTXLM010000010.1, forward strand.
CCTTTAACAGTGGGCATTGAAGGCAGCGGCGCCCGCACAGTCTGGGGCATGGGTGAATTCAACGGCAACTTTTCGCGATGGGATGGTGAGAGCCATAAATTCGGTACCAATTTTGGACGCGATGGCGATGCCGTTATCGGGCTCAATCTGCAACAAAAACGACTGATCTTGAAGCTGCGCTACTATCAGCTGATTTCACGTGGTTCAGTGATCGAAGTAAACCGCTTTCTTTATCACCTGTTCGGCGAAGGTGTTTACGTCCTTGACGGCCTTGATATGACGTTCAGCTATATATTCCGGTTTGTGCCACCGGCGCAGACCATGTTTGTTCTCGAACAGTTCGATCTCCTGCCACGCCCCGCCGGTGTCGAACGCAAAATACGCATCAAGCCTGCCGAAAGCTTTGGGTTCAAGCCTTATTATCTTAATTTTGACAATGGCAATTTCCACGACTGAGGATCACTAAATGGACTATCCTAAATTTTTCCGGTTTCCGTTTGCGGCAACCGGTGACAAAACCGCTATTCCTGACGATGTGCAGCAAAGCGGCGGCATAAGCTATGCAGAAGGTTATGGTTTCGACTACGAACGGAACCCTGCAACCGACCCGCAGGCAAAACGCATTGAACGCGATAAGATGAACCAGATTCATCACGACATTACCGCCAATGTGCAACAATACCAGCTTTATGGTGCCCCATGGTTTTATGACAGCGCCGCCAATGGCAATAAACCTATCGCTTATGCAAAGGGTGCCCAAGTCCGTTACAACGATGGAAATGGTGAGAATAATTACATTTCTCTGATTGATAACAACACCAATCTGCCAAGCGATACCAATAGCTGGTTCAAGTTTGACCCGTCGATCAAGACACCTATAAACCAGCTGAACACGCCTGCTTTTGTTCCTGTTGTCAGCATGACGGAAACGACACCACCGCTCAAACCTGTTATGGGTGAAAGCTATCTTATTCCCGCCGCTGCCACGGGGCACTGGACCGATAAACGCGGCCAGATAGCTGAATGGAATGGACAAAACTGGATCTATACGACTGCACCCAACGGCCACGCCGTCGGATTGCCTAACGGCGATATTTATTCAAAGGTTGGCAACCAATATTGGCCGCAAATTGCGCTGGATAACCAGTCCGGCAAATGGCTTTATGCTGAAGCAACTGGCAGCACAGACGCTTTGACGGCGACGCTGACACCAAAACCCATGGGCATATGGGCTGGCATGTCACTGCGGCTGAAGGTGACAACCAAGAATAACGGCGCAGTCACCTTAGACCTGAATGAACTCGGTGCCAAAAAGATCGTTTATCACGAGAATGGCGAAAGTCTTGTTGGCAACGATTTTCAGGTGGGAGACGTTCTCGATCTTATCTATGACGGGAAAAATTGGCGCTTACAACCGACAATCGCCTATCTCGACAAGCGTTATTCCCGTCTCACCGAGCCGCCATCACCCAATTTCTATGTTATAGGCCCGACAGGCAACGACGGTAATTCTGGTTTATCGGCAACTCCACAAGAAGGTTTTGCCACCATACAAGGGGCCATTAACGCGATTAGTAGTCGCTATCTGACCCGAAGCACCGTCACAATCAATGTTTCTGCCGGTACGTATGATGGTTTCAGCATCGTCGGATCGCTCGTGCAGAACTGGCAGATCGTCGGTAATCCCAACAATCCGCAATCGGTCTTGATCTCTGCTCGTGATGTGGCGGGTAAAAACGTCCGTGGCTGCGTTGTATATGCTGGAAGTGTAAGGATTAAGGGTATGGCTTTCCGTGCCTATTATGAAGGAGCTGCCGCGTCTGGTGGTAATTTGAGTATCCACGATTGCTCTTTTGAGCTGTCACCGCAAAATCCCGTTATCGGTGCCTATAGATCACAGGTCAGTCTTTTCGATACGATAACCTTTTCCGGAACAACAAGCACCCATGTCTTTTCCCTATCCCAAGGCGGATCGCTTGTGTTTGGTTATACCGATATCATTACGTATACACCCGTTAATGTTCGCTATCTTGCGGGCACGTCCTGCGGGCAAAATATGTATTTGGACTCGTCGTCGACCGCTATCATCAATCCCCGATCCTGTACATTTACCGGCACGTTGAATGGTCGGCGTTACAATTGCAGCACCAACAGCGTTATCCTTACCTACGGCGGCGGTGAAGGTTATCTACCCGGCACACAAGCGGGTGTTTTATATTCCGGTGGACAAATCAGTTAGGAAAAAACATGAAGGTTTATACACCTGAAAATTGGTATTGGCAGGCCAAGGACGGACGGATTTATTCCAGTCTGAAACAAGCCATTGTCAAACCAAAAGACAAAGAATTTGTTGCTTGGCAGGATTTAGCCAATCTTCCTACACCTTGGCCAAAAGATAATAGCGGCGTAGAAACCGACGCAGCTTTGGCGGATGTACTTGCGCCCTATGGCATGCGGCTTTACCCTCCGACATTGGAAGAAGCAAAGGCCAGATTGCAAGGAGCTGTTGATCAAGCTGCCGAAGATCAACGAAAGCGTTACATTACCGCTGGCGAAGGGCAAACCATGACATATATGGAAAAGGTCAATCAGGCAGCGAGCTATTCGGGAGCCTATGCTGCATATCTTGCCCGCCCAGAAACGACGCCTAAGCCAAATGATGCCGAATATCTTTTGCTCCAGGCATCGATCGGCATTGATGGCAATACACTTTTGGAAGTGGCTGAAACGGTCACCTACGCTTACACTGAGTGGCAGCAGATAGGAGCTGCCATCGAAGCGACACGCCTAAAGGCTAAGGCTGCAATCGACAAGGCAGCAACGACTGAAGTCGCCGAAGCAATTGTGCAATCTATCGTCTGGCCGAATAGTTCGTCAATTTAGTAAATACGCCGGTTGCATGGTTTAATAACCAATTCATCCGGCGTAACCGTATGCTGTTTAAAGTTAAGCAAAACGTGCTTAATTACCGCGATAAGTCGAATAGCCAAATGGGCTTAGAAGAAGCGGAATATGATAGTGCTTCAACGTTCCATCAGCGGTAAATATGACTGGAACTTCAGGGAAAAACGTAGCTGCCTTATGTGCTTTAAACCAATCGCCGGTCTTGAAGGTAACACGGTAATTTCCTGGCTCTAACGTCTGACCTTCAGGATAAAGCGCCGTTATCCGGCCCTGTTCATTGGTTACGGCTGCATTCATCATGTCCCATTTGTCACCATTCTGCTTTTCCAAGGTCACACGGATGTCAGGCGATGGCAGACCGTCTTGTAGATTAAGCACATGCACACTTAACGGATTGTCAGCGGCGCTGGCCGTAACGCTCATCAAGGCCATAAATAGACCGATGAGAAACAGTTTCAATTTATTCATGATGGTGTCCTCGTTTATCTTCAAGTGAGATATGGCGGCGCTGCTAAAAGGCAAGCGCCTTCGCCGATGGTTACAAAACAACTAAGCGCGGCTCAAAACATCATAGACATTTCTCCAAGGAAACGTAATGACACGAAAAATAGATAGTACTGGCCTTGCCCATATCAAACAATGGGAAGGCCTGAGAACGACAGCCTATAAGGATGTGGCAGGAATCTGGACAATTGGCTATGGCCATACGGCAGCCGCCGGAAAGCCAGCTCCCAAACAAGGATTGAAGGTAACAGAGAAACAAGCGGAGGAAATCCTTGCGCAAGACCTGAACCAGTATGAAAAGGCCGTAGACGCAGGTGTCAATGTGACCCTTAACGACAATCAGTTTTCAGCGCTTGTATCGTTCACCTACAATGTCGGAATTGGTGCGTTCCGCAAGTCGACGCTTTTAAAAAAATTGAACAAAGGCGACTACGATGCTGTCCCGACCGAAATGATGAAGTGGGTCAACGCCGGCGGAAAGCGGGTGCAAGGATTGGTAAACCGTCGTGCCGCTGAAGCAGGCTTATGGGTCAAAGGCAACTATGTTTCTTCCGGCTATCAAACATCGCAAACAGCCAAGAACAATCCACTATGGAAGCCGGAAGTCCTCGGCCCCGTTATCGGGGCCGCATCGGGTCTCACTGGTTTTGCAACCGGCACCGGGCCTTTCCAGTGGGCGTTGGCCGGCGTGATGATCGCAGCCGCAGGCACCGGCATATGGTTTTTCATAGCGCGTTTGCGTGAGCAATCGCGATGACACGAACGCCGCTAATTGCCGCCACTATTATTTTGGTTCTCGCCGCCTTTATCGGTGGCTTTTTTTATGGCCGTTCTTACCAACACACATCCATGTTGGAGAACACTGTGCAAGCCTTCCAAAATCGAGAAGCTATAGACCATGAAACTTCACTTCTTTCCACTCTTGATGCTTGTATTGCCATTGGCGGGTTGCCAAACGAATGCGCCATCCTCTTGCGCGGGCTGGACAGTACCACCAAGGGCAAATGACCCTGTACACATGGTCAATGCCGAACCCGCACTCACGCGCTGGCTCATCGCAACAGACAGGTTTGGCCGAAAACAGAAGTGCTGGAAGTAACCACAAAATCGATACGGAATATTGAAATATTCATCAACTCGTTTCACTGTATTTCCCGTTAGTTACAATACAGCTCCCAAAATACATCCAATAACTTTTGAGCTCAGCGCTCCCTGAAACATCATTGGGGTGATATTTTTGCGCTATCAATAATAGCTAAACAGCCCCTGATAATTGCAACACAAGGGATCTGCTGTGCAATGAGACATTCGCAAAGTTCAGCATCTAAAGTGTTGGTTGCCTCAAGAAAATCATGAGAAACTCGGTGGTTATTATTAGTGGCTTCGGAATGCTAACAAATGCCGCCATAGCCGGTTTATCGCTATCCCCTCTAATGCACCTACTAGTGAAACTATTGTTTGGAATGGTGAGGGAGAAGAGGGGACAAACGGCTCGGTTAATGCAGGCTTTTAAGCCTACAACGGACAAAAGCAAGGTGCCAGCGGAAATCTGGCGATGAAGATGCGCTTTTGCGACCATTGCAGAAGGTCGAGAATAAACCTTCGAACAAATAGCAGTTTATGATTATACAAAGATTGACCCACCTTCACGGTGGGTTTTTTATGGAAAAAATTATGCCCCAAAAAAACATCCCGCCTGACTGGTTCGCCTATTGTATCTACATGATATTAACGGGAATTGCCGGTGCTTTCGGTGCCTTTGTACGACAGATCCACGGCCCGGTCCGTAAATGGCCGCAACGCGTCGTGGAATGGCTCGGCGGAGCCCTTTGCGCAATCTACGGTGCCGAGATTGTTGCGCAAACGATCTATCATCTCTTGAGTAAAAATGACCTGATCCACTCCGACTATGTCGTACCAGAAAAAATTATCGGCCTTGCTGGCTTTCTCTGTGGTGCATTGGGTGTATCGATTGTTGATGGTATGATAATTTTCCTTTATCGCCATATCAATCGCAAAAATTAGACATGTTGGTCAACCAAATCGTCATTATGCTTGCTTTACCCGGATAGCGATTTCACGAGGATCAGTACCTATTCCTTTGATGAGTGGCTTCTGATCCTAAGCCATCAGATTAAATGATACCTCGCGCGGTTACATCGGGTTGTGATTGCAAGAGCGCCGACGCTTCGGCAAAATTTGGTGCTGCATCGGAGGCGCCTTTCTTTGTCGTGGCCAAAGCACCGCAAGCAGCCGCCAATCTGACAGACTGGGAAAGCGAAAGCCCCTGTGCCAAGCCCGTTGCCAAGCCGCCGTTAAAGCTGTCGCCCGCCGCAACACTATCGACCACAGCCACTTTGAAGGGCGGCATGAAACCAGCTTCATTCTGTGAGAAATAGCACACACCCTCCCCTCCAAGTTTGATTATAGCGGTCTGCAATCCGCGCTGCATCAGGATATCGGCAGCGGCACGCGCGGTTTTGGCATCAATCGGCCTTATGCCCGTCAGCTTTTCAGTCTCTGTCTCATTTGGCGTCATAATATGTGCCAATTGATAAAGCGCGACAGGCAGCGTCTCCGGTGCCGGTGCAGGATCGAGCATGACAATGGCACCGGCGTTGCGCGCAAGCGCTGCTGCACGCAGCACCGCTGCCATCGGCACTTCCAACTGCATCATCAAAACAGATGACTTCGCCACAACCGCTGCTACGCGATCGACGTCGTCAGCCGTAATCGCCATATTGGTGCCACCGGCAACGACAATCGTATTATCACCTTTAGCATTGATATTGATCGACGCGATGCCAGTCATTTCCGAAGCATTCGTATAGACCCCGTCAATATTAAGGGCTGTCGCTTCAAGATGTTGGCGGGCAAAGCGCCCCAATGCATCATCGCCTATCCATCCAGCCAAGGCCACCGGCAAACCTAGGCGACTTGCCGCCACGGCTTGATTGGCACCTTTTCCCCCCAATCCCATGGTGAATGACGATGCATGGATGGTCTCACCTGCTTTGGGCAATTGCGCGACCCTGCTTGTCATATCAATATTGATACTGCCGAAGACGCTAATCGATGGATGTTGTTTATCTGACATTCTTTTCAAACCTGACAATGGTGGAATGGGAAATTGCCTTTCGGCGAACGCTATCACGCGATACAAGCTGGGGCTGGTGATGAATAATTTTCGGTAGCTGCTCGCCAAGCTGCAAATGGCCGACCATGATGCTGGCGGCTTTCTGCCCGATCTCACCAACAGATTGGCGGATTGTCGTTAATGCCGGTATTGTGTAGGCGGCAATCTCGATATCATCATAGCCGACAACGGAAATATCTTCCGGCACCGACAAACCTGCTTTTCGTATGGTCGAAAGAGCACCAATAGCCAGCAGGTCGTTACAGCAGAAAATTCCGTCGATCTTGCGGCTTGAATTCAGGAGTTCCTGCATGGCAAGCGCCCCGTCGCTTACCCGCATATCGCTGCAGTAGTGAACGACACTTTCACAAGCATCCTCTCGTTCGCGAATAGCCTTTTCAAAACCATTGACACGTTCTCGCGTGCGGACATGATTTTGCCGACCGCCAATACAGGCAATATGCATGCAGCCGCTGTCAATCAGATGGCGTGTGGCAAGATAGCCCCCCATAACGGAATCATCGGTATAAACCGGAAGCCCTTCACCGCCATGCCCATCAAGCAGCATTGTTGGCAGCGTAGCGCAGGCCGATAGGAAAGCCTGCTCGGTCGCCGCACTGATATGCGACAAGACAGCCAACAAACCTTCAATCCGTCTGCCCCGCAACATGGATACGTGGTGTAAAACCTTATCCAGACGGTCGTCACTATTGCACACGATCAGGCTGTATTGGCGGTCGAAACAGGCCCGTTCAACCCCATTCATCAGTTCGGCGAAGAATGGGTTGGCATTGGAGGGGACAATCATCCCCAAAGTACGCGTATGTCGCAATTTTAGCGAACGGGCAACACCGTTCGGCGCATAATCAAGCTCCCTGACCGCCTGCATCACCCGTTCAGCCGTTTCCGGTGCCACAAACCGCGTCCGGTTGAGTACATGCGACACGGTTGAAACCGACACGCCGGCTTTATCCGCTACTTTATTGATTGTCACCATGGCAAAAGGCACAAAGGCCGAGCCGGATAAACCGGCCCGTCATTGCGCTATTCCTTTGTTACAAGTTTCAAAGGAACAGGAATATGATTGGCAACTGTTTCGCCCTTGGCAAGCTTGACAGCAGCCTCAACACCCAACCTGCCGATTTCGCCCGGCTGTTGCGCGATTGTGGCATAAAGCGCTCCGCTTTTTACCGCTGCAATCCCCTCATCCGTACCATCAAAACCGATGATTTTAATATCACGACCGGCAGCCTGCACGGCACGCGCAGCACCCAATGCCATCTCGTCATTCTGGGCAAAAATCGCATTTGCGTCCTTGTTTGATTGCAGGAGGTTTTCAGCCACGTTCAGCCCTTGTGTGCGGTCAAAATTTGCAGGCTGCTTGGCCACAACTTTCAAGCCGAGGGTGGGCGCTGTCTCATCAAAACCCTGTCCGCGTTCCCGCGCTGCCGATGCGCCCGGTACACCTTCCAACTCTATCACTTTTCCATCTCCACCCAGCACTTTAGCCAGAGTTTCGGCTGCAAGTTTGCCACCCGCAACATTGTCAGAAGCAATATGGGTTACAACCGTACCGCCATTGGCTGAGCGATCCAAAGTGATAACCGGTATCTTGGCACGGTTTGCAGCGACAACCGAACTGCGTACCGCGTCGGAATCTGTTGGATTGATCATCAAAACCTTGATACCCCGTCCCAATATATCCTCGGTATTGGACAATTCGCGTGAAGGGTTATTCTGGCTATCAAGCACCACAAGATCATAACCCGATTGCTTTGCCTGCGCTTCGGCACCTTCCTTCAAAGTGACGAAAAACGGGTTGTTCAGCGTGGAAACGACCAGGCCGATTTTGTCGGCCGCCTGCGCACCCGCGACCGAAGCTGAAAGGACGACTGCCGCTGCAAGCGATGTAAATAAACGCCGTGTCAATGTCATGATTATTTCCTCCTGATCAATGTTATGTTGTTTTTGAACCTCTGTCGGCCAGCACCGCAAGCAGGATGACCGCACCTTTGGCAATTTGCTGATAGTAAGACGAGACTTCAAGAATATTGAGCGCATTGTTTAAAACGCCGATAATAAGTGCGCCTATCAATGTACCAAACAGCGTTCCGCGTCCGCCGGAAAGGCTCGTCCCACCAACGACAACCGCCGCGATCGCATCCAGTTCATAGCCCATACCCGCCGTGGGTTGGGCGCTGCCCAAACGCGATGTTTCGATAATTGCGGCCAATGCTGCAGTAAAACCGCATAGCGCATAAACGGCTATTTTAACCCGATTGACGTTGACGCCGGCAAGCCTTGTTACCGTTTCATTGCCGCCAAGCGCATAAACATACCGGCCAAACCGCGTGGCTGTCAGCAGAATGCCGCCAATGATAAAAAGTACGATTGCCAGTATAATGGGAAAAGGCAAAAAGCCTATATAGCCTGTACCTATAAAAGCGAAAACATCGGCACTGCCGCCAAAGCCGGTGTTAATCGGCTGTCCGTTGGAAAAAACCAAGGTGGCACCGCGCAGGATGGACATTGTCACAAGCGTTGCAACAAATGGCTGGACCCGTCCATAGGTGACAATGATACCGCTGGCACTGCCAAGAAGCAGTCCTACTGCCAAGGCTCCTGTAACGGCCACAAAAGCATCATACCCCGAACCAATCAGCGACGCAGCAATAGCACCGGTAATAGCCAGCACCGAACCAACAGATAAATCAATACCGCCTGTCAGGATTACGCATGTCATACCCAAAGCAATGATGGCATTGGGCGTTGCCTGACGCATAAGATTGAGGATATTGCGCGGCTCGATGAAATCCGGCTGAATGAAGCTAACAGCCACCACCAAAATGATCAGCCCCCATAGAGCGCGGTTCATCACAACGGTCTTGCAGCCATGCATAAAGGGGGAAAGGGGTTGTGTTGTCATCTTTTTCCTTTCAGGCCAAAGCCAGTGCCATAACGGCTTCCTGCGTTGCCGTCTCACGTGAGAGTTCGCCTGTCATACGGCCGCCCGCCATCACCGCCACTCGGTCGGACATACCAAGCAGTTCCGGCATATCGGATGATAGCAGGATAATGGCCATGCCTTGCTGTTTCAAATCGTTCATCATGCTGTAGATCTCACGCCGAGCGCCCACATCGACACCCCTTGTCGGCTCGTCGAAAATGATAATCCGCGGTTCGCTCATGAGCGATTTTGCAATTGATACCTTCTGTTGGTTTCCACCACTCAAAGTAGACACAGCCGCAGCCGAAGACGCCGCTTTAATTGAGAATGCCTTGATGTAATCGTCTATGGCCTGTTTTTCGCGTGCGAAGGCCAGAAATTGTCCAGCATGCAAAAATCGCCGCAGTGAACCAAGCGTCATATTGCGTCCTATCCCTTGGGATTGGATCAGCCCTTCATTTTTTCTATCTTCGCAAACATAGGCGATCCCCGCCTGCACCGCTTGGGCGGGTGTATGAATCGCAACTGGCTTGCCATCAACCTCTATTTTTCCCGACTGCGTTTTGACCGCGCCATAAATCGCTTTGGCAAGCTCGGTACGCCCTGCCCCCATTAATCCGCCGAAACCCAGAATTTCGCCCGCTTGAACGGCGAATGTTACATCTTTGACGCCTGGCGCAACAAGCTGTTCCACGGATAGGCGAACGGGCCCCTTTTCGGTAACGATATGGGGGTATTGGTCATTGATCTCCCGTCCGACCATATGCCGGATGAGCCCTTCCTCATCCAGTTCGGCGACCACACCGGTGAACACCATTTCCCCATCTCTGAGAACCGACACATCATGACAAAGCGAAAATATTTCGCCCAAACGGTGCGAAATATAGACAATCGCCTTACCCTTTGCCGCCAGCTCCCGAATGACAGAAAACAGAACATCTGTTTCGGCTTGCGCCAATGCATCGGTAGGTTCATCCATAATGATGATGTCGGCATCAAACAGGAGCGCCCGTGCTATCTCCACCATTTGCTGTTTGCCTATGCTCAGGGTACCAATGAGTGTCGACGGTGCAATATCCTGTTTCAAAGTGGCAAGAGCTGCAGCAACAGCACGCGCTTCATCGCCCTTGCGGATAAAACCCAAACGATTGGTTTTCTCTCTTCCCAGAAACAGATTTTCTGTAACCGACATACCACTCAACAGGTTCAATTCCTGATGGATGATCGCCACACCCGCCTCGATGGCGCTTTTGGGAGAAACCGGTTGATAGGGATTGCCGTTAAGCAGCATTTGCGTGCCTTCATCAGGCTGATAAATGCCACTGATAACACGCATCAAAGTTGATTTACCGGCACCATTTTCTCCCACCAGAGCATGAATGCGTCCCGGTGCCAGTTCAAGATTGACGGATTTAAGAACCTCTACCCCGTTGAACGATTTGCTGACATTGCTCAGTGTTAATACACTTGCCATCATGTGCCCCGCTTGTTTGCTTAAAAAGCCACACCGGCACGAATGACGATATTGGCGTATGGCGAAAATTCACCGCTGCGCACAATAAGTTTTGCCTGCTTTGTCAGCTCTTTAAGCTCTTCATGCGCTACTTCTTTTACAGCAACAGGCTGCTTATGCACCGTACCCCAATGGTCTATTTCGGCCTTGAGCATATCGAAAAGCGTCTGGTTTTTTCCGCGCATTTCACTTGCAATGGTCACCGCCTCGATAGGAAATTCCACCGCCACGAGCGAACAAAGCTGCATAAAGCTTGGCAAGCCCGGTGCCACAGCCAGATCAATTTTATGCACACCCTGTGGAATGGGTAAACCCGCATCGGCAATAACAATCGTATCGGTATGCCCAAGAGCTGCCAATATGCCGATAAGCTCTGCTTGCAACAGACCGGAAAAACGCATTTCATCCTCCCTTTCATGGCGCAGATTCACGCAACATCATGCGAAGAATTTGCCAGAAGAGTCCTCAATTGCGCCTATCATAGGCCCAGGGAAAACGTTTGCGCAAACGTTTTCCCATCTTTTTCCCATTAAAATCGGTTTAAAAACCATATAGCTTTCTCTATGGGACGCGGAAACCGGAATATTTTTGCGCTCAAAACGTATTTTCGATAAAAGTTTTTGTTCCATGTTTGCCATGACGTGGTATGAAATCGCAGAAAAAACACAGCGGATATCCGGCTTTGATGACACAACATCCTCTATTGGCACTCAGCGTTAAAGATGTGCATAAAAAATACGGCGACCATGAAGTCCTCAAGGGCATTTCATTGGACGCCCATCGCGGTGATGTCATATCGATCATCGGTTCATCCGGCTCCGGCAAAAGCACCTTTCTGCGTTGCATCAATTTCTTGGAAATCCCTGACCGCGGACAATTCCACATCAATGGAGAAGAGGTTCGTTTGAAATACACCGGCAAGGGCAACAATGTCCCTGCCGACCGTAAGCAAATCGAACGGATACGCGCCGGTCTTGGCATGGTATTTCAAAACTTCAATCTGTGGCCGCATATGACCGCGTTGCAAAATGTCATGGAAGCGCCCGTTCATGTGCATAAGGTTCCTAAAAAGCAGGCGCAGGAAAAAGCCGAAGCTCTCTTGGACAAAGTGGGCCTGTTTGAAAAGCGCCATGCCTATCCCGCCCATCTTTCCGGCGGGCAACAACAACGTGTTGCCATCGCGCGGGCATTATGTATTGAACCGACAGTCATGTTGTTTGACGAACCGACCTCAGCGCTCGACCCGGAACTTGTAGGTGAAGTATTGAAAGTTATCCGGGATCTGGCAGAAGAAGGCCGGACAATGCTTCTGGTCACCCACGAAATGCGCTTTGCCCGTGATGTTTCAAGCCGTGTCATGTTTTTGCATGATGGGCTGGTGGAAGAAGAAGGCACGCCCGAGCAGGTATTTGACAATCCGACCAGCAACCGTTGCCGCGAATTTACACAATCTGTACGCGCGCATTAGATAGCTTTATGCCGTCATTCCAAAGCAAGGAAAAATGATGAAAAACAAACTGTCTGCTTTATTACTCTTTACCCTATGCAGCGTTGTTGCGACACCTGCCTTTGCCGAAATCAAGGCCGGTATTATGAACGAATCCTACCCGCCTTATTTTACCAAGGACGCAGCCGGCAAATGGACAGGTTATGAGGTTGAACTTTTCGAAGCTGTCTGCAAGGAAATGAACGAGACATGCAGCTTTGTCGATACCGCTTGGGATGCACTTATTCCGGCTTTGCAGTCGAAGAAGTTTGACGTCATTTGGTCTGGCATGGGAATTACTGAAGAGCGCACAAAGATCATATCCTTTACCGACCCTTATTATCAGACCGGCACAGCACTGATTGGTGCCAAAGACGGCCACAAAGGCGCCACGGCAGAAGATGTCAAAGGCAAGATTATCGGCATTCAGGTTGCCACAGTTCAAAGCAAATACTTTGCCCGCTATTTTGCCGATGTCGCGACCGAGCAAACCTATCCAACACTGGATGGTGCTTTTCAGGATCTGGCCTACGGACGGGTAGACTATGTGATGGGCGATACGGCCCCGCTTCTTGAATATTTAAAGTCTGCCGATGGCCAATCCTGTTGCGAAGATAAGGGCGAAGTCGCCTATGATCCTGCAATTTTAGGCTTGGGCGTTGCCGGTGGCTTGCGCAAGGATGACGATGCCCTGCGTATCAAACTGAACGCTGCAATTGCCGCTATCAAAAAAAACGGTGTCTATGACACAATAACACAAAAATATTTCGGCAAAACGCAAGCTCAGTAAACGCTTGTCGGTAGAGGGGGCATTTGGCTGATGGCGGCACAATCCATTTTTGAATTGTTGGCTCTGACACCGCCGGGATGGGGCGGTGTGTTGCTCCGCGGTGCCGCCTCGACTGTTGCCATCTCACTTGGTGCTTATCTTGTCGGTATTATAATCGGCCTTCTCGGTGCATGGGGCAAGCTTAACGGCAATCGCGCAATGATGCCGTTTCTCGACTCCTATGTTGTTGGAATGCGTGCTATTCCAGAACTCATATTGATTGTCGGGCTTTATTTTGCCGGCACCGATGGCATCAACAAATTGCTTGCCGCCTTTGGTATTCCCGGTTTCGAGATGAATGCATTTGTTGCCGCAGTGCTTGTTTTAGGCTTGGTACAGGGCGCCTATGTCACCGAAATTCTACGTGGTGCCATCAGCGCTATACCGATCGGTCAGCTTGAAGCGGCAAAGGCTTTCGGTATGAACGGGCGCCAACGTTTCATCCGCATCATTTTGCCTGCCATGCTGCCCAATGCACTGCCGGGCCTTGCCAATCAATGGATGTCCGTCACCAAGGATAGCGCATTGATTGCCATTGTCGGCTATCAGGAATTGACTTTGGCAACCCGGCTTGCCGCCGGCAACACCAAACATTATTTTCTTTTCTTCCTGACGGCGTCTTTTCTATATCTTGCCATCACCTTGATTTCCAATGGTGCTTTTAAAGCGCTGGAACGTCGCTTTCGTCGTGGCCAGAGGCAAAGTCTGGGAAAGGTGAGCTAGGGCGATGGATTTCACTTGGCTTTCAACCTATGCCCCGCTTTTGCTTAACGGCGCCTATATGACGGTTTTGCTGTTGGCGATTTCGTGTTGTTTTGGTTTTCTATTGGCGCTCTGGCTCGCCTTCATTCAAATCAACGGTTCCGCCTTGGGCAAGCTTATCGCCCGCGGTTTTTGCATCTATATTCGCGGCACCCCGCTTCTATTGCAGTTGTGGCTGATTTATTTTGGGCTCGGCTCTCTATTGCCCTTGATTCCGGGGATCAGAGGCAGTTTCATATGGCCGATAGCGCGGTCGGGTTTTACCTATGCCTGCCTCAGCTTTATCATCAATTACGCAGCCTATCAGGCAGAGGTGATACGCGGGGCGCTGCTTTCTGTCCCCTCCGGCGAACTTGAGGCAGCACGTGCTTTCGGGTTGAGCAAATCGCAGATCATCCGCCGTATCTGGTTGCCAAGGGCTTTGCGCATGGCCTTGCCGACCATTGCGGGTGAAGTTGTGTTGATGCTGAAATCAACGCCTCTTGCATTTACCGTTACAGTCGTAGACCTTTATGCGGTGGCCTATAAAGTGCGGCAGGATACTTTGCTGGTCTATGAACCGCTCATTGTTGTCGCCATATTTTACATTTTTCTCAGCTACGTCATCACCCGTATTTTCAAACATGTCGAACAACGCATTCCGTTGCGCCAGAACTGATAAATAGGAGACCAACATGTCTAAAACCCTTATTCTCGATGGTGGCATGAGCCGTGAATTGCTGCGCTTGGGCGCGCCTTTGAAACAACCGGAATGGTCGGCACTAGCGCTGATGGAAACGCCGGAACTGGTCGAGCAGGTGCATCGCGAATTTATCGAAGCCGGTGCAGACGTTATCACCACCAATAGCTATGCGCTCGTGCCTTTTCACATCGGTGAAGAGCGGTTTCAACGTCAGGGTGCCACCCTGCTTGCCGATGCCGGCCGCTTGGCCCGTCAGGCAGCCGGGCAATTTCCCGCAAGAAAAATTACGGTTGCAGGTTCGTTGCCACCTATTTTCGGTTCCTATGAACCTGAACGGTTCGATGCGGCCCATGTGCAGGACTACCTGAGAATTTTCGTCGATAATCTTGCGCCCTTTGTTGATGTCTGGCTCGGTGAAACCCTCAGCCTAATTGCCGAGGGACAGGCGGTTGCCGAAGCGGTCAAAGCAACCGATAAGCCGTTTTGGATCTCCTTTACCTTGAACGATGACGCAGATGCTTTAAACGGTGCCGAGGCACGACTACGCGGCGGAGAAAGCGTTGAAGCGGCAGCCCATTGGGCCGCGAATGCCGGTGCATCGGCGCTATTATTCAATTGTTCACGGCCGGAAGTCATGCAAAAAGCCGTCGCAACCGCCAAGGCTGTTTTTGACGCAAAGGGTGTAAAACTGCCAATCGGTGTCTATGCCAATGGTCTTGACGATAATGAGGGTCAGGCCAATGAAGGCCTTAGCGATGTGCGAGACGATCTGAACGCATCATCTTACAGCCATTTTGCTTGCGACTGGGTGGCAGCGGGTGCCAGTATGGTCGGCGGCTGTTGTGGCATCGGCGCATGCCACATTCAGGAGCTTGCACACATCGTCAATCGACCGGCCTGATATGAGAGCATTTCCAACAAAAGTTGACAGACTTTTGTGTCAGGACAATGCGGTAAAACAAAGAGTGAGAGTGAATCTATGCCTCGATCAGAAACGGATTCACTCTAAACCGGCCAATGTTACAGTTGCGCACCGAGGAGCGAATGGTGCAATGCGTTGGCCTTGCCCGGAATAGCGGAGATAAGGTCGCGGGTATAGGCCTGTGCCGGATGGGTGAATATCTGCTCCACCGGCCCGCTTTCTATCTCAACGCCGCCTTTTAACACCGTCACCGTATCCGATATCTGGCGCACGACCGACAGGTCATGGCTGACGAAAATATAGGTCAATGCATGATCGCGCTGCAAACGCTCAAGCAATTGTAATATCTGCGCCTGCACGGTCACATCCAAAGCCGACACCGCTTCATCCAGCACCAGAACTTCAGGGTCCAATATCAGTGCACGAGCAATGGCAACACGCTGTCTTTGCCCACCGGAAAGACCACGCGGCCTGCGGTCGAACACTGTTTTGGGCAACTCCACCTGATCGAGTAGCTCCAGCACACGGCGGTGGCGGGCCTGTTTGTCGACATGTTTGAAATTCAGCAATGGCTCCTCAATGATCCGGCCAATCGTATGGCGCGGGTCAAGTGAACCGAATGGATTCTGGTAAACCAGCTGAATGCGTCTGCGGAAATTGCGCAACGCTTCGCCACGCAAGGTCACCATATCGACACCATCAACAGCGATCTCCCCTTCACTCGGCGTAAGAAAGCCGCACAAGGCGCGGATGGTTGTGGTTTTACCTGAGCCGGATTCTCCAACAATGGCATGGGTCGTCCCACGCTTAACGCTGAAATAGAGATTTTGCACAGCACGGAATTTATCTTTACCGGGATAATCGATGCAGAGATTTCTGACATCCACCAGTGTTTTTTCGTTCTGCGCGACCATGCGCCGCGGTACAGCCGGTGTCAAAGAAGGATCATTGGCGACAAGACGTTTGGTATAGTCCGATCGCGGTGAAGACAACACCGCCTGACTTTCCCCACTTTCCTGAATGCGGCCATGCTGCATGACGATGATGCGATCTGCCCGATCTGATGCTACACCCAAATCATGCGTAACCATTAAAAGCGATGCGCCATGCTCGCGGCGGATATCATCAATCAAATCCAGAATGCGCTTCTGCACGGTGACATCCAATGCTGAAGTCGGCTCATCGGCGATGATCAATTGCGGTTT
The DNA here is from genome assembly GCF_054871565.1 of Bartonella sp. LJL80. Lineage (NCBI taxonomy): Bacteria > Pseudomonadati > Pseudomonadota > Alphaproteobacteria > Hyphomicrobiales > Bartonellaceae > Bartonella > Bartonella sp. LJL80. Next base: position 57,538 of record NZ_JBTXLM010000010.1, read on the forward strand.
CAGAGCAATGGCAATGGCAATCAACACGCGCTGTTTCATGCCGCCAGACAATTCGTGCGGATATTGGTTGGCCCGGCGTTCCGGCTCGCTTAAGCCTACCTGCTCCAAAAGCTCGATCACCCGTGGTTTGACGAGATGCGATGGTAGCACTTTATGAATACGGAAAATTTCTGCAATCTGGTTGCCAACCTTCATCAAAGGATCGAGCGAAGAAGATGGATCCTGCGGAATGAGACTAATGACCTTGCCACGTAGATTACGCAGACGCTTTGGCGACCAGCCACTGACATCGTGACCGTTTATTGCAATTTCGCCGCTATCAATACGGGCGTTTTCAGGCAAAAGACCAAGGATGGATTGGGCCGTCGTGGTTTTACCCGAACCGGATTCTCCAACCAAGGCCAAAGCTTCTCCAGCATGCAGGTCAAACGATATATCATGGGTGACGCGGTTCCACTGGCGATCATCATGATAAGCGATGGACAGGTTTTTTATTGAAAGAAGCGGTGTTGTCATGACGAACCCTTTCCAGTGATCGCACGGCTGATACGGTTGGCGGCAACGACAAGCGCGATGACAAACACGCCGGGCATGACGGTCAACCACCAACCGGTCGCAATGTAATTGCGCCCTTCGGCAATCAATAGTCCCCATTCAGGTGTCGGTGGCTGGACGCCATAACCAAGAAAACCCAATGTGGCAATTTGTAATAGTGCATGGCCAAATTGCAATGCGGCATACCCCACAACCGTATAAAGTGCGTTGGGTAGAATGTGCCGGTGGAGAACCTGAAAAAAGGTTGCGCCCGAACCATAGGCCGCTTCGATATATTCAGCACTGCGGATGCGGGCAACTTCTGCTCTTGAAAGACGGGCAAAACCCGCAACCGACGTCACGCCCACCGCGACAGCAACCTGCAATGTACCAAAACCCAACAAGGTTATGATACTCAATGACAGGAGCAATGATGGAATTGACAAGAGAACATCGATAAAGCGCATCACCAAAGCATCGACGGCACCCCCCACAGCACCCGCGACCAGCCCCAAAAGCCCGCCTACGATAAATCCGAATAGGACTGCCGCCAAAGCGCCGCTTAGCGAATGCACCGCGCCATAAACAATGCGCGCATAAAGGTCACGTCCCAATTCGTCGGTGCCCAACCAATGCTGTGCATCGGGTGCAGCCATATGAGGCCCGACCTCATCAACCGGACTATAACCGGTAAACAGCCATGGTGCGACAACGAAGGCAAATGCCAATAAAACTATCAAGACCGCTAACACCAGACCGGGACGGATCGATGAAAATACAAGCCGTGATGGCACCTTGTTGAGACTATCGGTCTCGACCGAAATATTATTGCTCATCACACTCTCCCGCTGCGGTTTTTCAACCTTGGGTCGATTAAAGGAAATAGAAGGTCAATAACCAGATTGATCAGGACAAAAGCGGCAGCCGATATGACCACGATGGATTGCAACACGGTTACGTCCTGCGAACGGACGGCCTGTTCCGTAATTTTTCCAATACCGCTCAGTCCAAAAACCGTTTCAGTCACCACAGCGCCACTGATCAATTCGCCAAATAGCAGGCCGGCAATGGTGAGCACCGGCAATGCCGAGTTGCGCAAACAATGCGACCACAAAATGCGAAATCGCGATGCCCCTTTTGCCTCCAAAACCATGATAAATGGACGCGTCTGTATTTCATCAAGCGAGCGCATGAGGATTTGCGCCAAAGGTGCTGAAATCGGAATGGCCAATGCGGTGACCGGCAGGATCATCGCCTCTATAGGCCCGGGCACAATGACGGAAATCCAACCGAGGTAGAATGAAAAAATCTGAACCAGAATAATTCCAAGCCAAAACAGCGGGATGGCCAAAAATAAACCCGGCAGTGCCAGAACAAGGTTCTTGATCCAGCGGAATGGCGCGAAAGAAGAAATCAACGCAATGATGAACGCCAATATAACCGCAGCCAAAAATGCAAAGCCCGCAAGCCTTAGCGTTGATGGCAGATTTGTCGCGATCTGCTCGGCAACCGGCACACCCGCTTGAATGGAAAAACCGAGATTGCCGGTCAGGAAATTCCCCAATGTCTTGAAATATTGCACAAGCAGCGGGTCATCTAAACCATAGGTCGATCTTAGTTCGGCAATCTGGCTTGCATTCAAACCATATTCCGGACTGAGGAACTTAATCAATACCGCATCACCGGGCATGACCTGCAACAGGATAAACGAGACGGTAAATGCTGCCCAGAGCACAATAACAGCCTGGCCAAGCCGGGAGAGACAATATTGGAGCATTATTGATCCTGTTTGCTGTTGTCGTTGGCAGTATGGCGCCTCATCAAGAACTGCACCATACTGCCGAACACGTTTTCAACGGGAGGATAACGAAGCGCCTACTTCGCAATCCAAGTATTGTAAAAGGCTGGTCGACCGACGGATTCAAAGCCTACCCCTTCAACCTTCGGCGAACCGCCATAGACCTGCGGCTCTTCAAAAATCGGAATCGCATAGGCGTGATCGATGATGTAATCGGATGCCTGAATGAGAATAGCATTGCGTTTCTGCTTGTCTGTTTCCGCCGTGACATCTTCCAATAGCTTATTCAAATCAGGGTCGATGAAGCTCTTGACCTTGTCACTCAAGCCACCTTTTTGCAAAAGGGCATCGCGGTTTTTAGGGTAGAACAGGCTTTTGAGAACATCGGGGTCTGCACGCCCCACCATGAGCGGCATGACAGGTGCCTTTTGCGGATCAAGATTGTCAATCACGCTGTTCGCGCCGTCATAGGCCTTGACGTTCAATATAACGCCCGCGCGCTTCCATTGCTGCGCAATCAATTGCAGCATGGCTTTGCTCTGCGGCTGTTGTGCAGCTTCATAAGCGGTCAAGATCAACTGGTTGCCGTCTTTAGCGCGGATACCATCCGCCCCCACCTTCCAACCCGCTTCATCGAGAAGGGCTTTGGCCTTATCCAGATCAAAGGTTAGCTTGGCGCTCTGGTCGGAATAACCGAAAGCATTATGTGCCATCAATGAAGTCGCCAAAGGGTAATTGCTGGAATAAAGGGTTTTGACGATTTCTTCGCGGTTGGTGGCATGCAACAACGCTTCGCGCACTTTTATGTCGGCAACCAAAGCATTATCCGGCCGAAACATGATCGAATTGTTGATGCCGCGTGTGCCAACCGAATAAACCTTATTGCCTGACTTTTCTACCCGCGCCTCATCATACGCCTGAAGTTGGCGGATAAAATTGGCTTGTCCGGCAATCAACGCTCCGATGCGCACGCTATCTTCCGGCACTGTCAGATATTTCATCTCGTCAAGATAGGCGCGTCCCTGATGGGCTGATTTTTCTGGCGCCCAATTATAATCTTCACGCACTTTGAGGTCGATTTGTTTGCCCAGCGTTTCACTCTGCACAACGAATGGACCGGATCCGATAATTTTTGTTGCATCTCCCATCTGGTCGAAGGGCAACGCCAATGTCTTCAGCGAGATTATACCGGAATTGATAACCGATGTGCCCTGCAAAAAGCCCGGCGAAGGACGTTTGAAATAGAATTTCACCGTCAACGGATCGATCACTTCACTATGATCGTAATTGTTCACAACCTCGGAAACCGGCTGGCGCAGCTCTTTATTGCCCAAGCCATAAACATCGAAATTCTTGGCAACAACCGTTGCATCCAACGGTGTTCCATCGGAGAATGTTACACCGGGGCGCAGTTTGAACGTGTATTGGGTGGCGTCATCATTCACCTCCCAAGACTGCGCAAGCCAAGGCTCGATTTCCAGCGTCTTTGGATTTTGATAGGTCAGACGGTCAGTAATCTGGTTCAAGATACCGCCATTGGTATAGGTGCCTGCAAGCGGGGGATAGAGATTTGTATGTACCTGCTTGTCAAGATAAACGAGTACCCCGCCCTTGACCGGCTCGTCAGCCTTGGTCGCGACCATGGAAAGACTCAAAACCCCAGCAAGCGAGGTGGCCAGTAAAAGAGATTTCAAAAAAGGTTTCATGCGAAGCGATCCTCTAAATAAGATATGCGATAAGGATAAAGCTTTCGTTCAGCTTTTGAACGCATGACCGAATTGCTCTTTAAAGAAAATTAAAAAATTATTCTCTTTTTCAAGACTAAAATGAAAATGGTTGCCTCATTTTTTCTAACAAAGCATTTTTTGAAAACAGAATTTTAAATTCCGCCCATCAATGAGCATGTCATACCAATCGCGGCCCGCCTTGAATATCAACAAGACCATATGAACAAGGCTTTACTGGATAGCATAACCAAAGTATTGCGGTTTTTTCAGCTTTTCTGAAAAGCAGGTAAATCAATCCCCAAAACAGCATAATTGCAGAAATTTATATTCAGCTTTCGCGCCTTTGTGAAAAGGATGTGCTAGCGAGCGCTGTTTTTCCTATGCTACCGTCATAAAAATTGAACAGAACACAACAGGACGCGATCAATGACACATCCGGTAAAAGGTATCGACCATTGCTATATTCTGGTGGATGACCTTGAACAAAGCGCTGCAACTTACCGCCAGCTTGGTTTCACCCTTTCGCCACGTGGATTGCATAGCAAACACAAAGGCACCGGCAATTACACAATCATGTTCAAGCATGATTATTTGGAGCTCCTGGGTATCGTCCATGAAGCAGAAGGCAATATCAAGCAACGCCAAAGGCTGGCTGAACAAGGTCAGGGCCTGCATGCCATTGCAAGCCGCATAGATAACGCTGTTGCGGGGCGTGAAGCACTGGAACAGCTTGGGTTCGACATGGATGTTGTGAATAGCTTTTCCAGACCGATCACTCTGCCGGATGGAAGTGAAGGCGTCGCGGCATTTGATACGGTCATGTATGGAGAGCGCGAGGTGCCGCAAGGGCTGTTGTTTATGTGCCAGCATAAAACGCGGGATATGGTTTGGCGCCCTGAACTGCTCAACCATGCCAATGGTGCCCAGGGTCTGGCCGCTATTTCTGTTATATCATCATCACCGGATGAGACGGCCAGCGGTTATGCGCGGCTCTATGCCCATGGCAAAGTGCATGAGAAACATGGCCTCTATCACGTTGAGACAGGACCGGATTCTGCACCGATTCTGGTAATGGATAAAATCGCGATCGAAAAGCGCTTTCCAGGTTTTGACAGCACCAAAACACCGGCCAAAGCCTATGCCTCACTCGCCATTTCTGTCGATAGTCTGGCACATACAAAAACGGCGCTTGATGCTGGTGGCATTATCTGGAATGACACACCGCGCGGCACCATTGCTGTCTCACCCGAGCAGGCATGTGGCACAATTCTTGAATTTATAGCATTATAAATAGCGGGCTTTTAGAAGGAGGCGGAATATGGCGATTGAAAATTGGGTGTCACAGCAACTGGACGATCTTATAGCCTTTCGCCGCGATCTTCATGAAAATCCGGAATTGCTTTATGACCTCCCCCGCACATCCGCCCATGTGGCGCAGGCCTTGCAAGCCGGCGGACTGGATGAGGTTGTCACCGGGATTGGCAAAACCGGTATTGTGGGTGTCATCCATGGCCAAAGCAATAAATCCGGAAGGACCATTGCCCTACGGGCAGATATGGATGCTTTGCCGATCCATGAGAAAACAGGCAAGCAGTGGGCGTCGAAAGTTGATGGCAAGATGCATGCCTGCGGCCATGACGGCCACACCGCTATGCTTTTGGGGGCAGCCCGTGAACTGGCGGCAAGCCGCAGCTTTGACGGTACTGTCCTCGTTATCTTCCAACCGGCAGAAGAAGGTGGTGCGGGTGCTCGCGCGATGATTGAGGACGGACTTTTTACCCGATGGAAGGTGGATGAGGTTTATGGCATGCATAACCGGCCCAACCTGCCAGTGGGGCATTTCACCATTAATTCCGGTGCCATTATGGGTTCAGTCGACCTGATTGACATAACAATTGAAGGCGTCGGCGGTCATGCTGCCGCACCCCACACCTGTATCGATCCCATACCCGTTGCAGCATCGCTTCTTCAAGCCATTCAAACATTGACGGCCCGCACCATCGACCCCATCGATTCTGCTGTTATATCACTCACAACACTGAGCGCGGGTGACGCATTCAACGTCATTCCCACATCCGTACACATGACCGGAACTGTTAGAACCTTGAAAGAGACCGTACGCGACCATATTGAGGTGCATTTGAGAAGAGCTGTTACCCATATTGCCGAGGCATTTGGAGCAAAAGGCACATTGGTTTATGACCGGCGCTATCCCGTAACAGTCAACCATCGCCAAGAAACTGAATTGGCGGCTGAAGCGGCGCTGGCAGTAACCGGTGGGGTAAACGTAACGCGCGACATGCCCCCAACCATGGGCGGCGAAGATTTTTCCTTCATGCTGAATGAAGTACCCGGCGCAATGATTAAAATAGGCAATGGCCCGAGTGCGGAGCTTCATCATCCTGAATATGATTTCAATGATGATATCATCGCCTGGGGTTGTTCCTATTGGACAACGCTTGTGCATCAGCGTCTGCCAATCATTTAGGCTTTCGTTCTGTTCACCCGATCACAGACGTATCAACACCTTTCCTCAACAGCTTGGTCAATGCTGCCTGAGCTGTTAAAGTGTAGCTGTAGAGATCTAGATCACGCTTTTCGGATATCAGGCTTTGCTTTGATTTAAGGTCACCACTTTATAATTTGAAACAATGGCCGCGCCATAGAAAAGATTGTTACGTTTTTGCGGACCACGAGGGAAAACATGTGGTGCTTGTTGAAAGCAAGCGATGCCACACAGATCATTTTTCACGCAAAACCGGAAGGGTTGGTCATAAATTTCACCTGAATACGTCCAAAAAATTTCGCAGGAACCACACCGGCTGCGCTTTTTCCTGTTCGACCAAACTTTTTCACCAACGCAACGAATTCTGAAATTGCCACCACGCTCTAAAATGCGCCTTGACAAGCCTTACAAAATATTTAAGTTGACCAAAATTATCATGTATTGAAAAAGCGCTCGCGTTGCAGCTTGGAATAGCGGCATACATTTATGGCTTTTTCATTACAACCTGTAGGTGAAATATTTGGAGTTGAAGAGACATTGGCGTGTTTTCTCGGCTTTTGAAAATGATGGTTCAAACAAGGGTGTTTTGTCGGCTGATTTTCGGATAATTTGTCCTGATATGATGAGATGATGTCGCCTGATATGATGAAATTATGTTGATTGAGAAAAACGGGCCGAAACAGATTCTGATGTGGACCAGTGCCGCCGTAGCGGTCGTTGGTATCCATGTTGGTGCCGGTTATCTTGCGGCATCTCTGCAAGGCGACCGAAATGCTGTCATGGGTGGCCCGGAAGCTATTATGCTCGAATTTGCAGAAGAGCCGATGGCACCGGACGTTGAAGACGTTTCAGAAACCATTCAGGAAGAAACGGTCAAGGACGCTCCCGAAGAGCTGAACGAACAGGAAGAAGAAACACCGCAGGAAGTTGCCGAGGCTGAACCGGAGAAGGTCGAGCCCGAGCCGCTGAAGTCCGACATGGTGGAAGAAATCAAAAAGCCGGAACCACCCAAAGAACCGGTTAAGCCGAAAGTCGAACAGCGTAAAGCCGAACCGAAGAAAACGGCGCCGAAACGTGATGTGAAAAAGGCTGAAAAATCGCAAAAGGCCACCGGTCCGCAGATTGCCGCCAAAAAGGGGCCAACCTTTGCTGCACCGACGACCAATCGCAGTTTTGGCAATAATGGGCGTCTGGTGGCATCGTGGCAAAACAAGGTGCAGCGGCGTATTGCATATATGGCTTCGCGGGCAAAAAGGCCGGGAAAAGCCGGCAGGGCTTCAGCCTATGTCACATTCAACTTCGATCAAAGCGGCAATATCACCAGCGCGCGTACATCACGCTCTTCCGGTGATCCTTCGATCGATGCATTGGCATTGCAGATTGTGCGCAAGGCAAGCCCCATCCCGTCACCGCCCGAAGGTTGGAGCGGTGCGCTCACCGTGCCTGTGGAAGTACGCTGAAGACAAGCTTTCTCAACGTTGAAACGTCACCGGGCGTTTTTCTCTCTCATCAACGCCTAAAGAAAACACATCGGGGCGGGCATAATGGCCAACCACGTCAAAATCGTAACGGGCGGCTACAAGGTCATCAACGTCAATCTCTGCATTGACCAGCGTTGTTTGATTGAATACCGGCTCTGCCAGAATGTCACCCAGTGGGCCAACGATAAACGAACCGCCACGGATCAACGGTGTCTGATCATCCCAACCGGTGATTTTCATGCCCAAGGCATCAGGCGACGGCTGCACCTGACAGGAGCTTATCACAAAACACCGGCCTTCATGGGCAATATGGCGCATGGATGACTGCCAGATGTCGCGTGCATCAACCGTTGGGGCGCACCATATTTGTGCACCTTTGGCATAGAGCGCTGTTCGGAGCAACGGCATATGGTTTTCCCAACAGATTGCAGCGACCGCTTTACCTGCCTTCGTCTCGACTATCGGAAGCGTCGAACCATCTCCCTGCCCCCATATGAGGCGTTCGGTGCCGGTGGGCATGAGTTTTCTGTGTTTGGCAACAAGCCCATCCTTTGGGCAGAAAAACAATGCCGTGCAGTAAAGCGTGCAGCCTTCACGTTCTATGACACCGACAACCAGACTGGCACCCGTTCGCTTTGCCAATTGTACAAGTACCGATGTTTCTTTGCCTGGCACATCGATAGCATTTGCATGATAGGCGGCAAATGCGGCGCGTCCTTCCGGCAATCTGTAACCAAGGAAAGTGCCGAAATTCTCGCCTTTCGGGTAACCGCCAAGCAAGGCTTCCGGCATGACAACCAACGAAGATCCGCTGTTTTTGATATCCTTTTCGAAGCTCAGGATATGGTCAAGGGTAGCCGCCTTGCCTTGCGGCAATGCGCCGATCTGTAAAGCTGATACGACTGATTTCATAGCTCTCCTCCTATTTCATCATGGTATCGCAGTCTGGCGTCGGGGGCTATTATTTTTTTCCTTGGGTCTTTTGCATCATGGCAAGGCTCCGGCTAGCATCAAGGTGCTACGGATACGCATTCGACCAAAGTTGGGCGGCGTTATATCTGCCATTTTTTTGATGTGTAGCATTGGTTTAAATGACATTCGCGGTAAGAAAGCCTCGACCACATCCAACCCGACCAAATATGGAAAGACATACCTCAATGGCGCAACAAAAACTGCCGCGGGCGTTTAACAGGACAAACGCGCCTGCCCGCTCATTGCTTGAGACGGCATGCGCGTATACCAATTCAGCGCGCGGTATCAGTCTTTCGGGCGATTATCAACAATGATCTTGCGCTTCCCAACCGATCGTTCGATTGACATCGGCTTTTGCAGCTGTAAGTCGATAGAAACGCCAACAGTGCTTTTGATATGACGGATGAAGTTGCGGGCATAGTGGCTCCATTTATCTTCCGCGCTGTATTCAGGACGTACCTCGGCCATAACGGTCATATTATCCATACGCCCCGAGCGTGAGAGTACGATTTGGAAATGCCCCGAACACCATTCCGTCGCCAGCAACGCTTCTTCAATCTGGCTTGGAAAAAGATTAACGCCGCGCAGGATGATCATATCATCGGAACGACCGGAAATTTTTTCCATGCGACGCATACCCGGACGGGCTGTTCCCGGCAATAGCCGGGAAAGATCGCGGGTGCGATAGCGGATAATCGGCATGGCTTCCTTGGTCAGCGTACTGAACACAAGTTCACCTTCCTCGCCTTCAGCCACCGGAAAAAGCGTTTGTGGATCGATAATTTCAGGACAGAAACAGTCTTCCCAAATATGCAGTCCATCTTTCGTTTCGACACATTCCTGTGCAACGCCCGGCCCCATCACTTCCGAAAGGCCATAAATGTCGGTTGCGTCCATGTTGAAAGCCGCTTCGATTTCCTGCCGCATGGCATTGCTCCACGGCTCAGCGCCGAAAATACCATATTTCAACGAGCATTCTCGTGGATCAAGTCCGGCTTTGTGGAAACCATCCAAGAGAGCAAGCATATAGCTTGGCGTCACCATGATTACTTCGGGTTTGAAATCGTGGATCAGTTGCACCTGTCGTTCAGTCATGCCGCCAGACATTGGCACCACCGTGCAGCCGAGCCGTTCAGCGCCATAATGCGCACCAAGCCCGCCGGTAAACAAGCCGTATCCATAAGCGATATGGGCGATCATACCAGACCTTGCACCAGCGGCGCGCATAGAGCGGGCGACAAGATTGGCCCAGACATCGAGATCGTTTTTTGTATACCCCACAACAATCGGTTTTCCTGTCGTGCCGGAAGACCCGTGAATGCGGCTGACCTGCTCACGCGGGACGGCAAAAAGGCCGAAAGGATAGTTATCCCGCAGGTCTTTCTTTTCGGTGAACGGGAATTTGGCAATATCTGCCAGTTCCTTGAAGTCGGAAGGATGAACACCGGCCGCGTCGTATTTTTTCTTGTAAAAAGGCACATTGTCATAAGCATGTTTCAAAGACCATGCCAAACGTTGCGTCTGCAATGCTATAATTTCATCACGTGATGCATATTCCCGCGCGTCAAAATTTCCATTGCTGAAATTCACCGTCATATCTTCCTCCTGAACCCGTCAAGGTTCCAATCCCATTGGTTTAAGCCCGCTCTCCCGCAGGCATGCCGATAAAGTTTTTTGCTATTTCGCGCGAAAACCCGCGAAACTCCGCGACAGCTTTTCCGTTTGCGGTGATGTGAACATCATAGATGCCCGAGCGCCCCGTCCGGCTGACTTCCCGCGCTTCAGCGGTCAGAATATCGCCCTTTCGCGTGGGGCGGATATAGGCAATGTGGCATTGCGCCGCGACGTGAACATCGCCATAACTGTTAGAAGCATAAGCAAAAGCACTATCAGCCAAAGCAAAAACGAAACCGCCATGGGCAATATCGTGGCCGTTGGTCATGACATCGGTGATCTGCATCCGCAATACTGCCTGGCCGGGTGCGCATGAGACCAGCTCCATGCCTAAATTCTGCGTTGCTTTATCGCCCGCCCACATGGTTTTTGCAGAAAGGTCTGCAATTTCCTGCTCATTCATGCTTTCCTCCCGCTAAATTCGGGTGGCCGCTTTTCCATAAAAGCTGTTACACCCTCACGATAATCCGGCGTTAAACCAGCCTTGCGCTGTTGATCGCGTTCACAATCAAGCTGCTGCTCAAGCGTATGGCCTGCGGATAGATTCAAAGCCTGTTTTGTTAATGCCACCCCTTGCGTCGGCTGCGTGGCAAACCAGGCTGCAAGCTTGACCGCCTCTTCATGCAAAGCCTCATCATCATAAACTTTCCAAATCATGCCCCACGCTTCGGCTTGTTCCGCTGACACGGGTGTGCCGGTCATGATAATGGCACGTGCGCGCGCCTCACCAATAAGCCTTGGTAGGAAAAATGTACCACCGGAATCGGGCACAAGACCTATCTTCGCAAATGCCTGAATGAAGCGGGCAGACCGGGCTGCCAAAACCACATCGCAAGCAAGTGCGATATTGGCTCCTGCACCCGCAGCGACGCCGTTGACTGCACAAATGACCGGCTTTTCCAACGCCCGCAAACGGCGCACCAGCGGGTTATAAAATTGCTCGATTGTGGCGCCTAAATCATAGGGGCCTTCCTGTCCTGCACGCATGGATAAATCTTGTCCCGCACAAAACCCGCGCCCTGCGCCTGTCAACAATACAGCACGGCATTCTTCCACGCGCGCATCATCAAGGGCTCTGGCCAATGCCAGATGCATGCCTTCTGTGAAAGCATTCAATTTATCTGGCCGGTTCAGGACAATTTCATGCCATCCATCGTGAACAATCACGCGTATCGGCTGATCGGTTTCCTCCACTCGCTCCTCCTATTTCAAGCATCATTCATATTTTACTTGAATTAACCGAATGATCGGTTAATAATTGATCGAATTGGGATGTCTGTCAACACCCAAGTTGAGGTTTGGGAGAAAATTATGTCACAATTATTTGTCAAGCATGAGGAAAAGCTCACGGATGCGCTTGAAGCCCTGAGCGTGCGCGGGTTTTATTGTGCTTACGCCGAAGATGAAAAGGCTTACGATCCTTCGCTGGCAATGGCTGCCCAAGCCGATTTTGACACTCTTCGCGACCATAACTTCCCTCTTTCTGGAACAGAAGCGGCAGACTATGTTGGCGATGAACAGTCGCCCTTTGGCCTACTTTTGAATATCCGTTATCCTCACACAGACATTGATATACTTTTGGCGCGTGCCGAGGAAGCCTATCGGCAATGGGCCAAAATGCCGCTGCGGACACGTACCGGCATTGCCTGCGAGATTGTCGATCGCTTGAATGCGCAATCCTTTTTGATGGCTTTGGCAACCCACCATACGACGGGACAAGGTGGCCCGATGGCTTTTCAAGCAGGCGGGCCACATGCGCAGGACCGTGCATGGGAGGCGATTGCGCTTTGCTACCGTGAACTATCCAGCATCCCCGAAGACGCTGTTTGGAACAAAGGCGAAGGAAAATATGCAGTCCATCTTGAAAAACGATACCATTTGAAGCCGCGCGGCATAGGCCTTGTTATCTGCTGCGCAACCTTTCCAAACTGGAATTCCTATGCGGCAATATTTGCCAATCTGATGACGGGCAACGCAACGCTGATAAAGCCGCATCCGCAAGCCATTCTGCCCTTGGCATTGACAGTGAAGATCATGCAGGACACCCTCGAGGAATTTGGTTTTTCGCCTTATCTTGTTCAGCTTGCCGTTGAAAAACAAGGTGCGCCATTGGCCGGCATTTTGGCTGCCCATGAAAAGATCGGGCTGGTTGACTATACCGGCTCATCGGTATTTGGAAGGTGGCTGCATGACAATGTCGTCGATAAGCCTGTCTTTACAGAAGAATCGGGATTGAATTCCATTGTTGTTGAAAGCACCGATAGCTTCGGCCCTATGTGCCGGAACATAGCTTTCTCTCTAGCTCTTTATAGCGGTCAGATGTGTACGACACCGCAGAATATTTTTATCCCGAAAAACGGCATTGAAACGGACGAAGGTCATAAAAGCTTTGATGACGTGGCAGAGGGGATTGCGAAGGCAATCGACGGTCTGTTATCCGATCCCGCCCGTGCTGCCCATGTCTGCGGTGCGCTTTATAGCGCTGATGTTGAACATAGGCTCATCCGCGCGCGCAAAAAAGGCCGGATCATGCGCGATAGTGCACCGCTTGAGCGGTCCCCGGAAGCGAGGCAGGATGGAAATTGCGTCGCAAAGCAAACCGATGGTCAATTTCGGCCGCTTACTGCAACACCGCTTTTGGTTGCACTTGATGCCAATGATAGTACCTATCTTGCAGAATGGTTTGGCCCGATCAGCTTTCTTATTGCTTGTGAAAACGCAGATGATTGCGTCACGCGGGCGACGCTTTCAGCAATGAGTTTTGGCGCTATTACCGGTGCTCTTTATAGCAATGATGACACATTTATTGAAAGCGCCGTAGAGGATTATGTCGATGCTGGATTGGCCCTATCGATCAATCTCGTCGGCAACATATGGGTCAATCAAAGTGCGGCTTTCAGTGATTACCATGTCAGTGGTGCCAACCGCGCTGGCAATGCCACATTGACCAACACCGCCTATATCGCCAGCCGTTTCCACATAATTTGTATGAGACGCCCGTTTAAGGGCTAATTCTTGGGAGGATGTCTTATGACCGAAGCCTATATTTGCGATTTTGCCCGAACAGCTGTTGGCCGTTATGGCGGCATATTAAAAGATGTCCGTGCTGATGATCTTGCCGCCCATCCCTTACGTGTCCTGGAGGAACGCAATAGAGACATCGATTGGGAAGCGCTCGACGATGTCATTATGGGCTGCGCCAATCAGGCGGGCGAAGATAATCGCGACGTGGCACGCATGGCAGTATTGCTTGCGGGCTACCCTATCACGGCACCCGGCACGACCATAAACAGATTGTGCGGTTCCGGCCTTGATGCTGTCGCCATGGCAGCGCGTGCCATCAAAACCGGCGATGCCGACCTTGTTATCGCAGGCGGCGTGGAAAGCATGACGCGTGCACCGTTTGTCACCGGGAAGGCAACCAGTGCATTTTCGCGTCAGGCTGAGATATTCGACACAACGATCGGCTGGCGGTTCATCAATCCGCTAATGCAGCAGCAATACGGCACGGATTCCATGCCCGAAACCGCGGAAAATGTTGCACAGGATTTTTCCATCAATCGCGCCGATCAAGATCTTTTTGCTTACCGCTCACAACAGAAAACCAAAGCCGCCAAAGATGCGGGGTATTTTGCGCGGGAAATTGCACCACTGGAAATCAAGGACAAAAAAGGCAACAGCGCCCTTATCCAGGAAGATGAACATCCTCGTCCCGAAACAACGCTTGAACAGCTGGGCAAATTAAAAACGCCGTTTCGAAAAGAAGGTGGTTCTGTCACCGCTGGCAATGCCTCTGGTGTCAACGATGGTGCTGGCGCATTGTTGATTGCATCGGAAAGCGCGGTCAAAAAATATCATCTGACACCGAGAGCTCGCTTTGTTTCAGCTGTCAGTATTGGTGTTGCACCACGCATTATGGGAATGGGCCCTGCCCCTGCAACATTGAAACTCTTGGCAAAAACCGGCCACAGCCTGCATGACATCGACCTCATCGAGCTGAATGAAGCCTTTGCGGCGCAGGCCTTAGCAGTATTGCGGCAATGGGGCCTGCAAGATGACGAGGCCAAGGTCAATCCGCATGGCGGTGCCATCGCGCTTGGCCATCCGCTGGGTATGTCGGGCGCGCGGTTGGCGATGACAGCGGTCAATGGGCTTGAAACGTTGAAAGGCAAGCGGGCCATAGCCACCATGTGCATTGGCGTTGGACAAGGCATCGCTGCGATGATCGAACGGGTGTGATGATGGATAAGATTGTCGCCCTCAGCCATCAAGATCGCATTGCCATCATGACGATCAGTAACCCGCCGGTCAATGCATTGTCGCAAACTGTACGGCAAGGTTTGGTTGCCTGCATTCATGCAATAAAAAAAGATGATACGCTGGATGGTGTGGTCATTTCCGGTGGAACCGGCCGGTTTATTGCCGGTGCAGACATTAAAGAAATGAATTCGCCGCCTGATGCACCGTTTCTTCCCGATATTGTTGCCGCCATTGAAGCGATAAAGATACCGGTTGTTGCGGCGATTGATGGTGCGGCCTTGGGCGGTGGTCTGGAAATCGCGTTGGCCTGCGATTTACGGCTTGTTTCAAGCAATGCAAAGCTCGGCCTGACGGAAACCAATCTTGGCATCATCCCGGGTGCGGGCGGCACGCAGAGACTGCCTCGGCTTACCGGCATTGCCAAAGCCATCACCATGATAGGCGAAGCCCAAATCCTGTCTGCCGAACAGGCGGTAAAGGCAGGGCTTGCCGATGCGCTGGTTACAAGCAATATTCTGGAAACAGCCATCCAAAGAGCCAAAACGGCGAAAAAGCGGCGTGTCAGCCAACTTGCCATTCCGGCTGACCGTGCAGAAGATATCGAAGCAGCCGAAACATCCGCCCTTAAAAAAGCGAAAGGGCTTCCTGCGGTAACACAAGCTATAAAAATTATCAGGGACAGTGCGGATAATAATTTTGAAACCGGCCTTCGTCAGGAGCGAGAGAGCTTTTTGACATTGCGCGAAAGCATCGAGGCCAAAGCATTGCGCCACCTGTTCTTTGCTGAGCGCCAATCCTCCAAAATTCCGGGAATAGAACCGAAAAAAGGTCAGGATATTACCAAAGCTGCAATTGTTGGCGCAGGTACAATGGGAAGCGGTATTGCGGTTGCGCTTGCTGACGCCGGTATTGAGACCCTAGTTCTTGAAATGGATGATGCAGCGGCATTGCGCGGACAGGAAAGAGTAGAAGCGCTCTACGACGCGCAGGTAAAACGCGGACGTTTAAGCGAAACCGAACGGGAAAAGAGGCTGGCGCGCATCGGTGTTACTGCCAATTGGAACCATGTTGCCGATTGCCAATTGGTCATTGAAGCGGCCTTTGAAGACATTGACGTAAAAAAAACCATCTTCCAAAAGCTTGCAACGCTGACCAGGCCCGATTGCATATTGGCCTCCAATACATCCTATCTCGATCTGGACAAGATTGCCTCGTTCAGCCGATATCCAGAAAATGTTGTTGGTCTGCATTTCTTTTCACCCGCCCATATTATGAAGCTGCTGGAAATTGTGCGGGCTCAAAAAACCAGCATCGAGACGCTTTCGGCCGCACTGGCTATTGCCAA
Source organism: Bartonella sp. LJL80 (assembly GCF_054871565.1). NCBI lineage: Bacteria > Pseudomonadati > Pseudomonadota > Alphaproteobacteria > Hyphomicrobiales > Bartonellaceae > Bartonella > Bartonella sp. LJL80. The sequence continues at coordinate 73,835 of NZ_JBTXLM010000010.1, forward strand.
GAAAATAAAGAAAATCCCTGTTATTGCCGGTAACTGTGATGGTTTTATCGGCAACCGTATCTATGCCGTCTATCGCCGTCACGCCGAATATCTGGTGGAAGACGGCGCCATGCCTTGGGAAGTTGACGCCGCCCTTGAAGAATATGGATTTGCGATGGGTATCTTTGCCGTGTCCGACCTATCGGGATTGGATATTGCATTGGCCATGCGCAAACGCCGCGCCGCCACCCGTCCAAAAGACGAGCGTTATGTGACACTGGCCGATGAACTCTGCGCGCTTGGTCGCCTTGGTCGGAAAACCAATGGCGGCTGGTATGACTATGACGACAAAGGAAAACGCATGCCCTCGCCGCTTGTGGCGGAACTGATCGAGAAAACGCGGAAAGAAAACGGTATCAGCACAACAAAATTCAGCAAGGAAGCCATCCAGCGACGGCTTCTCGCTGTCATGGTCAATGAAGGTGCCAAAGAGTTGGAAGAGCATATCGCCCAGCGGCCATCCGATATCGATCTGGCATTCGTCAATGGCTATGGCTTCCCACGTTTAAAGGGGGGCCCGATGTTTGCCGCTGACGAGACCGGTTTGCAAACGGTGCTTGATGAAGTCGAGCAAGCTTTCACCGTTGGAGGTGCGGGAAGCGAACCTGCCGCATTGCTGCGCGACTATGCGCGAAACAATCAAAAATTGACTGCGTGAGGTCGACCCAAGATCGCGCAAGGAGGATACGATGTCTTTAATATTAAAAAGCTACGTGAATGATGAATGGTTTGAACCGGCAACCGGTTTCAAAGATGTGCAAAGCGCGGTTGACGGATCTGTGGTGGCAAAGATCTCCAGCACGGGCATTGATTTCACAAAAGTTCTTGCCCATGCGAAACAGACCGGTGGGCCAAATCTGCGCAAAATGACATTTCACCAGCGCGCCGATATGATCAAAAAAATCGCGCTTCATCTCGATGCAAACAAGGACAAATTGTACGAATTGTCTTTTCAAACGGGTGCCACCAAGCGCGATAGCTGGCCCGATATTGATGGCGGTATTATTACACTTTTTGCCTATGCATCACGGGCGCGCAAGGAATTGCCCAGTGAAACCTTTATTGTCGAGGGCACGACTGAGCGCCTGTCTAAAAACCAGACATTCAGCGGCCAGCATATATTGACATCACGGGAAGGTGTGGCCGTGCATATCAACGCGTTTAACTTTCCCTGCTGGGGCATGTTGGAAAAACTGGCTCCAGCCTTGATCGCCGGCATGCCGGTTATCACCAAACCAGCAAGCGCTTCGGCCTACGTTGCGCAGGCAATGGTGGAACTTATTGTACAATCCGGTGCTCTGCCCGATGGCGCATTGCAACTGATTTGCGGCCCTACAGGCAATCTTCTTGATCAATTGGACGGACAGGATGTCGTGTCCTTTACCGGATCGGCATATACAGCCGAATTGCTACAGAGCAACCCTGTTATTGCACGCAATGCCGTGCGCTTTATTGCAGAACGCGATTCCCTTAATGCCGCAATCTTGGGTACGGATGCTGACAAGGACACGCCAGAATTTTCATTATTCATCAAAGAAGTAACCCGCGAAATGACGGCAAAAGCCGGACAAAAATGCACGGCCATTCGTCGCATTATAATACCGCGCATTTATCTTGCCGATGCCACCGCAGCGCTGCAATCACAATTGGCAAAATATATTCCGGCAGATCCTTCGTTGCCAGATACGCGTATGGGGCTTCTGGTTTCGACTGCGCAACGCGATGATGTGATAAAAGCCGTTCGTCGCCTACAAAAAGAAGCTGAGATCGTGTTCGGTTCGCTCGATATTACCGACAGCAAAAGTGCAGCCTTCGCGCCCATACTGCTAAGCTGCGACCATCCATTGCAGGCTAAAGCGATCCATGAAATCGAGGCCTTTGGGCCGGTTGCAACACTTATGCCCTATGATACAGCAGACGAAGCCGTTGAACTGGTTAAAAAAGGCCAAGGCAGCCTTGTGGCATCCATTTATACCTATGATGACGCATTCGCCGACAAGCTTGCTTTTGGTATCGCGCCCTATCATGGCCGACTTTATTTTCTAGACCGTGATGATGCTGCCGAGGCAACAGGCCATGGTTCTCCGTTGCCTGCCCTTGTGCATGGCGGCCCCGGACGTGCCGGCGGTGGTGAAGAAATGGGGGGCTTGCACGGCGTTTTCCATTATATGCAACGCACGGCCCTTCAGGCGTCTCCCAAACGTTTGACAAAGTTGTTGCATCGGTGGACCTATGGAAGTGAAATCCATGTAACAAATGAACATCCGTTCCGTCGAAACTTTAATGCGCTTCACATAGGCGATACAATTGAGACAGCCGCACGTACCATTACGTTGGCGGATATTGAACATTTCGCAGAATTTACCGGCGATAAGTTCTATGCCCATATGGATGAGGAAGCTGCTGCTGCCAATCCGTTCTTTCCCGGACGTGTGGCCCATGGCTATTTGTTGTTATCCTTTGCGGCCGGTCTTTTCGTCGAACCGGCACCCGGCCCGCTTTTAGCCAATTATGGCATAGAAAATCTTCGGTTTCTCAAACCCGTTTCACCCGGTGATGCGATCCATGTGCGCCTGACGGTGAAGGAAAAACGTGCAGCCCGCGGCCCCGAATATGGCGAAGTGCGCTGGGATGCGGAAATCTTCAATCAAAATGATGAGACCGTAGCCCGATACGATCTTTTGACGATGAGCGCACGCGATATTTGATTGAAGTCGATAAGGCTTATGGCGTGTCTATTTGACACGCCCGCACTGCCAACGTTATGAATTATGCGTATCTGCTTTTGACCAAGAAATTCATAATGTCGATCATCAATCCCGTTATCCGATCCCTTTTCGATCCATCGCCGAGATGTGCAAGATTTATCGTGACTATCTACGGCGATATTGTAGAGCCGCGCGGTGGTGTCTTATGGATGGGCAACCTCATTGACCTTTGCGCCATTGCAGGCCTGAACGAATCTCTTGTACGCACATCGGTATCGCGCCTGGTCAGTGCCGGACAACTCGTTGGCGAGCGCGACGGTCGGAAAAGCTACTATCGCCTTGCACCGGAAACCCGCAGTGAATATCGGGAAATGGCCCAGCGCATTTACCATTCCAAAGCGCCACCTACAGACTGGATGATCATCGCGCGCCGCGACGTCGAAACTGATGAATATCTAAAATCTCGCAAATTTGCCGTTATGAATCGCAATTTGCTTTTTGGCCCGAAAACCACCGAAACTTATCCTGATGCGTTGATTTTTGAGGCGAACGTCGTTCATGATCAAAATCGCTTACCAGACTTTGTTTCAACATTTTGGAACATTGAAGAGATCGCCACAAATTACCACGCTTTTGTCCAGAAATTTGCAGCATTGGACGAGATGATAATCGAGAATTTGACGGCGCTGGATTGCTTGATGGCGCGTCTGGCACTGGTTCATGACTATCGACATGCACTGGCGGAAGACCCCGACTTACCGCGCAATGCCCTGCCTGGTGATTGGCCGGCCGATGAAGCCCGTTCTCTTTTTGCCCGCCTTTATCTGAGTTTATCGGTTATTGCTGACAGTTACATTCCATCCAACCTTACCGGGGAAGCGGGCGCATTGGCGCGTTCCACAGAGCTAAGCGACCGGCGCAAAGCATCGCTGGAAAAAATAATTGACTGTAAGAACAATTAGTTATGTAAAAATATCTTTAAACATTACATCTTTTCTAAAAAATATCTTTTTTTGTGATCTTTCTTGTTGTATAATATGAACGATCGGTCAATGAATTGGAGGATATCGTTGTCTGACTTGGCGCTTCGCCTTTAAGCACGATTCCACCAAGACATATGGCCAACCTTATGATTGCCTTTTCGTGATTGTCACGAGAGCGCCGGAGGAACGTTCATGTATGCCCAGATGGTAAAAACTGACAGCAACAAGGTTAAATCGCTCGATGAAATGGATGCACAGGAACGCGCATTTCAGGAGCGTATCGACCGTAATGAAAAAATTGAACCGAAAGAGTGGATGCCGGAAAACTACCGTCGCACACTTATTCGACAGGTTGGCCAGCATGCCCATTCCGAAGTTGTGGGGCAATTGCCGGAAGGAAATTGGATCACCCGTGCGCCGACATTGGAACGTAAGGCCATTTTGCTTGCAAAGGTGCAGGATGAAGCCGGTCATGGCCTTTATCTTTACAGCGCTGCCGAAACGCTTGGCGTCTCGCGCGATGAGCTGATTGAACTTTTACATTCGGGCAAGATGAAATATTCTTCGATCTTCAACTATCCCACCCTGACATGGGCCGACATTGGTGCAGTGGGTTGGCTGGTGGATGGCGCCGCCATTATGAATCAGGTGCAATTGCAAAAGACATCCTATGGGCCATATAGCCGCGCGATGATCCGTATTTGCAAGGAAGAGAGTTTTCATCAGCGCCAAGGTTATGACATCATGATGAAAATGTGTGCTGGAACCAGTGCACAAAAGGCGATGGCGCAAGATGCGTTGAACCGTTTCTGGTATCCGTCTTTGATGATGTTCGGCCCCTCTGACAAAGATTCAGTCCACTCGGCACAATCCATGGCGTGGAAGATTAAAATCAATACCAATGACGATTTGCGCCAGCGCTTTGTAGATCAAACCGTCCCGCAAGCCGAATTCTTGGGGCTGACAATTCCCGATGAGAATCTGCACTGGAATGACGAAAAGGGTGGTTATGACTTTACCGATCCTGACTGGAGCGAATTCTTCGACGTGATTGCCGGTAACGGCCCTTGCAACCGTGAAAGGCTGAATGCGCGTGTGAAAGCTTGGGAAGACGGCGCATGGTACCGCGATGGCCTTCAGGCGCATGCTGAAAAAGAAGTCGACAGGCAAGCCGCAGCCCGCGTTGCTGCGGAATAAATCAACCGATACCACCTGTTTTTTGGGAGAATGGACATGTCACATCAATGGCCCTTATGGGAAATTTTCATCCGCGGGCAACATGGTTTGAACCACCGTCATGTCGGAAGTCTGCACGCACCTGATGCTGAACTGGCAATCAAGAATGCCCGTGATGTTTATACACGCCGCAATGAAGGTGTCAGTATCTGGGCGGTTAAATCAAGCGACATTGCAGCTTCGAGCCCTTCAGAAAAAGGGCCTTTGTTTGAGCCATCAAACTCGAAAGTCTACCGTCACCCGACATTTTTTGAAATTCCTGAAGAAGTGGGGAAGATGTAATGGCAAAATCGTCTCAAACCGATAGTGCTCTTGTCGAATTCCTGCTTCGTATGGGCGATAATACGTTGGTGCTTGGTCACCGCATTTCAGAATGGTGTGGGCATTCTCCAGTTCTGGAAGAGGATATCGCGCTTGCCAATCAGGCGCTTGATCTTATTGGGCAGACCCAATTCTGGCTGGGCTTGGCCGGTGAAGTCGAAGGTCGAGGCCGCACAGCCGATGCGTTGGCATTTTTGCGCGATGCCTGGGATTTCAGAAATGTTTTACTGGTCGAAAAAGACAATGGCGATTTCGGGCATACGATGATGCGACAGTTTCTTTTCGATGCATGGCACATTGAAATGCTGCGTGCCCTATTGCAATCGTCCGATCGCCGTGTGTCAGAGATTGCAGCGAAAGCCTTGAAAGAAGTTTCCTATCACCTTGAGAAGTCTGCCGATATCGTTGTCCGTCTCGGTGATGGGACGTCGGAAAGCCATCAACGCATGCAAAATGCATTGGATGAACTGTGGACATATACGGGCGAATTGTTTGTTGATGATGAAGTGGATGAAGCTGTTGTGGCAGCTGGTATCGCACCTTTGCCTTCCGGTTTGAAGAAAAAGTGGGATGCAACCGTACTTACCGTTTTAGAAGATGCGACCCTGACATTGCCACAGAATAGCTATGTGCATAAAGGCGGCAAAAAAGGTGTCCACACGGAATATTTGGGGCATATGCTGGCAGAAATGCAGTTTCTCCAACGCGCCTATCCTGGCTGTACCTGGTAAGTGGTGGGATGATGAGCATCACCGAGAAACCGACACAACAGCAGATTTGGACATGGCTTGATGCTGTGCCGGATCCTGAAATACCGGTTATATCGGTCACTGACCTAGGCATTGTACGCGAGGTTTCGTGGGTGGATGACACACTCATCGTCAAGGTTACACCGACTTACTCGGGATGCCCGGCAACATCCATCATCAATCTGGATATCGAAACGGCATTAAGGGCGCATGGCATCGACAATCTTCGGATTGAACGTCAATTGTCACCGCCTTGGACAAGCGACTGGATTAAACCGGAAGCACGCGAAAAATTGCGTGACTTCGGCATTGCCCCGCCAATCGTTGGCACAGCTGCCGATGGGCGACTTATCAAGCGGGTTGAGCGTCTACGTGGTGGTAATTTGACGATCGCTTGCCCACGTTGCGGCTCCACCAACACCGAAAAAATCAGCCAATCCGGCTCTACGCCATGCAAGGCGTCCTATCGATGCAAAGATTGTCTGGAACCCTTTGATTATTTTAAATGTATCTGATGATACGGGAGGTAAGCATTTCATGGCCCGTTTTTTCCCTCTGACTATAACCGACATCGTCCGTGAAACGCGCGACGCCGTCGCGATCACCTTGCAGCCCTCTACCAATGACAAGAATTCATTCGATTTCATTCAGGGGCAATATCTGACATTCCGTAAAGATTTCGATGGTGAGGAGATCCGTCGTTCCTACTCGATCTGCGCCGGCAAAGATGAAGGCATTTTGCGCGTAGGCATAAAACGCGTTGATGGTGGGCTTTTTTCCAATTGGGCAAATGATGACCTTAAAATTGGTGACACGCTGGACGCCATGCCACCTATGGGCAAATTCTACACGCCGATCGAACCTGATGCACACAAGCAATATATCGCCTTTGTCGCAGGCTCAGGAATTACGCCCGTTTTATCCATCATAAAAACTGTCCTCGCACGCGAACCTCTGGCACAATTCACGCTGATCTACGCCAACAAGCAGGCGAACTCCATTATGTTTCGCGAGGAGTTGGAAGATTTAAAAAATATCTATCTTGACCGCTTTTCTCTGGTTCATGTGTTGAAGGGCGAAGGGCAAGACATCGATCTTTTTGCTGGCCGTATCGATCATGATAAGCTGGAAAAACTGTGCGAAAGCTGGGTAGACCTGACATCAACCGATGTTGCCTATATTTGCGGCCCCGAACAGATGATGTTGACGGTTGCCGATTTTTTGCGAAATCATGGCATGAGCGACGGGCAAATCAAATTCGAACTATTTGCTTCGGCACCTCGGACGCAAAAAAACCATCAGGTCAAAACAACACTCAACCCAAATGCGTCAAACAGTACGGCCACGGTCACCGTCACCCTTGATGGCTCGACACACCACTTTGATATGCCAAAACAAGGCATCAACCTTTTGGATGCCGCCTTGGAAAATCAAATGGATGCGCCCTATGCCTGTAAAGCCGGTGTTTGCTCGACCTGCCGAGCAAAGGTGCTGGAAGGTGACGTTGAAATGGTTACCAACCACGCCTTGGAAGATTACGAAGTTGAGCAAGGATATGTCCTGACATGTCAATGCTATCCACTCAGCGACAAGGTTGTCGTCAGTTACGATCAATAGGAGGACAAGACCATGGCCGAAGACGATATGACGGTGGATGATTATCTGCAAAAAGGTGGTGTACTGTCCTCCCCTGCCAATGTGCCGCCGCGTTACCGGGCAGAGCTGTTGCGCTTGATGGCATCGTTTGTCGATAGCGAACTTGCTGCATCGGCTGGCTTTGCGTCTGTCATCAATACAGCACCAGGCATCAAACAGCGTATTAATGCCGCGCGTATTGTAATGGAAAAGGCGCATCATGCCGAAGCGGTATTGGCGTTGATGAGCGAATTTGGAGCCGATGCCGAACGTTACGCCAGCCATCATCCTTGGGATGAGCGCATCAAGCGTGAAGAAGATATTGGCACGGCTCGTATTAACAATCATGATATGCGTCTGTCTGTCTTCTATTATCCGTTGGAAGGCTGGATTGACGCCGTAGCAATGAACGCATTGATGGGCATCGCCTCATCTATCCAGCTGGAGGAACTTGCCAAAATATCTTACGCACCGCTTGCTGAAATTTTTCGCGCGCTCATTCCACAAGAAGATGCCCATACGAAAATGGGAATTTCCGAGCTACAACACACCGTCAAAAACTCGGATCATAAACTGAGCGTTGCAAAGTCAATTGCCTATTGGCTGCCAAGAGTGGAAGCCACATTCGGGCGTATGGACTCGCAACGTTTCGAGCGATTGAAAGCGTTTGGTCTGCGTCATGACAGCAACCAGCACATGTTGGACAGGTTTCGAAAAGAAGTTGGTGGGATCTTGCATACATACAACTTGGATTAGAATAGTTCCCGATTGATGTGAAACATCAATCGGATAAGATACCGCGACAAATTAAAAGCTTGAGACGCGCCGGCCGTATGCTATCTGGTCGAAAAGCGCACTAAAAACCTGATGTTGACTGAATTCAGCACGCTTATTTGCCGATTTACATCACGAAAAAGCTAATAAGCTTGCACTTGCGAAAGACTTGATCCAATACAAGGGGGACTTTTAAAAGGCTGATTCATAAGGAACAGTGTTCATGGCCCGGCCGCGTGCCCAAGATTACGAAGAAAAACAAACCGGTATTCTATCAGAAGCTGCCAAACTTTTCGCACGATACGGTTTCACCGGTTCGTCAATCAACATGATTGCTGAAGCCTGCGGCATGTCGAAGGCGCTTCTCTATCACTATTACCCCGACAAAGATTCCATCCTGTTTGCAGTATTACAGCAACATCTTGCTGAGCTTGTTGGCGCAGTTGAAGCTGCTGCTGCCGAAGCGAAAACACCAGAAGCGCGTGTTCTGGCCATTGCCAGCTCGCTATTGGATTCCTACAAAAATGCCGACGCTGAACATCAGGTTCAGATATCGAGCCTCAAGCTTTTACCACCTGACAAGCAAGCCACACTGGTGGAAATGGAAAGACGCCTTGTCGTGCTCTTATCCAATGCGCTAGCCGAGTGCTTGCCGCATTTGCACGAAAGCGCCAATCTTAAACCTTTAACCATGTCGATGTTTGGCATGTTGAACTGGCATTATCTCTGGTTTCGTGAAGACAAAGGTCTCAGCCGCGATGAATACGCCAAAATGGTCACGACTCTTATTTTAAGTGGTAGCAAGGATTTATAGAGCCGGCCGGCCGACAAAACGTGTCACATTCTTCAAGTCATTTATCGAAGCCCTGCCGAGCATGGTCATGGCTTTTTGCAATTCCACTGCCAAAATGGCAATCATGGCATCAGCTCCCTGTTCATCTGCGGCAGCCAATCCCCAAAGCGGTGCTCTGCCAATAAAAACAGCGTTGGCGCCATAAGACAGCAGTTTTAATACGTCACTGCCGCGGCGCACGCCGCTATCGGCAAACACCGCTATCTGACTGTTTAGAGTTTCAACGATCCGGCCCAGCACATCCAAAGGTGTGACAGCAATATCCAAATTCCTGCCACCATGCGCGGAAACCACAATGCCGTCTGCGCCGATTGCCTGTGCTTTTTCTGCATCGTTGACACTTAAAATCCCTTTGACGATGATCTCGCCGCGCCATTTCTTACGCAGCTCTGCCACATCGTCCCAATTCAACAGATTTTCCAGCTGCAAATCTGGTGATTGCACCGCCGATGTAACGTTATGGCGGAAGTCTTGCGGGTAATGCCCGTAAGATGGCATTCCTCCAGCACGCAGATATGGCAATAAAACGCGAAAGAACCAGTGAGGATGGGTTGCGACATCCATACCGGCCCGTATGGAAGGCCGGAATGGTATCGAAAAACCGTTCTTCAGATTATATTCGCGATTAGGCGAAACGGGTGTATCGGCCGTTATCACCAGCGTTGTAACGCCGCTTGCCCAAACACGATCCAACAACTGATCGGTCAATGCGCGGTTTTTCCAGACATAGAGCTGAAACCATAAATCTGCATCAGGTACCGCTGCCCTAATATGCTCCACTGGTGTGACCGATTGGGTAGATATCGTAAATGGTATCCTGGCCCGTGCTGCAGCGCGCGCCAGTTTTACTTCCCCGTCAAATGACACAAGTCCTGCCAATGCTGTAGGTGCTATCACCAAAGGCAGCGCGTGAGTTTTTTCGGCAAATGCAAAATCTGTTTGAACCGTTTCCAATCCGGTCAAAACTTCAGGAACGAAGCGCACATTATCAAGCGACTGACGCAGTTCTGTCAGAGCGATTTCATCTTCCGTCCCACGGTCGATATACTCAAAAAGAAGACGGGGAAGTTTCTTTCGTGCATAGGCTCGAAAATCATAAAAATTATGCAGCTTTGTCTTCATGTCCCTCCTCCCTGTCTTTAGCTATGGTTTTCTATTTAGGCCTGCCTGCGGCGCGTAGGAATTAAACTTGGAAAATGAAATGGATGTAGCCGCCACTTGTACATGTGGGGCCAGCTCTTCTTCTGCCCGCTCTATTGTCCAGCGTGTGGTAGGCACGGCAATGTTCAAGCCTGCTACCGCCACCCCGTGTTCATCCGTGATGGCAGCTGCAATGGAAATATCGCCCATAACCGTTTCATTCGTCACTATGGCATAACCTCGTTCAGCTGCCTGTTGCACGCGGTCGCGGATTTTTTGTGGATCGGTGACTGAAAACGGCGTCAATGCCTCAAGCCTAGTCTGCCCCAACACGGTATCGAGATCCTCTGAAGGACGGCGCGAAAGGATCGCCGTGCCGGTTGCTGTAAAGACGGCAGGCAACCGGCTGCCAACAGTGATATCGACATTTACCAGATGCTGCCCGGGGAAACGTGCGACAAACACCACTTCACTGCCGTCCAGTTCCTGCAGATTTGTCGTTTCGCCAATATCACGGCTGATGGCCAAAAGATAAGGCGCGGCTTTGTCAATCAATTCGTTTGAGCGCAGATAATCATATGAAAATTGCAGTATTTTGGGCGAAAGTGCATAATTACGCGTTTGATGCACTCGGCGCAAATAACCCAAGGTTTCCAGAGTATAGACGATGCGTTGGGCTGCGCTCCGATCCAAACCAGCGCGCTTTGCAATGTCGGATAAAGGCAAATGGCGCTGCGGCCCGTCAAAGGCATGCAGCACCCTGAATGTTTTTTCCGTAGACCCGATGAAAAGCGAAGAATCTTTCGGATCCTTCCCTTCCTTTTCCGGTTGCTTGTTTACATCTGCCGGGGGTCTGCCCATTCTGCCACTTCCACTGCCAATAATGTTGTTGCGCTTATAAAGACCCGCACGCCAATATGCAAAATCTTGCGAACGACACTATTTGCCCGAATACTCGAAACGTTCAAGCAATTCGCCATAAACTTTACGTAAAGAAGCGCGTAATGTCTCAGCAGGCTGCTCTAATGGCATAAGAACATGGGGAGCGTTTACGCCGACCATATCCAGTACCGACTTCATAGGACCCGGATTTGTTTCGGCAAATGCCAAATTCATCATCGGAATTAATGCCCGGTGAACCTTCAAAGCTTCATCAAGCTGCCCTTGTGAACACAGGTCAAACACTCTGCGCCATGCTTTGGGCAACATGGTTGCTGTCACCACAATGCCGCCGACCGCACCTGCCGCAATATGGAGAGGAAACAATGTGTCTTCACCGCTTAAAACCGCAAAATCCGGCCCTACACCTGCCATGATACGAAGGAAATGATACATATCCGTGTTACATGCCTTCATACCGATAATGTTTTCATGTCTTGATAGCTCATGCAAAACTTCCGGACTGATTGCTACGCGCGTTCGATAAGGAATTTCATAGATCAACACAGGAACAGGCGATGCATCGGCGTAACGCATGAAATAGTCACGAAGACCATTTTGTGTAGGATTGGTATAATAGGGCGTCAGAACAAGCAGAGCATCCGCGCCAGCGCTTGCCAGTTCCTTTCCTGATGCACAAGCATCATAGAAACCGGTATCAAGAACGCCGGCAATAACGGGCACCTTCTTGTCCATTGCCTGCGCGGTCAAATTGACAAAGCGCGCACGCTCTGTCCTTGACAAAGCACCATATTCACCGGTTCCGCCAAGCGGCAGGATACCATCTATGCCCTGTTTCGACAGCCATGAAAACATTGCGTTTGAGGCTTCAACATCCACGACATTGTCCGTGGTCACGGGTGTAGGAACGGCGGGGATGATGCCTTTAAGGCTTTTTGCGTTCAACATGATAATCAATAACCTTTCAAAAAATGTATAAGCTTGTTCAACGCTTCATGCTGCGTTGACGCAATTTATCGGCAACAAAGATCAGAATAGCGATAAAGACCAAAAGTCCGCTTGAGACCGCCGCAATAACCGGCGAAACGGATAGGGTGACTTCATCCCAGAACTGTTTTGGCAAAGTTGTTGTCACGCCGCCCGTCGAAAACAGAGCAATCGTCAATTCATCGAACGAGGTGGCAAAAGCAAATAGAAAAGACGAGAACATGCCCGCGCCCAAAATCGGGAATGTTATGCCTTTCAAGACCTTCCAGGGTCGCGCGCCCAAGCTTTGCGCTGCCAGATCCAGCCGCACATCATAGTTGCGCAGAACCGCCATCATCGTCATCACCACATAGGGGACCGCAACAACGGTATGTCCAAGAATAAGACCAAAAATTGTGCCGACCAAACCCAATTGGGCAAACACATAGAACAAGCCCACAGCGACAATGATACGCGGAACGATGACCGGAGAAAGGATGAAAGCCAGCATAAAAGCCTTCCCCCGCATCTGTGAACGCACCATCAGAAATGCTGCCGGTACGCCGATCAGCATTGATAGAATACCCGTTCCCAATGCGATCACCAATGAACGCCATATCGCCTGCATCCAAACGGGTGAATTCCATACAGCTTCATACCATTGCAACGTAAAGCCATTTGGCGGCCATGAAAGGTTTGCGGTACTAAAGGATAGCGGTATCATCAAAAACGCCGGTAGACTGATCACAACAAGCAAAAGCCATACAAAAAGACGCGTACCGAAGGCCGCCTGTTGCTTCTCACTTTGACGACGGGGAAAGAGCGACAAGACACGGTCGCATACGTCGCCGATCAAGGATAGCAAGCCATTACCAAAGCGGCGTAGCCATGAATCGCGCTGGGCGCTATTGGCAGAATTATCACCGGTCAAGCTTTCGAAACCGAATATACGGTCGTAAATGACGAAGATGATGATAACGACCAAGAGTAGAAAAACAGAAACCGCGCCTGCAAGCCCCCAATTCAGGGTCTGTTGTATCTGGTCGATAATCAATTGGGTAATCATCGTTTCACGGCGTCCGCCGAGAAGCGCAGGCACGATGAAGAAACCGATAGAGGTGACAAAAACCATGATGCTTGCGGCAGCAACACCGGGCATGGACAATGGGAAATAGACTGTCCAGAAGGCTTTTGCCGGTCGAGCACCCAAGGTGCCTGCGGCTCTCGGCAAGTTACGATCAATATTTTCCATGACTGACAGCATGGTCATCACAGCCAATGGCAACATGGCATGGACCATACCGATCAACACAGAATTGAGCCCGTAGAGAAGGTTGAGGGGTTGGTCGATAATGCCTGCCGACATCAAAGTGCTATTGAGCACACCGTTACGCCCCAATATGACAACCCATGCAAAGGCACGCACCAGAAAGCTTGTCCAAAAAGCAAGCAAAACCCAGAATATCAACCGACCCTTCGACTTCTCGCTTGCCGTCGATATGACATAAGCTACGGGATAACCAAGCAGTACCGCAAAAAACGTCGTCAAAAACGAGATTTTCAACGTCAGCCACATAACATTAAGATAAAGCGAGGAAGCAAAGAGCTGTTTATAAGGAAGAAGAGACCAACCATCCTTGCCCCAGACACTGAGGAACAGAAGCTGCGCTACCGGATAAACCAGAAAAGCAACCAAAAGGAGCACAATGGGAGCGCCCATGAGCATGGGTTTGCGCCAACGCGGTGATGGTTTTGAGGAAGCAGATGCATGTGCCATTCGTTTCCCTCCATCAAGCCGGTATGACAACGGCATCACGACCGCGCCAGGAGAGGTTGAGCACATCGCCAGCCTTGTAATGCGCGGCGTCGTTGCGCGTCGGGAATGATGCAACAAGTTGTGCTTGCCCATCTGCGATTGGATCGAAGTATATTTTCGTCAAACTGCCGGTCACCATAACATCGTGGACACAGGCTTTGATTGTATCCGCGCCCGCTTCGTCGGAAATAACGATATTTTGCGGTCGTATCATGATCTGGACATTTTGCTGATTTTCCACATCAACATCATTGCGCATGGCTTTGATTGTTGCGCCCGAGCTCGGAACCTTCAGTGTAATCTCTTCGTCACTATCGGAGATGACATCAGCCGAAATAATGTTGGATTCACCCAGAAATTCGGCAACAAATAAAGACCGTGGGCGAAAATATAAATCGGCCGGTGAGCCGAGCTGCGCTATCTGTCCGGTATTCATGAGGCAGATGCGATCAGACATCGTCATCGCTTCTTCCTGATCATGGGTAACGTAGATAATCGTGGTGCCGAGATCGCGATGCAATTGCTTGATCTCGATCTGCATATGTTCCCGCAGATTTTTGTCCAACGCACCAAGCGGCTCATCCATCAAGATGATTGATGGACGATAGACCATGCAACGCGCCAAGGCGATACGCTGTTGTTGACCGCCCGATAGCTCTTTGGGGTAACGTTTGGCCACATGCGGCAACCGCACCATATCCAACGCTTCCTGCGCCAGTCGCAATGCTTCACTGCTTGCGACTTTGCGCATGCGCAGCGGAAAGGCGATATTTTCTAAAATTGTCATATGTGGGAAAAGCGCATAATTTTGAAACACAACACCAAAGTCACGTTCATGTGGCGGACGATAGGTCATATCGCGTTCTCCTACCACAACAGATCCCGCATCTGGACGGGCCAAGCCGGATATAAGATTAAGCAATGTGGTTTTGCCTGATCCCGACGGCCCCAAAAGCGTAAGAAACTCACCCTCTGGTACAAACAGGTCGGTTGGTGCCAGCGCGACAAACTCGCCATAGCGCTTTTCAAGTTGTTTGACTGTCAAACTGAATGAAGACATGCCGTGTTCCTCTTATTGTTTTTTGCGAGATTTTCGTTTGAGCGGAAATGGCAGAGGGCAAAAGCCACGCACCATAGGAGTGGCCTAAACCGATCACCATTTATGTTGGGGAAAAGGTTACCCTCCCCCCCCCCGCCATTATCAGCTCAAAAGCCATTGATTATATTGTTCAATTACCTTGGCTTGATTATCGCGCCAATAAGCCGCATTGATCTGCAATCCCTTTTCGCTATTGGCCGGGAAGCTCGGTGAATTCTTTGCAATTTCAGGCTTGATGAAATTGAACGCATCAACCTGCGCAACGCCGGCTGGAAAGAATTTCATCAAGCCTGCATTGCGCTCGGCATCGGAGGCAAAAATGATAAATTCGCGGCACATGTCTGCGTTTGGTGTTCCTTCCAATATGGCCCAATTATCCACGCCCCAGATATTCTGTTCCCAAACAACACCGATATCGGTGCCGGCGGCCATCGCCGAGTGGGCGCGCGAAACCCAAGTCGGCACCATATCGACCTCACCCGATTGCAACATTTGTTCCACTTGGGCACCGCTTGTCCAGAAAACGTCGATATCCTGCTTGATCTGGTCGAGCTTCTTAAACGCTCTGTCGATATCGCAAGGATAAATATCGGCGCTGGCCACACCATCGGCAAAAAGTGCTTCTTCGATGGTATCGAAAGGATGGCGGCGCAATGCACGACGACCTTCAAATCTATCCGTATCAAAAAAGTCCTTCCAAGCGGAAGGTACGGTTTTACCTTTAAACGCTTCGTTCCGATAGGCCAGAATGGTCGCATAAATATTATTTCCAACGCCCCATTCACTCATATATTTTTGCGGGATCGTGGCAATCGTCGGATTGCTTTCCAAATTATGCTTTTGCAGATATTTTTTGTCTCCGCTTGTCAGCATCAAGATTGTCGGCTGGGAAATCTTTGCCATATCCCAAGTGTAGCTTCCCGCCTCAACCATTGAACGGATTTGGGCAGCAGGTTCGGCATTGGCAGGAACACTGATAACCTCAATACCGGTTTTTTCTGTAAAAGGACGATAAAACACCGCACTATAGGCAAGGTTATAGATACCACCATCATCGCGGATCGTAATCCGCTTTTTCCCTTGCGCCTGCGATGGGCTCCATATTGCGGGCATAGCCAAGGCCCCCATCGTCAAGGTTGCGGTCTTCAATAATTTTCTTCGTGAAATTTGGTTCTTCATCATGCTCTCCTCATCATGTTTAGATTTTATTGCAATGTCGGTCTCAACCTTGATCTGCAGGCAATAATTTGCCGGGATTGAGCAAATTCTTCTCGTCAAAAACGGACTTTATTGCATGCATCAACCTTAGCTCTACCGGCGACTTGTAATGGGCCATTTCGGGCAATGAAACACGTCCGACACCATGTTCGGCACTGAACGTTCCATGCAGGTGCATCGCCGCATCGTCCACAGCACGACGTAGTCGAACAGCCAGAGCATCTCTATCCGCGCAATCCTTCCAATATTCGAATGATAAAAGTGGAATAAAATGGATATTGCCATCGCCGAGATGACCGACAACAATGATGGGCAAATCGGCAATAATCGCGTGAACATTTGCGGTCGCTTGGCGAATAAAGTCCGGGATAGCTGAAAGCGGTACCGCACAGTCGGTTGTCAAGCCAATACCAGCCTTTTTATTGGCTTCGGATACGCTATGCCGCACTTCCCAAAAGGTCAAACGCTGCGTTTCGTTTTGCGCGATAACAGCATCCTCTATCAAACCCGCTTCGAACGCTTTTTCTAGTACGGTTTGCAACGCAGCATCCAGCGCTTGCGGTGCGCCATTATCGGATAATTCAAGCAAGAGTTGCCACTCGAAGGCGGTCTCTAACGGCGCACGCCTATCATGCACATGCTCGACCACCAGGTCGACTTGCAGTTGGTTGAGAAGTTCAAAAGCTGATAGCCGCGAGCCGCATTCTTCCTGCACAAGTGGCAAGAGCTGCAATGCTGCATCAAGCGATGTCAGCCCGACCCATGCCATGGCATGATTTTTTGATAGGGGATGCAGCTTTAAAACAGCAGCAGTGATGATGCCTAAGGTACCTTCTGAGCCGATAAAAAGCTGTTTAAGATCATAGCCGGTATTGTTTTTACGCAACCGATTAAGCCCGCTCCATATGCTGCCATCGGCAAGCACAACTTCCAATCCCAGAACGTTTTCACGTGTATTGCCGTAACGCAGAACGGATGTCCCACCGGCATTTGTGGCTATCGTACCGCCAATCTGGCACGAACCTTCCGCACCCAAACTGACAGGATAGAAGCGGTCGTGTTTCAGCGCAGCCGCATGGATGTTAGATAAAATGCATCCGGCATCAACATCCATCGTGTTGGTCACAATGTCGATATGGCGAATGCTGTTCATACGGTCAAGATTAAGGATAACTGGTACCTGTCCTTGCGCATCAGGAACCGCACCGCCACATAGGCTGGTATTGCCGCCCTGCGGAATAACCGGAATATCATGCTCGAAACAATAGCGCATCGCCTTGGAAACTGCCTGCGTCGTATCAGGTCGCAATAGGCACAATGCTTCCCCACGGTAACGGCCGCGCCAATCTTCGGTCGCAGATTGTAGTGCGATTTCGTCTGTTGATACGGCTTTCTCACCCAATAGCTGAACGAGCGCCCCAATATGCTCTTTATTCCCCATTTTAATCTCATTACGATTGGATTAACTTTAATAAGAATACAATAATCGAAATGAATATTAATGCAAATGAATCTTGCATCTATCTATGAGGATTTTTTTGGAACGAGGCACCGTGGAATTTAAAATATGCGCGTTGCTTGATTTTGTCATACCGCGAATACATTCTCGGCGTTGCTAGATTAAGCTTAAGACATGTTAGAGTATGGTACGCTTTCCAATGCCCATGTGATTTGGGATCAATGTAACACGGTAAATACTGCTAAAAAATCATTACTCTTGCAACGCATTTCGTTTACCAGCGTCAAGGCTCGCGCGACAGCGGTTGCAATATGGGTATGAGCAGGAAAATACCTCTCAATGCGCTAACTGACTGTCCCTGCTTTTCATCATAAAAAGAAATGCCGATATGCGAAGGGTGCATATCAGCATTCCATTCTTTTACAAGGCGTTATGAAAGCTCACGTCGCATCTGGTCAAATCAGACCAGCGCATGAGAGAATTAATCATAGAATTCCGGTGCTTTTTTGAATGCCTTCCAGCCATCAGGATCATGACCCGTTACTACCATTGCCCCGGTTTTATCTGCAAGCATGCGTAATTTTTGAACCGAACGCACACTGTCCACCGCAGAAGCCAAGAAACCCGGCAATGCTTTTTCTTCCCAATGATCGGTTGTATACGCAGCATCGACAGCCAGAATAATCGGTCCATTATTTGGAAGATTGACGAGAAATGATTGATGACCCGGCGAATGACCGGGTGTAAAAACTGTCGTCAGCGTGCCATCACCATAGATATCATAATAATCATCTGCTTCTGCATTTAGGAATTGCCATTTCAAATTCGGACGGTCAAAATCCTTATTGATGTAGCCGCCATCAGCAAACCAATCGGGCGCATGTGCATATTCATATTCACGGCGTTGCACAATGTGTGTGGCATTCGGAAAACGCCCCACCGCGCCTGTGTGATCAAGATGAAGATGGGACTGAACGACATAGCGGATTGACTCCGGCTCTACACCCAGACGCTTCAACTGATCGACACAGCCATCTTTTGGGTCTAGAACGGGCCAATAGACATCACAAATGCCTTCCCAATATCCACGCGGATCAGTTGCAACCTCCACAGCGTTTCCACCATCAATAATGATGTTGCCCTTCGGGTGGGTTATCAAATAGAATGGTACTGGAATTTCATAATCGGTATTGGCTCCCGCATTCATCTTGATATTATGCAATTTACACTTCAAGCTGCCTGATTGCAGCATATAGAGCTTTATATCACTCATTTCTCTCTCCCCAATGTTTCTTAGAATGCTTGACGATATAGTTCCAGAGCATCCGCATCTGTTACCTCAACCGGATTATTCACCAGTAAACGGGTTTGCTTCATGGCATCCGATGCCAACAACGCCAAACTATTATCGGTGACACCCACATCTTTGAGATGACGTGGCGCACCGGTTTCCGTCATCAGTTCATCCATGAAATTCACAAAAGCTTCCGAACGTTTTTCAACGCTCCCCGTAACACCTGTACCAACGACATCACCAAGTTCAGCGTATAATGAAGCGGCTCCCCGCATATTGAATCGCAAAACGGGGCCGAGCATGAGTGCATTTGAAAGACCGTGAGCAATATGATAATGGCCACCTAACGGATAAGCGAGTGCATGGACGGCCGCTACAGGTGAGTTGGCAAAAGCCTGTCCTGCCAGATTCGCGCCGAGCAACATGGCCTCTCGTGCATGTCTATTATGACCGTTCTTGCAAGCTTCAACAATATTGGCTGACAAAAGCCGCAACGCTTCACGTGCAAAGACATCGGACAACGGATTCTTTTTCACTCTGCTTGTATAGGCCTCAATAGCGTGAACCATCGCATCAATACCGGTCGCAGCGGTGTGGATGGCCGGCAGGCCTATCGTCAATTCAGCATCCAGGACCGCTTTATCGGCATATAGCTGAGATGAAACAACACCCATCTTTGTGGTTTCGCCCGTAGTCAAGATAGTAATATTGGTAGCTTCAGAACCGGTTCCCGCTGTCGTCGGAATTTGTATCAACGGCAGCCGCCTGCCTTTAACCTTGCCAATGCCATAGAGTTCTTGCAGATTTTGCTGAGATATGACTAGCACAGCGGAAAGCTTAGCCACGTCCATTGATGAACCACCACCAATTCCCACGACGATGTCGACCCCTGCAGCTTTTGCTTGCTCGACACAATCCATAACAATTTTTTCCGGGGGGTCGGCCACAACCTGATCAAATATCGTGACATTGAAACCGGCAGCCGCCAGCGACGCCTTCGCTGGCTCTAAGACACCCGCCGAATGCAACCCTTTGTCGGTGACGAGAAGCAAATTGCGCTCCTCATACCAACCAGCAATCAGCTCTCCCAAACGTCGCACACCACCCCATTCAACATTAATGGATGGTACAGCGTCAAAAACAAATCCCTGCATGCCAATATCTCCTCATTAAGCATATCTGATCCATATCAATGGACAGTTTCATATACATATAAGCGGGCGAAGTTGATCATCCGCAATTAAAGCGTAGAAACAGCACTACAGAGATATTTGATTTCCAAATATTCTTCGATGCCATATTTCGAACCCTCACGTCCCAAACCTGACTGTTTGACACCACCAAAAGGTGCCACTTCGTTTGAAATCAAACCGGTATTATGTCCAACCATACCGTATTCCAGTGCTTCACTGACGCGGATAGCACGGTCGAAGTCACGCGTATAAAAATATGATGCCAAGCCGAATATCGTGTCATTGGCCATCGCAACGGCCTCTTCCTCTGTATCGAATTGGAATAATGGTGCAACCGGACCAAAAGTTTCTTCCTGCGCAAACCTCATTGACGAGGTAATGCCCGTCATGATTGTCGGCTCAAAGAAAAGCCCGCCAAGCCTTTTTCCACCAAACATGATTTTACCGCCTTTTGCCAAGGCATCTTCAATGTGCTCTTCAATCTTGATCAAAGCTTTCTCTTCAATCATCGGCCCGATTTGTACTCCCGCTTCGGTACCATTCCCGACTTTCAAAGCCTGTACGGCAGTTTTTAACTTCTCGGCAAATGCATCATAGACGCCCGACTGTACCAATATGCGGTTTGCGCATACACATGTTTGGCCAGCATTACGATATTTGGATGCCATCGCCCCTTCTACGGCGGCATCAAGATCAGCATCATCAAACACGATAAAGGGCGCATTGCCCCCAAGCTCAAGTGATATGCGTTTAATCGAATCTGCACATTGCGACATAAGCTGACGCCCAACTTCCGTCGATCCGGTAAATGATAATTTTCGCACCACTTTACTGTCAGTCAGGATCTTGCCGATCTCGCGAGCTTTGCCGGTAATGATCTGCAAGACGCCTTTCGGAATCCCCGCACGCTGAGCGAGCTCTCCCAGCGCAAGCGCAGTAAGAGGTGTAAGGTCGGCTGGTCGTACGATCATTGTACAGCCTGCCGCCAATGCAGGCGCTGCCTTGCGCGTTATCATGGCCGCCGGAAAGTTCCACGGAGTTATCGCAGCGGTTACACCCACGGGTTGCTTGATAACAGTAATACGCTTATCGGCCTGCGGTGCGGGAATGGTATCGCCATAAATACGTTTGGCTTCTTCAGCATACCATTCGACGAATGAGGCAGCATAGAGAATTTCACCACGTGCTTCAGCAAGCGGCTTACCCTGTTCTGTCGTCATAATCATTGCCAGATCATCAGCATTTTCAACCATAAGATCAAACCATCTGCGCAAGATAACGGAGCGTTGTAGCGCCGCAAGGCTGCGCCATTTGATCAACGCGCTTTGTGATGCGTCGATAGCTCCTTTGACCTGTTCTTCCGTCAGCACCGGAACCTGCCCTACCAAACTGCCATCAAACGGGTTGCGTACTGCGATGGTCTCGCCATCATCTGACGCATGCCACCCACCATCAATCAAACAGCGGTTCCTCAAAAGGCTATTGTCTTTTAAGCGCATTACTGAATCCTCCTCGAGAAACGTTCCGTATAATGAACAATGTTCTGTATATTGATTATTTCGCACAAAGTTTGAGGTGTCAAGATTTAAAGATTTTGCTATAGGCTTTTGAGATAGAAACCGAAAAGGTAGCCATGTCGGAAGTTTATAAAACTAGTTCTGTTCCAGCCGTCGCAAAAATGATCAAACTACTGGACCATATCGCAGCTACAGAAGATGGGGCAACTGTATCGCAGCTATCGCGCGATCTCGGCATGGCCAAAAGCAGTGTTCATGCGCTTTGCCATACGCTGCTGCAAGAAAACCTCCTGACAAGCTCTGATACCGGACGGTACATAATGGGGCCGCATGCAATACGTTGGAGCAACGCCTATCTTAAAAATAATCGTCTGGCTGATGGATTCCGCCAAATTATCCGCAATATGCCCGAACTAGACAATTACACTCTAACATTATCATTGCGGGAAGGTGCAGATGTTGTCTATATTGATACACGCAACTCTCTGTCACCTCTTGGCGTCACATTTCGCATCGGGATGCGTATAGCGGCGGTTTTTTCTGCCACAGGTAAGGCGATTTTATCCCGTCTGCCTGAAGAAACGCTGAAACAAATTACGTCTGAACCCTTGCCGGAACCAATGACCCAATACAGCATACAAACTGTAGCAGCGCTCAAGCGGGAACTCGATAAAGTGCGAACACAAGGATATTCGCTGGATAATGGGCAAATTCATCCGGAAATGATATGCGTCGGCGCGCCGATATTAAACAGAGACGGTTATGCATCAGCAGGTATAGCGCTTTCAATGCCAAGATCGCTCGCAACCGACATGCTGATTGCAGAACTAGGCCCCAAAGTCGCCCATATTGCCGACCAGTTAACTGAACGTTTCAGCAGGATTCTTGATTAAATTAGTATTACATTACAACAAAACGTACAATCATTACGTTCAATGACAATGCTATCCCGCCCTCTTAAACCCTGCGATATATTTTAGCGTCTATCAGATTTGTAATGCCCGAAACATCGCCGGCAAAGCTAAAAAACAAGAGTGCTAAAAAGTCTATCTTACCTATAGATTTTGAGCATTGCGCATCAGAGTACGAATAGACGCCCCGACACCGCATCCTTGTTGCCGGTCACCCCTTAAACATGTTTTTGAAATTTGATTTTCCGTCGAAAGAATTTTTAGAACAAAATTATCATGGTTTTTTCGCAATTTAGCATTATATTTTTATATAGAGCTACTCATTAGAAAATTAAAATCATAATTTTAATTTATGTATCAAATTGATACATTTAGACACATTTAATGTCAAAAGATGTATTTTCAAAAGCTTTCTTAAGTATTGAAGAATCTCTCGAAATATGGTAGATACCCTCCCCTTGCAGTCAAGTTAGCGGAATTTTGCGACAAAAATTGTCGTTTTCAATTGTTTTTCGTGGGCTATGATTAGAATGAACGCTTCATTTGGCTGCTCGGCGCTCATCCATTGTTGAAATACGGTCTCATTCCGTTTTCACTATGGCTTTAGCGTTTTACATACATTCACACTGTATTAAAATACAGTACTTATGTTTAATCATCAGTTGGCGATAAACGCGGGTAATTGTCTGACTTTAACTTAAGAACTACTGAAGATATGGATTGATATTGTTTATTATGTGTATTCATTTCGTTTTTTACCCAGAATAAATAAGCAATCCCTTCACGTATTTGTCTCAATTCCTCATAGTTTGTGGGTCTACAAATGTTTAAATGCCGATTAACCTCAGCGCAAAAGTGCTGTGGATCTAGCGCTTCACACTCAACGCGCATCACAGTTAACAAGACTGCCTCCATACGCTCTGCTTTCATCTTGATCCTCTCAAGTTCAGCAGCGTTTATGGTATCCGCACCAATGAGTGCATATGCTGGCACGATCTTAAGCGGCGGATCGACAGGCGGGTCTAACGGTGGCGGCGGAACAGGCGCCACAACAGGTGACCTTGGACAATCGTACGTCGGCTCAAGTGGTTTAGGCACTGCAATTACTGGAGACAATGACTGTGTTAGTTTGTCAAATAGTCGGGTGGTACAAAATGTAGATAACTTATCTTGGTTATTATCATTGACGGCGCAAACTTCGACGCCTCCAACGCTATATCCATCAGGTACTATCAATGGAACCACTGTTGCCTATGTTAACGCAAATGCAAATTGGAATAACGGCGGAAATGCAGTGCCAAACTTCGCAACAAGCGAGAACAACGGTAAAACCGTTGCTTGGGGTGTAAACTCAAACGCTTTTGGTTGCGGCAACAGATCTCTCGGTGCAGGTTCATCGACCATGGGCATGAACAACTACGCGCAATTAACCGGTAGTACGGCGATCGGCGTAGGCAACAATGCACGCGGTGCTGGTGCAACAGCAATGGGTATATACAACACTGCAAATGGTACAGGCAGTATCGCAATGGGTATAGGCTCTCAAGCGATGGGAACTGGTTCTGTTGCAATGGGATATGGCGGCGACGGTACTGCAACGAAAGCGACAATCGCATCTGGCCAATATGCTGTTGCCATTGGCGGTAATGCAACGGCTGGCGCAAGCGCGACAAATACCAACAGCATTGCACTGGGGGGACAATCCGTATCGCAAGGTGTTTCATCAATCGCTATTGGTACAGATTCTTCAGCCACTGGCGATTCCTCGATTGCGATTGGCGTTGGCAACCGAGTAAGTGGTAAACAGTCCGGCGCGATAGGCGATCCCACAACGATTACGGGTGATGGTTCCTATTCCCTTGGTAATGACAACACAATCAATGCGAACAATGCCGGTGCATTCGGCAATAGCAATACGATTTCCGCAACTGCAACCGCAAGCAGGATCATCGGTAATTCTGGTAGCATAACCGCAGCAGATGGCTTCATATTGGGCAATTCCGCGAGCGTTTCTGCCGCAGGCGGTATCGCTCTTGGCACGAATTCTGTTGCGTCGGTTGCCTCTGGCATTGCTGGATATGACCCGTTGTCAAATGCGGCATCAACGACCGCAAGTGGCGCATGGGCCAGTTCGCAAGGTGCTGTCAGCATTGGCAATGGTTCGTCAGTATCGCGCCAACTGACAGGACTGGCAGCGGGTACATCGGATACGGATGCCGTGAATGTTGCTCAGCTTAAACAACTTCGTGAATTTGCTTCCCAAGGTTGGAGTCTTTCTGCTGGTGGTAAAAACGCGACTGGTGTTGGGGCTGGTGAATCCGTTGATTTCAAAGTGGGTAGCAGTAATCTGACGGTTTCTAAAGATGCGGACAGCAATGATATCACTTTTGATTTAGCGAAAACTATATCTGTCGATAAAGTTACAGCTGGAGATTCTGTTTTGGATACCAACGGCCTTACCATTACAGGTGGGCCGAGTATTACCAAAACCGGCATAGACGCAGACGATAAGAAAGTTACTTCTGTAGCTTCGGGAACTTTATCTGCTGATTCTACCGATGCTGTTAACGGCTCTCAGCTGTTTGATACGAATACAACCGTATCTACACTATCGACACGGGTGACATCAGTTGCCACCAACACCTCGACCTATCTGGGCGGCGGTGCGGATGTTGCTGCCGGAACGGCACCCACATACACAATTCAAGGAACGGACTACAACAATGTCGGTTCTGCTTTGGGCGGCGTCAATACATCGCTGACCAGCCTTAACACGTCCGTAACCGGATTAAATAACAACGCTCTTTTGTGGGACACGACTGCAGGAGCTTTTAGTGCAAAGCACGGTACAGATACAAAGACAAACAGCAAGATTACCGATGTAGCTGCAGGCACTCTGTCCGATACTTCAACCGATGTTGTTAATGGTTCACAGCTTTATTCAACCAATACAAAGGTCGACAATCTGAGTGATCGGGCAGTCACCTATGACGGTGCTGTT
>NZ_JBTXLM010000011.1:0-57699 GCF_054871565.1 Bartonella sp. LJL80
AATTGGAAGATGGTGACCATTCGATCACCACGACAGTGACGGATCCGGCTGGCAATGAGAGTGATCCAAGTGACTCGCTTGACTTCACCATTGACAGTTCAAAGGTTGAGATCACGATCACCAAGGTAATTGACGATCAGGATCCAGTTTTGGGCAATATCACCAGTGGTGGTGTGACCAATGACCGGACGCCGACCTTTGTTGGTAAAGCCAATCCGAATGCGACAGTGACCATTACCGACCAGAATGGCAAGGTGATTGGTACGGCTGTTGCCAATGCTGCAGGTGAGTGGACATTGACGCCGCAAACAGCGCTTGATGAAGGCAGCTACCAGTTTACAGCAACCGCGAAGAATGCGGCGGGCAATGATGCCTCGACCGGCTTTGATATGACGATTGATCTGACCGCGCCGAAAGCGCCGGTGATTGACAAGGTCATTGATGATGTTGGCGAGAAGCAGGGCGAGATCATCTCGGGCCAGCCGACCGATGACCAGACCCCAACGTTTAATGGTAAGGATGGCGAGCCAGGCTCGACGATCCAGATCAAGGACAAGGATGGCACGGTTGTTGGCGAGACGGTTGTCGACAAGGATGGCAACTGGACAATTACCACCCGTCCATTGGGCGAGGGTGATCATGATCTGACGATTACCGCAACCGATCCTGCCGGCAATGAAAGTGGCGGCACAGACTTCACGGTTGTTGTTGATACGCAGGGACCGTCTGCAACGGCCTCGCTTGTTGCTATCAGTGAAGATCGTGGTTCTGATCCGACAGACTTCCTGACAAGCGACAATACGCTTGTCTATAAGATCAATGTGACGGGCACGCTTGAAAGCGGCGACACGGTATGGATGCGTATTGTCAAGTCTGACGGTACATCCAGTGAATGGCTGCAGGCTACATTGCAGTCTGATGGAAGTTATGCGGTTGACCGCAACCAGCCACAATTTGCTCTTGCCGATGGCACATACACCATCGAAACCATCGTGCGCGATAGTGCTGGCAATGCCTCAAAATCAAACGATCAGCAGATCATTATTGATCTTAAACCTTCCAGTGCCACAGTAACGATTGACGGTTTTGAAGATAATGTTGGTTTGGAGCAGCATGATTACACGGTATCGGGTCAAAAGAGTGATGATTCGACACCGAAGCTTCATGGAACATTGACGGGGGCTGAAGAAGGTGACCGTATCCACATTACGGCGGTAGGTCCTGATGGCAAGGTTATTGACTTTGGCTATGTGATTGCTGCAGGCAATGGATCCTGGAACCTTCAGGTGTCTGAAAACCAGAAGTTTACGACGGAAGGTCACTATACGTTTACCGCGACAGTTGAGGACAAGGGTGGCAATGCTGGCAACAGCTCTAACTTTGTGATTGACTATGACGTTACACCTCCAGGAGCATTGACAGAAGACACCATCCAGCTTTGGGATGATTATGGTCCTGTTAAGGATCTTGTGATTGACCGTGGTACGACGACGGATGATACGACCCCGACCTATCAGGATCTGACAGAAGGAGCGGTTGATCCGAAGGAAGTTGCCTATATCAATGTTTACAACACCGACAAGGACGGCAATACGACGTTGCTTGGCAAGGGTGTTGTGAATGAGAATGGTTCGTGGAGCTTCACACCGAAGCCACCATTGGGTGCTGGCGACTATATCTTCACAGCCAAGCCTGTAGACTTTGCCGGCAATGAAGGTCCTGCAACGACCCCATGGAACTTCACGGTTGTGACCGAGAAGCCGGAACCTCCAACACTTGACTTCATTTATGACAATGTGAACCCTGATGGCAGCACGACGAAGGTGCTTGTTCAAAAGGATGGTCTGACGAATGATGCAACGCCGATCCTGGAGGGTACGGGCAGTGTTATTGGAGCCACGATCAACATTTACATGGTTGGTCCGGACGGACAGAAGGTTCTGGTTGATACGACGAAAGTCGACAGCAATCAAAATTGGAGTTATGAACTCAAGACCGGTTTGACGGCTCAGGGTGATTATAGCTTCACAGCAACGATTGTTGATGCTGCCGGACAGGAAAGTGCGCCGACGGGTGGTTACCATATTACGCTTGATACGGTTAAACCAGTTGTGAGCGGCAAGATCATAGCGACAGATGACGTGAATGTTCCTGGCAATATTGATGGCAGTGCGCCAACCGATGATGCCAATCCGACCTTCTCCGGTCAGCAGCCAGCTTCTGAAGCTGGAGCAACGGTTTACATTTATGACCGTAACAGCGCGACGCCGAATGTTCCGATTGCAACAGCAACGGTTGGTGCCGATGGCAAGTGGAGTGTTGACTCTTCGAAACTTTCGGATGGTGAACACAAGATCTATTATGAAGTTGTTGATCTTGCTGGCAACAAGAGTGATGCCAGTGATGATTTGACCTTCACGGTTGACACCAGCGGTGTGAAGGTCAGCTTCAGTCATTATGAAGACAATGTCGGCACACCGGAGCATATCAATACGGGTGGTTTGACCAACGACGCCAAGGGTGTTCTTGTTGGTGATGCCAAGCCTGGTGCAAATGTTGTTGTGACGTATGTGAATGCGAGTGGTCAGACGATCACGGTTGGCACAGCTGTTGCTGATAGTGTGACGGGTGAATGGCGTATTACACCGACAACCAACCTTCCAGAAGGGAAGGTTGACTTCACGATCAAGGCAACAGATGGCACCGGCCAGACCGATACTGCCACAGCCAGTGTGAATGTTGATACGGTAGCCCCTGATGCGCCGAAGTTTGATGTGACAGATGATGTTGGTGACTTCCAGTCACCACCATTGCCACCATTGACGAGTGGTCAGGCAACCGATGACAAGACCCCGACATTCAACGGCAAGGATGGCGAGCCTGGCTCGACGATCACCATTCATGATGAGAATGGCAATGTGATTGGCACCACGACAGTGAAGTCTGATGGGACATGGTCGGTTACGGTGTCTGAACTTCAGCCTGGTCTTCATGACGTGACGGTCACAGCCACCGATAAGGCCGGCAATGTGAGTGCTGGTACAGATTTTACAGTCAATGTTGATCTGACCAAGCCTGATGGTACAGCAAGCTTGTTGTCGGTTAGCGACGACAATGGTGTTGCCGGAGACTTTGTCACCAATGACACGACCTTGGTTTACAAGATTGAGGCCAATGGCGTTCAACAGGGTGATACAGTGTGGATGCGTATCACACGCATCAACAGTGATGGCAAACTTGGAACACCGGGTGAGTGGGTTCAGGCCACATTGCAGTCGGATGGTACCTATCAGGTCAACCGGACAGCCGCAGGTCAGGAACTGAGCGATGGCAACTATCAGATTGAAACGGTTGTCAAAGACGGTGCCGGTAATAATGGTACAGCTGGTAAGCAGACCGTCACCATCGATACCCAGCCTTCCAGCGCAACAGTAACGATTGACGGTTTTGAAGATAATGTTGGTGTATATACTGGTTTTGTTAATCAATCAGGCCAAAAAACCGATGATAAAACACCTGAACTTAAAGGAACACTGACGGGAGCTGAAGAAGGCGACCGTATCCACATTACGGCGGTAGGTCCTGATGGCAAAGTTATTGACTTTGACTATGTGACGGCAGGTTCTGGTGGTGAATGGTCCTTGCAAGTCTCTGATAAACAGGCACTTTCGGAAGGTGATTATACGTTCACCGCGACGGTTGAAGACAAGGGCGGCAATATTGGTGATACAGCTGACTTTACGCTTACTGTTGATACAACACCACCTCAAGGTGTATCAGCTGAATTGATTGCTATCAGTGATGATACTGGTGTTGCTGGCGACTTTAACACCAGTGACCAGACCTTGATTTATACCGTCAAAGTCACTGGTACGTTGCAGAGTGGCGATACTGTATGGATCCGCATCACTCCAAAGGACGGTTCCGCAGGCGAGTGGATACAGGCAACGTTGCAGAGCGATGGGACTTATCAGGTCGACCATAATGCGGCTGCAACCGAACAGGTATTGGCTGCTGGTCAATACACTGTAGAAACCATTATTCGTGATGCCGCAGGTAACTCTACAACGTCTACATCAAAGGATATAACCATCCAAACAGGTGGTAATATTGAAGCTGTTGTTCATATCAATGGTTTTGAAGACGATCAGGGTGCATTCCAGGGCTTCATCACGCAATCAGGTCAAACAACCGACGATACGATGCCAAAACTATCTGGTACGGTCGAAGGCCTTCAGGCAGGTGATACTATTGTTATTCGTATTACCGATGCCAATGGGACGAGAGACTTGGGTATTGCTACAATTGGCCAAGATGGAAAGACTTGGGAATACCAGCTGACATCAGATCAAGAGTTGGGCGAGGGTGACTATAGCTTCAAGGCTGTGGTTGTTAACAATGTCGGTGTCGATGGCAGTGGTTCCAATGACTTTGGCTTAACCGTTGATTTGACTGGCCCTGTCGGTTCTGCAACACTTGAAGCAATTACCGATGACACAGGTTCATCTTCGACGGACTTCGTGACCAGCGATAAGGCTTTGGTCTTCACGATCAATGCTACCAATGTGAATGAAGCCGCAGGCGAAACCGTCTGGATGCGGATTACGCCACAAGGTGGTCAAGCTGGTGCATGGGTGCAGGCAACATTGGATACAGCAACAGGCAAATATGTTGTCGATTGTGACGATCCAAAAAGCCCGAACTATAACCCGCTTAATGATGGTACCTATACGGTAGAAACCATTGTACGTGATGCTGCAGGCAACCCGAATACCACAACACCGCCTGCAACAACCATTGTCATTGATACAAGTGGCCCAACTGATGGTAACGAGGTCAAGATCACGGTATATCTGGATAATATTGATCCAAATATGGCTGATTATGGCAGCGGTACAACAACCAATGACCGTGCACCTTTGCTCAAGGGAACAGTCGCAGGATTGCATGCTGGTGATGTCCTTGTGGTCTATCAGGATGGTGTGGCATTGCCAGGCTATGCTGTGGTCGACAATAATGGCAACTGGTCTTACCAAGTTGGTGATGATGCGGCCAATTCCGGCCTTAGTGATGGCACTTATACCTATACGGTTAAGATCACCGATCAGGCAGGGAATGCAGGCACCGTATCCGATCCGTTTACATTAACGGTCGATACAGTTGATCCAATTGGTACGGCAACCTTAAGCAAAATTACCGACGATACCGGTGTTCTGGCGGATGACTTCATCACCCAAGATGGGACACTTAAATATACCATTGCGGTGAATGGCGTTGAAGAAGGAGACACGGTCTGGCTTCGCGTGACCAAGCAAGGTGTCACACCAGATGCTAATGGTTGGGTTAAGGCGGTAAAAGACACCACCACTGGTGAGTACATTGTTGACAATAGCAATGGCACGCCGCTTGCTGATGGCAGCTATGTGGTTGAAACGGTTGTTCGAGACGCCGCTGGAAATGCTGGCCCAAGTTCAAGCAATCCATTGGTTGTTGTTGATAACAGCGTGTCTGATGCAGCTGTTACAATTGACAGTTATGCCGACCATGTTGGTGCTGAACAGGGTGATGCCTTTGGCTTCACGCAGCACCCGACCACAGATGATCGTAATCCTACTTTGAACGGTAGCTTGAATAAAGCGCTGCAGACTGACGAAATTATTGTTATCTACAATAATGGTGTTCGTCTTGGCACGGCAACCGTTGCGCAAGCTTCTGACGGCAGTTGGAAGTGGACTTATGATCTACCTGACCTCAAGCACATGTCTGACAATGGATTTGTTGCTAAGATTGAGGATATTGCCGGCAATGTCGGTGCGTCCTCCAATCAGGCCAATCTGCATGTTGAATTGGTCGTGAATGTCAATGAACTTCAAACGACTGATACAACACCGATTGTGTCCGGTTCGACAGGCTTTGATATCCGTCCGGGTGAATATGTTGAAGTGACGATCAATAATGTGACCTATTCTTCACAGAATGGTGCTGTTGTCGTCGACCCACGCAACAACACTTGGTACGTGCAAATACCAGATAGCCAAGCCTTGGCTGTTGGTACTTATGACGTTGTCGCTGTCTTGAAAAATTCGGCAGGTGAAATCACCCGTGACAACACACCAAATGAGCTGACCATCGATCCAACACCAACTGTGAATGTTGGTTCGGGTGGTGCGAATCCAAGTGAAAAAGCCACAGGCGTTACCTATGACGAACATGGCAACTGGTTAATCTTCTCTAATCAGGCAATTATGCGTCAAAATGGTACGGATAATGGTTCAGTAGGTTCGTTTGATGTCCAAAAGGTTGCTAGCCAAGTAACTGCTAATTCAGGTGTCTACAGTAATACCAACTTGGTTCAAAATGGATCTTGGATGGACTATAATCGTGATGGTTATATGGACTTCTTTGGTACTGACAGTACTTTTAATAATGGTCAGCAGGCGTTTATTTATAATGGTGATGGTACCTTCACACCTAGAACGGTTGGTTATGATCCACGTATCGGTAGTAATGGTACAACCGGTGAAGTTAGAGCTAACGCAAACACTGATGCTAATGTTTACGTTTGGTTTGGTGGTGTGGTTGCGTTCGATAAAACTGGTGATGGTTATGTAGACTTAGCCTACGGGGATCAAACACCATATGATCCTCAATCTAGAGGTGGTGTTTCAAGCGCTTTCCTTATGAACATTGATGGTACGTTCTCTGGCATGTTAAAAGATTGGCAATTTACGATTGATCAGTCGAGAAATAACATTCCAAACCCATTATATGGGCAAACAGGACAACCGGCAGAAATAGCAAGCAATTCGCCCGCATCAACAAACTGGGGCAATGCTATGCCCGACATGGAATTATCTGGTGTTGATCTTAATAACGATGGTACGATTGATATCGTTTATCACGCTACGGAAAGTTATAGTAAAATAGGTGGTGCAGGATCAACCAGTACAGCTCCTTATAACACTTATCGTTTAGTAGTCGCTTCTAATAATGGCGATGGAAGCTGGAACACAACACAAGTACTAGCAGACTTTTTCCAAAGAAACGAAGCGGATGCTATGTTTGGTAACGGCGTTTCTATGACTTGGGCCGATTTTAATGGCGACGGTTATATGGATTTGTTCATCGGTCGTGGTTATGCTGTATCTGGTCACAGTCAATATGAAAGTCGCATCTACTTTAATGATGGGACTGGAAAATTGATGTATAACCAAACAGCCGGTCAAGCAACGGGTGTAGGTGCTGCCACGGGTATGCATTGGATGGGGGACACTCTACAAGGTGGTGCGTCTTTGGCGGTCGACTGGAACCATGATGGCAAGATGGATATCATTGAGCTGCCTGGTCTCGGTTATCAAGGAGGAATGACTGCCCAAGGCAATGTGGGAGCCATCAATCTCTATACCAACACCAGTACATCGTCAGCTACCAGCTTTACTACAACCAACCTTTTAGGTGGTAACAATACAATCGGAACGGTTTGGCAAGGCGATTACATAACTGGCAATGTGAACAACGATTCCGTAACGGGTGCTGTTTCTATTGATGTGGATTATGACGGTGCTAAAGATCTATTGGTCTTTACCCAGAAAGGAAACACGAAATTTATCAAGAACGAGAATACTGTTGCTTATGGTACAGCGCTTCATTTCAAGATCTTGGATAAGGAAGGGATCAATGCGCTTTATGGAAACACAGTTCAGCTTTACAACTCCAAGGGGGAACTGGTTGCAACACAGGTGCTAAATCCTCAGTCAGGTAACCAAACGAATGACAGTACGGCAATCGTAGATTTCTATGGACTTGATCCGAACGAAACTTACTCTCTTGCTTTGCTGCGCAATGTGAATGGTCAGTCTGCGGATGTTGGTGGTTTGGCAAGTCTTGGTGGCAACGTCATTGAGAATGTCAATTCCGCTTGGACAGGCTTGAAAGCTGGTGAAGCCAACCATGCCTATGTTCTGACAGCAGAGTCTGATACAGCGAACAACAACGCCAACCATGGTAATGGTATTGTTGGGACTGGTTACAATGATACCTTCATTGCAGGCCTTGGAACAGATGCTTATGAAGGTGGCGGCGGTACTGTCACAATATCTGGAGAAAAATCCTGGAGTGATACCGGTGGTGAAGATATTGTCGATTATCGCAATGCGACAAATGGCATTACAGTTGATCTGAGTCTGACGGGCTATCAAAACACCGGTTACAACACGGCCAAGTTCTCGAATATTGAAGGAATTTACGGCACGAATTATGCGGATACATTTACCGATAATTCCGGTGATAACATCTTCAATGGACGTGGTGGTAATGATACCTTTAATTTGACACATGGAAGCGCTGGCGGCAAAGATACACTTCTGTATGAGTTAATCGATGCCAATGATGGAACAGGCGGCAATGGTCATGATACCGTTAACGGCTTTACGATTGGTACTTACGAAGCTACTCCAGGGGCAGACCGTATTGATGTGTCGAAGTTGCTCATCGGCTATACCGCCGATGCGGATGGTCCGGCTCATTACATCAATGGTACACCAACGATCGATGCTGGCGATAATATAAGCCAATATCTGTCGGTGACACACCAGGACGGCAATACGATTTTGAGTATTGACAGAGATGGGGCTGGTGGTGCCTTCGGTTCACAAGAACTCATAACGCTGGTTGGCACCAATACAAGTTTGGAAGAGCTACTGGCAAATCACCAGATCGTAGTCTGAAAACTGAGCCAATGGATGGACGTGATGACTCACGTCCATCTTTGATTCCGCATAGGAGATGGGTACATTGATCGATTTAAGACAGGCAAAACGCATAGCAATTATTGGTGGCGGCACTGCGGGGTGGTTCGCTGCCTTAACGCTTCGCCGTATATTTAGTTCCGCGGTAGAAATTCTTGTTTTGGAAGATCCAAATAAAGGCATTATCGGCGTTGGTGAAGGTGGGTTGCTCAATCTTGTTCAGGCGCTTCACCGAAACAATATCGAGATTGACGAGTTTGTCCGTGAGACCGGAGCGGCTTTCAAACTTGGATTTGCTTATGAAGGGTGGCGCGATGGCGGAAAGCAAGATGAATATTATCATCTCTTTCCAATGGTGGGTGAACAGGTTAACGAGCTGGAATTTATTGCTTTCGGTATTATGCCGCTTTTGGCTGCACGCGTTTCGGCCGGTGCAGATCTTCATAGCTTCTTCCCAGGATTTTCTTTGATCGCAGACAATGCTTCGCAACTTGAAGCACGCGCAGTTTTGGCGACGAAGCGAAGCGGTCTTGCGCCATCTTATCATTTTGACAGCTATAAAGTTGCCAACTACCTGAAGACATTGGCTTGTAAGCGCGGTGTATCCAATCGGCAGGTTAAAGTGGACAAACTGCTTTTGACACCGGAAGGTTTGACCTATGCCCTGAAAGCCGAAGGTGAGGAAATACCTGTTGATTTTGTTGTTGACGCTTCCGGTCTACGACGCATTGGTATTGGTGAAACTTACAAAGAGAAATGGCGGTCTTTCAGTGATCAACTGATCTTGGATCGTGCGATACCGTTCCACATGCCGCATCCAGGTAAAAATCCGGCATTGTTGACACGTGCTGTCGCTATGAATTCTGGTTGGATGTGGCAAATTCCTTTACAGGAACGTGTGGGAGCTGGATATGTTTTCTCCAGTAAACATATCAGTGAAGATCAGGCAAAAAAAGAAGCAGAACAATATGTGGGGCACGCAATTGAGCCTCAGCAATTGATCCGTTTCGATCCTGGGAATTTCGAAACCGTCTGGCGCAATAATGTTGTGGCTCTGGGCTTGGCTTCGGGATTTGTCGAGCCGCTGGAAGCAACGTCGATCGGCCAAATGCTCGAAGAATTGCGCAATGTTGAAAAAATCCTGATTGATGGTCGCGGCGTCATTGGGAATAATACGATTGAATCCTTCAATCGATCCAACAATGAAAGTTGGGCAGGCATTCGCGATTTTCTGCGCATGCATTATGATGGCGGCCGCCAAGATACGCGGTTCTGGAAAGATGTTGCCAATCTTCCTCGTTCTGACCGCTATCAGGAGCTTCGCGCCTGTTTTGACCACCGTTTGCCGCGCATGATGGACATTGAAAATTACGTTGGTAATGGTTGGGCACCTATTTTCCATATGGTGAACTGGCTTTTGGTTGGTGCTCCTCTCGGAGTGATCACTCCACGTGCGGGTGCCTCTGAACTTCTCGGCCTTCCCACCGCGATGCGAGAGCGCATTGCGCCCTACATGGCTCAGTTGCAAAATACCGGATTGAACGCGCGAAATCACATGAATGATTTTCAGGATGCTGCACTCGTCCGTCAAATGATGGCGGGTGAACCGCGTGAAACTGATCACCATCAACGTTTGGGCTGACGCAGGTAATGTTCAATATGGCGGGTAATAATACTTATTTGCGCAGAAGGCTTTCGGACGTACTCGGATTTATCGGCCTTAGCCGGTCGATGGCGCTCGTTCTTTTGCCGTATGCTTTTGTCAGCGGATGTACCACGCCTCAACCGCGTATTGTACGCCACGTGCCAGCACATACAGCATCTGCGACAGATGCGGGTGGAAAAGTTGAAGATGTGCAACTGCGCGGCGAGAGAAAAAATGTTGCGATCGAGGGGATCTCGCTGCAAAACGCTATCGGTGTTGCGCTCGCCCGCCATCCTGATATCGGCCGTGCAACCGCAGTTGTTGCGCAAAGCAATGCGCAAGTTGCAGTGGAAAAATCAGCTTGGTATCCCACAATACAATATGGGTTAAATCCTGGTTATAGTCGTTATGGCAGCACCAGTAACACGTCTAACGATAATAATACGACCGTGAGCGGTACCGTGGGGGCCAATCAGCTGATTTATGATTTCGGACGGACTTCAAGCCGTGTCGGTGCCGCAAAGGCTACATATGATAAGCAGCAACATTTGCTTAACGATACGATGGAACAGGTAGCTTATACCATGGCTTCCATATTCATCGAGCTTTCCGGTGCACAGGAGACAATCAAGGCTGCCAATAGAGAAGTGAAAGCCTTGACCGATACACGGGACAAAATTTCACAACGTGTGAAAGCTGGTCTTTCCGATGTGGCTGATCTCAATCAGGCAGATGTTGCCATGCAACGTGCCAAGTCAGACCTTTTGGCAGCCCAAACCAAGTATGATGTGGCGGCTGGTCGTTTTGCTGAGATGACAGGAATACGTCCCCAGCGCGTGGCAAGTTTGGCTGATACAACCAATTTCATCAACCGTTTGCGCCGCAGCACGGATAATGTTGATAATACCCCCTCTGTATTGGCAGCAACCGCCGAAGTGCATGCTGCCGAACAACGGTTGAAGCTTGCCAAAGCTGACCGCTTTCCGTCAGTCAGTCTAGGCGTCAGCCAATCGAAGGCAACAGGTAATCGGAATGTCACGAATGACAGTACATTTGTCGGGTTGCAATTAAGCGGCAGTTTTTCTGTCGGCAAAAAAGAAAAATATCAAATCGAAGCATCACAAGCAGAATTGCGTGCGGCAAAGCAGGCACGTGACAATGATTTAATGACGACGAGAACCACCTTGGGTTCAGCCGAAACCGAAGGTTCAGGTGCCGAAGCACGTATGAGCAACGCGCGGGAAATGATGACCCTTTCGCTATCATCGCGCGATCTTTATTGGCAACAATATACACTAAACAAACGGCCTTTGACTGACGTTGTGGGAGCAGAGCGGGATACCTTCATGGCCGAAAGTGACTTTATTGTCGCCCAATCCGACAGGCTCAATGCGCGCGTGAAAGCATATTCTGCTGTTGGACAATTCGTTGCACGTATCCGTGAGGGCGCACAATAAAATGGAAACAAAAATGTCCGTTGACGAACAAAATGCAAAACCCTCGCTTCCGATTGAAGCATGGGTTGATATCATCCTATTGGCATCGCGAGAGCTCAGCACATCTGCCTCGCCAGAACTTGTGCGCAATGCAGCCACTTGGTCGGCCGGTCATCAGCAAGATGATACTATTGTTGATATTGCTTATGCATCCGGTCTTGATGCGCAATTCATCACAATTGATCTTGAAACAATCTCTAGTGCAATGCTGCCTTGTATCACCGAGTTAAAGGACACGGTGGGTCTTGTCACAAAGGTTTCCAGAGATACACTGACGGTTCATTTCAGCGTCGAAGGTTCTGTTTTCGAACGACAGGTATCGCTTAAGGATCTGGCTGATACATCAAAGATACGCGTGCTGCTTTTAAACCGTCGCCAGTCTGTGCGTGAAGATCGTTTGGACCGTTATCTCGAAGAGAAACCCGAGTCTTGGCTGCGCGGTATTTTTACTTCGAACTGGACGATCATCGGACAGCTTTGTCTCGGCGCTTTATTTGGCAATTTACTGGCGATCGGGACCTCGCTTTTTGCAATGCAGGTATGGGACCGTGTGGTTCCAGGAAGAGCAATCAACACTCTGTGGGTTTTAGCATCCGGCGTAGCCATCGCACTAATTTTAGAATTATGCATGAAGACTGCGCGTGTCGCCGTGACAGACCATTTCGGAAAACAGGCCGACTTGAAATTATCGGCCATGTTCTACGCGCGTACATTGAATATTCGCAATGACGCACGTCCGCGATCGCCTGGCACTTTGATTTCGCAATTACGCGATCTGGATCAAATGCGCGAACTGCTGACGTCGAGTACACTTGGTGTCTTGATCGATTTGCCGTTTGTTGTCGCTTTTCTTTTTATCATCTGGTCACTGGGCGGGCCTCTTGTCTGGGTGCCTGTCGCGGCAATTCCGCTTATTGTTTTGCCCGGTATCATCGCCCAGATTCCTCTTGCCAAGCTATCCAACCAAGGCATGGACGAGTCTACATTGCGTAATGCCATTTTGATGGAATCTATCTATCGCGCTGAAGATATTAAACTGCTGCAGGCCGAACCGCGTTTTCGCCGCCTGTGGAATGAAGTGAACAAGGTTAGCGGCGACATCAGCCTGAAACAGCGTCGTATCGCTTCTTTATTGATGAACTTTTCACAAATGATTCAGCAGCTTGCCTATGTGGGGGTCGTAATTGCGGGTGTTTATGGCATCTTGGATAGCCAGCTTTCTTTTGGTGCAGTGCTTGCATGTTCCATCCTTACCAGCCGGACAATTGCGCCGTTGGCTCAGGTGCCCGCTGTTTTGAGTAAATTGCAAAATGCACGTGTGGGCAAGAAAGCGCTGGATGGTTTGCTGACGCTACCAGTCGATCACGATGCAAAGTCGGAATATTACCATAAACCGAATATCATCGGTAAATATGAATTCGACAACGTTCTCTATGCATACGGGCCTGAAGAAAAGCCAGCACTTATCATTCCCAAGTTGCGTATCAAGGCGGGAGAGAAGATAGCCGTTTTGGGTCGTGTTGGCGCAGGAAAATCTACCTTTTTGCGTATGCTTGCAGGGTTGACTGCACCGGTTCAAGGTCAGGTGCAGCTGGATGGTACCCCGTTGAAGATGATTGATATCGCCGATATCCGCCGTGACGTTGGCGCCGTTTTGCAAGAAAGCAGCCTCTTCTATGGGACGCTGCGGGAAAATCTACTTATCGGAAATCCGTTGGCCAATGATGAGCAATTGCTCGAAGCCTTAAAGATGACCTGCGCGGACCAGCTGGTATTGAATCAACCGCATGGCTTAGATCTCAAGCTTCGTGAAAGTGGCGTTGGTTTGTCTGGCGGTCAAAAACAGGCAATACTTTTAAGCCGGATGTATCTGAGATCTCCCAATACGCTTATTTTGGATGAGCCGACAGCATCATTGGATGAAGCTTCAGAATTGGCGGTTTTAGAACGGATGGGAAATTGGCTGGGCGATCGTACTCTCATTGTAGCCACACATCGTTATCCGGTTTTGTCTCTCGTTGACCGTATCATCGTTATTGAAAACGGTCGCATCGTGCGGGACGGCCCCAAGGATGCATTGCTGGCAAACACCACCACGGCACAAACGCCAGAACAGACAGAGAATGGTTCACAGCGCCGTCCTGCACCAAGAAAGGTTTAAAATCGATGGATGTCGATAGTCTGGTAAAAGTCCGTAACATCGCAAACAAAACACGCGTCATGTTGTGGATTATGATTTTAGCAATCGGTGTGTTTATTGTGTGGGCCTATTTCGCTGAACTGAACGAGGTTGCCATCGGTGAAGGCAAGGTAACGCCTGCGTCTCGGGGACAAATTATTCAGAATTTGGAAGGAGGGATCCTTGCCGAATTGGATGTTCGTGAAGGTGATATTGTCGAGGAAGGGCAGAAACTTGCTTCCCTTGATCCTGCCAAAGCGCGCGCCAATGTCGAGGAAACCTTGGCAAAGATCATTGCGCTGCAAGCTCGTGCAGCCCGCCTTGATGCTGAGATTAACAATCGTGATGATGTAACTTTTCCCGATGAAATCAAAGATTCCAAAGATGTGATAGAACGTGAACGCGAACTGTTTTTTACCAATCGCCAAGCTTTTCAAAGCAATGTTATGAACTTAACGGAACAGCAAAAACTTGCTGAAAATGAAGTTCAGATCGCCCAACCATTGCTGAAGACAGGCGCTGCAAGTGAAGTGGAGGTATTGCGCTTGCGGCAGAATGCTGCCGAGTTGACATCTCGTCTGGCGGCAACGCGGAGTGAATATTACGTTGCTTTGCGGGCCGACTATGCCAAAACGATGGCCGATCTGGAACCATTGCTCAAGACCAAGGAAGGCTTGAACGATCTTTTAAGCCGGACTGTTATTCGGTCTCCTGCGCGAGGCATCGTCAAGGATATCCGCGTAACAACGATTGGCGGTATTGTTGCACCCGGTGGTGTTTTGATGGAGATTGTGCCACTTGGCGATCAATTGTTGATCGAAGCACGCTTAAGCCCGCGCGATATCGCATTTATCCATCCGGATCAGGAAGCAAATGTAAAAATCACAGCCTATGATTCAGCTATTTACGGTTCACTATCGGCCAAAGTGGTCACGGTTTCACCTGACTCGATACAGGACGATGTCGATAAAAAAATCAATTATTATCGCGCCTACGTTTTGACCGAAAACAGCTATCTGACGACAAAAGATGGAAAAAAACATCCCATCATGCCCGGCATGGTAGCGATGACAGAAATTCGCACAGGTGAGAAAACGGTTTTGGCCTATCTCATGAAACCTTTGAATAGAGCTGGTGAGGCCCTGCGTGAACGATAACTCGAAAATAAGGCCGCAGCACGTATCG
This sequence comes from Bartonella sp. LJL80, assembly GCF_054871565.1. Lineage (NCBI taxonomy): Bacteria > Pseudomonadati > Pseudomonadota > Alphaproteobacteria > Hyphomicrobiales > Bartonellaceae > Bartonella > Bartonella sp. LJL80. Next base: position 15,253 of record NZ_JBTXLM010000011.1, read on the forward strand.
CATGCGGCGTATTTTCGTTCAAAGATGAAAGGCTATGGGACAGCGGCTAATGACCCCAGCCGCACACTACAACATAGCCTTTCAGACCCAGCCTGTACCCCCCCAATAACAGGCTGGGTCACCCCGATTTAACAGCCAAAGGATATTGCAGATCATCATGACCAAATATGTCGCCTTACTCAAGAAAGCGATAGCGCATCGGCAAAATCCGACTGCGTCCTTCAGGCGCCATATCTATATTAAGGCACGCCTGGCCATCGACATGAAATTGCTGGAGGTCGAAGCGGCAGAGCCGGTTGTTAAACAGCATCGGGCTATGCTTGAAAAAGCAATTATGGATATCGAGACCTATTATATTTCTGAAACGATTATGAGCGAGTTGAAAAAATCCGGTGCGATAGCGCCATTGGATAAATCTTTCGCCGATGTCGAAGATGAACTTGATATTGAAGATAATTTTGATCAATTAGATGCGGTCGCCGAAAGGCACATCAAAACCAACCATCCAACTTTGTCCAGTCCGGCAACCCATGCAAACCCTGTTCATCAAAGGGTGAGGGACGAGATGGATGGCCTTCCAAAGGCTAATTTCGGGCAGCAGAAAAATACGGCAGAGGTTGTAAGCCATTCACAGCAAAATTCCAGTGATAGTACACCCGCCATCCGCGCGGAAAGCTTTGTAAAACCGGTTTCAGCTACACCGGACAAAAGCATGAGAAATGGCTCGAAAGACGAAAGTGGCGAACAATTTTCGGCAGCCTTGCAACAACTAAAAATGCAGACCAGCCGACGTTTTGAAAACACAGTGGAAGTTGCCGCGCAAAAAAACGTTCAGCAAAGCGAGGTCAAAGCCCAGCCTCAGAGTTTGTCTTCTGTGAATAGACCATTAAACGAAAAAACTGGTCACACTGTTGAAAAAACGCAGATCGAACGGAACGAGATACTGCAGACCAACCCGGACGGTGCCTATCAGGAGCAAAAACCGAAACGCCCCGTGGAGGATTTCAGCATCGATAGCGACAGCGCTATCCCGAATTTCTCGTTACAAACGGATAATATGTATGCAGCCTTTGGTGCGCCCTCGGCTTACCGTTCAAATCCATATCCACAAAACTTGAACCGGAATCGGGAAGACAGCCGATCAGCACAGAGCGAGGTTAAAAAGACAGAAGAACAGCCGCCGGTCGCAGAGGATACGGAGGATCGGGAGCCGTCCCCTTTTGACCAAATAGCATCCTTGGATGCGCTACCGGCGGAGGAAAAGACGCGAGGGAGTGACGAGGGTGCTTTACCGGAATTTCTGAAACAACCGCACAGCGATGTCAAACAGGCGTCTAATAAAGAAGAAGGTTCCAAGCTTAACCCACAGACCGTGCGGATCGAGATACAAAACGAGGTAAACGAAACAGCTGAACGCTTTCCAGCCGAAAGTATCGATAATCAGTGTTATCCAGCGAACGATGACCGCCGGCCTAACAAAGAGGCCCAAACGGAACAAACGATTTCTGTCGCTACGAATGCTGACAATCGTCATGGCAGGCAACGCTTACGAGATGACAAAAAGGTTCGGAGTTTCTTCAACATCGAAAAAATCGCTTATGTCGTCAATGGAACGATTATTCTCTTTCTTTGCATTGTCGCCTATTTTATTTTCAGTATGCTTTTCGGTACCGATCAGCGGGATACCCCGGCAACGAAGATTGCGGATAATGCGATACAAACGACCGACGGAAAGAAACCGCTTCAGCCGAGCGATGTGGCTAAAGGTAAAGTGATAACCAGTAAGAGTGACTTCCGTTTGTTGGCGGATGGCTCTGAGGTCAGTGCGCAGCAAACCCACATTGCACGTGACGATGCGTTCATGAACAAAACTTCTGAACCGCGCAAATCGGAATCCAAAACAGAGTTTGAAAAAACATCTGCTACGGATGACCTCAACGCGCTTTTGAGCGATGATACGCCCTATACATCATCGCTGACAGAAGCCGCATCTGCGACCACAGCGAATGCGGAACAAACGACTGATACAGCGAAATCTGCTGCGCCCGCACTATCCACAGCCATGTTGTATGATTGGGGTGCGGATAAAAAATGGCACAAACTGGCCTCAGCACAAGTCAATTGGTCGGTTCTGCCATTGACAACCAATGCTGCTGGCATTCGTGAATATGCGGCGAAATCTGACACTTTGTTTGCCGGACAATCGCTTGTGGCTGGAATTATTATCAAGCGCAATCATGATAAGAATTTAAACGCAACTTATATGATGGAATTGCGGTTCAAATATACCGGATCGGATCGAGAAAAGGTTATAGCCGATATTGAGCACATTGATCTTGAAACAAGCGATAAAGCCAGCAAGCAGAATTTCATTATCTCGAAATTTGATGATAATTACTTTGGTGCTGCGCTGTTGATTGATAATGTGCAAGTGAATAGCATAGATGAGCTGATGCAACAGTTTCAAGGCATCAATATCATTATGCAACGTTCGGATGGCCAGAAATATTTCATCTATATCGATAAGGGTGAAACCGGCAACAATGCCCTGCAAAAGGTCATCGCCATACGATAAAGCGATGGGCTGAGCTGGAAAGAAAACGGGTCCTTCGGCCTCTGCTCTTATACTTTACGCTTTGCGTAGGCTGCAAGGATCATGCGTTCTGAATCCATCAGATATCGTTTTAATAGTTCAGCCGCCTCCCTCACTTTATCTGTTTGTAACAGTTGCAGAATAGACCGATTGGTTGCAATAAAAGACGTGTGAAGATAACGGCTGTCGTTGATTAAGCCGAAAATCAGCCTGAGCTCGACAACCAGTTGCGAAAACTGTTTTGACAAGCGCTGGCTATCGGCCAATAAAACAAGTCCATGGTGAAAATGAATGTCGGCGGTGCCGACATCTTGCCACTGTTCAAGAGCGGAAAATCTCTCACCATCATCCACCGCTTTCTCGATATATAAAAGTGCGGGATGCGTTGGGCGTGATTGGGCGATGGCGCCGACTTCAATGATGCGCCGGACATTGTAGACATCCATAATTGAGGCGAGATCAGGCACGGTAACAAAGACGCCACGATTGGCATGATATTGCAAAAGATTGTCTTTGGTCAGACTCCGAAATGCCTCACGCAGCGTGTTGCGTGATACATCAAGTTTGCTGCATAAAGCCACTTCGGAAAGATGGTCGCCGGGGTGGTAATGGCCCTCCAATATATCGGACCGAATAGCGGCTGCTACCTGATCCGACAGAGAAGGGACCATGCCTTCATCCCGAATTTTTTGCTCTATTGTTTGGCGTTTTTCTTTCATTGTAAAATTTTACCCACTGGCATGCGCGTGACGCGATATCGCTGCCATAGACGCTGCTGGCCATGCTTTGGAAATCGTCGGGGAAGTATAAAACATATTGTAATGCTCTACAATCCATTATAAATTGTTCAACAATCATGATCGGTTATCAATGATAGTAGCCGGTTTTACGAGGTTAAGGGGAGGGACGTCGATGCCGTCGATCGATTTAAACAGCGATCTTGGAGAGAGCTTCGGGCTTTGGAAAATGGGTGATGACAGCCAAATGTTGTCAATTGTCACAAGTGCCAATGTCGCCTGTGGTTTTCATGCTGGTGATCCGGTGGGTATTCTGCAAACCTTGGAAGCGGCACGTTTGAATCATGTTCATATTGGTGCCCATATCGGCTATCGGGATCTGGTTGGATTTGGTCGTCGCAATATGGATCCATCGTCGCCAGAATTGAAAGGTGATGTCATCTATCAAATCGGCGCCTTGCAAGGGCTCGCCAAAGCGGCCAATATGCGTGTTTCCTATGTCAAACCGCATGGTGCATTATATAATACCATTGCCCATGATATGCGGCAGGCGGAAGCCGTGATTGATGGTATAAAAGCGATTGATCCCGACCTGGTGCTTATGGCTTTGGCAGGCTCTCCTTTGGTCGAATTTGCGCAACAATGCGGACTAAAGGTTGTTGCAGAAGCTTTTGCCGATCGTGCCTACCAATCCGATGGCACGCTTGTTCCAAGAAAGCAGGACGGCGCGGTATTGCACGATAGCGGTCAGGTTGGTGAACGCATGGTGCAACTGGTGAAGACCGGAACAATCACGGCCATAGATGGCTCTTTGGTTAACATCGAGGCGCAATCCATATGTCTTCATGGCGATAATCCTGAAGCTGTAGCGATGGCGCGTTCTGTCAAGCAACATCTCGCCGATGCCGGAATTGCTTTGCGCTCATTCATTGATTGTTGAAACGGGTTTATCAATGCTTTTTCTGCCCGTAAATGATGTCAGCTTTTTAATTGAATTGACTGATCTTGCCAAAACTTTGGCTTTGTTTGATGCGCTTAGCAACGCAAGACTTGCCGGGGTTGTTGAAATTGTGCCGGCTGCAAGAACGCTGCTTATTGCTTTTGAACCGAGCCTGACCAATTCTCGCATATTGCAATCTGCTATATCTGCAATGGAGCCGAATAAACAGCGCGAGGTCGGTGAACAGTGTGTTGAGATACCTGTCGTTTATAATGGTGAAGATCTAGACGATGTTGCCCGCCTCTTGAAGCTGACACGCGAGGACGTTGTCCGTCGCCATACCGAGAGCGATTACACCGTTGCCTTTACAGGGTTTGCTCCCGGATTTGCTTATCTAAGTGGCGGTGATCCGATTTTTGATGTCCCGCGGCGACAAAGTCCGCGGACTGTTATACCCGCCGGTTCTGTCGCTCTGGCAGGAAAATTCAGCGGTATCTATCCTCAGGCAAGCCCCGGTGGGTGGCAGTTGCTCGGTGTAACGGATGTCAAAATGTTTGATCTGGAACGCCAGCCCCCTGCATTGCTGCAACCGGGTATGCGGGTTAAGTTTGTCGATGCTGCTACACGGCAGAATCCGGTCCGTGTAAGCGGGACGCAGTTGCAAAAACTGAAACAGGCGCCTGTTGTGAAATCGACGAAAGAGCAATACCGCATTGCAGGGTTCGAAGTTTTATCGACTTTAATGCCAGCCTTTATTGAGGATCAGGGGAGGCCTTTGCAAGCCGCACAAGGACTATCGCCTTCTGGAGCACTTGACCAATCTGCCATGGCAAATGCCAATCGTCTGGTTGGAAATGATAGTCAATCCTGTATCTTGGAAATAACCTTTGGCCAAATAACGTTAAAGGCGCTTGACGCGGCTGTTGTAGCATTTACCGGTGCGTCCTGCCCAATGACGATTGAGACGGATTCAGGTGTCCGTCTTGATGTGGCAAAGAACAAACCTGTAGCCGTTGAAAAAGGCGACCGACTTACCATTGGTTCGGCCAGTGTTGGATTTCGCTGCTATATGGCGGTCAGAGGTGGTTTTGATGTGCCAATGGTTCTCGGCAGTGCCTCGCGCGATACATTGGCCAATCTGGGGCCTGAACCGGTCGTTCAGTCAAGCCTTTTATATATCCGTAGAGACAAGCATTGTGCACCGGTGGAGCTCGAGTCTTCAGATGCATTTTTGATGCCCGCAGCAGGCGATACGGTTGTGCTTGATATTGTTTTAGGGCCGCGTACGAACTGGTTTACGGATGAAGCTATCCGTTTGCTGCGTGAGCAGCCTTGGTGTGTGAGTGCGCAGACAAGCCGTGTCGGCATGCGGCTTAAAGGTGAGAGGCCTTTGGGACGTGCCATTACGGATGAATTGCCAAGTGAAGGAACCGTCACCGGTGCGATCCAGGTCCCTGCAAATGGGCAGCCGGTACTTTTTCTGCGTGATCGGCCATTGACGGGTGGCTACCCGGTCATAGGCAATGTGGCGCGGCACCATCTTGATCTGGCAGCGCAAATTCCTGTTGGCTGCTTCATCCGTTTCAACCCGCTGAATCGTTTTGCAAAAAACAGTCTTAATTTGTGATCAGCCGCAATTCCCGGAAAGTGTGAAGCGGTTTTCGGGAATTGCGGTAAAAAAAAGAGTTAAAGCAGATCTGCGGCCCAACATAAGATAGATCTGATTTATCCGCAAAGAGGTGAAAAATGAAAAAAATATTGATTGCCAATCGCGGTGAGATTGCCCTGCGTGTCATCCGTGCCGCACGGGATTATGGCGTAGCGTCTGTCGCTGTCTACGCTGATGCCGACAATGCCGCCTTGTTTGTCAAACATGCCGACGAAGCTTATGCCCTTGATGGATATACGCCACAAGAAACATATCTTAACATTGATAAAATTCTTGCGATTGCCAAAAGGTGCCATGCGGATGCGGTGCATCCCGGTTATGGCTTTTTATCGGAAAGTTCGGAGTTTGCCCGCCGTGTTATCGACGCCGGCCTAATCTGGATTGGCCCATCGCCAAAGGTTATCGATCTCTTGGGCGACAAGGTGCAGGCCCGTTTGATAGCGCAGCGCGTAGGAGCGCCATTGGTGGCCGGGAGTAAAGGCATGGTCGAGAGCAGTGACGAGGTTGCTGCTTTTGCTGCTACCCATGGCTACCCTGTTGCGATTAAAGCTGCGCATGGCGGCGGCGGGCGCGGAATGAAAGTCGTATGGAAGGCACAGGATGTCGACGAGTTATATCATTCGGCCGTTCGGGAGGCGGAGACCGCCTTTGGCCGCGGTGAATGCTATGTCGAGCAATTTCTTGATCGTCCGCGCCACGTCGAAGCGCAAATTATCGCCGATACACATGGTCATGTTGTGGTTGTCGGAACACGCGATTGCTCGATGCAGCGGCGAAATCAGAAACTGATCGAGGAAGCACCAGCACCTTTTTTAACGGATGATGAGCGCAAGCGTATCCATAATGCTGCAGCCGATATATGCCGTGAGGCAAAATATTGCGGTGCCGGAACGGTGGAATTTCTGCTGGGTAAAAACGGCGTTGTATCCTTTCTTGAAGTCAATACACGCTTGCAGGTTGAGCATCCGGTTACAGAAGAGACGACGGGAATTGATCTGGTTGTGGAGCAATTGCGTATTGCCGATGGCTTGGCCTTAAGCATCACCGAAACACCGGAACCGATGGGCCATGCGATTGAGTTTCGCATTAATGCAGAAGATGTCGGACGCGGTTTTTTGCCTTCGCCCGGTGAAATAACCCGTTTCAATCCCCCATCGGGTCTAGGTGTGCGTCTTGATAGTGGCGTGACGGCGGGAGACGCCGTGGCCCCGATGTTTGACTCGATGATGGCAAAGCTTATTGTAACCGGTCAAACACGCGCGCAAGCGCTGGCCCGCGCCGTTCGTGCTTTGGCAGAATTCGAGATTGAAGGTGTCGCTTCGGTTTTGCCGTTCCACCGTCTTGCCGTTAAACACCCTGATTTTATCGGACATGACGGATTTAAAATTCACACCCGCTGGATCGAGACCGACTTTGCCGAGCCCATGGCAATGGCAGCCCGTGGCGAAATGAAAGAGGAAAGCGTTAGCCGGTTTATGATCGAGCTTGATGGGAAACGCGTTGAACTGGGGCTACCCAGTGCATTTCTGCGGCAATTGGGTGGCTTTTCTGCAGCCGCAAGCCAATTTCCATCCGACGAGCAAAGACAACAAAATGCAGGTGATGTTTGTGCACCGATACCTGGCACTATTAGAACTTGGCTTGTTGAAGATGGTGCCAAGGTTGAGAAGGGCGAAAAAATTGCCATTATGGAAGCCATGAAAATGGAAACCGCGATTGTTGCACCGATAAACGGCTGTCTTTCTATCCAATGTCTGGAGGATACAACTCAAAAAGTCGGCGCCATTATCGCCACAATACAGGCGCAACCGTAAAGCCTTAGATCAATAACGCTAGGGTCAGGACTTATTCATTTGAATGATATGGCAAAATAGAGCGCTTTTCGACCTGATGCTATCAGGCCGGCGCGTCTCAAGCTTTTGATTTGTCGCGGTATCTTATCCGATTGACGATTTACATCAATCGGGAACCGCTCTAAACAGCAAAGAGATGCGCGAAGGAAAGCGAAAGGCAAGTGGTATAGTTAGCTATGAGCTTTTCTCACATGCAGATCGAAGCTGTTTTTGTGTGCCTTCGGGATATGGTCAATTTTGCTGAAATTCAAGTCGAAGCCCCTTGAAGATATTCATATTGCCTTTGGCTCTTCCCCTCGTTCTCAACAAAATTTCCTCATACCATTTCGTTCAAATGAATAGGTCCTGACCCTAATGATGATGTGATCGATACTGTTTTAGTCCCCCGATTTTAGGGGGCAATGTATTGCATTAGGAAAGTAAAGTGATGCGTTTTTGTTATAAAAAAAGCAAAAATAGTCTTGCCATGAAATAATATGGCGTATTTCGCCTTTTAACGGCCGGCTTTATTTATTGGCTTGCCAGAATAGTTTTTTTCCATTGCAATAGGCTGTCTTTCAAAATCAACAGGAGGAGGTTGACGATGGAAGCTTATAGACCGCTTTTGCTACAGATACCGGAACCCAAAATGCGCCCCGGTGATCTGCCGGATTTTTCGTCAATGGAAATACCCAAGGCCGGTTCCGTACCGCGCCCGCCGATTGATGTCGAGCCGCATTTGATCCGCAAACTCGCATTTTCGATTATCCGCGTTCTGGATAGATCAGGACATGCGGTGGGCGAATGGGCTGTCGATGGATTGAGCCATCAAAGCCTGCTGGATGGTTTGCGCCATATGATGACATTGCGCATCTTCGACCAACGTATGTTTACCGCACAACGGCAAGGTAAAACATCATTTTACATGCAGCATCTGGGTGAAGAAGCGGTAAGCTGCGCATTTCGCATGGCACTGCACCAAGGCGATATGAACTTCACCACCTACCGTCAGGCTGGTATGCTGATTGCCGGCGGTTATCCGATTGTCAGCATGATGAACCAGATTTTTTCCAATGCTGCCGATCCGTTGAAAGGCCGTCAGATGCCGGTCATGTATTCATCGCGGGAATTTGGTTTTTTTACCCTGTCGGGCAATCTGGCGACCCAGCTAGCACAAGGTGTTGGCTGGGCCATGGCATCAGCACTTTCCGGTGATACGCGCATTGCAACGGCTTGGGTGGGAGACGGCGCGACAGCAGAATCCGATTTCCATTCGGCAATGGTGTTTGCTTCGACCTATCAGGCACCGGTGGTGCTCAACGTCGTCAATAATCAATGGGCCATCTCGACGTTTCAAGGCATGGCACGGGGTAACTCCGCGACGTTTGCGGCGCGCGGGCTTGGTTTTGGCATTCCAGCGTTGCGGGTGGATGGCAACGATTATCTGGCCGTTTATGCTGTTGCAAAATGGGCGGTTGAAAGGGCACGATGCAACCACGGGCCAACCTTGATCGAGCATGTAACCTATCGCTCAGGCGCGCATTCCACATCCGATGATCCCACCGGATACAGGCCCAAAGATGAGTCAACGGTCTGGCCATTGGGTGATCCGGTCGAACGGCTGAAACAGCATCTGATTGTTGCAGGCGTATGGAGCGAAGAGCGCCATAAGCAGGCGGAAGCCGAAATACTGGACACAGTTATCGCGGCGCAAAAAGAAGCAGAAGCCTTTGGCACGCTACATTCGGGTCGCCATCCTACAGCGCGAGATATGTTTGAGGGAGTCTATGCCGAAATGCCGTCCCATCTCAGGCAGCAACGACAGAAAATGGGGGTATGATCATGGCACGTTCGACAATGATAGAAGCCATCCGCTCGGCCATGGATGTTGCGATGGAACGAGACAACAAGGTTGTCGTTTTTGGCGAAGATGTCGGCTATTTCGGCGGTGTTTTCCGCTGCACACAGGGCTTGCAAAAAAAATATGGCAAACAGCGATGCTTTGATACACCGATCAGTGAATCCGGCATTGTCGGTGCGGCTATCGGCATGGCAGCCTACGGATTGCGGCCATGTATTGAAATCCAGTTTGCGGATTATTTTTATCCTGCCTATGACCAGATATCACAAGAGGCCGCACGTATTCGCTATCGGTCCAACGGCGATTTTACCTGCCCGCTTGTCATCCGTATGCCCACAGGCGGCGGTATATTTGGCGGCCAGACCCATAGCCAGAGTCCGGAAGCGTTGTTTACCCATGTTGCAGGCCTCAAAGTGGTTGTGCCTTCCACGCCGCATGATGCGAAAGGACTGCTGATTGCGGCAATTGAAGATCCGGATCCGGTTGTTTTTCTGGAGCCAAAAAGGCTTTATAATGGTCCATTTGACGGTCATCATGAAAAGCCGGTGACACCATGGGCGCGCAATGTTTGGGCGGAAACGCCGGATGGCCACTACACTATTCCACTTGGCACAGCCGCCGTGCGAAGGGAAGGTTCCGCGCTAACGGTTCTGACCTATGGCACGATGGTTCACGTGGCATTGGCCGCGGCTGACGAAACCGGCATTGATGCCGAGATCATCGACATTCGTACGCTCGTACCGGTCGATCTGCCAGCTATTATTCGCTCTGTGCAAAAAACCGGCCGATGCATTGTGGTGCATGAGGCAACCATGACATCGGGTTTTGGTGCCGAACTCGTCGCATTGGTCGAGGAGCATTGTTTCTTTGATCTGGAAGCCCCGATCATCCGTGTCACCGGCTGGGATACACCCTATCCGCATGCGCAGGAATGGGATTATTTCCCCGGGCCGGGCCGCGTTGGACAGGCAATGCGCGATGTCATGGAGGTTGTGTGAAATGGCCGAATTTATTATCAAATTGCCCGATGTCGGCGAAGGGGTTGCAGAAGCGGAACTTGTCGAGTGGAATGTCAAACCCGGAGATTTCATTGCCGAGGATGCGATTGTCGGCGCTGTCATGACCGACAAGGCAACGGTGGAAATACCATCGCCTGTGGCGGGAACGGTCTTATGGTTAGGGGCTGAAATTGGAGAAAAAGTGGCAACCGGTGCGGCTTTGGTACGCTTGGAAACCGATCAGCATGACGCCATAGCGCAAGCCGCAACGCATCGGGATGCGTTGGTCGATACAGCCGATGAAGAAGATGGGCAAGGGACATTGGAAACGCGGCCAATACGGGACGCTGAAACAAAAACGCCAAAACACAATGAAAAGCTCGAGCACGATGAAAGGCTTGGGCAGGATGAGACGTCAGGGTCTGCTTATCGCATGCATGAACCGGTGAAAGAGCGCTCCCGCCCACGGGCTTCTCCGGCGGTCAGACTGCGAGCGAGCGAGGCCGGAATTGATTTGCGCCGCATACAAGGCAGCGGGCCTGCCGGTCGTGTGGTTCACGCTGATATCGATACATATCTTGCAACGCAGCAACATCCCGCATCGCATCAGGGCTTGTCCAGAAGACATGATAGCAAGGAAATAAAGGTGGTCGGTCTAAGGCGGTTGATTGCAGAAAAGATGCAGCAATCAAAAGCCCATATTCCGCATATAACCTATTGTGAAGAAATCGACATGACGGAGGTTGAGACGCTGCGCTCGGCGCTGAATGAGAAAAGTGTCGATGGAAGCGAACCGAAACTGACACTTTTACCCTTTATCATGCAGGCCATGGTCAAGGCCATTGACGGACAACCACAGATCAATGCGCATTTTGATGACGGGGCAGGCGTCCTTCGTGTCTCACACGCCGTTCATATCGGAATAGCCACCCAAACCCCTGCAGGTCTGATGGTGCCTGTTGTGCAACATGTCGAAGCCAGAACCTTGTGGGGGTGCGCCGGTGAAATTGCGAGATTGTCACAGGCAGCAAAAGCAGGTACCGCCACCCGCACGGAATTGACCGGATCGACGATCACGCTTTCCTCGCTCGGGTCGCTAGGCGGTATCATGTCGACACCGATTATCAATTATCCGGAAGTTGCCATTATCGGCGTCAATAAGCTGGCCATGCGCCCCGTTTGGAATGGCCAGCAATTCATCGCCCGCAAGATGATGAACCTTTCATCGGCCTTCGATCATCGCGTAATCGATGGCTATGATGCGGCCGTTTTTGTGCAGCGTATAAAAGCATTACTTGAAACACCGGCAATGTTGTTCGTCGAGGGGTAGAATCATGAATGAACTGTCATGCAAATTACTCGTTATTGGCGGCGGCCCGGGTGGCTATGTCTGCGCGATCAACGCTGCCAAGGCGGGTGTCGATACGATGATTGTTGATGCGGCTGAATGGGGCGGCACCTGCTTGAAAGTCGGCTGTATTCCATCAAAGGCACTGATTGAGGCAGCCGAAATTCATCACAATATTTCCATGCTTTGCGAGCAACCGCAAAATTTCGGCATTTCCGTTGCAAAACCGCAATTGGATCTGCGTAAAACCATGGCGTGGAAAAACGGGATTGTCAGCCGTCTTTCTGCAGGAGTTGCAGGCTTGTTGAAAAAAGCCGGTGTGCGCACCATTTTTGGTCATGCGCGGTTTTGCGATGGTCGTCATGTTGAGATTGAAAGTGAAACCGGACTGCACCGCGTGACAGCGGAAAATATTGTCATCGCCACAGGTTCCGTTCCAGCATCATTGCCCAATCTGCCTTTCGGCGGGCCGGTTTTATCTTCGACCGATATTCTTTCGCTCGAAGACATCCCGCAGTCGCTTGCGGTGGTCGGTGGTGGTTATATCGGCATGGAATTGGGCATGGCTTTTGCAAAGATGGGGGCGAGTGTGACAGTTGTTGAAGCAGGAGAGGCGTTTCTGCCTGTCTATGATAAAGAACTTACGCAGCCTGTTGCAAAAAATGCCGCGGAACTGGGCATGAAGATTTTAACGACGACAAAAGCAAAAGCATTGTCGCCCGATGGAAAGCATTTGCAGGTGAGCGACGCAACCGGGCAACCGCTTTTGATTGCAGCGGAAAAGATACTGGTCACGATCGGGCGTAAATCGCAACTTGATGGTTGGGGGCGTGAGGAATTGGTGCTGGATATGGAAGGTTCCTTTATTCGTATTGATGACCAGTGCCGCACGTCCATGTCTGGAATCTACGCCATTGGCGATGTGACGGGTGAACCAATGTTAGCCCATCGGGCAATGGCGCAAGGGGCTATTGTTGCCGAAATTATCGGTGGGAAAAAACGACGTTTCGCCCCTGCCGCTATTCCGGCAGTATGTTTTACCGATCCCGAAATTGTCGCTGTCGGCCTATTGCCCCATCAGGCTCAGGAACGCGGACAGGTCTTAGTGGGTAGCTTTCCATTCCGCGCCAATGGAAGAGCACTGACCAAGCATGCAGACGAAGGCTTCATCCGCATTGTGGCACGCGCCGATGACCATCTGGTTTTGGGTATTCAGGCCGTCGGCAGCGGGGTGTCAGAGCTTTCCGCCGGTTTTGCTTTGGCTTTGGAGATGGGTGCATGTCTGGAAGATATAGCGGGAACAATCCACGCCCATCCCACCATGTCCGAGGCGCTGCATGAAGCCGCATTGGCGGCTTTGGGCAAGGCTGTGCATATCTAGAGCAATTCCCGAAAAGTGTGAAACGCATCCGCAGGAGAATTGATTCACTGGATCAATTCTTTATCCTGCTCCTATCGGATAAGAATTGCGGTAAAACAGAGAGTTAGAGCAAATCAATGGTTCAATATCAAGAAGACTTGCTCTAGAGCGTTTTCCAAAAAGCGAGATGGGCTTTTCGCAAAACGCTCTAAGAATATCTGCTTTGATAGATAAGGCAGCTCAGCCTGCTTGTTTGATATCCATTCGGTATTTGGCAGGTGTCAGGCCTGTCCATTTTGCAAAGGCGCGATAAAAGGTGCTCGGCTCGGCAAAACCGAGTTTTGCGGAAATATCTGCAACGCTCAAGCCTGTTTCCAGCAGCTGTATGGCACGATCACGACGCAGCGAATTTTTGATGTCGTGATAATTTGTGCCTTCGTTCATTAACATACGGCGCAATGTTGACGGGGCTATGCGCATCTCGCGGGCGAGCGTGTTAAAATCCGGCCAATTGGCACAATCTCTATAGCTGAGTTTTTTGCGAACCGCCATTTCCACACCGCTATCGTGGCGATAGCGCATCAGAATATTGGCAGGGGCAGCTTTGAGAAAATCCTTCAACGCTTTTTCGCTTCGCTTGATGGGAAGATCTAGATAATGCTCGGAAAAATGCAAGGCACTGCAGCGCTGGCTGAAATTAACTTTCGCGCCGAAAAAAAGTGCATAGCCGCTTTCATGGTCGGGCTGTTTGCACCGGAAGGCCACCGACTGGATTGGAATACGCCGACCAATCAAAAAACAGCTGATGCCATGAAGAAGAATCCAGAATGCCCGATAGGCAAAAGCGGAGCGCGGTGGGCCGCCGTCATCCAATGTGATTGTGGCCAAGCCGTTTTCGCGGTGCAATGTGCCACATGGATAATCGAGGATGATTTTCAAAAACCGTAATGCGCGTCGGATAGCGTGTTCAAGATGGTGCGTATGTAAGACTGTATGCCCAAGAAGGGTGAAGCTGCCGGGCCGCATGGCGCGCGCACCAAGACCGAAAAACTCGTCATTCATGGCTTCTGCCATAGCCAGCCACAAGGCGCCATATTGTTCGGCATTCACCGGCTGATTTGGAATTGCATCAAATCCGACTTTTGCCAATATTGCCAAAGGGGCGATATTTTGCGCTTGCAAACAGGCCAAAGCATCTGAGACAAATTTCTCTGAGATAAGGCCGCGCTCTTCCATACTTCCTCCATAAGCTTCAGTCAAAATATGGCAAAACTGCTCATTCATTATAGCTTTTTTGACTATAGATTGCCAGAAAATATGCGCTACACTTTTGCGATAACTGAGCAAGGGAAGAAAATTAAAAGCGGCAAAAAAAATATATCAAAAAGCCGCAGCATAAAGACGGCACCAAGCTTACGGGCTTGGTTGAATGGGAGGATAATATGAGCCAAAGTGGAGCGCTTTTGCGGTCTGAAGAAGCCGACTATGCCGAGATTTGGGAAAATTTCTCTCTCGATACGCTAGCGGATTGTTTTGATGGCGATATGGAACGCGGCATCAATGCCTGTATCGAATGTTGTGACCGCCATGTCGGCAGCCACAAGACGGCACTGATTTTCGAAGACGAAAGAGGCAACAAAGCGCGCTATAGTTTCGAAGAGCTGCGCGATGAATCTGCCCGGTTTGCCAACGTATTGACATCGTTAGGCCTGCGGCCGGGTGATGTCGTCTCGGGTATGTTACCGCGGCGGCCTGAACTTTTGATGGTGATATTGGGCACATGGCGCGCAGGCTGTGTCTATCAACCAGTGTTTACGGCTTTCGGGTCAAAATCCATCCAGCAACGTTTGACGATTAGTCAGGCAAAGCTGATTGTCACCGATCCGGCAAACCGCCCCAAGCTTAACGACGTTGAAAACTGTCCTGCTATCGCTGTTTATGCAGGTGAAGGAACGACGATCGACAATACAGATGATATTGATCTGCGCCGTGTGATGGCGCGGCAATCGACCGATTTTGAACCGGTCTTGCGCAAGGGTTCCGATCTCTTCATGATGATGGCGACATCCGGCACAACGGGGTTGTCCAAAGGCGTTGCGGTGCCGCTTTTCGCGCTCTACGCTTTTTACGTTTATATGCGTGATGCGATCGATTTGCGCCAAGATGACCGATTTTGGAATATCGCTGATCCCGGTTGGGCCTACGGTCTGTATTACGCGGTAACCGGTCCGCTGTCCCATGGGGCGACGACACTTTTCTATGATGGGCATTTCAATGCCCGATCGACCTATGACATGATCCGCCGATACGATATCAACAATCTTGCCGGCGCGCCCACAGCCTACCGTTTGCTGATTGCGGCGGGGGCTGAAGCGGCAGAGCCAATCAAAGGGCGTTTGCGTGTGGTATCAAGCGCGGGCGAACCGCTTAATCCCGAAGTCATTCGCTGGTTTGACGAGCATTTGCATGTGCCGATCTATGACCATTATGGACAGACGGAGCTTGGCATGTTTGTCAATAATCATCATCGGCTTGCCCATGATTTTTTGCCGGGGTCTGCCGGTTTTGCCATGCCTGGTTACCGCGTTGCGGTTCTGGACGAGAATGACCGTGAGCTACCGCCTGGCCAGCAAGGTATTTTGGCCATTGATATTGGCCGCTCGCCATTGTTCTGGTTTTTAGGCTATCACAACCGTGAAACGCCGGCGATCGCCAACGGTTACTACCGCACCGGTGATACGGTGTTATTGGAAGCAACCGGCCAATATAGCTTTGTCGGCCGCGATGATGATATCATTACGTCGTCCGGCTATAGGATAGGCCCGTTCGAGGTTGAAAGCGCATTGCTGGAACATGCTGCGGTTCGGGAATCTGCGGTCGTGGGCATACCGGATCCGGAGCGCACCGAAATTGTCAAAGCCTTCATTGTTCTCAACGACGGCTTCAAGCCCTCGGACGCTTTGTTTGATGACTTGCAAAAATACGTCCGCAAACGCCTTTCAGCCCATGCCTATCCGCGCTTGATCGACTTTGTTTCAGAGCTGCCCAAAACACCAAGCGGCAAAATTCAGCGGTTTTTGTTGCGGCAAAGCGCATTGGAAAAAGGAGCTTCGGCATGAAGTTGCAAGACAGTGTTTTTCTCGTCACGGGTGCTGGTTCAGGGCTGGGAGCGGCGGTCAGCCGAATGGTGGTTGCAGCGGGAGGAAAAGTGGTTCTGGCCGACCTTAAAAAAGGTGAAGAAGACCTTATTGCGCAAAGCCAGGGACGGGCGGTTTTCATCAAAACCGATGTAACAAATGAGCATGACGGCCTCAATGCGGTAGACGGCGCAAAGCGTGCATTTGGAAGGCTGGATGTGCTTGTCAATTGCGCCGGTATTGCACCGGCGGAAAAGCTCGTTGGCCGCGAAGGGCCACATGATCTGGAACGTTTTTCGAAAATAATCACCACCAATCTTATCGGCACATTCAATATGACGCGGCTTTGTGCCGATGTGATGAGTAGGCAGGAACCGGGCGTTGATGGTGAACGCGGTGTTATTATCATGACCTCTTCCATTTCGGCCTTTGATGGGCAGATTGGCCAAGTCGCCTATGCGGCATCCAAAGCCGGTGTTGCGGGTATGGCCCTGCCAATAGCACGCGAGATGGCACGTTTCGGCATAAGGTGTGTTGCCATTGCACCGGGCATATTTGAAACGCCGATGATGGCCGGCATGCCTGAGGCCGTAAGAGACAGTCTGGGTGCAAGCGTCCCCTTTCCATCGCGTTTGGGTAAACCGCAAGAATATGCCGCGTTGGTCCGTCATATTTGCGAAAACATGATGTTGAATGGCGAAACAATCCGGCTTGATGGCGCCCTGCGCATGGCACCCAAATGAGCCATCGCGTCCTTATCAGGAACCCCCGCTTTGAACGAGACAAGACGTGTGGCAAGGAAATATATGATGACCAGTAAAGACCCTGTTGTGATTGTCGGTTCAGCCCGCACACCCATGGGGGCATTCCAAGGTGCCTTTAGAGATATGGCTGCCAGCAAACTGGGTGGCGTTGCCATAGCGGCAGCGTTAGAGCGCGCCGAGGTAAAAGCGTCAGAGATTGATGAAAACATTTTCGGCTGTGTCCTGTCTGCCGGTCAGGGGCAGGCACCAGCACGTCAGGCCGGCTTTGCAGGTGGACTGCCAATGTCGTGCGGTGCAACCACGGTCAATAAGATGTGTGGTTCTGGCATGAAAGCCGCAATGCTTGCCCATGATATGCTGGTAGCGGGCAGCAATACGTTCATGGTGGCGGGCGGCATGGAAAATATGAGTAAAGCCCCCTACCTTCTTGACAAAGCCCGTGGCGGTTATCGCATGGGCCATGGTCGGTTGATTGACCATATGTTTCTTGACGGGTTGGAGGATGCCTATGACCATGGGCGGCTCATGGGCACTTATGCAGAAGATTGCGCAGAACAATTTGCATTCACCCGGCAGGCGCAGGATGTTTACGCCATTGCTTCGCTGGAGCGGGCCGATGCTGCCATAAAAGCAGGCCGGTTTGCCAATGAAATAGCACCGGTTGATGTCAAAATCCGTAATGAAACCCAAACGGTCACCACGGACGAACAGCCCCCTAAAGCGCAGCCCAACAAGATACCGCTGTTGAAGCCGGCATTCCGTGACAATGGCACGGTCACGGCGGCCAATTCCTCTTCGATTTCCGATGGTGCAGCAGCATTGGTGATGACACGATTATCGGTGGCAGAAAAACGCGGCATGCAACCGCTTGCCCGCATTTGTGCAACCACCACCTTTGCCGATGGGCCGGCATTGTTTCCAACGGCACCGATTGGCGCGCTGAAACAGCTGTCGCAATTGTCGGGGTGGCCGCTTGAAAGCGTTGACCTTTTTGAAATTAACGAGGCCTTCGCCGTTGTCGTTATGGCTGCAATGAAAGTGCTCGATCTGCCACATGATAAAGTCAATGTTCATGGTGGGGCTTGTGCACTGGGACACCCGATTGGCGCTTCGGGCGCGCGGATTATCGTATCCCTGCTTTCCGCCATGCAGCAATACCAGCTGAAAAGAGGCATGGCAGTGTTATGCATCGGTGGGGGCGAAGCGACTGCCATGGCGTTTGAACGTATGTAGATTGACGTTTGGATTGGGTTGAGAAAAGCCAAGGGAGGGCGATATGATCCTAGACGAAACAAGTTTGGCAATTCGCGATGTTGCGAGGCAATTTGCACGCGAACAGTTGTTGCCGGGCGCAGCCGAGCGCGACCGAAGCCACCAGTTTCCGCGCGCACAGCTACAAAAATTGGGTGAACTGGGTTTCCTTGGCATGTTGGTTCCTGAAATCTATGGCGGTTCGCAAATGGGTGTTTTGCCTTATGCTTTGGCGCTGGAGGAGATCGCCGCAGGGGATGGTGCTTGTTCAACCATTATGAGCGTTCATTCTTCTGTCGGCTGTGTGCCCATTGTCCGTTACGGCACGCCAGAGCAGAAAGCGGCTTTCCTTCCCAAATTGGCCAGCGGCGAATGGATTGGCGGCTTTGCACTGACGGAGCCACAGGCAGGATCGGATGCATCGGCACTGCAATGCCGCGCCGAGAAGCAAGGCAATGACTATGTAATCAACGGTGCCAAACAATTCATCACATCGGGGAAAAATGGCCAGATAATCATCGTCTTTGCGGTGACCGATCGCAATGCGGGCAAAAAAGGCATTTCCGCCTTTATCGTGCCGACAGAAACGCCGGGCTATGAAGTTGTGAGGGTTGAAGACAAATTGGGCCTGCATGCGTCGGACACCTGTCAATTGGCTTTTTCCAATATGCGTATTCCGGCAGAAAACCTGCTGGGGCAGGAGGGTGAAGGCTACCGGATCGCTCTATCTAATCTTGAAGGCGGGCGTATCGGCATTGCCGCGCAAGCTGTCGGTATGGCGCGCGCTGCTTATGAAGCAGCCCTTGCCTATGCGCAGGACAGGCAGGCTTTCGGTGAAGCGATCATAAAAAATCAGGCGGTTCATTTTATGCTGGCCGATATGAAAACACAAATCGAAGCGGCACGGCTTTTGGTGCTACACGCTGCTGAATTGCGTGATGCGGGTTTGCCTTGCCTGACACAGGCTTCGATGGCGAAATTGTTCGCCTCCGAGATGGCCGAGAAGGTGTGTTCCCACGCTATCCAAATCCATGGCGGCTATGGATACCTTAAAGATTTTCCGGTTGAGCGTATTTACCGCGATGTGCGCATAACGCAGATTTATGAAGGCACAAGCGAGATTCAGCGGCTGGTTATCGCACGCGATCTATAGGGAGGATAGGATTATGGCTGAAACAATCGCATTTATCGGTTTGGGGCATATGGGCGGGCCAATGGCTGCCAATCTGGCTAAAGCGGGCTATCATGTCAAGGGCATGGATCTCTCGCAGCAGTCCTGCTGCGACGCACAAAAAAATGGCGTGGAAATAGCGCCATCCAACCGGGATGCCGTGAGCGGGGCATCATGTGTCATAACCATGTTGCCGGCTGGCCAACACGTATTGGCTGTCTGGCAGGAAATTCTGCCGGTGATAACGCCTGATACGTTACTGATCGATTGCTCGACAATCGATGTTGATACATCGCTCCATGTGCATCAATGCGCACAAAAACAAGGTTGTTTGAGCCTTGATGCCCCGGTTTCCGGCGGTACAATCGGTGCAATCAATGCGTCGCTAACCTTTATGGTGGGCGGTGAAGAACAGGCCTTTCAAAAAGGCCAAGCGCTTTTGGCAGCAATGGGAAAACGCATTGTCCATTGCGGTGGTGACGGTGCGGGGCAGGCCGCAAAAATCTGTAATAATATGATTCTGGGTATCAGTATGGCAGGTGTCTGCGAGGCGTTTGCCTTGGGTGAAAAGCTCGGTCTTTCGCATCAGGCGCTTTACGATGTTGCCTCGACGTCATCGGGTCAATGCTGGTCGCTCACCACAAATTGTCCCGTGCCGGGGCCGGTTCCATCATCACCTGCCAATAAAGACTATCAGCCGGGATTTGCCACGTCGCTCATGCTCAAAGACTTGCGGCTTGCACAACAGGCGGCGCTTGCCACGGGAGCGGCAACCCCGATGGGGGCTGAAGCGGCACAGCTCTTCAACCTGTTTGAAAAACTTGGTTTTGGCCATGAAGATTTTTCTGCCATTATAAAATTTTTCCGCAATGGTATGCGTGACGGGGTAGCCGGATAGGCTGAAAGGAAAATCGAATGCGTTATGAGACAATTCTCGTTGAAACCCGCGGCAAAATCGGGCTTATCCAGTTAAACCGGCCGCAAGCGCTTAATGCGATCAACCGGCAGCTGACACAGGAACTTATTGCAGCTGCATACGAATTTGATCGCAATATCGACATTGGCTGCATTGTTGTCACCGGTTCGCAAAAAGCGTTTGCTGCCGGTGCTGATATCAAGGAAATGCAGAACCAGAGCTTCATCGAGATGTATATGAGCGATTGGTTTGCTGAATGGCAACGTTTTAGCGCCATCCGTACGCCGACGGTGGCTGCCGTATCGGGTTATGCTTTGGGCGGTGGTTGTGAGCTTGCGATGATGTGTGATTTCATTTTGGCCGACGAAACCGCAAAATTCGGTCAACCGGAGATCAAGCTCGGCGTTATTCCCGGTATGGGGGGATCACAGCGTTTAACCAGACTTGTCGGCCGCGCGAAAGCCATGGAAATGTGCCTGACGGGCCGTTTGATGGATGCTGCCGAAGCAGAACGGTCGGGTCTGGTTTCGCGGATTATTCCAGCTGAAACGCTCTTGGATGAAGCAATGAAAACAGCAGCCATTATCGCCGATATGTCACTTCCGGTGTCCATGATGGTCAAGGAGGCCATTTTGCATGCCGACGAGTTGACAATGCAGGAAGGGCTGAGGTTTGAGCGCCGACTGTTCCATTCGGCTTTTGCCCTTCACGATCAGAAAGAAGGCATGGCAGCCTTTGTCGAAAAGCGCAAAGCCGATTTTAAAAATAGTTGACGGCAACCTTCACGATGAAAAATTCATAAAGGTTGCCTAATTTTTTTACGCTTAATGCGTGTCGATCGTATCGCCCTTGTCTTCGTCAAGGATGGCATCAATGGCGATCATTTCAGGCATTTTCAGGCCTTTGGCACCGCGTGTCATCAACAGATAGGCAAGATAGATCATTCCGATGACAAACATGATACCGACATAGGCCCAAGGTTTGGCAAAGGAGGCATCACGGAAGATTGCCAGTTCGAATACCAGCCAGATGATGGCCAGAACCAGAACCGGTGTTTCCCATTTACCCAAGGTGAAACCTTGGCTTTCCGGCATCGACTTGCGCTTTAAAGCGTACATGCCGACCGAGATGGCGTAAATGATTGCAGGGAGCAATGTGGCAGCCGAAAACAAGGCAAACAGAGCATCAGTCTGTTGTGAGAAGATGGCCAGAATGATCTGTCCCAGCAAGGCGACAAAGATTGTGGCATTGAGCGGCGTATGCAGCACAGGATTGATCTTGTGAAAGATCTGCCAACCGGGAAAACGCTCGTCGCGGGACATTGCCCATACAAGACGCGTACCGCTGAGCAAGATGACCAAGCCACATGAGAAGATTGAAATAACGACCAGCACCAGCAAGCCTTTTCCAAGTACCGGCCCGAGAACCCGCGAAATAACGTCGGCGATCGGTGTATCAGAACCGGCTAGGGCTGCCGGGTTGCCAAGCAGAGCTGTGACGGCAATCAGAAACAGCATGCCGATAATGCCGAGGCTGAGAACAGCCTGCCACATGGCTTTCGGTACAACGCGTGCAGGTTCACGGGTTTCTTCAGCAAGATTTGCTGCGGATTCAAAGCCGACAATAGTGAAAGCACCAAGCAATGTTGCCATCATCCATGGGCCGACCTGCGTCAAGCCGCCAAAAGAGAAATAGCCTTCTTCGGCAAGCGCGCCCTTATTGAACAGCATGGAAAAGTCCAGCTCGTTCTTGCCATAACCGACGGCAAACAAGAGGATGATGAGGCCGATCATACCCACCAGCTGGATTGTTACGGCAACGGCGTTGAAGCGCTGTGTGAAGCGGGTCGAGAACGCAATCATAATCGCTTGCAGAATAATGACCACTGCGGTGATTGCCCAAGCATTGACCGGCGTACCGGTATAGCTGAAGAGAACGGGAAGAATGGCAGATGCAATCGTATAGTCTACCGCACATAAAACAATGGCGAGAAACATAAAGCTGATCCAGCCCGCAACCCAGCCGAAAACAGGATTGGTAATACGCGAAGCCCATTGATAAACATAGCCGGTAACCGGAATTCGGGCCGCCAGCGACCCCAGAATAAAGGCAACCATCAATTGGCCGATAACAACCACCGGCCATGTCCAGATACCGGCAGGCCCCGCACTTGCCAGCATCGAGGCATAAGCGGTGAAGATACCTGTGGCGATAGATACAAAGCCAAAGGCTACTGCAAAGGATTGAAACGGCGTAATGTCGCGTTTGAGGTGATCATGCTCGCTTGCATGATGGGAGGCTGCGCTCTCGGTCTTCTTTTCCTGCATGTCTTGTTCCCTTATCCATTTCAACGGTGTTATTATTTCGTGCTGTGCCAATGGCCAGCGCGTTCAATGGCAGAATTGAACAGCGCATGGTCTGCCATGCTGACCGACCCGTCCGGTCGATAAATGGCCGGTTCTTCGCGAATATCGGAAATCGTGACGCCGCAGAGGTCTGCCAGGCCGAAGGCTGTTAATTCATGCATGGGGGGCACGACGATTGTCCTGTTGCTTGCCGAGGCGAGAAACTGTGCAAAGTAGACATTTTGCGACAGGCCGCCATCGATTGATATTGTGTCGCTTAATGGCACAACTTTAGATGTATCTTCAACTAGTTTTGTCGTTAAAAGTGCAATTCCTTCCAAAATGGCACGTATCATGTCGCGTTTATCGCTGGCATGATCCATGCCGATGAACAACGCACCGGCCTGACGATCCCAAAAAGGAGCGGCAAGGCCGGACAATGCGGGAACAAAGCCAAGCCCGCGCGAGATTGCGGAAGGGCCGGTAAAGCCGTCAAGCTCGCTTGTGTCGCTGAACAAGCCAAGTTTCTGCGCCCATTCGATTGCCGCTCCAGCATCGTAGACACCGCCTTCAACGGCAAACAGAGCTTCTTCGCCACGTTTGCGCCATGCCACTGTGGGCAGGAGTTTTCCTGTTTGCGGCCGTTCATGGCCGGTGAGTGCGAGAAGGAATGCACCGGTGCCGAAGGTTATTTTGCAATCTCCCGGCTTGCGACAATTATGGCCGTAGAGTGCGGCCTGCTGGTCAACAATAGAAACAGCCAAAGGGGTGCATTTGATTGTTCCAAAACCTGCATCGACAGAACATATGGCAGGCAGACATTCCATCGGAACACCATGGAACCGGCATAATTCATCGCTCCATGTAAGGGTTTTCAGATCCAGCAAGCCGGTGCGTGAAGCGGTGGCGCAATCGGTTGCGAAATTGTTGCAAAGCCTGTCGAGGAAAAAGGCATCGGTGGTGCCGAGCCTTAAGCGGCCGGCTTTGTAGGCAGCGGCAACGCGATCGTTATTCAGCATGAGCCATGCCAGTTTGCTGGCCGAAAAATAAGGATCAAGCGGCAGGCCGCAAATACGCAGCGATTCATCAATCGCATCTTGTCCGTGACGCGCCAGAGAGGACGATGTTCGCGAGTCCTGCCAGACAATGACCGGGCTTAAAGGCTCTTTGGTCTGGCTATCCCATGCAAGGCAGCTTTCGCCCTGATTGGCCAATGCAATGGCATCGACCTTGCCGGCTTTTTCCAAAACGCTGCATATGTTGGCTAGAAGCTCTTCAGCATCATGTTCCACAAAGCCCGGCTGCGGCAGATACTGTTTGTGGCGGATAGCACCGGCAACGTGCCAATCTCCGCCATCATCCACCACCAGACAGCGGGTGGAAGTCGTTCCTTGATCTATTGATGCTATCCTCACTTTTCGTCCTCCTCGAAAATCAATTGAATGCGCGAAGCCTTGAGGGCATCGGGCACGATTGGCAACAAGATTCTGCGCTCCGGCAGCCATTGGCCGCTTTTATTCCACATGGATTTTCCATCGACAAGCAGCGAAAGCCTGCCTTTTATGCGGCGGGTAAAGCGCAATTGGAATGCATTGTCCGCTTGCATAGCAACATTGCGGCGTAAAACCGAAGGCACGACCAGTTTGATCGGGTCGCTGAATTCAACTTTGACAAGGTCTGCATTTTTTGGCGCATATTTCAGGTCTGCGGCAACATTTGCCCCGATCTGTCGGCCTTCCCGAAAGGCCCAGCCGCCAGTTTCCACACCGCGCAGGACATTGCCCGCTGCAAAATAAAGCGGGTTGAGACAGCGCCCATCCTGATCGGTTACGGGCCCTTGGCTGCCTTGCGCAATCCCCATGGGCGAGCGCAAAAACAAGGATGATTCCGGTCGGAATTCGCCAGTGAATAAAACGCCGTCACAATCGAATTGTTTTTTCTCGCCGGCAATATCGACCGTCACCGTTTCCACGCGCGGCTTGCCTTTGATGTCGATAATTTCTGCCTGATGATAAAGTGGCACACCAACGAGCCTTGGAAATGCTCCGCAGGCCGCCCATGCTGTCGTAGAGGCCGACCGCTCCAACATTGCTACCGGGCGCGCACCATGGCTGATACAGGTAAGGACAGCCGAGAAGGAAACAAGTTCTGTTCCCACAATCAGCGGCTTTTTAAACGGCATTTCATGGTAGAAAGCCACATAGGATTGCAAAGCGCCGGTGTTAAGGATGCCGATTGGCCGGTCACCGGTCACCATGCGCGCCGAACGCGGGGTTTCGCGGTTTCCCGTCGCCACGATAATGCGTTTTGCCGCAAAATCCTCTAATCCCTTATGGGAGCTTACCTTCAGGGTTGCGTCATCGCCCAGCGAAACAACGGAATGACCAAACCGCACATCGATGCCACTTTTGTCAACTTCCTGCTGAAGCTTTTTGCCATATTGCGCGCCGAAATAGACGCGTTTAAACTCGTGCATTCCAAAGGGTGAATGGCTGCAATGGCGTGTCGCGCCACCAAGTTCTTTTTCACGTTCCAGCAGGATAACATGTTCAATGCCGCGTTTGCGCAACTCCAAAGCTGCCGCTACTCCTGCCGGGCCGCCGCCGATGATGATAACATCGCCAACAACTGTTTTTTGTGCTGTTTCACTCATGATTTGCCCCCGGTAGAAACGGTCAAGGATGCGGCAAAGCGGTCGCCGATAATGTCGGCCACTTGCGCATTGCAATAAAAACTCTGGCAACGCCCCATGCAGGCGCGGGTGCGACGCTTCAAGCCGCCAAAGTCGCCCGGTGGTACCGGTGTGTTGAAGGTGGCTTCTATTTCACGTTTGGTCACCATTTCACAATGGCAGACAATTTCACCGTGGTTGTCACGTTGCCAATCCCGTTCATAAACTTCTGTCAGGTTCGGCATTTTCAATGTCGGCGCATCGACGGGTTTTTGTTCAAAGCCGCCAAAGCCTGTCAGCAATTTCAATGCGTGCTGCGCCAAACCCAGTGATGCGCTTAATCCTGTCGAGCGGATTCCGCCCAAGGTAATGCAAGGCTTTTCGGGGCGCGCAAAAACACGATAGGCCTTGTCATCGCTGCCAGGCCGCAAGCCGGCATAAACCGCGGTTATGTCGATATTGGCAAGCTGCGGTACAATCTCGGCACCCTTATGCTTGAGCATCTCCAATGTGTCATGCACCACAGTTGCGCGGTTGCGGTCGTCCTGTTCTTCCGCTGTCGGCCCGACAAGCACATTGCCGAAAGCAGTGGGACAAACCACAATACCTTTGGTAATTTCCGTTGGTACCGGCAAAATAACGCTGGTTACAAATTGTGCCGCAGCTTTGTCGAGAACGATGAACTGGCCCTTGCGCGGCTTGATCGTAAATTCGCGGGCAAACCCCAGTCGTTCATCGACAATATCGCCGTAAAGGCCGGCGGCGTTGATTACCGCACGCGCATAATAGGTGCCTTGGTTGGTTTCCAACTTCCATAGCCCTTGGTCGTATGTGCCATTGAGCAATTCGGTGTTGCGCAGAAATTTAGCACCTGCTTTGACAGCCTGTGTCAGATAAGCCAGCGGCGCTGTCCAAGGGTCAATAATGTTTTCACCGATGACATGCAGTGCGCCGCAAAGTTTTTCTGACAGGTGGGGTTGCAGCGCACGGGCAGATTTTGCGTCCAGCAGTTCAAGCTCATTGACGCCGTTTTCAATGCCTTTTTTATAGATGTCGGGCAATTTATCGGCTTCATGCTGGTTCCACGCGCAAACCAATGCACCGGTTTTGACGATCGAAAGATCCAGGCTTTCCTTGATTTCAAGATATTCCTGCCGACCCGCCTTGACCAATTCCAATTCAAGGCTTCCGGGTGGCGCGTCAAAGCCGGTATGCAGGATCGCACTATTGGCCTTTGAAGCGCCGGAAAGGATATCGGCGCCTTTTTCCATCAAAACCGTGCGCATTCCGGCAAGCGTCATTTTGCGGGCGACAGCGCATCCGACAACCCCGCCGCCTATAATAACAACGTCCACCGCATGGGCGCGCGTTTCAAAGTCATATGCCGACATAATCTGAAAAACCTCCGTACCGAAATTACCATTCGGTCAATTTATGACTGAACGGTATATATTTTTTTTTGTTAAGTAAAGTCTTGTCGGGTTGAAAAATGGGCTTCATGAGTAAAACACATGTAAGAAACGTGGTTGCCATTTGCCATCGGACTTGTCAGCATGTGTGTCTGGGGGTATGGCGAAAGGGTAACATAAAGGAAATTGATCTTGGCACGTAATCACAGACACGAAAAGATCGTTGTGCTCGTTCGGGCAGCTGGTGAAGTCAGTGTTGATGATCTTGCTGAGAAGCTGGGTGTCTCGAAAGAAACGATCCGGCGGGATCTGTCTGATCTTGACCAGCAGGGATTGGTGAAGAAATTCCACGGTGGTGCGCGTGCAGAATTGTCACCCTATCAGTCGGGTATTGAGGGATCTTTTGCCGCCCGTATGGGTGAAAATGTGCAGGAAAAGCGAAAGCTTTGCACTTTGGCCGCCGCTATTTTCAAACCCGGCGATACTTTGTTTATCGATACCGGCAGTACCACCACTGTTTTTGCCGAAGTTCTGGCCGATTTGCCAAAACTGACCATCATCACCAATTCCAATACGATTGCCAAGATCGTCAGTGCCAATCCCCACCACGAGGTGTTTATGTTGGGCGGCTGCTACAATCGAGACAATAATGAGAATGTCGGTATGTTGACGATCGAGCAGATCGGAAAATTCCATGCCCGTTATGCTGTGTTGACTGTCGGCGCTGTCAGCAATGGAACCGTCAGTGATTTTGATTTGCAGGAGGCCGAAATCGCCCGGGCGATGATCACACATTCGGAAAAGACCATAGTTTTGGCCGATCATTCAAAATTCAAAAAACAGGGTACATTTACGGTAGCTGCCTTGAAGGACATTGATTATCTGGTGTGCGACCGCAAGCCTGATGATGCAGTTGAAGGTGTCTACGACGATATGGCGTTGAAGCTTATCCATGCATAATCAGACAACTGCATACGGATGTCGCCAAGATTGCGGATATAGTGCGCATCCCGAACTCTTTTGCCGTTTTACAATCACCGTTTTGTTTTGCATTTTGGAGCGTTTTTCGAAAAGTGTGGAGTGCATCCACGGGGAAAACGCTTCACAGGATCGTTGCCCTATCCCATTACTATCGGATAAAAACGCGGTGTGAACAATGGATGAGAGTGTCAATCTGATCTAATCAGATCGACGCTCTCATACGTGACTATTGAATATGGGATTAAAATCATGCGGCACGCTATGCCTGAAAAATATGTTACGCGTCTCTACAAGACCGGCCCGCTCAATGCCCTAACCGACGTTAAAGGCGTCAAGGTCGGGCATGTGACGTTGATTGAAGGCAAGGATGTTCGTACCGGTGCTACCGCCATCCTGCCGCATGGTGATAATATCTATCAAAACAAAGTGCCAGCAGGTTTCAGCGTCTTCAACGGATATGGGAAATTTGTCGGTTCTACCCAGATTGAAGAGCTTGGTGTGATAGAAACGCCCATCCTGCTGACCAATACTTTGGCAACCGGGCGCGCAATAGAAGCGCTGAACCGTTGGACTATCAACGATGAGGGAAACGCTTTGGTCACGTCGATCAATGCTGTTGTCGGGGAAACCAATGACTCCCGCCTGAACAATATTCGTTGCGCACGTCCAAGCGTTGACGAGATGCGGATTGCTTTGCAGACGGCGAAAACCGGCGCTTTTGCCGAAGGTGGTGTCGGCGCGGGAACGGGCACTGTGGCTTTCGGTCTGAAAGGCGGTATTGGAACAGCATCGCGCCAAGTCGATACCGTTGTCGGGAATTATACAATCGGTGTTTTGGTACAGTCGAATTTCGGTGGGCATCTGCGCATAGCCAACCGGGAAGTGGATCGGTTGACCAGCGTTGCCGATAAAGATGGTTCGATCATCATGATCATTGCAACCGATGCACCTTTATGCGCACGCCAGCTCAAACGGCTTGCAAACCGCGCCATTGGCGGGCTTGCGCGTACTGGTGCCGCGCTGAGCCATGGTTCAGGTGATTATGCGTTGGCCTTTACCACAGCACAGGCCATGCGGGAGGTTCTGGAAAAACAAAATGTCCTGGGCGACAAGCCACATTTCCCCGATGAACAGCTATCGCCCCTGTTTGAAGCTGTCATTGAAGCGACCGAAGAAAGTATTCTACGCTCATTATGGATGGCGGATGCCGTTTCAGGTGTTGATGCCAAGACGATGAAAGCTTCTCATTATGACTCTCTTTATACGCTTATGAATGGAAGCATATAGCGAAAACTGCAAGCCGTATCCGCAGGACTGTTTAGAGCGCTTTTCGACCTGATGCTATCCGGCAGGCGCGTCTCAAGCTTTTGATTTGTCGCGGTATCTTATCCGATTGATGATTCACAGCAATCGGGAACCGCTCTAAAATACCCGATAAAATGACGATTGAATGCGTGTCGTCTGGACTTGATAAAATGCGACACGCATGAGGGCGGTATCGCATCGTACCGTGTCCAACCGATCACAATCACTGTCTGGCATCTACCTTGCCGTTATCCGATGGATTTCAAAAACGGTCAATCACACTCATGCCCAGTGTTTTGGCGGAATCCATGGTGACGAGGGCATCGATGCCCTGTTCCAGAGTAATTTTATCACCGATGAGCTTTTCCGGATGAATCTTTCCCGCTTCAATCATGGCGAACATCGCATCGTAACGCCATGCCTGCATGCCGTGGCTGCCATAGATTTCCAGCTCATGACCGATCACCTGAGCCATGGGGATTTTCGGTGTGGAATGCTCACCCAACATCAAACCCACTTGCACATGACGGCCGCGGCGGCGGAGATTTTTGATCGAATTGAAACAGGTTGTCGGGTTGCCAAGTGCGTCAATCGATACATGTGCGCCACCTTTGGTTATTTCACCTACGGCTTGGCTGATATCTTGCGTTTTGCGACCGTTGATTGTGGCCACGGCACCACACTGGCGGGCAAAATCCAGTTTGTCATCTTCAAGATCTATGGCAATAGGCAATGCACCCATGGCTGCCGCAATCATGATGGCAGAAAGGCCCACGCCGCCACAGCCATGGATTGCCACCCATTCGCCCGGCTTGACACGCGCCTGATCCACAACCGCACGGAAGGAGGTTGCAAACCGACAGCCTAGACTGGCTGCGGTGGTGTACTCAATGGTGTCAGGCAGATGAACGAGGTTGGTTTCCGCATAATCGATAGCAACAAATTCTGCGAATGATCCCCAATGGGTGAAGCCCGGTTGAAATTGGTTGGGGCAAACCTGCTGGTTGCCGGATTGGCATTCGCTGCAATGGCCACAACCCGAAACAAAGGGTACCGTAACACGCTCGCCTTTGCGGAACCGATGAACGTTCCTGCCGGTGGCAACAACGGAGCCGGCAAATTCGTGTCCGGGAACATGGGGGAGTTTGATATCGGGATCATGCCCCATCCAGCCATGCCAATCGCTACGGCAAACGCCGGTGGCTTTTACCGCAATCACAACACCATCGGGTGTGGGTTCGGGATCCGGCACAGTTTTTATCTCCGGTCGCGCACCAAATTGCGTGTAATATATCGCTTTCATAACTCTGCCTCCCCGTTATGCCTGATCAAACCACAGCCATCAAACCTGACACTAGCATGTGCGCTGACCATTGGAACTGTTTTTTACACGCTCGCGGTGCCAGTGTCGTCATTGATAGGCTTTTTTTTGGAAGCGA
This sequence comes from Bartonella sp. LJL80, assembly GCF_054871565.1. Lineage (NCBI taxonomy): Bacteria > Pseudomonadati > Pseudomonadota > Alphaproteobacteria > Hyphomicrobiales > Bartonellaceae > Bartonella > Bartonella sp. LJL80. The sequence goes on from NZ_JBTXLM010000011.1 coordinate 45,980, forward strand.
TGTCGTGCGCGATGAAAAAAAACATTTCTTTTTAAAAAAATACTGATATGTTTTTTATCAATAAGGGGAGATAGATGGAAAAATCATCACTGACAACCATCCTGCTTGCGCATCGAAAAAGCTTGACGCGAACCAATTGTCAGATTGCTGATTATATTCTGCAAAACCCGATTTACGCAGCCACAATGGGAATAGAAGAACTGGCCGCAGCGACCCATGTTTCGGTTGCTACTGTCAACCGTTTTGTCCGCAGTCTGGGGTTTGAGGGATATAGTGATTTTCGAAGTTTTGCCGTTGAGGGCTTGCAGCATCTCTTGGCGCCGATAAAAAACCTCGGAAAGTTTGAAACCGGCAACGCTTCGCATATTTCGATAGATGGAACACTTGACGCTGTCATCGGCAATATTGAAGCCAGCAAACGCTTCATAAACAGCGATCTTCTGGAGGAGACAGCAACGCTTATCCGCTCGTCGCGGCGATGCTTTTTTGCCGGTTTCGGCATGAGCGCCTTTTATGCAAATATCTCTGCTCATCTTCTTTTTCCCTTTTGTGCAAGCCAAATCATTCTGGACGGGCAGGGCGGTATGGAGACGATGATCCGTAGAACCCAATATCTGAATGAAAATGATACTTTGCTGGCAATAGCAGTCCCCCGCTATACCCAATTTACGCTTGATCTTGCCGAGAAATTCAAGAAAGCTGGAAGCCGCGTCGTCGCCGTCACAGATGCACCATCGTCGCCTTTGGCAGCTTTGGCAGACATGACTTTCTACGCACCGACAGAGCACCCTGTGCTCCATTCATCAACATGTGGTATTGTCGCAGTCTTTGAAGTGATCGCGTCCTATCTTCTTTCCCAAAAAGCCGGTTTTGTTGATGAAACGGGATATACGCAGAATGTTATGCCTCACCTCTATCGCGGAACAATAACGTCGGGAACGGACGTCATATGATAAAAATAATGGGACATTGATATGGTTGTACCACTTTTACAGGTCTCCGGCCTGAGTGTCGATTTCAAAACCGAAGATGGCGCATTCCGTGCGGTCAATTCGCTTGATTTTACAGTAGGGGCAGGCGAAACGCTAGCAATCGTGGGTGAAAGTGGTTCGGGAAAGTCCGTGACCTCGCTTGCGATCATGCGGTTGATTGAATTTGGTGGTGGCAAAATTGCCGATGGTCAGGTTCTGCTCAACCGCCCGGCCGGTATAACCGATTTGACAAAATTGTCGCTGCCCGAAATGAACAGCATTCGCGGCAAAGATATCGCGATGATTTTTCAGGAACCGATGACATCGCTTAATCCGGTTTTCACCATTGGTGACCAGATTGGTGAAGCCATAAGGCTGCACCAAGGGGGGAGCCGAAGGGAAGTAAGGGCAGAAGCATTGGCGATGCTTGAAAAAGTCCGTATTCCCGATGCCAAGGGTTTGCTGGATCGTCATCCGCATCAACTTTCTGGCGGTATGCGGCAACGGGTGATGATTGCCATGGCTTTGGCGTGTCGCCCACAGCTTTTGATCGCCGATGAACCCACGACCGCGCTTGATGTAACGATACAGGCACAGATTTTGCGCTTGATACGCATGTTGCAGGACGAGATGAATATGGGGGTGGTTTTCATCACCCACGATATGGGTGTCGTGGCGGAGATTGCCGACCGCGTCTTGGTGATGCGCCGTGGCGACAAGATCGAAGAAGGTCAGGCGGTCGATATTTTCAAAAACCCGCAACAGCCTTACACGCAGGCGCTCTTGGCGGCCGTGCCGCAATTGGGGGCATTGTCCGGCGAAAAATTGCCGCGTCCCTTCGAGATAAAAGCCGTCGGAGAGGAAAGCCAGAAAACCGAAGAACAGGACACCGTTGAAGAAGGTGCGCCGGTGCTGGCCGTCGATAAGCTTGTGACCCGCTATGACGTGAAAAAGAATTTCTTTGGTAAGGTAACGGGTCGTGTCCACGCTGCCGAACAGGTCAGTTTCGCGCTCAAGGCCGGAGAGACCCTTGCATTGGTCGGGGAAAGCGGATGCGGAAAATCGACTGTCGGTCGTACCATCATGCAATTGGCGACACCGCTTGGCGGCAAGGTTTGCTTGCATGGGCAGGATATTTTGCAAATGGACCGGCAGGCGCGCCAGAAAATTCGCCAAAAAATCCAATATGTTTTTCAAGACCCCTTTGCATCCCTTGATCCGCGCTTGACCGTAGGATTTTCAATTGCAGAACCACTTATCACCCACAAAGTCGTTCCAGAAAACAAGGTCGATGAACGGGTTCGTGAGCTTTTGCATGATGTCGGTATGCCCGGCAACGTTGCCCGCCGCTATCCTCATGAGTTTTCCGGCGGTCAGCGTCAGCGCCTTTGTATAGCGCGCGCCTTGGCATGTGCGCCTGAATTGTTGATCGCGGATGAAGCGGTGGCGGCGCTGGATGTTTCCATTCAGGCACAAATCGTCAATCTGTTGATGGATTTGCAGCGAAAGCGTGGTCTGTCCTATCTGTTCATAAGCCATGATATGGCCGTTGTTGAACGCATCAGCCATCGTGTCGCGGTCATGTATCTCGGCCAGATTGTCGAGATTGGCGACCGACAATCTGTCTTCAACAATCCGCAACACCCTTATACCAAGCGTTTGTTGTCGGCTGTGCCAATTGCAGACCCTGAAAGACGTTTCAAGGAGCGGCCGTTGATAGAGGGTGAAGTGCCCAGTCCGGTGCGTGTGCCAGGAGATGAGCCCGTCGTGGAACCACTTGTCGCAGTTGGAGCCGACCACTACGTCGCGCGCCACAAGGTCGGCATTTTTAATTAACTTGAAGAGAGGGAAGACCATGCGTTTAAGAAAATTTTTGGCTGCGGGACTGGTCTCAGCGGCGGCTCTGATGCCGCTATGGGCAAATGCGAAGCCTTTGACTGTCGGTGTAGAATTCAACCTGACCAAGCTTGATCCGACCAATATCAACGACACGCTGACAATGACGTCACTGCGCACCATCTATCAGGGGCTTTTGGGCTTTGATAAGGATCTCAAAGTGCAGCCGCTGCTGGCGGAACGGTTCGAGGCATCTGCGGATGCCAAAGAGTTTACCTTTTTTCTGCGCAAGGGCGTCAAATTTCACGATGGAAGCGATTTCAACGCAGCCGCGGTAAAATATAATCTTGAACGCTTGGCCAATCCGGATAACAAACTATCACGCCGCGTGCTTATCTCGATGCTCGATCATGTCGAGGTCATCGATGATTATACAGTTAAAGCGGTCCTGAAAGAGCCTTATGGTGCTTTTGCATCTTCCTTGGCGCATCCCGGTACGATGATGATTTCTCCTGCCGCGATTGAGAAATATGGCAAAGATATTGATCGTCATCCGGTGGGGACAGGCCCCTTTGTGTTTACGCGCTGGAGCGGCGATACGCTGGAAGTCAAACGGAATGATGCCTATTGGGGCGAAAAGCCGGCTGTTGAAGGTATTGTCATCCGCTCCGTTCCTGAAAGCGGTGCACGCTTCGCCATGTTGCAAGCGGGAGAGCTGCAATATGTACCGGATTTTCCTTCAGAGCTTGTTCAGGTAGCGCAGAAAATACCAACACTCGATGTGGTTATTACGCCATCTATCTATGAATATTATACATCGTTGAATAATATGAAGAAACCTTTTGATGACATCCGTGTGCGTCAGGCTTTGAATTATGCCGTCAACAAGGAAGCCTATTGCAAGGTTGTATTGAATGGTTTCTGCGAGGTGGCAACATCGCCCATTCCACCTTTACTGAAATTCTACACCAATGTCGGGCAATATGAATATAATCCTGAAAAAGCCAAACAGCTTTTGACCGAAGCCGGATATCCAAACGGCTTTGAAACGGAGATATTCTCACGCAATAGTACGACTGTCATTCGTGGCATGCAGTTTCTACAGCAGGAATTGGCCAAGGTTAATGTCAAGGTCACGGTAACACCACTAGAGGCAGGTGTCGAAGCTGATCGCGTTTGGGGTGCCAAAACGCCGGAAGAATCAACCGTCCAGATGCTTTATAGCGGTTGGTCAGCCTCCACCGGTGATGGCGATTATGGCCTTCGTCCGCTTTTGGCAAGTGCCAGCTTTCCGCCCAATATGTATAACACCGCCTATTTCAAGAATGATGAAGTTGATCAGGCGCTGTCCGATGGTTTGAAAACAGCCGACGACGCCAAGCGGGCAGAACTCTACGCCAAAGTGCAAAAGATTGTTTTTGAACAGGCGCCTTGGATATTCTTGGGCCAAAAGCAGAACATCTCGGTCAGCAATAAAAAGTTGAGCGGCGTCTATATGCTGCCTGATGGTGGTTTTGTATTGGAACATGCAAAATTTGCAGATGAATAATGGCAGAGCAGCACGATTGCCCTGCCGGAATTGATACAATGAAAAAAGGAGTGGAACGATGACGAAACTGAAGAAATTTCTGACTGCGGGTATTGTGTCGGCGTCAATGCTGGTGCCGGCTTTGTCATGGGCAGAAACACTGACGGTCGGTGTACCGGTCAATTTAACCAAGCTTGACCCGACCAATATCAACGACACTTTGACCATGACGTCTTTGCGTCTGGTTTATCAGGGACTTTTGGGGTTTGACAAAGATCTCAAAGTGCAGCCGCTTCTGGCCGAACGCTTTGAGGCATCGGCGGACGCAAAAGAATTTACCTTCTATCTGCGCAAGGGCGTCAAATTCCACGATGGTACGGATTTTAATGCGGAAGCCGTAAAAATCAATCTGGAACGTCTTGCCAATCCCGATAACAAACTATCGCGACGTGTATTGGTATCAATGCTTGATCACGTTGAGATTGTCGATGATTATACGGTGAAGGCCGTTTTGAAAGAACCCTATGGCGCTTTTGCATCTTCGCTTGCCCATCCCGGCACCATGATGATCTCGCCTGCCGCGCTGGAAAAATACGGCAAGGACATTGATCGTCATCCTGTTGGTACCGGAGCTTTTGTTTTCAAAAGCTGGAGTGGTGATACACTGGAAGTGACGCGTAATGACGATTATTGGAAGGGAAGGCCTGCTGTCGACGGAGTCGTTATCCGCTCGGTTCCGGAAAGCGCCGCGCGTTTTGCCATGTTGCAGGCCAATGAAATCCAGTATGTACCCGATTTTCCGTCTGAACTCGTGGCAATTGCACAAAAAATGCCGACCTTGGATGTCGTGACCGAGCCATCCATCATCGAATATTATATTGCCATGAATAATATGAAAAAGCCGTTTGACGATGTGCGTGTCCGCCAGGCGTTGAACTATGCGGTAAACAAGGAAGCATTCTGTAAAGTGGTTTTGAACGGCTTTTGCCAGCCGGCCACATCGGCCATACCGCCCTTGTTGAAATTCTACACCAATGTCGGGCAATATGAATACAACCCCGAAAAAGCCAAACAACTTTTGAAGGAAGCCGGTTATCCAAACGGTTTCGAAACAGAGATGTTTGGCAAAAACAGCACGATGGTCATTCGCGGTTTGCAATTCATGCAGCAGGAACTTGCCAAGGTCAACGTCAAGGTTTCGGTGACACCGCTTGAGGCAGGGGTTGAGGCCGACCGTGTATGGGGCGCAAAAACGCCGGCAGATTCAACCGTGCAAATGCAATTTGGCGGCTGGTCGGCTTCGACCGGCGATGGCGATTATGGCCTTCGTCCGCTTTTGGCCAGCAGCAGTTTTCCCCCCAATATGTTCAATGTGGCTTACTATAAGAATGATGAGGTCGATCAGGCTTTGTCGGATGGTTTGAAGACTGCCGATGATGCCAAACGTGGTGCACTCTATGCAAAAGTTCAGAAGATTGTTTTTGAACAGGCACCATGGATATTCTTGGGCCAAAAAGACAATCTGTCGGCCAAGCGCAAAACGCTGAGCGGTGTCTACATGCTTCCCGATGGTGGTTTTGTCCTGGAAGACGCGAAGTTTTCTGACTAGAGCAATTCCCGAAAAGTGTGAAACGGTTTTCGGATAAGAATTGCGACAAAATAAAGAGTTAGAGCAGATCGATAGTTCAGCACGAAGAAGATTTGCTCTCATCGCTGTGCAGGCAATGGCGCAGATGCCGCCATTGCCCTTCAATCATTCAGGATTAATCCATGTTTGCTTATATTACCAAACGTCTGATATCCATTCTGCCGGTGATTTTTGTCATATCACTGATTGTGTTCGGTTTCGTTAGGCTGTTGCCGGGGGATCCGGCACGACTGGCAGCAGGCATTGATGCCGACGCCGAAACTGTCGAGGCCATGCGCACGCAACTGGGGCTGGATAAACCGGTGTGGACGCAATATGTGACCTTTGTCACCAATGCGGTGCAGGGGGATTTCGGTGAATCGCTCAAAAGCCGCAAACCGGTATCTTCCGAAATCGGCGAACGCTTCATGCCGACCGTATGGCTCACGCTTTTTGCAATGCTATGGTCCACAATATTGGGACTGTTGATTGGTGTATTTTCCGCTGTCCGACGCGGCCGATGGCAGGATTATACCGGTATGATCGTTGCGGTGTCAGGCATTTCTTTCCCGGTGTTCTGGCTTGGCTTGCTGTTGATCAACCTGTTTTCAGTCAGGCTTGGCTGGTTGCCGACCGGCGGCTATGGCAGCTGGACGCATTTTATCATGCCATCTTTCACATTGGGAGTAGGGGTTGCTGCAGTGATGGCGCGCTTTTCCCGCTCGGCATTTATTGAAATCTCGCGTGAGGACTATGTGCGTACCGCGCGCGCCAAAGGTGTGCCGGAGCGGCTGGTGACATGGAAACATACCTTGCGTAATGCATTGATACCGGTGATCACCATGGTGGGCTTACAATTCGGATTTTTGTTGGGCGGCTCGATCGTGGTTGAAACCGTGTTTTCATGGCCGGGATTAGGCAGACTTCTCATCGACTCGGTATCATACCGTGATTATCCTGTTTTACAGGCGCTTATTCTTTTGTTCTCGCTTGAGTTCATTCTGATCAATCTTCTTGTCGATGTTCTTTATGCTTTCGCAAATCCGGAGATCCGTTATTCATGAGCGACCTTACCTCAAATGAAACGATTGTCGCCGAGGCAACACGCAAGCCGCTTGGAGAATTTCTGCGTCGGTTTATCCGTCAAAAAGCCGCCATTGTAGCGCTTGTTTTTCTTCTCCTGCTTATTGGTTCGGCGGTCTTTGCACCGTTCTTTTTAACACTTGATCCAACCAGTGCCGATTATAATGCGATTTTGCAGGGGCCTTCGTCTCTACATTGGGCTGGCACAGACGAATATGGGCGCGATATTTTTACCCGCATCATCTATGGCGGCCGCATATCGCTTGCTGTCGGTTTCTTATCCGTATCGCTTGGCGGGGTGATTGGTGTGGTTCTGGGTATTCTTGCGGGCTATTACGGCGGTTTTCTGGACTCGCTCATCATGCGCATCAGCGATGTGCTTTTTGCGTTTCCCGGTATACTTCTGGCAATCGCTGTCATCGCTATATTGGGGCCGGGCATTGACAATGTCATCTATGCCGTGGCGGTGTTTTCCATTCCCGTATTCGCGCGTTTGGCACGCGGTACAACGCTTTCCATGAAAACGGCAGTCTATGTCGATGCTGCCCGCGCCATCGGTGTGTCCGATCGCTGGATCATGCTGCGCCATTTGCTCCCCGGCACGTTGCCGAATGTCATTGTCTATTTTTCCATGCGTATTGGAACGTCGATTTTAACGGCTGCCAGTCTGTCATTCATCGGTCTTGGTGCTCAACCCCCAAGTTCTGAATGGGGGGCGATGCTTTCAGCAGGACGCAGCTATATGGGTGTTGCAGACCACCTGACGCTTTTTCCCGGCATTGCTATTTTCGTGACTGTTCTGGCTTTCAACGTTTTTGGCGACGGTTTGCGCGATGCTTTGGATCCGAAGTTGAAATCTTAAAAATCACCTGATGCGTGTCGCATTGAATTGAATTCAGACAACACGCATTAACCCTCTGTTTTACCACGAAAACCGATCACTGCATTTCGCTATAGGCGATAGCGTATCGTCAATTGAAATGAAAAAGAATTATCTGAAAGGATACCCGATGCCGCAACATGTCACCACAAAACCGGTTATTGCCATTCATGGTGGTGCGGGGACAATCCGTGCCAGCGACATGACCGCTGACATTGAAAAAGATTATCACCACGGACTCGCTCAGGCACTTGAAGCCGGCAAGGCCGTTCTTCTTGCCAACGGGACAGCACTTGATGCGGTTACCGCTTCAGTGATGGCTTTGGAGGATGATCCCCTTTTCAATGCCGGCCGCGGTGCTGTTTATACATCTGATCGCACACAGGAAATGGATGCCGCCATCATGGATGGGCTCGACAGGCGGGCCGGCGCGGTTGCCGGTATCTTTGGCCCCCGCCATCCGGTCTTGGCCGCGCGTGCAGTGATGGAGCAGACAGAGCACGTCATGCTGACCGGTGCGGGTGCAGCTGCCTTTTGCGCCGCTGCAGGTTTGGAAATCAAGCCGGCAGAATGGTTTGCAACACAACGGCGCCTTGATGCACTGGACAAAGAGTTGGAGCGTCGCCGAAATGGCGGTGCTGATGATGATCCTGCACGCCGTCATGGCACTGTGGGTGCCGTCGCATGCGATTGCTTTGGACATGTTGCAGCAGCAACCTCAACGGGTGGCATGACCGCCAAGACACCGGGGCGGGTAGGAGATAGCCCGGTTATTGGTGCGGGAACATGGGCGGACGATGCAAGCTGCGCTGTGTCGGCAACAGGCCATGGCGAGTACTTTATCCGTTATGCCGCGGCGCACGAGATTGATGCGCGTATCCGCTGGGGCGGGCAGGGCTTGAAACAGGCCGCTGAAGCTGTCGTAGTCGAACTGGGACAGATAGGCGGCTCCGGCGGCTTGATCGCGGTCAATGCGAAAGGTGAGGTTTGCCTGCCTTTCAATAGTGAAGGTATGTACCGTGCATGGATGGGGCAGGACGGCGAAATCCATACGGCGATCTATTGAATTACGCTTTTTACGTAAATTTATTGACAAAATGCGTAAAATGCTTTATGGCCTATCCCCGCAGTGACAGGGTGCAACTCCCTGCTGACGTTAAACTGCAAGCGCGGGTATCGAAAGTCCTCCGGTGCTGTCAGAAACAGAGGACGGGTTAGCCGAAAGGCGCTCTGGCTTTGTCCCCCTTTTGATACGGGACTTATGGGTTTTGTCCCATGGCTATGGATGCCCCTGCTTCATGGTGTGTTGTCTCAAAAGAGATGACCCCATGGGGTAGGGGGTATCTATGGCTTTTTTCCCCCGGAAACCGCTATTTCGTGTTGTGACTATCCTTCAAAAAAAAGAAAATAACACGTTGCAAGCAACAGGCTCATACGACTGATGTCTGAGCGCAAACGGATAACAGCACCACCGTTGCAGAACTTGGCACTAGAGCATTTCCAGAAAAAGTTGAATCGGCTTTTTCGTTGGACAATGCGACAAATAAAAAATCTGGAGCAAATCCATGCCCCCAAAAAAAGAAGGTTTACTCTAGTCGAGCGGTTCCCAAAAAGTGGAAACCGGTTTTAGGATAAGAACCGCGTAAAAACAATGGATGAGAGCAGACCCATGACCTCACTCAAGTGACTCTGCTCTAGAGAACGAAATCTATTTTCAAAAGCGAATAGTGTGTTTTACCTTAAGGGAAAAACAGTTCCAATCCTGATAGGATGTAAAAAGGGTTCGTCAGAGCATTGCCAACAGAAGCTGATAGACTTTTAGGTGAGGAAAAAGACGAAAAAACACAGAATTAGAGTGAAACCATGACCCGATGAAAAACGGCGTCAAACTTTTCGGGAATTGTCCTAGGGTCAGGACCTATTTATTTGAACGAAATGGTATGAGAAAATTTTGTTGAGAACGAGGAGAAGAGCCGCAGGAAATATGAATATTTTCAAGGGGCTTCGACAAAATTATCAGCAAAATTGACCATATTCCGAAGGGACACAAAAACAGCTTCAATCTGCATGATAGAAAAGCTCATACCTAAGCATACAACTTGGCTTTCGCTTTCCTTCGCGCATCTTTTTGCTGTTATTGTGCCATATCAGTCAAATTAATAGGTCCTGACCCTAGCCTTTCAGCCATGTTTGCTGTCGTAAAGAGGCTCCCGAATATGATTGCAAGCGACAAGTTTTGTCGCTCGCTGTTCATGTTGTAAGGTAAAACGGGAAAGCGTTTTGCTATCCTATAAAACCGAGAATGAAAGTGCGGAAAGTGCAGACATCCAGCCAATTGCATCCCGGACTGTTTCACATTCAAACCCTACAGTGACGGCATCAATGCGTTTGGCAGGCGGCAAATGCATAGCCTGATCTGCCAGTGCAGGTATCGAAACAACAAATTGTGCCAGAAAAGGTGTGGTGAGGACAAAGGGCTTGATCTCGCTACGGCGTTTAACTGCCTGAAAAGCTGCTTTTTGAATGAGCTCTCGCGCTTTTATCGGTGAAAGCGAACGTGCCGCGCGATTACCCAAGGCGTGTTTGACCACAGCAAATTCCGCTTGCGGAAAAAGCGGTAGGTTTTGCTCTTTTGTGCAGTCATCACCGGTAACAAGACCAACGGAAATTCCCAGCTCGCCTGCATAGGCCCCATAGATACCCGGCTCGCCCAGACGGTGATCGCCAAGATAGATGGCGCGGAAAGCTTTCCCGTTGGTGGTATGGGCAAGAACACCGTTCAGGCTTGCCCCGCCATGATGGCCGGTTAGGAAGAGGAGGTCAAACCCCTCATTCAAGCCCGCAGCCATATTTTGTGGTTTGGGTTTACCAAGGATCAATTCGGCTTCAGGGTGCAAAAGTTCGGGCAAAAGATTGACCATGGGGCCATGGGAATCATTGACGACCACCTCGCTTGCACCAGCCTCAAATGCACCGAGAATGGCGGCATTCACCTCTTCAGTCATCAAGCGCCGGGCGCGTTCATATTCGGTATTTCCCGGGGTACATTGCTGGCTTGTAACAACACCGGCGACACCTTCGATATCGGCAGAGATGAAGAGCTTCATGAAATTGTACTTTCTTGTTTTAGAAGCCCATGGCCATGCATGATGGACACAGGCAACAATATGATAAAATAGCTTGAAAACTATGCCAGATTTCGACCGCTTGATGCAACCGTGGAGCGCCATTGAAACGCTCACATTTTCGCGCACGATATCGCATGCTTTGATTAGGAATTCAAAACATAAATTCCAATAAATAATTTTATAAAATAAAATATTAATCATATAATTTTGATTTTATTGCTTATTATAAAATTTGTATTATTTATTTATACTTTAATTTTATTTAATATTGCATATTTATATAGATATTTGTTATATATTATATATTGAAACCGATAATTAATGACATTCAATGTAGATAAGATTTCATTTATTATTAAAATAAATGAAAAAGAAACAAATAATTATAAGAGAATAGTAAATATATCTCTTTTTTAACTTGACTCATATGTCGTTGCGTGACCTTATGGTTAAAAGCAAGCGTAAATGATCGAATCGCTTTTTGGCGGTTTGGTTTTTTATTTTTGAGTTTGAGACAATTGCATTGGGCAGTTGTGTGACTAAATAGCGGGTTACTCTTGTGGTTGGGTTTGGGGGGGGGGGGGGGGGGGGGGGGGGGGGGGGGGGGGGGGGGGGGGGGGGGGGGGGGGGGGGGGGGGGGGGGGGGGGGGGGGGGGGGGGGGGGGGG
>NZ_JBTXLM010000012.1:0-57182 GCF_054871565.1 Bartonella sp. LJL80
CCCTTGATGCGCGGCAGATTGACAAAACCCGCCGAACAGCCAATCAAAGCCCCACCGGCAAAGGTCAGCTTCGGCACAGATTGATAGCCACCCTCGGTAATGGCCCGCGCACCATAGGAAATACGTTTGGCACCGGCAAAGGTCTCGCGAATTGCCGGATGGGTTTTAAATCGCTGGAACTCTTCAAACGGCGACAGATAAGGGTTTTTGTAATTCAGATGGACAACAAAGCCCACCGCCACCTGATTGTCTTCCAGATGATAGAGAAACGAGCCGCCACCGGTGTCATTATCCAGCGGCCAGCCGGATGAGTGCTGCACCAGTCCGGCCTGATGTTTGGTCGGATCAATCTGCCAAAGCTCCTTGATGCCAAGCCCGTATTTTTGCGGCTCGCGGCCTTTATCAAGCCCGAAGCGTTTGATTATCTGTTTGGCAAGGGAACCGCGTGCACCTTCGCCAATCAAGGTGTATTTGCCAAGCAGCTCCATACCGCGCATGTAGTTGGGGCCGTGGCTTCCATCCTTTTCCACTCCCATGTCACCGGTTGCAACACCGATGACTGCCCCCTTGTCATCGTAAAGCACTTCGACAGCGGCAAACCCCGGATAGATCTCGACACCGAGCGCTTCGGCACGGTGGGCAAGAAAGCGGCAGACATTGCCAAGCGATACGATATAGCAGCCATGGTTGGAAAGCATTTTGGGCATCAGGCTGTTGGGCAGACGCTTGGCTTTGGTGGCGGTCAATTGCAGGAAGTGGTCTTCGCGCACTGGTGTTTTAAACGGATGGCTTTCATCGTCACGCCAATCGGGCAACAGGGCATCCATCCCCACCGGATCGACAACGGCACCCGACAGAATATGCGCACCGATTTCGGCGCCTTTTTCAAGCACCACAACCGAGAGATCGGGATGAAGCTGTTTCAAGCGGATCGATGCTGAAAGACCGGCAGGCCCGCCACCCACAATCACAACATCAAACGACATGCTTTCCCGAGGCTCATAACCGCTGCTTTCCATTATGACAGCGCCTTTTGCAGTTGTGGCACGAGCTCGAACAGATCACCGGCAAGTGCATAATCGGCGATTTGCATGATTGGCGCTTCCTCATCCTTGTTGATGGCAACAATCACCTTGGAATCCTTCATGCCGGCAAGATGCTGGATAGCACCGGAAATACCAATGGCTAGATAGAGTTCAGGAGCAACAACCTTGCCGGTTTGCCCGACCTGCCAATCATTGGGGGCATAGCCTGCATCCACCGCAGCACGGCTGGCACCAAGGGCTGCGTTCAACTGCTCTGCAAGCGGCCCCAGAACCGCCATAAATTGCTCTTGCGACCCAAGACCGCGGCCGCCCGATACAATCACCCGTGCCGATGTCAGCTCGGGACGATCATTCTTGGCGTTATTCTCACTCACAAAGCGTGAAAGTGCCGGATCTGCCGCAGGTGTGATCGTCTCAATCAATGCACTGCCACCTTCTCCGACCGCGGCAAATGAAGCGGTACGAACCGTGATCACTTTCTTGGCGTCGTTGGAACGCACCGTCTCAAGCGCATTGCCCGCATAGATCGGACGCTGGAACGTATCGGGCGCAATCACCGCGATGATGTCGGACACCTGCATCACATCAAGCAGGGCGGCAACACGCGGCAAAATATTTTTGCCATTGGTCGTCGCTGCTGCCATCACGACATCATAAGTGGCACTTTGCTGCAGGATTGTGGCCGAGACAGCCTCTGCCAATTGATGTTCGAGATAGTCGGCTTCTGCCAGCAGAACCTTGCGCACACCTGCAAGGCGCGCCGCACTGGCGGCAACCCCTTGGGCCTTGTGGCCGCAGACAAGAATATCGATATCACCACCGATTGCCTGTGCTGCTGAAAGCGCCTTGGCTGTCTGTTCCGACAGAAAGTGGTTGTCATGTTCGGCCAATAATAGAATTGCCATAATTGTCTTCTCCCTGTCTTAAAGAACGCTGGCTTCTTTAAGCTTTGCAACAAGCTCGCTCACATCGCCAACCTTGATGCCACCCTTGCGCCCAGCCGGTTCGTCAACTTTAAGAACGCTTAAATGCGGTGTTCCATCCACACCCAAATCAGCCAGGCTGGTTTCCTCGATCGGCTTTTTCTTGGCCTTCATAATATTGGGAAGGGAGGCATAACGCGGTTCATTCAAGCGCAGATCAACCGTCATCACGGCTGGAAGCTTGATAGACAAGGTTTGCAACCCGCCATCCACTTCACGCGTGATTTCGGCCTCGCCATCGCGCATCTCAAGCTTGGAGGCAAATGTCCCCTGGCCCCAATTGAGCAAAGCGGCTAACATTTGACCTGTCTGGTTACTATCGTCATCAATCGCCTGTTTGCCGAGAAAGACCATGTCGGGCTTTTCTTGTTCCACGACAGCTTTCAGCGCTTTGGCAACCGCCAAAGGTTCCACATTATCGTCGGTTTTGACAAGAATGGCCCGATCTGCACCCATGGCCAAGCCGGTGCGCAAGGTATCCTGTGCCGCCTGCGGGCCAACAGAAACAACCACCACTTCACTCGCCTTGCCGGCCTCTTTCTGGCGCAAAGCCTCCTCCACGGCAATTTCGTCAAACGGGTTCATCGACATCTTGACATTTGTCAGATCAACACCGCTACCGTCCCCCTTAACGCGAACCTTGATGTTATAATCAACAACGCGCTTTATCCCTACCAATATCTTCATCGCGTACCTTTTTTATAAAATTGGTTTATGTTGTTTTTCTTATGCAGACTAGAACCGGAACCCGGCAAGGTCAATCGCTATTCCACTGCAAAAAGTTCAGCTATTTAAACGGAAAACCACATCGCAAGACTGGGCGACGCCGTTTTCATTGCCGACCCAAAGTTCGGCGGTTCCTTCGCCCGTTAAACGACCGGCCGCGTCGAATTGGTCTGGAATGATCATCGGTCTTTGGCTGCGGAAAGCGAAGGCTGTGAGCGAAGCTGTCGGGTTTGCCTGTTGGAATGCATTCAATGCAAGCGTTGCCAATAATTGTCCTTGCACAACGATGTTGGGGTAGCCCTCTTTTTGCGTCACATAGGGATAATCATAATGAATGCGATGGGCATTGAACGTGACAGCCGAATAGCGGAAAAGCAAAGCCGTGTCCGGTTGATGGCGTTGCGACCATTCTGGCAAAGGGCAGGGTGTGGTTGCTGCCAGTTTAGGCTTGGAAGGCTCGCGATAAACGATATCCTGTTGCTCGACGATGCAGCTTGCACCGTCCTGCATATAATGGTGTTCGACGGTCACAAACAATAAAGCACCGGTACGACCTTGTTTTTCAACCACATTGCGGATGGTCGAGATACGTTGCGCCGGCATACCAATCAAAAGTGGTTTATGGAAATCAAGCCGCCCACCTGCCCACATGCGGTTGCGGTTGTCCACTGGCGGCATGAAACCGCCGCGCGCCGGATGCCCGTCTTCTCCCAAACCATGATGGGCGGCGGCGGGCTGAAAATACATCCAATGCCATAAAGGGGGCAGGGGGCTTTCCGGGGCTGGAATGCCTGCATTCAGTGTTGCGGCCATGCGTTTGACCAGCCCGTAATCAATGACGTCTTCACAGGTGTCTTGCCGCCCGATCCAATCTTCCGCCGTTGCCATGCTTCCCTCCCTTGCGTGGTCAAATATCATGCTGACGCATTATCGTATATTTGACCAGTCTTTATCTGTTTTGAATACTGCACAATAATCCATATGCAAACAAAAAAAGCGCCGCAAGACGGCGCTTTTTAAAGGCTAGGTATAACTACTTCTGTTCGAGTGCTTTTTTCACAAAGCGGTCGTCAAATGTTTTCGATAGATCGACATTGGCGTCCATCACCTGCTTGTCGTAGGATAAAAGCTTCATCGCGGCTTCCTGACTGGCGGCCGTGATCACGCCATCCACCGAGTAAGTGGGGAGCGAGTTTTTGACCGCTTCAAGATAGACTGCACGATTATTGCCGACATATTCAGGCGGCACGGCATTCGCAACATCTTCCGGCGTGGCCTTTTGCAGCCATTGCAGGGCTTTCTCGAATGCGTTCGTCAGATGCTGGACAGTATTGGGGTTTTTATCGATGAAGTCTTTTTTGGTATAAAGAACCGCCGATGACATCGTCGGCACGCCAAAGACCTTCATCATGTCGGCTTCTGTCCGGGTATCAATCAGCACGAAAATATCTTTGTCATGCATCAATGTCGAGATGACAGGATCAAGATTGGCCATAGCATCAATTTCGCCACGTTTCATGGCTGCGACCGCGGTTGCGCCGCCACCGGTGCCGATAATTGATACCTCATCCGGCTTTACGCCATCCTGTTCCAACAGGTAGTTGACAAAATTATTGGTTGAAGACCCCGGTGCCGTGACACCGATTTTCATGCCTTTGAGGTCGCCCGGCTTTTTGACCTTGTCTTTCAGGTCTGCCCGTACCGCCAAAACAATGGCAGGATAACGCCCAAGCTCAATGACGGCGCGGACATCCTGTCCTTTGCTCTGCATACGAATGACCTGTTCATAAGCGCCGGTTGTCACATCGGCAGAACCACCAATCAACGCCTGCAGCGATTGAGAGCCGCCTTTGAGGTCGACAACTTTGACATTCAGGCCTTCTTCTTTGAAGAATCCTTTGTGCTCGGCTATTGCCAAGGGCAGATAGTAAAAAAGCGATGCCCCGCCAACGCTTAAAGTGATGTCGGTTTTTTCGGGTGCATCTTGTGCTTTTACCAAACCGGTCATGCACATGACAGCAACACAGGCAGATACTGCCAGACGGATAAACATATTCATGACGAAACTCCCTAAAGCTTTTATTGTCCTTTTGGCTTTGCGCGCCATACGAGCAGTCTGTTTTCAATCCATGTGACAAAGATATCGATGAGAATGACGAATATTGTCAGGATCAACATGCCGGAGAAAACACCGGTGACATCAAACACACCCTCGGCTTGCGAAATGCGATAGCCAAGACCGGCCGATGAGCCGAGATATTCGCCCACAACCGCCCCCACCATGGCAAAACCCACCGAAGTGTGCAGCGACGAAAACACCCATGTCATGGCCGAAGGCAGATAGACATGGCGCAAAAGCTGGCGGTCATTCATCCCGATCATGCGGGCATTGGCCAACACCGTCGGGCTGACTTCCTTGACGCCTTGATAGACGTTGAAAAACACCACAAAGAACACCAGCGTGAAGCCAAGCGCCACCTTTGACCAGATACCAAGCCCGAACCAAAGTGCGAATATCGGTGCCAGCACCACACGCGGCAGAGCGTTGGCCGCTTTGATATAGGGGTCGAAAACAGCAGCCACCATTTCGCGGCGCGCAAACCAGAACCCCAGAAGAATGCCACCACCGGCACCAATGACGAAGGCCAGAATGGTTTCAAGTAAAGTGATCCATAAGTGATACCAAACGGTTCCGCTCATGAAATCTGCACCGATACGCTGGAAAATATCGAGCGGTGTGGAGAAGAAAAATGGCGGCATCAGCGGTTTGCCGTCGAAAACCGGAACGGTTGTCGCCAGTTCCCATGCCGCAAAAAAGATAACCGCAACCGAAATTTGCAAGATCAGAATGGTTGAACGTTTCATGACTGGTCTTCCTGTTGATAGGCCAGCAGGACCTCTTCCTTGAGCTGGTCCCACAAAGCGCGATGGATTTCGGCAAATTCGGGTGTATGGCGAATTTCCTGTATCTCGCGCGGGCGCGGCAGATTGATTATATGGTCGCCTTTGATATGCGAGGCCGGCCCCGCCGACATGATGATGACACGATCGGCAAGGGTGATGGCCTCTTCAAGATCGTGGGTGACAAACATTACCGCCTTGCGGTCTTCCGACCACAGATCAAGCAACATATCGCCCATTAGCACGCGTGTCTGGGCATCAAGCGGCCCGAAGGGTTCATCCATTAAAATCAGCTTGGGGTTGAGCATGAGCACTTGTGCCAGCCCGACGCGTTTGCGCTGGCCACCTGAAAGCTGATGGGGGTAGCGATGGCCGAAGGCATGAAGTCCCACCCGTGTGAGCCAGCTTTGGGCTTGTTGTAGGGCGTCCTGTCTTGCGACACCGCGGATTTCCAGCCCGATGGCGACATTATCCAGCGCGGTTTTCCATGGCATCAGGGAATCTGCCTGAAACAGATAGCCTGCCTGCCGGTTGATGCCGGAAAGCGGCTGGCCGAAAATCTCGCAACTGCCAGCGGCGGGTTGCAAAAGTCCTGCTGCCACATTCAACAATGTCGACTTGCCGCAACCTGTCGGCCCGACAATTGCCAGAAACTGGCCGGCCGGCACATCCAGATCGACCTTGTCAACCGCGGTGAATGTATCAAAGGCCACCTTCGTCCCTTTGAAACGGACTGCCGGGTAACGGCCTGTCGTGGGCGCGTCTTCCGCCGCGATGGTTTTGTTATCTAATGTTTCAGACATTCGAAATTCCAGACTGCGATTTGAGCAAGGGCGCGCATAACCCTTCATTCAAGGGTTTCTTTGGCATACTGCGCGGGGAGATAAAAGAGTAAAATGTCGCAAATATCCAAGATCGTGATGTTTTTAAAAAGCTTAAGCATGAGCAACGCAATAATATTTCGTGGAAGGTGGATTGGTTCGGGATCAATCATTGGGAAAAAGATCCTTATAAAACAATCTGTTACAGTGGTTAAATCTAAATTTACCAAAACCGGCGATAACAGTGTTTGTGTAAAAGCGTAGCAATGATCGGCTGTTCGGTGATTGCCAACGTTGATGCCATGCATGGCCATGGCAGTGTGTGCTTGTGTTAAGTGTATCGTTTAGAGTAAAAGGCCGAAAACAGTGAATACAAACCGTCTTTCGAGGTTACCGGTCGCACCGGATGGCAACCATGGTGCAATCCATACCGAGCCAATGTCGCCCATGCGGCAACCCACACTTTCCGATATTGCTGACCGTTTGCGCCGTGTTCATAATGAGATGAAGAAGAAAGCACCGGTATCGCAGAACCGCGAGACTATGTCGGTGCATCAGCCGAATGCGGTTGACATTCACCAGCATCTCAACGAGATTAGCCGTGCTTTGCTTGCCGAGCATTATGCCCGCCGCTCATCGCAGCAACAATTGCACAGTCGGCTTGCCGGGATAGAAAAAGCGTTGAAAGCGCAAGCGCAAAACGGTTTCATATCGGCTGAGAGCTTTCAGACGATCGTCAATGCGGCGGCAGCGCAAATACAAGAAGACATGAAGCAGGAATTGGCCTTGCAGGCAAAAAAGCTCATGACTGAAAATCAGAAAAACAATCAAGAGGTCTTGCGTCAATTGCGCGAAGCCACAGCGGTAGCGCGGTTTTCACCGCAGCTTGCAGCGCTTGAACGTCAAATGGCCGATATCCAATGCAAGTTGGAAAAAGGTGACGGTGATACGATCAGCGATACCCCAATCCAGCATGCAGAACTATCGTTGAAAACGACATTGGCTGCTGATGATGTTAAGCAACCGGTTTCATCGCCGCAAAATGCTGTTTTGCGGCAATTGGCGGAAAGTCCGCTTGTTGCGGGCAAACCGGCAGAAATGACACTGCAAGAGGGTGAAGAGCAGCCAAAAGATGCGTCATCAACTGCGTTTGATGCGGTAAAATCAGCGGAATTGATAGCGCAGGCGCGTTCGGCCAACCGTCAAACGCCGACAAGCTTTGCTCAATCGCGTGTGAAAGATTATGACATTGCCAAAAAGCTGACCCGTTACACCGCAATTGCTTTGATGTTAACGCTGAGCTATGGCCTCTATCTTCAGGTGGGCGCTGGCGGTACACTTTTTTCGTTTTTACGATAAGAGTGGTCGCTTGTCGTTGATCTGACGATAATTCGAGCAATTCCAACAAAAGTTGGATCAGCTTTTGTGTAAGGAAAATGCAATACAACGAAGAGTTAAAGTGAATTCATGCCTCAATGAAAAACGGATTTAATCTAACACAGGATGCTGGATATTTATTGGCAATGAGCTCCTATAAACGGCATCAAGGACGGATTGCTTCAATGGTTTTTGAAGCAGAGGATGGTGCAACATATGCGGCAGGCACGCATAGGGACAGATTAACAGGTTATAAGCCCGGTCATGGCTTAGCAGGTGAAAGATGTGAGTATTTATCTGCCGATTGCTGAAATGTCGCTCAACATGCTGATTTTGATTGGCATGGGTGCCGGTGTTGGCTTCCTTTCCGGATTGTTTGGCGTTGGCGGTGGCTTTCTGATTACGCCGCTTCTTATCTTTTATAACATTCCGCCGGCTATCGCTGTAGGTACGGGTGCCAATCAGGTTATTGCATCGTCGGTCACCGGCGCGCTGACCCATTTCAAGAGACGCACACTGGACATCAAGCTGGGTGTGCTTCTTGTTATCGGCGGTCTGGTCGGCTCGTTTCTTGGAATCCAGCTTTTTTCCCTGTTACGGCAATTGGGTCAGCTCGATCTCATTATCTCGCTTCTCTATGTTATCCTTCTTGGCGGAGTTGGCGGCTTGATGGCGGTTGAAAGCTGGCGGGCGATTATGCGCACCCGTAGTGGAAAGTCGGTCAATATCCGCCGTCCCGGTCAACATATCTGGATCCACCGGCTGCCATTGAAAATGCGTTTCCGCGCATCGATGATTTATGTCAGCATTATCCCTGTTCTGGTTATTGGCTTTATCATCGGTCTGCTTTCGTCCATCATGGGCGTTGGCGGCGGCTTCATCATGGTGCCGGCTCTTATCTATCTTTTGCGTGTACCAACCAATGTGGTTGTCGGAACATCGCTGTTCCAGATCACATTTGTCACCGCCTTTACCACTGTCTTGCAAAGCATGACCAACCAATCGGTGGACATTGTATTGGCCTTTCTTTTGATGTTGGGCGGCGTCATCGGTGCACAATATGGCACACGGGCCGGACGGAAATTAAAGGCTGAACAATTGCGTATGCTACTGGCGCTTCTTGTTTTGGCGGTCTGTGCGCGCTTGGCCTATCAGCTGTTTGTGCGGCCTGATGATCTGTTTTCTCTGACCCTGATTGGCGGTTAGATGATGAAGGCACTTTATCAGGCAATAATGGTTTTCCTGGGTCTTGTAAGCATGATGTCTGCAGCATATGCGCAAACAATGGACATCGCCCAGCCGGGCGAAAATATGCAAATCATTGTGACAACCAGTTCGATCACCATTGATACCAATTTTGCCGGTCGTGATGTTTACATCGCCGGTGTTCTTGAAAATGCCGATCCGCTTTTGCGCCGTCAGGGGCGTTATGACATTATCGTTGTCATGGAAGGGCCAATCCGTTCCATGATCATGCGCGAGAAAAAGCGGACTGCCGGTGTTTGGGTAAATGCCGAAGCGCTGACATTTAAAAATGTTCCGCTATCCTACGCGATGGCGACAACGCGTGAGATCCGCGACATAACCAGTGCAGCCAATTATAAACGTTTGGGGTTGGGGCTGGATTATTTGCCTTTGCGTGCCGACGATACCGATGATGCCAAGATCAAAGTCTTTCGGGATGAATTGATAGCGTTGAAAAGCGCGCAACACCTTTATAGCGAAAATGTTGGTGCGGTCACATTCGGTTCCGCATCTTTGTTTACCGCACGGTTCCGATTGCCGGCCAATGTGCCTGTCGGGCACCATAGGGTTCATGCCTATCTATTCCGTGATGGCGAATTTATCCAGACGGTGACAACCGAACTGGAGATCGTCAAAGCCCATATCGCCTACACGATCTTTCGTGCCGCTCATGTTCATAGTTTCTGGTATGGGCTGATAGCGGTTCTGGTTGCTATTGCCACCGGCTTTTTCGGGCGATTGGTGTTCCGCAAGGACTAGGTCCTGACCCTAGTCCGCAATGAAAAGTTAGATTGTCACCGCGGACTAGAGCAATTCCACAAAAATGTGAAGCGCATCGGCAGGAGAATTGAATCACTGGTCAATCCTTTATCCTGCTCCTATCGCATGACAATTTCGGTAAAACAAAGGGTAGAGCAGATCTACGACCCAACGAAAGATGGATAGGCTCTGGAGCAAATCTTCTTTTTGTTGGGGCATGGATTTGCTCCAGATTTTTTATTTGTCGCATTGTCCAACGAAAAAGCTGATTCAACTTTTTCTGGAAATGCTCTAGCTGCTGACCCTCAGCGGAAAAGCCCGGATGACCTCACGCTCACTTTTTGCCAATATCCACCTTGTGACCCTGCCACTGGTAGCCGCCCTTTGTAAAAGCCGACAACCACAATAGGGGTAAGGCAAGGTCGCGCATGATTTGCGCCACCGCTTGGCGGAATGAAAATGGCCATCCAACAACCGAAGTGACAAGAAATTCGGTGAGATACCAGATGATAAAATACCATAGCATCAACGAAAAAGACGCCGCGCCAAGAAGGCAGGCAAAAAACAGACAAATTGCCGGAAAAACAGCACCGGAAAGAATTTCCATATAAAAGAAAGCGGGAAAGGAATCGCGACGCAATTTGGCCCAGCGGACTTGACGCTTCCATACGGATTTCCAGTCCTTTTTTCCTAAGGGTTGGCCAAATGGCATCGCTGATAGGCGTACTTTCAACCCTTGGTCACGGATAACCTTGGTTGAAGCCGCATCTTCTGCCAATTCACATGCCAAGGCCTCAATCCCGCCTGCCTTGTTGAGAATGTCACGATACCAGAATAAGGTTTTGCCTTGGGCAAAACCATTGCCGATTGTATCCGATGTCAGCTGCCAGCGTGCCTGATAGGAATTCAGGAAAGCGGCTTCAAGATCGGCTGGCAGATTATCCGGCTCGGAGCCCAAAGGTGGCGATGCAACAAGACCGGTATGTTTGGTCCAGCGGGAAAACAGTTCTGCAAGGTAGTTTTTCGGCATCAGGACGTTGCTGTCGGTCATGACAATCCAAGGATATTTTGCCGCTTTCCAACCTTTGACAAGATTGTTCAGCTTTGGATTGTCACTGATCACATCATTGCCAATGAGCAAAGACGCCTCAATATCGGGATAACGCGCCATCAGTTTTTCGACGAGCGGGATCACCGGATCGCTATCCTTGGACACGCAAAAAATGATTTCATATTTCGGGTGGTCAAGTTCAAAGCCCGATGCCAAAGTGCGTTCCAGATTGTTTTCAAGACCGGAAACCGGACGCAGGATTGTCACGGCTTGGTCATGCCCGTCGCCCAACGGGCTTTTGGGTTTCCAATAACTGCGCAGCAAAACAACGGCAAAGGTAAAGAGGTGCAAAGCAAGGCATATGCCCGCAAGCCAGAGCAACAATGTAGCCAATAGTGTCAATGCTTCAAACCTTTGCAACTGCGACAATCATGTCGCGACAATATCACAGGGCTTCTTCCTTACAACGTTATGCAGAAATTATCCCGCAAAAAATGCAGTTTTGTGCACCGGATAAACACAGCCTTCGCCAAGCAGGCAGGCGATGAGGGCCGATGGATCAAAAAGGGTCTGGAAGGCTTTATGGGATAATTCCAGCCCGCCGCTATAGGCGCCGAAGGCAGGCAGGATCATTCTTTGCCGGTCGCTGGCAAAACAAAACCGTCGAACAGCCATGCCGCGCCGGACAATCCGCGCCGCGGGGTGGAGATGCCCTGCTATTTCACCACAAAATGGCTGGCGGGAAGGTTCATGACGAAATGTAAGCGGGCCGATTGTCATTTCATAAGCCCAGTCACCGGCGAAGCTCGTTTGTGTATCGTCATGATTGCCGGCAATCCATATCATCTGCCGATTGTCGATAATACTGGTAATAAGAGCGACATTGTCGGAAGACAGGCGCGACGACGCATCATTGTCGTGAAAGCTGTCGCCAAGCGAAATGATGGTTTTTGGCTGGTAACGCTTAACAACCGCTGCAAGACGCTGCAAAGTACGTTGACTGTCATAGGGTGGCAAAAGCTGACCGCGTCTGGCAAAGGACGATGACTTTTCCAAATGCAAATCGGAAACGACAAGCAGCTTTTCGGCAGGCCAATATAACACTCCGCTATGGTCGCAGACGAGTTCCGCACCATTGACCGAAATCGTAAAGCTTTCCAACCCTGCTTTATGCTTCAAACAACTTCACCATATTCAATCGCCTCATACATGCCATGATTCATCAAGCTCACACGACATGCATGAATTGTCTGTTCCAACGCGTGTTTTTAACGCGAAACCGGCTTCCACTTTTCACAACACGCTATAACCCACTATGCGCAATCCGCTATAAAATTGTGCGGATCAACGCGTCCGCAGCATCCGCCAGAACATGATCCTGCGCGCTGCCCGGGATCATCTCCTTGCCGATTTCAAGCATCACAGGTAGCGCCAATGGCGACATTCTGTCCGTCGATTGATGGACAATGTGATTCTTGATCCGGGCAAGCATATCACCAAGCCGCTTAATGTCCAAAAGACCTTGCGCGGCATCCTGACGTGTCGCCTGAAGCAAAATATGATTGGGTTCATGGGCACGCAAAACGTCAAAAATAAGGTCGGTCGATACGGTAACTTGCCGGCCGGTCTTTTCCTTGCCGGGATGACGCCGCTCGATAAGCCCTGCGATCATCGCGCAATTGCGGAATGAGCGCTTGAGAAGGTAGCTTTCATCAAGCCACGCTTCAAGGTCATCTCCAAGCATATCTTCGTTGAAAAGCTCCGCCAAAGAGAGGCGTCCGCGACGGATATTCGCACCCATATCTTCCAGCCCCCAGAGACCGATGGAATAGTCGGTGGCGACAAAGCCGACGGGATGCTGTCCTGCGCGCTCGAGCCTGCGCGTCAGCAACATTCCGAGTGTCTGGTGGGCAAGCCTGCCTTCAAAGGGATAGGCAACAAGAAAGGAGCGATCCTTTTCATTGAAGGTTTCAACCAGCAACTCGTTTTGTCGCGGCAGGCGGGATTGTATTTTCTGCTGTTCGAGCCAGTTTTTTACCTGCATCGGCAGCACCGACCAGCGACGGGGGTCGGCAAGCATCGCTCTGACCTCGGCTGCCAGATAGGTCGACAGCGGAAATTTCCCTCCCATATAGGCGGGCACGCGCGCTTCGATCTTTGGTGATCGGCTGACGTAGCATTCATTTTCACGAATTGTCTCGAAACATAAAACATGGCCTCCGAAGATAAACGTATCTCCTTGGGTCAGGCTTTCCACGAAATTCTCTTCGATGCGGCCAAGCATGCGGCCGCCTTGCGCCGAGCGCGCGCGGCCAGATTTCACCAACCTTACATTAAGTTCCGCTGCTTCGATGATTGTGCCCATGTTCAATCTGTATTGCTGTGCAATCCGCGGGTTGCTCACCCGCCAAAGTCCGTCTTTTGTGCGTCGGATTTTGGCGTATTGCTCATAGGCTCTTAAAGCATAGCCGCCCGTGGCAACAAAATTCAATGCCTGGTCAAATATCGCGCGATCCAGATGGCTATAGGGTTCTGCCTGCCTGACTTCTTCATAAAGTGCATTTTCATCAAATGGGCCGGAGCAAGCCATGCCCAGAATATGCTGTGCGAGCACATCAATGGCACCTTCACTCAATGGCGGGCTGTCCTGCGTGCCGGTGTAATTGGCATTCAACGCAGCCTGGCATTCAAGCACCTCGAAACAGTTTGCCGGCACAAGCACCGCATGGCTAGGCTCATCCATGCGGTGGTTGGCGCGCCCGATACGCTGGGCAAGGCGGCTTGCGCCTTTGGGGGCTCCGACATGGATAACCAGATCAATGTCGCCCCAATCAATACCCAGATCAAGCGTCGATGTTGCCACAACTGCGCGCAGGACATTGCGCGCCATTGCCTCTTCCACCTTGCGCCTTTGGCCGACATCAAGCGAGCCATGATGAAGTGCAATGGGAAGGCTTTCCTCATTGATGCGCCAGAGCTCCTGAAAAAGCATTTCCGCCTGCGAGCGTGTATTGACAAAAATCAGGGTGGTGCGCGCTTTTTTGATTGTATCAAGAATATCGCCAATGGCGTATCGGGCAGAGTGTCCAGCCCAAGGAATACGTTCTTGTGTCGCCAATATGCTGATTTCGGCTTTCGCCCCCCCTTCAACGGTTACCAAACCAGCCATTGGCCGGTTTTCATCCTGCGCAACAAGCCATCGCCGGAGACCATCAGGATCAGCCACAGTTGCCGAAAGACCAATGGTCTTCAGACATGGCCGCAATTTGCGCAGACGCGCGAGTGCGAGGCTTAGAAGCTGTCCGCGTTTTGACGTGACAAGTGCATGAAGTTCGTCAAAAATAACCGTATCGAGTGATTGAAAGAAACGCTCCGCTTCGCTGGAGGCGAGGATGAGTGATAATTGCTCCGGTGTCGTCAACAAAATATCGGGCGGAGCCATTTTCTGGCGCTGTCTTTTATGTTGCGGTGTATCGCCGGTGCGTGTTTCAATGGAAACCGCCAAGCCCATTTCGGCAATAGGGGCTGTCAGGTTGCGATGAATGTCTTCTGCCAATGCCTTGAGTGGCGAGATATAAAGGGTGTGCAGTCCGGCTTCGCGGCTCTTTTCTGAAATATCCACCAGTGAGGGCAAAAAACCTGCCAATGTTTTACCTGCGCCCGTCGGAGCAATCAAAAGTGTAGATTGCCCATCTTGGGCCCGTTCGAGCAATGCCAATTGGTGGGGTCTTGGCTGCCAGCCTTTTTTGTCGAACCAATGCAAAAAGCGGCTTGGCAAAATCAAGCTGTCCGGTTTTTGCTGCAAAGGGCATTGATCACTGTTCATAAAACCTATCTAATAGCGCTCTAAGCATTCGCCAAGAGCACTGTAAGCGTGAGTGATTGAAAAGACCATGAAGTTATATGTGATCAATCTTGATCGTTCGCCCGAGCGGCTACAACGTTTGCGCGATGTTTTCTCAGCTATGGGTCTGTCATTCCAACGGGTGGTTGCTGTCGACGGTAAAAACCTCGATGATGCTTTCTTGCAGGATATGGCGCAAGGGCAGCTTTGGCAGCAACCTTTGACGCGCGGCGAGATTGCCTGTTTCCTCAGTCATAAAAGCGCACTGCAAATGGTGGCTGAAGGGGATGACGATTATGGCGCGATCTTCGAGGATGACGTAGCGTTTTCAGAAACGGCAGCGTCGTTTCTCTCTTCTTGCGAATGGATCCCAAAGGGTGGAGACATCATCAAACTGGAAACCCATGGTAAAAAGGTTTGGCTCGGTCCCCCGCAAGCATGCGGGCATGGCTTTTCCGTTGCCCGTTTGAAGAGCCGACATATTATGGCTGCCGCCTATATCGTATCAAAAACGGCAGCACGAAAGCTGCTTGCCGATATGGATCGTGTCAGTGCACCATTCGATCATTTTTTGTTTAATCCGACCTATGGAATTTTTGCGAAGTTCGAAATCTGGCAGCTCGATCCTGCTATTGTGGTGCAGGCAGGCTTGCAGAGCACTTTAGAGACAGACCGCTCGTCATTGGAAAAACAAAAAAAGCAGAAGCGCAAGGTGTTGCAAACCATCTGCCGCGAAGTCAAGCGGATATTTTCCCGCACAAAAACCGGCATTTGGGGAATTTACATCAATGTTTTTACACGTGACCAGTGGAAGCGTGTTCGACACGATCAATAAAACCAGTGTGAAAACATGCTGGCGATTTTAAAATTTTTGCGCCAACCTTTTCAGGGCCATGCCAAAATTGTCCTGTCTGGCAATGCTGTTGGTCCAGGTCCTGACCCTAATATGTATCCCGCGTTTTCCGGAGCTGACCTTTGAATTGAACAAATTTGCCTATAAAGCAATCATTCCCCAATGCATATCTTGGTTTATTGTATTCACATGACATGCATCAGGTATTTGTTTTACCGCGTGTTCCACCGCGAAAACCGGTCGCCACTTTTCGCTAAACGCATCAAGTTTTACCGCACCAGTGCGTGCACAGGTAAATAAAAAGGCCGGAGAAGATTTTCTCCGGCCTTTCTTTTGTTTGCAACAGTTTGCAATTTTGCTTCGTCTTAGAACGAACGCTGCAAGCGCACCATGCCTTGAAAAGCGTCTTTGCCTTTCATGCTGGACTGGTACACCGTCGTACCGGCATCGTTGCGGACCTTGTAATCGTCATCCCATGACACATAGGTCAATTCCGGCGTGATCGTCAGGCCTGGTACCAGATCGTACTTGATGTTGACCGATGCAGCAAATGTGCTTGTGTCATCATAAGAGAGCTGGGTGTTGAACGATGCTTTTTTGGTGAATTTGTAGGTGGCGCCACCCCAAACAGACCAATCACCACCCCAGTCACCATAATTGGTCTGGATCAGGCGATAGACACCGCGACGTGTGATGCCGTTTTCCGTCTTGGATGCAGAGCGTGTGCCATCCGGCAGACGATAGGCCGTGCTGTCGCTTGCATAATAATCATCGACAGATTTATAGCCACCCATGACCCATACCGAGAACTGGTCTGTTACATTGAGGTCAAGACGGACTTTACCTGCCCATTCTTCATTATAGGCATCATAAGCACCCACTGCCGAGATTTTGCCCCAGCCTTGGGCATATTTCAAACCCATAAGGATATTGGGTGTGTAGTCGTCAATGCCGGATGAAAGAACTTTTGTATGTGCGCTGATGCCACCCAGATCGTTCCGGTAATAGTCATAACCGGTTTTACCGTCATCACCGGCATTGTTGCCCTGCTCAACGCCAAGGATGGCTGAAAAACCGGAACCATTGTTGAATGTATAGGAAATAACATTGGTACGCTGTGTGTTCATCGGATTGACCACATCGTCATTCAGGACATTGCCGTAATAGCCTGTCCAGTGGCTGAAGATGGATTCGTCAAGACCAACACGAAGGCCGCCCAATTCGATATAGCCGAAACGCAACTGGCCGTCGGCTGTATCGGAACCGTCATCCCATTGCGAACGCAGCTCGATGAAGGTGCGCAAAGTGCCCAATTCTGTTTCAGAAGCTGTGTGGAAGCGCAACGTGGCACGTGTCCGCCAACGATAGGTGTCTTGATCAACATCACCTGCTTTACGTGCATCGGCCTTGTCGCCTGCCTTGATGTCGGCGCGGACGTAGCCGGAAAGACGCATACAGGTTTCTGTACCGGGAATATAGAAGTAACCTGCGCCATAAGCATCGCAAACGCGAACATATTCAACAGGTTCAGGTTCTGCAACAACCACATCGGCAGCCTTTGCAGTTGTTATTGTCATTAACGCCGCAGCAGATGCTAAAAGCACTGTTTTGAAACGCATAAGATATCTCCAGCCATTTTTCGGTTCATTATCTTTTGTGCTGAGATCTCGACCGATATTTCGGGCGAGTTCTGCACTTCGGTTATTCTTGAATCATCAGCGATAAATTCATGCTGGAGCAATTAGCGGCACTGCATTTCAGTTTTATGACATGGAAAGGGAAAAGAGCGGCCGAGGAGAACGGATATTGAAAACCAGAGTTTATGCTGTGCTGTGTTGCAAAATAGCAACGAAACAGCTTCGGTTTGAAAGGATACAGTTTCAGGATAACGGCTGCAATGCTCAGCACGGCCTTAAACAGACTAAGCGGGCGAACTTTATCAAGAAAGATCGCGAATTCGGCTCAATGTGGCTGTTGCCTTTAACGACCGAACACAATGGCCCAATAGATGTAATTGGGTTTTTGTGGTGTGGATGCCTTGGCCAATCCAAAATGACCGAATTCAGGGTCGAGCATATTGCGCCGATGTCCGGGAGAATTCATCCAGGCTTTATACGCGGATGCTATGTCCTTTTGCCCCGCACATAAATTTTCACCGGCAGCGCCACGAATACCGAATTTGCGCAACCGCGCAACAAAACCATTGCCCCAGCCAACAGAATGGCTGACCTTACCCTTATCAGCCATCAGATTGGCCTGATGCTGTGCCATTTTTTCAAGCTGGCTGTCAGGTGAAAGCGGCGTTAATCCATGTTCGGCACGGATAGCATTCAATAAACTTGCCGCGTCATCTGAAGCAGCGAAAGCCGGGATGCTCAAAGCCGACTGGGCCATGACAGCACCGGTGAGAAGAACAAAATGTCTGCGTGTCAGCATGGCGGCACCTCTATGCGTGCGTTTTATGGTTTAAGCGTCACGTTTCAGCGTGATGCA
Organism: Bartonella sp. LJL80; assembly: GCF_054871565.1. Taxonomy (NCBI): domain Bacteria; kingdom Pseudomonadati; phylum Pseudomonadota; class Alphaproteobacteria; order Hyphomicrobiales; family Bartonellaceae; genus Bartonella; species Bartonella sp. LJL80. The sequence goes on from NZ_JBTXLM010000012.1 coordinate 18,100, forward strand.
GATCTTGACCAGAGCGAAGTAGATTATCGCTATGATGATAATATTGAATAAAACAGCAAAACTTTGTCCAGCGGCCAGATTTTTGCCTGTTCCAACACCAAACAAGATAGCCAATATAAACAATATGATGGAAGCTTTGTGCGCGCCGGTAGTAAATGCGACGGTTTCACCGTCACCAATATTGAACTGCTTTGTCGCACTGAGGCCCGACCATTTACCCATTCCTGTTTGTAAGGTGTGGGTTCCGGCTGCAAGATCAAATTCTGCCACGCCGCCATTGCCGATTGAACCGATTTGCTTGCCGTCGACAATGACTTTGTATGCCTGTTTCTTATGAATGAAACTCGATGGACGGTTTATGGTGAGCTTACCCATGGTGTCTTTTCCCCTCGCAAAATAACAAAGCGGCTTTAAACCTTCACCCGCAGATTGCAATGCTAATTTGACGATAGGAGATTTTCTTCCACCAGTTTTATCGAGAAATCATGCTAACGGTTCCAATTAAGAATACGCATGATAACGAAAACCGGCACAACAATGGCGGCTCCGACGATAATAACGTCAAACAGTTTTGAGAAAGCCGCAAAACCCATTGACCAGAGTGATGTGAAGAAATGGATGATTTTCCAGATCACGTCCATCGGTGTCCAGCCAAGCAACGTCATCACGATCCCCACCAATAAAGAGAAGATCAGCAATTTGATGACAACACGACCGGGTGTGTCGCCGAGCAGCGAGTTGACAGGTTTAGACATAGTATTCCTTCGACGGTTCAGCCAATGAGTGCTGAAAATAGGGCTAAGGCTGATGAAATACAATGCCGGATAAAATAAAAGCCGGCTGCGACCGACTTTTATAGGATGTATGTTGCGAAGCATTCAAGCCGCGCGTTTTATAGCATCGGCAAGCCGAGATACCAATTCATCAATTTCTGCTTTTTCGATGATCAGCGGTGGTGATAAGGCAATCACATCGCCGGTTTGGCGCACAAGCGCGCCGTTCTTAAAACAATCGATAAACACATCATAGCCACGTGCACCCGCTGTCTGGCTGCGTGGTGCAAGCTCGATACCTGCAACCAACCCGATGACGCGAATATCAATGACATTGGGCAGACCTTGCAAACCAAACAAGGCGTTCTGCCAATAATCTGTCAGCTCACCCTTTTTGTGCAAAAGATTTTCTTTATGATAGATGTCCATTGTGGCAAGACCGGCGGCACACGCTGCAGGATGACCGGAATAGGTATAGCCGTGAAACAGTTCTATCTGGTTTTCCGGCCCTGTCGTCATGGCTTTGTAGATAGTTTCGTGCACAAACACTGCCCCCATGGGGATGCAACCATTGGTAAGGCCTTTCGCCGTGGTGACAATATCTGGTACTACGCCAAAATAATCGACCGCAAACGGCGTTCCCAGACGCCCAAAACCGGTGATGACTTCATCGAAAACCAACAATATGCCGTGTTTGGTGCAAATTTCACGCAGACGTTCGAGGTAGCCCTTCGGTGGCAGGATAACTCCGGCAGAACCGGACATCGGTTCAACGATGACGGCCGCGATGGTTTCTGCCCCATTGAGTTGCACAATCCTTTCCAAGTCGTCAGCCAGCTCGGCACCATGTTCCGGCAAGCCTTTTGTAAAGGCGTTCTTTTCCACATTCAGCGTATGGCGCATATGGCTTGCAGGTATTTGTGGAAAAACCCGACGGTTATTGACCAGACCGCCCACCGAAATGCCGCCGAAGCCGACGCCATGATAGCCTTTTTCGCGTCCCACGACATGCGTGCGTGTGCCCTGACCGATGGCGCGTTGATAGGCGATAGCGATTTTCAAAGCGGTGTCGCCCGATTCCGATCCCGAATTGGTGAAGAAAATATGGTTAAGCTTGGCTTCTTTTCCCCCTGGAGACATGGTTGCCAGCCGGTTTGCAAATTCATGTGCAATAGGGTGCGTCATCTGAAAACCGGGGGCGTAATCCAATGTCGTCAACTGGCGTTCCACCGCAGACGATATTTCGCGGCGTCCATGACCTGCATTGACACACCAAAGGCCAGCCGTTCCGTCAAGAATACGGTTTCCGTCAATATCCGTATAATGCATGCCTTCAGCCGATGACAGAATACGAGGCGCTGCCTTGAACTGTCGGTTTGCTGTAAAAGGCATCCAGTAGCTTTCAAGATCAGGCATATTGGGTTTGTGGTTCATAGTGTTCTCCTCAAGGTTTTTCCTATGAAGCCACGGTTTTGATTATTGAACAAGACCTTTTCTGATGTTTTATAACCTCTTGTATTTATTGGAAATGAATGTCTATTGTTGTTTAATATCGAACGTAAAAAACAGGGGAATGGAATGGATAAAATCGATATCGCCGGAAGACTGCGGTTTGTCCGTATGCGGGCAGGTTTATCGCAACGTCAATTAGGCGAACGCGCGCATGTGACACATTCAACCATTTCACTCATCGAGGCAGGAAAAAGCAATCCTTCAGTCGGTGCATTGAAACGCATACTTGATGGAATACCGATTGATATGGGGGAGTTTTTTTCGTTACAGCCCGACCACCCCAAACAAGTATTCTATCAGGCGGAGGAACTACTTGAAATCGGCAAGGGTAAAATTTCCTTCAAGCAGATTGGCGAACGGTTTCCCATGCGCGCGCTGCAAATTCTCAAGGAATGTTATCAACCCGGTGCAGATACCGGCAAAGTCCCACTGGTTCATGAGGGGGAAGAAGGCGGCATTGTCATATCGGGGCGGCTGGAGGTGAGCGTTGAAGATGAAAGGCGGATATTGGGCGCTGGTGACGCCTATTATTTCGAAAGCCGTCGCCCGCATCGGTTCCGCTGTGTTGGCAATGTCGAATGCCATGTGGTCAGCGCGTGCACACCACCAAGCTTCTAAAGCGGTTCCCGATTGATGTGAATTATCAATCGGGTAAGATACCGCGACAAATCAAAAGCTTGAGACGCGCCGGCCAGATAGCATCAGCGCGAAAAGCGCTCCAATGCATCGTGTGGCTTATTTTATTCACTTTGCGTGCAGAAATTATTGATTTCACCGCGTGTTTCAGCGCAAAAGAAGCAGGAATAATGAACAGTCCTGTGGACTGTTTAACCTAAAGTTGTGGTCCCGACTTCTCTTTATACGCGTTAACGCAATTTTGAAGTGCTTGCTTGGCTTGACTGTTGCATTCTATGCTTTTGGTGACGTGAACCATACAGCATTCCCGCATGACATCGATAAAGGTTTTGACGGATGAAAAAGCAGACATTGGTGCTTATACCGGGCACGTTGAATGATGAAAATCTCTGGCGTGACCAAGTAAACGCTTTGTCCGACATTGCTGATTGCATCGTACCGGATATCACGCAGGACGACACGATCGGTGCGATGGCAGTATCCGTCTTTGAAGAGGTCGCTTCACCATCATTTGCGCTTGCGGGTTTTTCCTTAGGCGGGTTCGTTGCACAAGAGATACTTAGGCAGCAACCCGAAAGGGTTGAACGATTGGCGATGATCAACACAACCTATCTTCCCGATACGCCCGAGCAGGCCAAACAGCGCAGAATGGTTACGGATATGGCCCGCTTGCCCGGGCATTTCATTGGTATCGGCAATCAGATGTTGAAGTCTTATCTGCATCCCTCCCATTGGCTGAATAAAGAAATGACCGAGCGTGTCCAGACCATGACGCGAAATCTCGGAGCGGATGTACTTATTCGGCAAAATACGGCTGAACGGCAAGACGGTACACAGGTTTTAAAGGCGTTTCACCGGCCGACATTGATTATTTCAGGCAAGCAAGACCAGATAAGATCATACCACGTATCGGAAGCCATGGCACAGCTTATGCCCCAGGCAGAGCTGGTCGTGATAGAAAATGCCGGGCATTTGACACCGATCGAGCAACCTGAAATTGTCAATGCTGCCATGCGCGATTGGCTCGCGCGAACGTAAGATAATAAGTCATGAAATGGAAAAGCGGACGAAGACTGGCTTCGTTCCGCATCGGTTGGTCTTTTGATATGTCTTCGCTCTGCGTTTGGCTGAACCGAAAGACCTAAAAGAAAAATATCCAAGCCAGAATGGCGAGGCCAAGCGGCACACCCATCATCCACAGAATGCCAGCTCTAAGCATTGTCATCCTCCTTCTGGTTTTTGACTTCTTTTTCAAGCTTGCCGCCTTTTAATGGCGGCGTTACCTCTTTCGCGGTCTCGGTTGCACGTTCATGCTCTGTCGGCAATTTTGTCATGTTAATTTCCCGTCTTGCTGAAGGCCTATGGTTGGGGATAGTGTTTTATAATGCGCGAACTTCGGCAAAGTTCCTCGACACAATGGGTGAAATGTGACGTATGGACTTTTATAGCGTGTCTATGCGAATTTACCCTGACGATGGAATCGGTGCTTTATTCTGTGTTATGAAAAACAATGTCTGATTTACTCACTGAAAATACGGTTGCGACCAATGCTGCCGAATTTACCGTTTCTGAAATTTCAGGTGCGCTGAAACGTACGGTAGAAGACGCCTTCGGCCATGTGCGTGTGCGTGGCGAAATATCGGGTTATCGCGGAGCGCATGCCTCAGGCCATGCCTATTTTTCGTTAAAGGACGATAAGGCACGGATTGAAGCGGTTATATGGCGCGGCGTGATGGGCAAACTCAAGTTCCAGCCGGAAGAAGGCATGGAAGTCATTGCCACCGGAAAGCTCACAACCTATCCGGGATCATCGAAATACCAAATCGTCATTGATAATCTTGAACCGGCTGGCGCCGGTGCTTTAATGGCGCTTTTGGAAGAGCGTAAGAAAAAGCTTGCCGCCGAAGGATTGTTTGATCCGGCCAGTAAGCAGCTTCTGCCGTTTATGCCACGCATTATCGGCGTTGTGACCTCGCCCACCGGTGCAGTCATCCGTGATATCATCCATAGAATTTCCGACAGGTTTCCGCTTCATATCGTGGTTTGGCCGGTGCGCGTACAAGGCGAGACTTGCGGCGCGGAAGTGGCTGCAGCCGTTCAAGGCTTCAATGCTGTTGGCAAGAATGATGTCATACCCAAACCTGATTTGATCATCGTGGCGCGCGGCGGCGGCAGCCTTGAGGATTTATGGGGGTTTAATGACGAGGCGGTCGTGCGCGCTGTCGCATCATCATTTATACCGGTTGTTTCTGCTGTGGGACATGAAACCGACTGGACACTGATCGACTACGCCGCCGATGTTCGAGCACCAACACCGACCGGTGCCGCGGAAATGGCGGTTCCTGTCAAAGCAGATTTGGAAGCGCAGCTTGCTTCTCTGCATGCAAGGCTCAGGCGCGGGCTTTCCCGTCATTTTGATTTCAGGCGGCAGAAATTGCATAGCGCGGCGCGGGCTTTACCTTCAGCCGATCAGCTGTTGGCTTTGCCGCGCAGGCGCTTCGACGAGGCCTCAAGCCGTCTTACACGTGCGCTTATTGTCAATAGCGATAGGAAGCGTCAGTCGTTTATGGCCCTTGGACGCAGTCTGTCACCAAGGCTGATGGTAAATTTGATTGAACGGTACCAGCAAAAAAGCCGTCATCTGGCTTCGCGGTTTGAGCAGGCTTTTGTCGGCTTTACGGTCAAGAAACGTCAGAATTTCGAAGTTTTGCAGCGCAGCCTGACACCGCGTTTGGTGGTAGCGTTGATGACAAAGGGAAGCGAGACAGCCCAGTTTTATAACGCCCGCATGCAGCAGGCTTTTATCCGCATTGTGGAAAAACGCCAGCAGCAGATGCTTGCGACGACACGGCTGTTAAAAACCGTCTCCTACCAAAGCATTCTTGAACGCGGATTTGCGTTGGTGCTCGATGAGAAAGAAGCCCCGATCAAGCGCGCCGAAAACCTTCCTGAAAGCGGACAGATACATATCAGGTTTGCTGACGCAACGGTCGAGGCCTCCACCGCCGCCACAGCACCAAAGCAGACGAAAAAAGTCAAACCGGCAACACCACCGACAGGTAACCAGGGGTCATTGTTTTGAAACAACTCGCCGAAGGTCTGGTTTTGGGTGTAGACGGAAAACCCCGCTGTTTCTGGGCAGGACAGGACCCGTTTTATTGCGCTTATCATGATGATGAATGGGGAAAGCCTGTGACCGATGACAGGCATTTGTTTGAAAAAATCTGTCTCGAAGGTTTCCAGTCGGGCCTTTCATGGATAACCATATTGCGCAAACGGGAAAACTTCCGCAAAGCATTTGATGGCTTCGATTTCCATAAAATAGCCCGTTATGATGAAACCAAGGTTGCAAGCCTTTTGCTTGACAGCGGCATTGTCAGACATCAAGGCAAAATCCGTTCTGTGATCAATAATGCCAAATGCGCGCTCAAAATGCTGGATCAGGGCGAAAACCTGTCGGATTATTTCTGGTCGTTCAAACCCTTGGAGGCAGAACGGTTTTCACGGATTGACTATGCAACGTTAAAAGCAAATCCGACAACACCGGCATCGCATCGCTTGTCAAAGGATTTAAAAAGACGCGGCTGGAGCTTTGTCGGGCCGACTACGTGCTATGCTTTCATGCAGGCTATGGGGCTGGTCAACGATCATATTGAAGGATGTTGCTGTCGATAAAACGTCGTTGCAGCCATACAGTGAGGGCAATGGATGAAATAAAATGCGATATGCGCGCAACCCTAGGTCTTGATCCTTGATTCCAGCCTTTGTCGTTGGACTATGCAGATAGCCATTTCCTATAACAAAGCATAGCATTGGCTAAACAAGCTTATTATGCGTTTTATTCAGCAGCGGCCATATTCTTTATCAATTCTGACATGAGTTCCAAGTTCATATCAAATCGGGTAAATTTGATCCGTGCTGTGATTTCAGGAAATTTTTCATCCAGTGCATTTTGGAACCGTGCGGTTGCAGGATACGCCATGACAAAAGCGCCATTACTGGGTGCTGATCTCATCGTTTCCGGCAAATGCTTAAGCTCTAGAATTCCAGCATCCACAAGCTCTCCATTGCCTATATGGATGAAATTCAGGCCCAGAAGCGGTTTCTTCTTCGGATTGAACAAGGCTTTGACAATGATATCTTCCATATCTTCGCCCATGCCAACCGTCATATTGCGGGTTGTGTTGCATCGTGCACTTGTCAGGAGATAATCACCTGCCGCTATCGGCTTAAACGCTTGTGAGATTTTTGTGTTTGTGAGTTCTGCGAAGCGTTTCTCAAAGGTCACCTTATTAAAAAGGAATTTGTCTTGACTGATAGCTTTGTCCGACAAACCGGCAACTTGATAGTTGGAACTACCGGCCGACAGGACTGTCGAGTTCTTCTCATCGAGCTTTCCATTGATGACCTTTCGTAGGCGCACAATGGCCACGCGACAGAGTTCACCCTCATAAGTCAAACGGATTGCAATAGCGGAGCCGCCGCTTACTATATGTGTCTGCGCGACCTTGATGGCTTCCTCGCCACTCATGTCCTTTTTTGGTTTGCTTGCACAGGCGGAGATAGATAGACATAAAGCGATTGTTAAAGGATATTTCCAAGACATTGCGCGCTTCCCCCTGTTAACGCTGTCCGACGCGATGGCGAACTTTGTAGCTATAGCAACAATATCGATCTCGAAATAGCAAGGGCATCCCACCATTGTTGACAGAAAAGAATAAGCGATAAAACCTACTCGACAACGTTATGTTATTACATTACATAAACGCAAAATGCGTGTCGAAAAGGAATGTGGACAATGGTAAAGGAACAACGTTTGCCGGTAACGGTGCTTTCAGGTTTTTTGGGGGCAGGAAAGACAACGGTTCTCAACCATATCTTGAATAATCGCAGTGGTTTGAGGGTGGCGTTAATTGTCAACGATATGAGCGAGATCAATATTGATGCTGAGCTGGTGCGTCAGGGGGGGGCGGAACTGTCGCGCACAGAAGAGCAGCTTGTGGAACTGACAAATGGCTGCATCTGCTGCACATTGCGCGATGATCTGCTGCAGGAGGTGAGACGATTGGCCGAGCAGCAAAGATTTGACTATCTCATTATCGAGTCGACCGGTATCGCGGAGCCTATGCCGGTTGCCGCAACGTTTGACTGGCGTGATGAGGAGGGCAGAAGTCTGTCAGATCTTGTTCGGCTGGATACGATGGTCACGGTGGTGGATGCCCATTCTCTGCTGCAATATTACTCTGGTTCGGATTTTTTGAGCGATCATGGCGAGACAGCAGGTGATAACGATACGCGCACCATTGTCGATCTTCTTGTCGACCAGATAGAGTTTGCCAATATCGTCATTCTAAACAAAATCAGTTTAACGACGACAGAAAACCGCGCTATTGCCATTAAGATCATCCGCTCTCTCAACTCCGATGCCAAAATCATCGAGACAGATTTTGGCCGCGTCTCACCCGGGCAAATCCTTAACACCCATATGTTCAACTTCGACGAGGTCGCCAATCACCCGTTGTGGGTAAAAGAACTTTATGGTTTTGCCGACCATGTTCCCGAAACCGAGGAATATGGCATTCGCTCTTTTGTCTATCGTCGTCGGCGTCCTTTTCATCCAGAACGATTTCACGATTTCATCAATAGTTCATGGCCAGGCATTATCCGCTCGAAAGGTTTCTTCTGGCTGGCGACACGTCCTTCGGATGTTGCAGAACTCAGTCAGGCCGGCGGCCAGATACGCACAGAAAAACGTGGACGCTGGTGGTCGGGAGTACCAAAGAACTATTGGCCGGACACGCCTGAATGGCATCAGGCCATGGCGCAGCACATGGATGATATGTGGGGCGATAGAAGACAGGAGATTGTTTTCATCGGATGTGATCCCATGGACGAGGTTTTTCTTACCCGCTGTCTCGATGAGTGCCTTGTCGAGGATGAGGAGTTCGTTCCAGAAAAATGGCAGTTTTTGAAAGATCCGTTTGCGCGCTGGAACTAGGGGCGGGACCTACCTAGTTGAACGTTATGCCACATTAAAGCGCTTTTCGACCTGATGCGATCCGGCTGGCGCGTCTCAAGCTTTTGATTTGTCGCGGTATCTTATCCGATTGATGATTCACATCAATCGGCAACCGCTCTCAACAGCAAAGAAATGCGCGAAGGAAAGCGAAAGCCAAGTGGTATACTGAGGTATGAGCTTTTCTTGCATGCAGATTGAAGCTGTTTTTTGTGTCCCTGCGGGATATGGCAAATTTTGCCGATAGCCTTGTCGAAGCATCTTGAAAATACTTGTATTTCCTGAAATTCTTGCTCGTTCCAACCGGCACCAAGCCTTGCCGGTTTGAATGCAATGGGCTAAAACGCCTCAACTCATTGAAGAAAATCTGGCAAAAGAATCTGGCGGTATTAGACAAATGACAGGCAAACAGGAAAAAACCAAAGCGCGCTTACCTCGTGGTTTCGTCGATCGCACGAGCGCGGAACTGCGTGCTGCCGAAAAAATGATGTCGATCATCCGCGAAGTTTACGAGCTTTATGGCTTCGAAGCGGTAGAAACCCCCATTTTTGAATATACGGATGCATTGGGTAAGTTTTTGCCTGATCAGGATCGTCCTAATGCCGGTGTGTTTTCCATTCAGGATGATGATGAGCAATGGATGTCCTTGCGCTATGACCTGACCGCGCCGCTTGCCCGCTACTTTGCCGAGAATTATGAAACGCTTCCCAAGCCCTATCGCAGTTATCGCGCCGGCTGGGTATTCCGCAACGAAAAGCCGGGACCGGGTCGTTTCCGCCAATTTATGCAGTTCGATGCCGATACTGTCGGTACGCCGACGGTCGCGGCCGATGCAGAAATCTGCATGATGGCAGCAGATACAATGGAAAGGCTTGGGATTGCGCGCGGCGATTATGCGGTGCGCGTTAACAACCGTAAGATCCTCGACGGTGTTTTGGAGCTCATTGGCCTTTCTGGCGACGCGCATGCGCAAAAACGCCTTACAGTTTTACGCGCCATCGACAAGCTGGATAAATTCGGGCCGCAAGGCGTCGAGCTTCTTTTGGGCAAAGGCCGCCTTGATGAAAGCGGTGATTTCACCAAGGGCGCAGAGCTTTCCAATGAAGCGATCGCGCGAGTTATGGCATTCACGTCGGCCGGTGCCGATACAGGTGAAGCAACCCTTGCCAATCTGCTCAAAGTGGTTGAAGGCAGCGCCCGCGGCCTCGAAGGTGTGGGCGAATTGGAAGATATGCAGGCCTTGTTCATGGCCGCTGGTTATCAGGAACGGGTCAAAATCGACCCGTCTGTTGTGCGCGGGCTGGAATATTATACCGGCCCGGTCTTTGAAGTCGAGCTGTTGTTCGATGTCGTCAATGAAGATGGACAGAAGGTGGTCTTCGGTTCCGTCGGCGGTGGTGGCCGCTATGACGGTTTGGTGTCAAGATTCCGCAGTGAACCGGTTCCAGCTACAGGATTTTCCATCGGCGTGTCGCGTTTGATGACAGCGTTGAAAAATTTGGGCAAACTCGAACTTAATACCGATACCGGTCCGGTTGTCGTCCTTGTTATGGATAAAGACCGGGAAGCTTTGGGGCGCTATCAACGGATGGTCGCAGACTTGCGTGCTGCCGGTATCCGTTCCGAGCTTTATGTTGGTGGTTCAGGCATGAAAGCACAAATGAAATATGCCGACCGCCGCCATGCGCCTTGCGTAATCATTCAGGGTTCGCAGGAACGCGATGAAGGCATGGTACAAATCAAGGATCTGGTGGAGGGTGCGCGCCTTTCCGCCGAGATCGAGGATAACCAGACATGGCGCGAAAGCCGTCCCGCTCAGGTGACGGTTGCCGAGACGAAGCTGGTTGAAACTGTGCAAGACATCCTTCGTGCGCAATTGGACGGTTAAACCCAACATCGGAAAGCGATATGACACAGCGTGAATTGACGGCAACAGCCATTGAAAGCCTTTTTGCACAAAAGGGGCTGATGCCTGTTTCCATACCGATTTTGCAACCGGCTGATCCGTTTCTGGATATGGCAGGAGAAGATTTGCGCCGTCGTATTTTCATGACCGAAAATGAAAATGGCGATAGCCTGTGTTTGCGGCCGGAATTCACCATCCCCGTATGCATCCAGCATATTGCGACGGGAGCGGCAACACCGCGGCAATATGCCTATATTGGCGAGGTTTTTAGGCAAAACCGCCAAGGAGACAGCGGTTTTCATCAAGCAGGTATAGAAGATCTGGGTGATGGGCATGAAGCGCAAGCTGATGCTCGTTCATTACGCGACGCACTGGACATTTTGGCGCTTAATCCGCCGCTGCAAGATCAGCATATCATTTTGGGCGACCAGTCGGTATTTGCTGCCATGCTTGATGCACTCGGGCTTGCTGCCGGTTGGCAGAAAAAACTGTTGCGTGCATTCGGCAATCACAAGCAGCTGCGCAGTGTGATGGAAGACATCGCTTGCGAGAAAGGTGCGCAACCTTTACCCGACGCATTGGCTGCCTACGTCAATGCACAAGATGAAACCGCTCTTGTTGCCCATCTTGAGGAAGAGATGTTCGCAGCGGGAATTTCACCTTCGGCCGGCCGCAACCCTATGGAAATTGCCAAACGCCTTTTGGAAAAACAGCAATTATCGTTTGCGCGGTTGGCGCCAGCGGCACTGAAAGCCCTTGAAGAGTTTTTGACGATCCGGGTCCCGTTAGGCAGGGCAGAGCAGGCGCTTACTGATTTTGGTAAAAAGAACGGCCTTGAAATTGAGCCGCTGCTTTCAGCATTCCAGGCCCGCAACCACGCTTTTGCCCAAGCAGGGATTGATTTGCAGACAATCGAGTATGACGCGGCGTTTGGACGTCCGCTCGATTATTATACCGGACTTGTCTATGAGATAAGGCGCGGCGATCAGGTTGTGGTCGGTGGCGGACGTTACGATCGTTTGATGACGATGTTGGGTGCAAAAGGCCCAATTCCGGCGGTAGGGTTTTCCATCTGGCTTGACCGTTTGAACCATAGTATCTGGCTTGATGGAAAAGGGGACGTACGATGACAATAACCTTGGCCCTGCCATCAAAAGGACGATTGAAAGATAAAGCATTGTCCATCCTGACGGACGCCGGTTATGAGATTGTTCTCCCCGATGATGATCGCAATTATCGGGCCAAAGTGGCCAATGCCGCTGAACTTGAAATTTTGTTTTTGTCAGCTTCTGAAATTGCCCGCGAACTCGGCTATGGCAATGTTGATTTGGGCGTGACAGGTCAGGATCTTATCCATGAAACGCTTGCTCATCCAGATGAGCGCGTCAAGGTGGAAGTACCCCTTGGTTTTGGTCATGCCGATGTTGTCGTGGCCGTGCCGGAGGTTTGGCATGATGTCGTAACAATGGCAGATTTGGATGACGTTGCAGCGGAGTTTCGTCAGCGTCATGGCCGTCGTTTGCGGATTGCTACAAAATTCTGGCGTCTTACACAGCAGTTCTTTTCCCAAAAACATGGCATACAGGTTTATCGCATTGTCGAAAGCTTGGGCGCAACCGAAGGCGCTCCGGCGGCTGGGTCTGCCGATATGATCGTCGACATCACATCGACAGGCGCAACATTGACCGCTAATAAGCTGAAAATTTTGCAAGATGGTGTGATCTTGAAGTCGCAAGCCTGCCTTGTATCGGCGACCCGCCGCGCTGATAATCCTGCGATCAGGGATGTGATCGCGCGTATCGGGCAAGCGGTCGCATAGAGCATTTCCAGAAAAAGTTGAATGAGCTTTTTCGTTGGACAATTCGACAAATAGAAAATCTGGAGCAAATCCATTCCCCAACAAAAAGAAGATTTGCTCTAGAGCGTTTTGCGAAAAGTGTGCAGTGCATCCAAGGGGAAAAATGGTTCGCCGGATAATTCTTTATCCTGCTCCTATCGGATAAAAAGGCGGCATAACCAGTGGAGTAGAGCAACGATCTGATCCAATCAGATCAAAAAGCGCTCTAAAAGTCTTTTTTGAAGATTTGCATATGGTCAAACTCCAATTGTGTGTCTGATTTGTTGATGTTGGGTTCGCACAGTCAATAAGGTCGACGGTAAGCGTCTCATTGTGCCGTTATGCGTTTAGCGCTTTGTTGCGCTATCACCTTACGCATCGACCCTTAATTGTTTCGCAGTTATCTATCTCAAAAGTGTGAGGGGCTTCTTAGATCCAATACAAGATGCGCGATGCATCGAAGCCCTATGGTGATGGCAGAATGCAATCAGACGATCGCATCAAAAGCGTCGATACCATTGGCATCAAGTACGGCCAACGTCATCCAGACAAGGAGGGCGATCAGTATGATAGCGAGAGCCAGTAGGATAAAAAATCTGCGGCGCAGGCGGTGTTTTGCTAAGGCTACGGGGTCTGGTAAATCTGTCATGAAAACTTAGTCATCATTGCTGGAATTCAGTTTTTCCGGCTTGGTCCCCACACCCGGCTCGTTTTCCAAGAGTCCTGCATCCTGCAAGGATTTTTTGACGAAATATTCTGCAACAGCAGCTTCATCGTTCCATGATTGATGCTTGCCCAGATATTGCTGCAGCGCCTGCTTCGTCTTCTCATCCAGATGGAGTGTGATGTCCATGTCATCCTCGTCAATGATAAAAAGCTCCCCTGATGACGGGGAGCTTTGGTTTTAAACTCAGCCCTTGAGAGCTTTCAACAAGTTTTGCGGTGATGATTCACCATAAGGATCGCTTTCGCAATTGTCAGAATAGCCTTCCTCTTCAAACCATTTTTCAACGACACCGTCGTTGATAATAGCTGCATAACGCCAAGAGCGCATACCGAAACCGAGGTTATCCTTGCAAACGAGCATGCCCATTTTGCGGGTAAATTCGCCAGAACCATCTGGAATAAGCTTGACGTTGTTCAAGCCTTGCTGCTTGCCCCATGCATTCATGACAAACGCATCATTGACCGAAAGGCAATAAATTTCGTCGATACCGGCTTCTTTGAACTCCGGATAAAGTTTCTCAAAATCCGGCAATTGAAATGTCGAGCAAGTCGGCGTGAAAGCACCCGGCAGCGAGAAAAGAATGACGCGCTTGCCTTTGAAGTAGTCATCACTCGTGACATCTTGCCAACGAAAAGGGTTCGGACCGCCAACAGATTCATCACGTACACGGGTACGAAATGTCACATTTGGAACTTTTTTTCCGATCATTAATATGCTCCTGTTTTGATTTGAAAATACTGCCAGAAAGGCATTGATGTGCGCCGGAATTCACAGCTGAAAGGTAAGGGATTGAACCCGCAGTTGCAAGCACAACACACAGAAGAATGATAATTTAACACTCGATATTCATGACTAATCGCATTAGATTGACATTATATTTGATCAGATGGTGAAAAAATGGCTATTCAGATAATTTCAACAACTGCCTTTACCGACCAAAATCCCGGGACGTCGGGTTTGCGCAAAAAGGTCAAGGTCTTTCAGACAGCAAACTATGCTGAAAATTTCATCCAGTCCATTTTCGATAGTGCAGGTGATATTCATGGGCAATTGCTGATTTTAGGTGGCGATGGCCGATATTTCAACCGTGAAGTCATCCAAAAAACCTTGAAGATGGCGGCTGCAAACGGTTTTGGCCGGGTAAAGGTTGGGCTGGGGGGCATCCTCTCGACACCGGCAGCCTCGCATCTTATTCGTAAATACCATGCCCATGGCGGCATTATCCTTTCCGCAAGCCATAATCCCGGCGGCCCGGAAGGTGACTTCGGTATCAAATACAATATTGGTAATGGCGGTCCCGCACCGGAAAGATTGACCAAAGCCATGTTTGAGGCGTCCAAAGCAATCACCGCTTACAAGATTGATGATGGCGCTGATGTTGATCTGGACCGGTTAGGCGAAAGCCGCATTGGCTCGATGATTGTCGAAGTTATTGACCCGGTAGCAGATTATGCGGAATTGATGGAAGAATTGTTTGACTTCGATATTATCCGGCAAGCAATAGCCGGCGGCTTGAAATTCAAATTCGATGCCATGCATGCCGTAACCGGGCCTTACGCGCTAGAGATCTTTGAAAACCGATTGAAGATGGCATCCGGTACGGTGATGAATGCCATTCCACTACCGGATTTTGGCGGGCATCATCCAGACCCGAACCTCGTCCATGCCCATGATTTGTATGCATTGATGATGTCAGATAACGGGCCTGATCTTGGTGCGGCATCCGATGGTGATGGTGACCGCAATCTTATTATTGGTTGGAAACAATTTGTAACACCATCGGATTCCTTGGCGATCATGGCTGCGAATGCAACCAAGATCAAAGCTTATAGAAATGGAATTTCCGGTATTGCGCGGTCGATGCCCACCAGTGCTGCGGCCGATCATGTTGCGAGGAAATTAAGTTTAAATATCTTTGAGACGCCGACGGGCTGGAAATTCTTTGGCAATCTTCTGGATGCTGGAAAGGTCACCTTCTGTGGTGAAGAGAGCTTTGGCACAAGCTCCAATCATGTGCGTGAAAAAGATGGCTTATGGGCTGTTCTGTTCTGGCTCAATCTTCTGGCCGCGACTGGCAAAAGTGTGGGCGAGATTGTCCAGCAACATTGGGTCGACTTCGGGCGTTCCTATTATTCACGTCATGATTATGAGGAAGTCGATGCTGATGCAGCGAAACGGATGATTGATGCTCTGCGCGACCGGCTGCCTGTTCTGGCCGGTTTGGAAGTGGCTGGCCTGGAGATCGAGCGGGCGGACGATTTTGCCTATCACGATCCGATTGACGGCTCGGTCAGCGAGCATCAAGGGATCCGTATCTTCTTTAAAGGCGGTGCGCGTCTGGTCTATCGACTTTCTGGTACTGGTACAGCAGGGGCAACGGTGCGTATCTACATGGAGCATTATGAAGCAGATCCGCTCAAACAGGATGACGACCCGCAGGAAGCTTTGGCAATGCTGATTGTGGCCGCCGACAAACTTGTTGACCTTAAAAAGCAGCTTCAGCGTGACAAGCCGACCGTTATCACGTGATGATGAAAGCGTAGCGTCATCCGACATCATGAACCAGCCGCGACGTATAAGCATATCGTCCGGCTGGGTAAAAACTGACTGAAAACTGTATCAGTTCTTTGGTTGTGAAATAATAACGGCGCTGTATCTTGAGAGCAGGAGAATTGGGTTTTACACCAAATATACCGGCCAAGCTTTCGGGCATGAAATCGGCTTCGATGATCTGTTCAATCTCGCTCACCCTGCGTCCGGCGTGGGTTTCAATCAAGTTGGATAGTGCGCCATCGTGATCTTGTAAATTGTCGCGTATAATTTGGCTATATCGCCCGTCAATATAAATATCTGTCCAGCAAAACGGCGTGGCTTGTGGATCATCTTTGGTGCGTCGTAAATGGGCAATGTGAACCCAACGCGAGCCGGGTTGCCGGCCTATCAGGGATGCCAGTGTATTGTCTGCAACGATATCATCTAGTTCTAAAATTTCGCGTGGCATGGCTGATGCATAGGCAATAAGTGCCTCGATCGAGTCGATGCGGTAGGCATATCCCGCATTCGTTTGTTTGGGAACGGTGGCCTCTACACGGGTTCCGGTTGAAGGACGGCGCGTTACGAGACCGAGTTTTTGTAGCTCGCTCAAGGCCGTACGTATAGTAGATCTGCTAACCCCCATTTTCTTTGCAAGATCAGGTTCGCTCGGCAAAGTCGTACCAAGAGGATACACGCCTTCACGAATGCCGGCGGCGATCTTTTCCAGAATTTCCTCATATCGTTTCAAGCAGAATCCCCTTTTGGCGTTAATCGCTATGCTTTGGATATAGAGCAATTCCCGAAGAGTTTGAAGCACATAAGCGGCAGAATAGCTCCACCGGATCAATCCTGTATCCCGCTCATATCATATAAGAATCGCGATAACCAAAGGGCAGAAGCGAATTATCTGCGAAATGTGAACCGGACATGCACTGGAAGATTTTTAGCACCTTTGTAACGATATTCTAGAGATTGCAGGCATCTACTTGACTTTGTACGAACAATAATTATTGTACGAACAAAGTGAGGAGAAAACCATGGCAAGCAGCGTTATTGATTCAATCTTGTACCGCGATATGTTCGGTACACAGCCTATGAGAACAATTTTTTCCGACGAAAAACTCGTGGACTATTATCTGCAGGCTGAAGCCGCCTTGGCCCGAGCACAAGCAACGCTTGGTATTATCCCGATGAAAGCCGGTAAAGCCATTGATGCGGCGGCCAAAACCATTCAGATAGATTTTGAACGGTTGCGCAAAGAAACAGAAATTGTCGGCTATCCGATTTTGCCTTTGGTTCATCAATTAAGCGAGGCGGCAGGTGATGCCGGTGGCTATGTTCATTGGGGCGCAACGACCCAGGACATTATGGATACCGCCAATGTTTTGCAGATACGTGATGCGCTGGAGATCGTTGAAACTGACCTGACAAATATCTGCAAGGTTTTGGAAAATCTGGCATTGCGGTATCGCGATACACCGATGGCAGGACGTACCCATTTGCAGCAGGCTCTGCCCATCACCTTTGGTTATAAGGTTGCCGTTTGGCTTAGCCCGTTTTACCGCCATATGGAGCGTTTGCAGCAATTAAAAAAACGTGTCCTGTTTGGGGAATTTGCCGGAGCTGCCGGTACACTTGCATCAGTTGGCAGGGATGGCTTGAAAATTCAGGCTGAATTTTGCCAAGAGCTTGGTTTGGCTCAACCGGAGATGACCTGGCATGTTGCCCGTGATGGTATTGCCGAAACATTGACGTTTTTGGGTCTGATGACGGGCTCGCTCGCCAAAATTGCTACCGACGTCATGTTAATGGCTTCGACCGAATTTGGCGAATTATCAGAACCATTTGTCCGTGGTCGCGGCGCCTCTTCAACCATGCCGCAAAAGCGCAACCCCATAGCATGTGAGTTGATGCTGGCCGTGGCTAAGTCTGTACGCCAGCATGTTGCTGCCGGGCTCGATGGTATGATTCACGATTTTGAACGTGCAACAGGCCCGTGGCATTTGGAATGGATTTCGCTGCCGGAAAGTTTCATTTTGTCTTCTTCAGCGCTTGCCCAAGCCCATTATATGCTGGATGGCCTTGTTGTGCATGAGGAACGCATGCATGAAAACCTTTATCGTACGCATGGCCTTATTGTTGGTGAAGCCGTGATGATGTCGCTTGCTCCCAAGATCGGCAGGCAGAAGGCCCATGATGTCGTCTATGATGCATGTAAGGTGGCGATAGAGGAAAAACGCCATTTGGTGGATGTCTTAAAACAGGATACGAAGCTTGTCACTGATATCGGTGGTGCAGCTTTTATCGAGCAGGCATGTGATCCAAAGAACTACTTAGGATTGAGCGGCGAAATGGTTGACCGGCTGCTGAAGCTCAAAAAAGTCTAGAGCAGATCATTTTACATTGAATTATGGTTCTGCTCTCATCGTTTGTTTTATGCGGTTTCTTATTCGCAAACCGTTTCACACTTTTCGGAAACCGCTCGTGAGGAAACCCACTTTATATGGGCTGGAAATTGGCACCGGATCCATCGCCTGATTGTATTGTCCGATGCAAAAGCGATCCAACTTTTGCTGGAAATGCTATCGGCGGACAGTGCCAATACCCCAAGACGTTTTTCTAAACCTTTATTCCTAATTTACACACATATCGGAGGAGATATGTTTCATGGTTGAGGATATGAGTACAATTGTACCCCAAAAAAGCAAAAAGCCATTGTGGAAAGGCTTGGGCTTTCAAGTCATTATTGCCATGGTTCTCGGAGCGCTGGCAGGTGTCATTTTTCCTGAATGGGCTGCTTCACTCAAAATACTTGGCGATATTTTTCTGCGTCTGATCAAGACCGCTGTTGCGCCGCTGGTATTTTTGACCGTCGTTGCGGGCATAGCCGCTGCGGGTGATTTCAAAAGGGTGGGGAAGGTCGGTCTGACGGCGATGATTTATTTCGAAATCGTTTCGACCATCGCCATCGTGTTTGGTTTGGCTTGTGCTTATCTTTCGGGTGTCGGTCTCGGTGTTGGTGAGATTATGGCTTCAGAAACTGCCACTAAAGCTGCATTGGCAGCAGCCCAAAAGGCTGAACAATCCCATACCGGGTTCATGCATTTTTTCCTGAATATATTTCCTGAAAATTTTGTGGGAGCTTTTGCGCAGGGCGAGCTATTGCAGGTGCTCGTCATCTCGATCATTTTCGGTGCGGCATTGCTATCCCTCAAGACAGAAAAACGGGCACCTATCGAGCGTGGTTTAGCGACAATCTCCGATGCGTTTTTTGAGTTTATCCATCTAATCATGCGGTTAGCCCCTATCGGAACCTTCGGTGCCGTCGCTTATGCCGTGGGATCGAATGGTACTGATATTCTGATCGCTTTGGCTTGGTTGGTAATCGCTTTCTATCTTGCAGTCATAGCCTTTATCATCATTGTTTTGGGCTCTGTTTGTTTGCTGTTCAAGATTAACCTCTTCGGCCTATTGCGCTATATCAAAGATGAATTGATTGTTGTTCTGGGAACAGCCTCATCAGAGAGTGTCTTGCCAAAATTTCTGGAAAAATTACCGGGCTATGGAGCGTCGAAGCAAACCGTCGGTTTGGTCTTGCCTACGGGATATGCATTTAATCTCGACGGCACATCCATCTTCATGAGCATGGGGGTTGTCTTTATCAGCCACGTTTATCATGCACCCATGACATGGGAACAATTGGCGGGTTTGATGGCCATTATGCTTCTCACCTCCAAAGGTGCGGCAACCGTGTCAGGCGGAACATTTGTTGTTTTTGCCGCCACAGTGACGGCATCGGGCTTTTTACCCATTGAAGGTTTGGCACTCGTTTTTGGTGTCTATCGGTTCATGTCCATGGCTGTTGCCGCATGTAACGTTACAGGCAATTGTGTAGCGGCGATCGTCACGGCTAAAATATGTGGTGAGTTCGATCCGAAACAGGCCGAGCGTGCCAATCGTGACCCCAAAGGAGTAGAGGCAGAGATCTATCGAAAGTTTGAGGAACACTAGGGTCAGGACCTATTCATTTGAAGGAAATGGTATGAGGAAATCTTGTTGAGAACGAGGAGAAAAGCCGCAGGAAATATGAATATTTTCGAGGGGCTTCGGCAAAATTATCAGCAAAATTCACCATATCCCGAAGGGACACAAAAACAGCTTCAATCCGCATGCTAGAAAAGCTCACCCGGGTATAAAACTTGGCTTTCGCTTTCCCTCGCGCATCTCTTTGCTGTTTATTGTGCCATATCAGTCAAATTAATAAGTCCTGACCGTAGGAAGATAGGTCGAGTATCAACGGTGCAAGCTTTTCAAAGAGCCGCTTCATTTTACCGAAGAAAATGCGCATGTCTTGAGATGAAGCCAATGTATTTGCATGAAAGTATTTTTCATCGTAATTTGGTGCATATACTTGCAAGCCTTCTACTTTCAACCTTTCTATTTGCATGTTTCCGATCCATTGAAAGCCGGCTTATCACATATGATTGAAGTATCATGGATAGCCGGTTTTCTGCGATCGGGCTCTAAACTCGACTACACTTTCATGTGACATGAGCTTCGATCGATTGTATCAATTTAATACAAGGTGTACCCCTCTTCTTTAGAGTTATTATAAAGAAGTGAGGAACACGCTTCATGATTACGAACAGGTCGCAAGACACCAATCTCAGCCACGATGGTCGCAGTTTATTATCACGCCGCCAATTGCTTTTCGGTGGTTTGCTTGCAACGGTTACCGTTAGTTTCGTTCCCGGTGTTTTGAAAAAGGCGTCTGCCGCTTTAGTAACCGACACAGAGCCGGTAAATTTCGATGAAGTCAGTCGTATGCTGGTTGGAAAACATGATTTAAATAGAGGCGTTGTTTCACAAGCGTGGATTGCACTGACAACCAAAATGGCGGATTTCGAAGACCGTTACTGGGCATTGAATGTGGCACTCCAGAAAACGGCGGAACGGTCTATCGAGACCTTGAAAACATCCGAAATTTTTGCTGATGCCGGCCACCGACGCACAATCATCGATATTATATCGGCTTTCTATCTGGGGCGCGTCGGTGATATCAACAGCAGCAGCGAATTGAATAAAGCAATCCCCATAACCTATTCTCAAGCTTTGATGTGGAGCCCGACGATTGATGTGACGGTTCTCCCAACCTATGCGCGCGGCGGGCCTGGTTATTGGCGGGCAACACCATCCACACTTTCAAATGACTGACCTTAACAATCGGGATTTTACCTATGGAAAATTATGATGCAGATGTGATTGTTATCGGCTCGGGTATTATTGGTAGCAATTCAGCAAACCTTCTTGCCCGCGCTGGCAAATCGGTGCTTATTCTTGAAGCGGGACCGCGGGTGCCGCGCTGGAAAATATTGCAGAACTTCCGCTCCAGCGGCAATGTCTATTCCAACGGTGGAAACCGAAACGACCCTTATCCTTCTGAAAAATGGGCACCGACTTCTTATGAGGAAGGTTATATTGTAAATACCGGTCCACAAGTCTATCTGCCGGGACAGCTTCGTCTTGTTGGCGGCACGACATGGCATTGGGGCGGGGCTTGCTGGAGAAATTTGCCTAACGATTTTAAGATGAAGTCAACCTATGGTGTCGGGCGAGATTGGCCGATCAGCTATGACGATCTTGAACCCTACTATCACATGGCGGAAATGGAACTTGGAGTTTCTGGCGATAGTGAGGAAGATTATAGCGGCCACGGTCGTGGCACCTATCCACCTCGTAAGCAGCCTTTTCCGATACCGCCACAGGTTTATAGCTATTCAAGCCAGACCATCAAGGACAAACTGGCGCAACATGGCTATCCCTTTACCTATCAGCCCAACGGACGGGCTACCGTGCCTTATGAAGAGCGTCCGGCATGTGTGGGAAATAACAATTGTTCGCCTATATGCCCTATCGGTTCTCAATATAGCGGTGACCGGCACGCAACGAAGGCTGAACAAGCGGGGGCAAAGATTATTGAAAATGCCCGCGCCTACAAGCTTGAAAAAGGCGAAGGTGGAAAGATTTCTGCCGTTCATTATTTTTCTCCAGACGGCAAATCGACCCGACTGACGGCAAAATATTTTGTGGTGGCAGCGCATACACTGGAAACCGCTCGCCTTCTGCTCCTGTCCGACGTGGCAAACTCGTCGGATATGGTCGGCCGCAACTTGATGGATAATAATGGTCATGGCTTGGTATTCTTCGCCAAGGATCCGCTTTGGCCCGGTCGTGGGCCGGTGCAGCAAGGCGATATTATGAAATGGCGCGATGGCGAGTTTCGTAAGCAGCGAAGCGCAATCCGCCACGAAATAGGCAACTATGTGTCAAATCCGGCTGTAACTGACTGGTTGTTGAAACAGGGCATTGTCGGGCAGGAGCTGGATGAAAAAATCCGCCATTATTCGGCACGAACGGTTGAGATTTCATCCAATTTCGAGCTTTTGCCACATCCTGAAAACCGGATGACGTTAAATAGCAAGAGCAAGGATATGTTCGGCCTACCACAAATGTCCATCCATTTCGCCGTTGATGATTACGTGCGGGCGGGTGCAGAGGTTGCGCTTCAGGATTATAGGACCTTCCTCAAAATTTTTGAAGGTGATGTGTTCAGCCTGACTGATGATGTTTGGGAAAACCGCGACCATCCAGCAGGTTGTCTCATCATGGGAGATGATCCAAAGGACTCTGTTGTGAATTCTGAAGGACGTACGTTTGATCACGACAATCTGTTCTTGTCGACCACGGGTATCATGCCGAGCGTCGGTGTAAACAATCCAACAATGACCGGTGTAGCGTTGGCGCTGCGTAGTGCAGAAATCATCGCAAGGGAGGTATAAAATGAAGCCTTATCTCATGTCATTGGCGGCCATACTTGCGCTGTCCGGCAGTGCTTTTGCTCAGGACAGCCAAGACAAGATTGCACATGGCGAATATATCGCCCGTGCCAGCGATTGCGTGGCTTGCCATACGGCAGATGTGGCAAAACCATTTGCCGGCGGATATGCTGTGGGCACGCCATTTGGTACGGTCTATTCAGCCAATATCTCATCTTCCAAACAATATGGCATTGGTAATTGGAGTGAAGCCGAATTCGCAAAGGCTGTGCGAGATGGTATCAGCAAGACCAAAGGTCGGCTTTATCCCGCTATGCCGTATGATGCTTACCATGCCATGACGGATGATGATGCAAGCGCACTCTATGCTTACTTACAAACGACGAAGCCTATAGACGAAGCAGCACCCAAAACAGAACTGTCATTTCCTTTTAACATCAGACTGTTGATGATTGGATGGAACTTGTTCAACATGCGTTCCGGCTCGAACCATGCAGCAGGCGAAAGTGATATTGACCGTGGTCGTTATCTGGTTGATGTGTTGGGGCATTGTGGTACTTGCCATACGCCGCGCAATTTTATGATGGGGCTTGATACATCCAAACATCTTGCTGGTTCGAGTGCAGGTGGATGGCATGCTCCCAACATAACACCCGACAAGATTTCCGGTATAGGAAGCTGGACGGATGAACAAATTATAGCTTACCTCCATACAGGCAAGGTCGTTGGGAAAGGCTCGGCCGCGGGGGATATGGCTGAAGCAGTTGAAGACAGCACCCAATATTTTACAGATGCCGATTTGCAAGCAGTGGTCAAATATCTGCGCTCGCTGACGCCAGTTGCTGATCCAGCACAAAAACAGTCTCGTTCAGACTATGGCGAGCCGGTTGCCGCTGATTACGCCCTGTTTGGCAAGACAGATCAGGCATTCTTCGCAGCTGTTGAAAATAAGGAACTCAACGTAGAAACGGCCATCACCGGGAATGCGAGCGATACATCGACCACCGACGGCGCAGTTCTCTTCAACAATGCTTGCGCGTCTTGCCATCAGCCAAGTGGTTCGGGCGTCGCTGGCAATTATTATCCGGCTCTGTTTCACAATTCCGCGGTTGGTGCTGCCGATCCATCCAATTTGGTGCTGACCATTTTAAATGGCGTGTCACGTCATACCGGTCAAGTTGATGCTTTTATGCCAGCTTACAACAAGGACATGGATGATACACAAATTGCATCACTGGCAAATTACGTTTTACAGAATTGGGGTAACCCTGATGCCAAGGTAAACAAGTCGCAAGTCTCTGATTTGCGAAAGATGAAGCCAAACTATTCGGCAACACCGCTGTTAATGCTGTTTTGGGGTGGTATGGCCGTCGCGATCATCGTTCTGTTGGCTGTTATCTTCTACATCAAAAAACGCAGCCGCGTTGAGAGTTAAGACCATCGGGTTTTTGACAAAGGCAATTATAGTAGCAGAATAGACAGTCCACGAGATTGTCTGTTCTAATTTGAATGCTGGATGAAGAGACATACACAAACCGACGAGCATTGCTGCCTGCGTCCATAGGGGGAACGCCGCGGACTTGAAATTGGCTCAACGACAACGGCGGATATATTATGCCCGATGCGCCATGCTGTTTTTTGGAGTGTATCCGATTTGGATAGAGGCATGGCTTTACTCCAAGTATCCTTTTTATGTATTTCGCGAACGAAAACGTCATGCAACCTTTTCAACGGATACTTGTAGAAAAACCGTGCGGGAAAAATCCTGCACGGTTTCGGTTAGACAAAATCAAAACAGCTTGGTTCTATTTTGGATGGATCATGTCTTCCGGCTTAACCAGACGATTATAATCGGCCTCGGACACGCCGGCGTTTAAAGCTTCCTCGCGTAATGTTGTGCCGTTTTTATGCGCTGTCTTGGCAATTTTTGCCGCCATATCATAACCGATAGCCGGAGCCAGAGCGGTTACCAGCATCAAAGATTGCTCCATCAAATCATGAATACGGCTTTCGTTTGCCTTGATGCCTTTGACGCAATGGTCAGCAAAAGACACCATACAATCTGACAGGATGGTGATGGACTGTAACACATTATAGGCAATAACCGGTTTGAAAACATTCAGTTCAAAGTGGCCCTGACTAGAAGCAACGGTCACGGTCGTTTCATTGCCAAATACCTGACAGGCAACCATGGTCATGGCTTCGCATTGTGTCGGGTTTACTTTGCCTGGCATGATGGATGAACCCGGCTCGTTTTCGGGCAAGCTCAGTTCTCCAAGGCCGGAGCGGGGGCCTGATCCCAGAAAACGGATATCATTGGCAATCTTGAAAAGATCTGTCGCCAAGGCATTCAGGCTGCCATGGAAATTTGTAATCGCACCATGGCTTGCCAAAGCTTCAAATTTGTTTTCCGCTGTCTTGAATGGAACACCGGTTATATCTGTCACAGCCTCGGCAAAATCAACGTCAAAGCCGATAGGTGCATTGAGGCCCGTGCCTACTGCTGTGCCACCCTGTGCAAGCTTGGCCACATCCTGCAAAGCCATTTCGATACGGATACGGTTATGTTCCAAAGCAGCACGATAACCTGAAAATTCTTGCCCCAAGGTGACTGGTGTCGCATCCTGTGTATGTGTGCGACCGATTTTAATGATTTTGTCGAATTGCTTTTCTTTATCCTTCAAAGCGATCGTCAGATGGTCGATGGCGGGGAAAAGCTTGTTTACCGTTTGCAATGTTGTGGCAATATGGATGGCGGTTGGAAAAGAATCGTTTGAGGACTGGCTCATATTGACATGGTCATTGGGGTGGACAGGCTTTTTGGAGCCCATTTCCCCGCCGAGCATCTCAATGGCACGATTTGAAATCACCTCGTTGACATTCATATTTGTCTGCGTGCCCGACCCCGTCTGCCAAACAACCAGAGGAAAATTATCATCGAGCTTGCCTTCGATAACCTCATCAGCGGCGGCAATAATGGCCTTGCCGATTTCCGGCGCCAGCTTGCCCGCTTTCATATTGGAAACCGCTGCCGCTTTTTTGACAATGCCGAGCGCGTGTATCAACGCGATAGGTTGCTTCTCGCCGCCAATCTTGAAATTATGGAGAGAGCGCTCCGTTTGTGCGCCCCAATAATGATCGGCTGGAACGTCGATTGCGCCAAAGGTATCGGTTTCGGTGCGGATAGATGCCATAGTAAAACTCCTCTTTGATCGGGTGACGATAGCCTAAGATATGGGCAGTGGAAAGAGCCCTCGCGCGAATGTGTAACGCACGAGGGTTTCACTGCTGACATCACTGTTCAAGTTATCGCAATCAAAAATATTTCAGCCAGGTCAAATCACGCCGCCTTGCCTTGAAGCGGGCAAATGTGCGGACTGGAAAATAGAGCAAAATCACGAGAATGACGGTACAGAGCCAAACCGAATGAATGGAATCAAAGCCAAAATATTTGCCTTGGTTCAATCCCCAGATGGCGCTTGCGATGATGTAGAGAAATTTCAAAACGTAGAGATGGAATATATAGAAAAACATCGGTACGCTGCCAAAGACGGCGAGCCAGCCAATCGGCTTTGAGAGCTGGTATTTCTCGAAGACCGCGAGAAGGATAAAACCGAGCCCGAGGGTGAGTAGCACAAACAGCAGTGACGGAGGATATTTCGTGATGTTGAAAAAACTCATCGCGGTCTGTGTCAGGTTTTCCCCTGTTTGCCAATGTTTTTCACCATAGCCGTTGAGAAGCCTTATAAGGAAAAAGGCGATGACGCAGGCTATACCCGTCGTTGTCAGCCAAAGTTGGCGTTTTGCAGCACTAACAGTCTTGGAAAAAATCGGCCCGATTGCGTATCCGATAGCGATGATCCCGATCCATGGTAAAACAGGATAGGATGTTCGCATTCTAAAGGCTTCACCAAATTCAATCCAAGAGCGGTCATGCAAGATCGCCCAAGGAATATAAAGGGCGGAATCGGGTGAGAAATGAATCCCGTCGAGCAGATTGTGCGCCGCGATGATGATGAGACCGATTATAGCAATGGTTTTCCTGTCTAGCCAGACAAGCGCTGAAAGCGCCATCATACTGAGGCCGATTGCCCAAATGACCTGAAGATAGACCACCGTGGGCGGAAATTGGAAAGTCCAGGCAAAATTAATGATAGTGAGTTCAAAAATGACGAGGAGTAATCCGCGTTTCAAAAGAAAGCCGGAAACCGCTTTCGTCGATTGGACCTTCTGTCCGTAAAGAGCTGCAGAAACACCGGTAAGCAAAACAAAAACCGGCGCACATATATGCGCGAGCTCACGACTGAAAAATAGCGAGAATGCAGTATTCTGAACATCAATAGGGTCTGCCACCTGCTGATGCAGAAAGAATGTTTCTCTAACATGGTCGAGCAACATCAAGATGATGACGAAGCCACGCATGGCATCGATGGATAAAAGGCGTTGTGAAATGATTTTTGGCATGAGTGAATCCGTAACGTTATAATGTTACGTTTTTATCCGTTTCGATTTTCGTGTCAAGCGTTGTGAAATGTTTTGCCGTATCTATTGCTTATGAATAATGCCGGCGGAAAACCGAACCAATGGTTGAACGAGGCGAAGCGCTTTTTTTGGGATGAAGGCCGCTCGCGCTCTAATCGTCTCAAGTTCAATTGGAGTTTGTCATGTTGCACGTCAGATATGCGGGTTCAAAATGTTCGGATGACATTGTTACCGGCGCTATGGAAACACGGATAAAGGCAGTGCAGGTTTCGCCACCCACACTGCAGTTTTTCGTCGCGCTTTCGGCTACGGTTAATTCTAACTACAGCCTAAGCATTCTAATGTGAAACCGGATAGGCTTTTCGTAGTTTTGTCACCGTTGCGCTTCCCACTTGCGGGGCATGATTTCCCCAATGGTTGCGTATGTAGTTGACGATGTTTGTAATGTCTTCGTCAGATAATCTCGACGCAAAAGAAGGCATACTCAACGGCACAAGTTTGCCGTAGTTTTCCGGTGCGCTATAGCCGTTCAAAGCCAGTCTGACAACCGATTGAGCATCGGGCGCGATGACAGTGGGATTGCCCGCTAAAGGCGGGAATATACCACCCATACCCTCGCCATTCCGGCCATGACATGAGGAACAGTTTTTCTGATAAAGATAAGCAATATCACTATTGGTTTGCGTAGTTGTTGCCAAATTATCGATCGAAAAACCGCTTTGGGTTTTCGTGGATGGGGGCAGGGATTTCAAATAGACAGCAACGGCATTCAGATCTTCTTGGCTCCAATTTCTGCCACTACGGGTGATCATGTCGTTCATTGGTTTGCCAATGGCAACGCCATGCGGATTTCTGCCACTCGAAAGTGTGGCAACAATATCCTGTTCCGTCCAATTTTTAAGACCATTGCTGTCGTTGTGTAAGTTTGTCGTTACCCAGCCATCAATGAGTGTGTTTCCCGTCAGGTAGGTGGCGGTTTTTTCGCTCAAACCCTTTTCCTGCAATGTCAGCGCGCGCGGCGTATGACATGTACCGCAATGGCCCAGCCCTTGCACAATGTAAGCTCCACGTGCGATATTGCTGTCGGCATAATCGGAAGTGTCAAAAGCAATTGCCTGGGGTGCATAGAGCTTACGCCAAATAGCCACGGGCCACCGGATAGACATAGGCCAGGCAATTCCATCTTTCATGCGCGGACGATCGGATGCGGAAACATCATATCGGAAGTAGGCGAAGAGAGCTTTGATATCATCATCGCTTAATCGCGAAAACGAAGGGTAGGGCATTGACGGGTAAAGAGTGACACCGTCTTTTCGAATGCCATTGCGCAAAGCGCGGGCAAATTCGTTCAAGGTGTAAGCGCCGATACCATTGGTTTCGTCTGGCGTAATATTGGGAGCGTACATCGCACCGATAGGCGACTGAATGGCCGCACCACCGGAAAAGGCTTCCTCACCTTTTTGGCTGTGACAGGCAGCACAATCGCCGATAACCGCAAGATAGCGTCCCTTTGCTATGATGTCGGGTTGATGAAGCGCATCATTATCTGCTGTAAGAACAGGCGTTTTGGTTGGCCACAAAGCAAAGCCCAGCAAACCGACAAACACTAAAAGACAAATTCCGATGAGAGATAAAACAAATTTTTTCATAGCAACTGTGACTCCATCCCTGCCTATGGCAGCCTCCACACCCGATTGGCTAATTCATATCAACATATTCATAATCCGGTTTGCGGATGGAGCTGATATTGGCCTCGGTGACAGGATCCTGGTAATGATTATCAAACGAACTGCGGACATAATTCACAAGCTCGGTAATTTGCGCATCGTCCAATACGCCGCCGAAACCGGGCATTCCGTGGCGGCCATACATAATGACATAAGCCAGATACATGGAGGAACGCAGATTTTCGTTTTTGCTCAGTGCCGGATAGGTGCCGGCACCCGTTGCACCCTTTGCATCGGGCATATGGCAGGACTGGCAAATATTGGCAAACAATTCTTTACCGGTCTGTTGTGGAAACTGTGAGGGCCCGGTTGTACCAACACCGTCTGCCCATGCTCCCAAACTGCCAAAGCTTAGAAACAGTATGCTATAAAATATTCGCTTCAACATTTCATCCTCCCGCTTACTGTGCATTTACAGCCCGTTCATGAAGCTGGCGTATCGCTTCCATTGCAGACAGAATGGCGCCCTCCTGCCAGGCAGGAATATAGGATATATGCTCGCCTGCAAGTACAACACGCCGATCCATTGTGGATACATTTTTGAAATGCAAGGCACGCGTTTCGTTGGTCCAAAGACCATAACAGCCTAGGGTAAAGGGCGAACGGTGCCACGCCATTGTTACACCATTGTCGAACTCTTCCCTTGCTTTCGGATGAATTTGGACGACGGATTCCATCGTTTTTTTCAAACGTTCATCAAGCGTCAAACTGGAAAATTCAAACGCCTGAACGCCAAACAAATAGGAACATAAAACGACGCCTTTTCCATTGGAAAGAAAGTCGGTGCTAGGATACGACATCTGTCCTATTGGCAGATCGGTAAATGTGATGCCGCCATAGATATCCTCATCTTCTTCCCAGAAGCGCCGCTTGAATTGTACACCGGCCTTGAAGCTTGGAGCATAGGGTACGGCTGCAATGCCCGCTTCCATGGCATCGCTGAAATTATGTTCCAGTTGCGACAGGATGGAAAAGGGAATTGTGCATATGCAATAGTCTGCCGTAACGGTTTTTTCGGCATTTTGCTGCGTGACGTCTTCATAGGTAACAGTAACGCTGTTTTCCGCCTGAATGATCTTTTTAACCCGTGCATTCAACGTGACGATATCGCTTAATTGCTTCGACATTGCTTTCGGCAGTGCGTCCATACCGCCTACAGGTTCAAAGATAGCGGGGCCGTATTCATAGGCAAAAGGCAGGTTGAGCGTTTCCCATAGGCGCGATGTCAGAATATCATCAAGCTTTATCGGTTCAGCCGGTATCCCGTCGCTTACCGCATTGGGATCTTGTGCAAAGCCACGCTGTGCAGCCGCTGTAGCGGCGGTGTAGCGAAAGTCTTTGTCCAACGCACCCCAATTGCACAAAGATTCCAATAAGAGTTCCTGCGTTTCCTTATTCACACTATCGTTCAAGGCGTCTTGGTTGACAGCCTTGGACAAAAGCTCGGCCATCTGCCCGTTATAATCGGCCAGAATATGCCGGTAGCGTTGCGGCTTGCCACCAAATGCTTTGCTTGAATGGAGATAGGCATTGCCATTCACGGCATTGAAAGGCTCCATCTTGACATTAAACGTGCGTGCATAATGCAGATACCCTTGATGGTGATATGGTATGCGCCAAGGCCCTGGATTAATGTACAAACCAGGATCGAATTTGCATTCCTGTTCGAAGCCGCCCAGTTCAGTATATTTGTCACCGCCATGTATCGCCCATGAGCGTCCGCCCATGCGATTATTATATTCCAGAACATGAACATCATATCCGGCTTTTCGTAACTCATAAGCACTGACAAGACCGGCTATTCCCGCACCCAATATGATAACCTTTGCTCCTTTCGGGGCGCCCGACAAAACAGGCGGAGCAATGAAGTCGCTGTCATTGGCGTGGGCCAGGGTGACCATAGCTTGATACATAGCGGATGTACCGGCAGCTGCGCCGATCAGTTTCAATAAGTCTCTGCGACTAAAACCATTTTGTTCCATTGAAATCTCCCACCACCATAAATATTGTAGAAATAGCTTATGCCGTTTTATTAAATAGAAAACGCACTTTACCGTGAATATGATGAGTAGGATTGTTATATTTGCGTCAGTATCATTCAAATAGATGCATATTCGCCGTTAAATAAAGTAAAAATCGATCGACTTAAAATAATTATCCGATCAGTGGCCTTGCTGGTTCTTGCCGTAGGCCATGATCGGTGGAGATGGAGGAATTTACATTTAAGCCGATAGGATTTATCACGCCTCATCGTGTAAAAAACATTGCATGGGGCATACCTATCTCCGTTTGTATCGTAGCTTATCGGGATCAGCCTTGCTTTTTTCAGCCTGACACGGATTGGATGCTTTCTAGCTGTAGGTAAATTTCATTTTAGATTGGTTCTTTTTGAGGGGAGGGGGCATGTCACACACGATATTTTGGGGGACATACCATCAAAGCAAGCGGTTATTCATGATGGTTTAATTCAGGTTGTTTCAATAGATAATGCCAGAATGTTAGAATACCAAACACGGCATAAACAGATATAAAGAAATAAATTGATATTGATAATGCGCTTAAAAGTCCGATTTTATCAGCCAGCCATCCTGCTATAGGAGGCACAATATTAAACAAATAAATAATGAAATAAAACTTCGGTACTGCATTCCAACCGGGAGCGGTGACGGAGATTCTATTGACCAAAATGGCCCCGCCAATAAACACAGCACCATATGAAATACCAGAGAGAACCAAACTAATCAAAGCCCCCAGAATTGAAGCATATTCAAGAGATACAGCCATTATCACCATGGAAAAAATCTGTGTGATGAGCCCAGATATCAGAGAATATTCCGGTTTCAAAAACCGCGGCAAGATAAATTGAAAAATGCTGGCAACTATCAGATAACAAGTTGCACAATAACCAAAATAGGCTGGAGAGCGAACGGCGAAAACACTTATAGCCGTTGTCGGGCCCATTGAAAGGATGAGTGCAGCATATGACCAAGAAACAAATACGCAAAGTGCTGCTAGCAAAAATGACAACTTACTAAAATGACCAGTGTCTTTCATAGCTGTCTCAACTTTGGCGTCGGCACGATGTTGACTATCATGCGGCCAAAGCACTGCAATAGCTATTGCCGATAGAAGAACGAATGCTGCGACGGTTATTGCCGGTGATGAAAGTGGGAAAAATGAAACCTGAAAGTAAATGCTACTGATAACCGGTCCGAGTGCCAAACCTGCCACCAACGCCAAACTACCCATCAAGGCGGCTCGTTTTGCGCTGTCGCCGTGACTGAATCTTATCAGTAAAGTGTTGATAAAAGTTGTTGCAATTCCAGAACCTAAACCGGAAACAAATCTAAATGCGCACAATAAGAATAAAGAGCGCGAGAACGCGAAACCCAAATTCGACAAAACAATGATGGTGAATGATATAAGTAGAAAGAACTTGGAATTTTTCACGGTTATTTTGAAATTCCTAGTTATGAATAATGTTACTAAAACGCCAAAACCATAAGATGAAAAAATAAAAGTCAGATCAATATTATTAAAATCTAACAACTCTTTGTATAACGGGTAGAGAGGCGTAGGAGAGCCGCTATTTAATAAGACAAAAAATAGAGACGTCGTAAGCGCTGCCAATATACCCACATGGTTCGATTTTTTATCGGAATCGATCATGATATCTCCAATGCTAAAAATTAAATAAATTAGCATCATGTAAAACTCAGGACTTTAGAGTATGAACGTTTTTTATTATCATTCGGACCCTTGTTGAAAGGCTTAGGAACAAGGCGGAATAAATTATGCTACGGGGATGTACAGGCGTTGTGAAAAAACACAACTAACTCACTCGTAAAATTCATTGAATATGGTGGTGGTAATGGATCCCTTATCCGATATCGTTTCTCGTTTGAAAATCAGCAGTCAGAAGGTCGTTACTTTTGACATGAGCTCTAGCACCAGAGCTCTTTTTCCGGCGTATTCCGGCATGAAAATATACATTGTAAAAAACGGTTCTTTTTACATAAAAATGGCGGGCGATGAAACTGTGCATCAGGTTGAACGAGGCGATGTTCTGATTTTGTCGAGTGGGCGGGAATTCAGCATTTTCGATGCGCCAAATGCACCGGCAGTGGATGTACGACAGATTCATTTTGAAAAAGAAAAATCATCTTATTTTACAAATGGCGGAAATAGCTTTTCATTTGTCGGATGTCGCTTTGTCTTTCGGATCAATGATACGTTCCGCTACATTTCCAATCTTCCAGAACCTATCATTATCAAAACACAGAGAAAGGAAAATGAAGGCATAGCAGACTTCCTGTGCCGACTTTCACTGGAAATAGAAAAGCCGGGGCCGGGCGGTGAGCTTATAGTCGAGCACCTTTTACAGATTATCTTAACACAAGCTTTGAGGGTGCTGTTGTCTTCCGGTGCGCTTCACCATGGCGAAGGCTGGTTCTATGCAATGGCCGACAAAAATATAGGGTTGGCGTTGACCAGCATCCACGATCAACCAGGGAAGAAATGGAGTCTTGACGAACTTGCCAAGATTGCAGGTATGTCTCGTACTGGTTTTACCACGAAATTCAGAAAGCTGGCGGGCTATAGCGTCAATGAATATATGCGCGGCTGGCGCTTTAACTTGGCAATTGAAAGAATGATTGGCAATAATGAAAAAATATCCCAGATCGCATTTGATCTGGGATATGAATCCGAAAGCTCCTTTAGTACCGCTTTCAAGAAAGCTATGGGCGTGTCGCCAAAGACGTACATCATGAAGAACAGGCAATAACCGTCTCCATGATGTTGATGACACACGCTGTTATTGTTTTTTTTCTGCAAACCAAGCCGCGGGCGATGAAGCTTGGATTGTTACCGTTTTAATCTGCGTGTAGGCGTTGAGGGTTTCTTTACAAAACTCTCGGCCTATTCCGCTGTTTTTGTAGCCGCCGAAAGCCGTACCATCGGTAATGTTAGAGTAGCGGTTGATCCATACGGATCCCGCTTCCAGTCTATCAGCGGTTTCCATAGCGTTTTTCAACTGACTGGTGTAGATGCCGGAAGCTAATCCATACTCAGTATCGTTGGCTTGCTCGATCATTTCCTCATAATCAGACCATTTGATCAAAGTCAGCACCGGACCAAAGATTTCTTCCTGGCAAATTCGCATGCTATTTTGCGCTGAGAAGATGGTTGGCTCTATGAAATAGCCATGTTTGCAGCCGGGAATATCTAACCGCTTACCGCCGGTCAGCAAAGTCGCCCCCTCGTCGAGACCGAGCTGTATATAAGAAAGCACCCTTTCGCCCTGTTTTCCTGACACCAGGCAACTGACACGTGAGTCCTCAGATAGAGGTGAACCGACGCGCACGCGCTTGAAAGCTGCCACCAATTTCGCACGGAAATCGTCATAGATACTTTCATGCACAAATAGTCGCGTTCCCGCCAGGCATGACTGACCATTATTGTGGATTGCTGCAAAAGTGACATTATCGACAACATCGTCAATATTTTCGATATCGGGAAATACGATATTCGGACTCTTCCCTCCCAGCTCCAGCGTTGCCGGAATCAGCTTTTCAGCGGCCGCCTTTGCAACCAGCTTTCCAACCGCCGTGCTACCGGTAAAGGATAGCTTACGAACCCATTTGTTAGCGGTGAGGGCTGCTCCGGCCACATTGCCCAAACCGGTGATGATATTGACGACACCGGCAGGGAATATCCGTGCAATCATTTTGCCGAGTTCCAAAGTCGATAGAGATGCATTTTCATCGGCCTTCAACACGACAGTATTTCCCGTCACCAATGCCGGTGCAAGTTTAAACGCCGCCATGATTGCGGGCGCATTCCAAGGGATAATCTGTCCGCATACACCGAGTGGTTCGCGTTTTGCTAAACTGTAACCGTCAGCAATGCCTCTGCCCGTATCCTCATAGCCCATTATCACCGATGCAAAATAACGATAATGTCTCACTGCCGTTTGATAGTCGCGGCGTAGCTCAGTGATACATCTGCCCACATCGCGCGCATCGATTTGTGCCATGCGTTCAGAGTCTGCCTCCAATTCATCGGCCAGTTGGGATACCAAGCGTGCGCGCGCTTGTTGTCCCAATGCGTTCCATGCTGGAAATGCCGCTTTTGCGGCTAGAATCGCACGCTCGACGTCTTGTTCTCCACAATAGGACAGGTCGGCAAGTTTTTCGCCAGTTGCTGGAGAAATCACCGGATGAATGTCGAGTCCATCAAGTTCAAAGGCGCCGTTGATCAATGGGCCGTAAGTTTTATCTAACTTCATTTTCTTCCTCTTGGATAAAGAATTAACTAAGGCCGCCGCCAATAATTAGGCACTCGCCAGAAACCCAACCCGCTTCATCCGAAGCAAGGTAAGCCACTGCGGGGGCCACATCGTCCGGTGTACCGATGCGCCCTAAAGGCGTGATTGACTCGATATGTGCTCTGAAGCTCGGATCGAAAAACCCGCTATCGCGCACACCTTCTGTGATGGTTAAGCCGGGATTTACGGCATTGACGCGTATTTTTCGTTTGCCGAGCTCATTGGCAAGCGTCTTGGTGATTGAATCCACGGCTGCCTTGGAGGCAGTGTAGATGAGCGAGTTTTCAGGATTAAACGATGTCACGCTCGAGCTTACATTGACGATGCAACCACCACTTTCCGGCATCGCCGCGACGCCAGCCTTGCAACAGTAAATCAAGCCTTTGACATTCAAATCAAATTGTCTGCCATATTCACTATCGCTGAAGGCTTCCAAACTCTGTGTTGTATATACTCCCGCATTATTGACGAGCACATCTAATCGACCATGGGTCTCGGTAATTTCCGCAATTATGCGCTCGATTTCGCCTTGAATGCTGACATTGGCCTTCTTTGCAAACGCAATACCACCTTGTTGGCGAATGCCTTCAACCAATTTATCAGCATCCTCTGATCCGCGCGAATAGTTGACAAAAACGACAGCACCTTCGGATGCTAAGCGCTTTGCAATGGCAGCTCCTATCCCCTTCGAACCTCCAGTTACTAGAGCGACTTTGTTGGTAAAACGATTTTTCATTTGATATCCTAAATGTTCATTCAACTTCGCCTTAAGTCTACGCGCATCGCGCAACTTGCTGCATAGTTGCCTGAACACAAAAGCTTATCGATCGAACAGGTTTATCAGCCTAAGGCGGCCGCACGATTTTGGCTTTCAGATTTGCTGCAAACGGTATTGGGCAAAATAGAAAGCTATTTCGCAAGCTTTCAGAGTGACGCAATTGATCATAGCGGATAGTGGGTAGACACGCATACACGGATCGCCATTTTCATCAATGCGCTATGTCCATTGCGCGAGAGACGAATCCACATCGCGAGCATGTTCCCGCAATAATCAACACAAAACATTTGGTCGAAAGGATAGCTGTAAGCCACGTATCACTCGTGCTTTCTCGATGAGATAGAGTGCGGTGAAGCGTTTGACCAGCCAAACGCGAAAGCCAATAGAGGATAAAATCAGAGCATAAAAAAACGGGCCCAAGGCCCGTTTTCTTATGGTGATGACTTCATCTCGAAGTCTAAACCAAACCTCAAACCCATAAGTTGAGCTCAAGGATTTCTTTTTACCGGACTTCTTAGAAGTCCATACCGCCCATGCCGCCGCCGGGCATTGGAGGCATTGGAGCCTCTTTCTTCGGCAGTTCGGCAATCATTGCTTCTGTTGTAATCAACAGGCCAGCGATTGAAGCGGCATTCTGCAAGGCAGAACGCACAACCTTGACCGGATCAACAATTCCCAGAGCAATCAGATCACCGAATTCGCCATTGGCTGTGTTGTAACCAAAGGTATCTTTCTTGTTCTCAAGAACCTTGCCAACAATGATAGAAGCTTCTTCACCGGCATTGGTTGCGATCTGACGGGCAGGGGCCTGCAGAGCACGACGAACGATGTTGACGCCAGCTTCCTGATCAGAGTTGATGCCTTTTACCTTGATCTCAGCAGCTGCACGAAGCAGAGCTGTACCACCACCGGCAACGATGCCTTCTTCAACCGCAGCACGAGTTGCATTCAATGCATCGTCTACGCGGTCTTTTTTCTCTTTCACTTCAACTTCCGTTGCACCGCCAACGCGGATAACGGCAACACCACCAGCCAATTTGGCCAGACGTTCTTGAAGTTTTTCACGATCATAATCCGATGTGGTTTCTTCAATCTGTGCCTTGATCTGGTTAACGCGAGCGTTGATTTCAGGCTTTTTGCCAGCGCCATCAACGATCGTGGTGTTTTCTTTAGAAATGTTGATCTTCTTTGCGCGGCCGAGCATGTCAAGTGTGACATTCTCAAGCTTGATGCCGAGATCTTCAGAAATAACCTGACCGGATGTCAAAATTGCAATGTCTTCCAACATGGCTTTACGACGATCGCCAAAGCCCGGAGCCTTAACAGCAGCAATTTTCAAACCGCCGCGCAGCTTGTTGACAACGAGAGTTGCCAATGCTTCACCTTCAACATCTTCAGCGATGATGACAAGCGGCTTGCCCGACTGGACAACAGCTTCAAGAACAGGAAGAAGAGCCTGAAGGTTTGAAAGCTTCTTTTCGTGGATGAGGATATAAGGATCATCCAGATCAGCTACCATCTTTTCAGCATTGGTTACGAAGTATGGTGACAGGTAGCCACGGTCAAACTGCATACCTTCAACAACTTCCAGCTCTGTTTCAGCTGTTTTGGCTTCTTCAACAGTGATGACGCCTTCATTGCCAACTTTCTGCATGGCTTCAGCAATCATCTTGCCAATTTCAGCTTCGCCATTGGCAGAAATGGTGCCAACCTGAGCGACTTCTTCAGAAGTCTTGATTTTTTTGGCTTTCTTGAGAAGGTTTTCAACAACCTCTTCCACAGCTGCATCAATGCCGCGCTTCAGATCCATCGGGTTCATGCCGGCAGCAACAGCCTTTGCGCCTTCCTGAACGATC
This sequence comes from Bartonella sp. LJL80, assembly GCF_054871565.1. Taxonomy (NCBI): domain Bacteria; kingdom Pseudomonadati; phylum Pseudomonadota; class Alphaproteobacteria; order Hyphomicrobiales; family Bartonellaceae; genus Bartonella; species Bartonella sp. LJL80. The sequence continues at coordinate 56,049 of NZ_JBTXLM010000012.1, forward strand.
GCCTGACCCAAAACAGTAGCTGTTGTTGTACCGTCACCGGCAACATCATTGGTCTTGGATGCAACTTCGCGCAACATCTGTGCGCCCATATTTTCGAACTTATCTTCAAGTTCGATTTCCTTGGCAACCGAAACACCGTCTTTGGTGATGCGCGGTGCGCCAAAAGATTTATCGATAACAACATTGCGGCCTTTAGGGCCGAGAGTTACCTTGACAGCGTTGGCAAGGATATCAACGCCACGCAGCATACGCTCACGCGCATCGCGGCCGAATTTGACTTCTTTAGCAGCCATTTAACTTCTCCTTGGGAAATATCCCGGAATAGATTGATGAGATTTTATGGAAATACGGCGATTAGCCGAGAATGCCCATAATGTCGGATTCTTTCATGATCAGGACATCTTCGCCATCAAGCTTGACTTCTGTGCCTGACCATTTGCCGAACAGAACGCGGTCGCCGGCCTTGACGTCGAGTGCGACCAGCTTGCCGCTTTCGTCGCGTGCGCCCGGTCCAACAGCGATAACTTCGCCTTCCTGCGGCTTTTCTTTAGCGGTATCTGGAATAATGATGCCACCGGCGGTTTTTTCTTCTGATTCAACCCGACGAACGACTACGCGATCGTGAAGTGGGCGGAATTTGGTCTTAGCCATGTTTTGAACCCTTAAATTGTTTCAACTCGATTTAAGCTCAATTTCAAAGAGGGTTTTGCCCCCTTATTAGCACTCTACCACAGTGAGTGCTAACATGCCACAAGAGATAAAAATTGACCTGTCCATTGTCAAGGATACTGTTAAAAAAAACATCAAAAATTACACTTGGGGCTATAGAAGGACCGCAGATAGGTCTGTATGCTGTTTTTTTATGATGTAACCCTGCGCATATTGGTTTGCGATCTACAGAAAGATAAAAGATAGGCGCAAGTGTCGATGTTCGCTGCTAATAGATCCGGTATGTATGTAAAGAATTTCGAAAATAAAAGACAATGACTTAGAGTATCTAAATATTTCATTTTTTAGTTGACAATTCTTTTTATAAATTTTAAGCTATTCTGATATAAGTCGTTTATTTTAAATTGGGTCTTCGTCTTGTTTCTATGCGCTGAATCAGCTGGTATTGTTGTGCTAGGTACAATT
>NZ_JBTXLM010000013.1:0-38887 GCF_054871565.1 Bartonella sp. LJL80
TGGCTCATTGTTCCAAAAAAGGAAAAGCCAAACAATGATTGGCACCACATGTCGAAACCGGCAAGCCGGATGCCTTTAGCCGTCCCGTATTTCGACCATAGCGGCTTGGCATTGCGGACCTTGTAAAGGTCTTTGCCAATCAGGCTATCGCGCCATGTCGTCTCGATCTCTTCCACTTCATCATGGGCACGCCCGTCAGCAATCGCACGGGCCAGATGGTCTGCCGCATAAAGCCCTGACAAAATGGCATTATGCGACCCCTTGATGCGCGGCAGATTGACAAAACCCGCCGAACAGCCAATCAATGCCCCGCCGGCAAAGGTCAGCTTCGGTACGGATTGATAGCCACCCTCGGTAATGGTCCGTGCACCATAGGAAATACGTTTGGCACCGGCAAAGGTCTCGCGAATTGCCGGATGGGTTTTAAACCGCTGGAACTCTTCAAACGGCGACAGATAAGGGTTTTTGTAATTCAGATGGACAACAAAGCCCACCGCCACCTGATTGTCTTCCAGATGATAGAGAAACGAGCCGCCACCGGTGTCATTATCCAGCGGCCAGCCGGATGAGTGCTGCACCAGTCCGGCCTGATGTTTGGCCGGATCAATCTGCCAAAGCTCCTTGATGCCAAGCCCGTATTTTTGCGGCTCGCGGCCTTTATCAAGCTCGAAGCGTTTGATCAGCTGTTTGGCAAGGGAACCGCGTGCACCTTCGCCAATCAAGGTGTATTTGCCAAGGAGCTCCATACCGCGCATGTAGTTGGGGCCGTGGCTTCCATCCTTTTCCACCCCCATGTCACCGGTTGCAACACCGATGACGGCCCCCTTGTCATCGTAAAGCACTTCGACAGCGGCAAACCCCGGATAGATCTCGACACCGAGCGCTTCGGCACGGTGGGCAAGGAAGCGGCAGACATTGCCAAGCGATACGATATAGCAGCCATGGTTGGAAAGCATTTTAGGCATCAGGCTGTTGGGCAGACGCTTGGCTTTGGTGGCGGTCAATTGCAGGAAGTGGTCTTCGCGCACCGGTGTTTTAAACGGATGGCTTTCATCGTCACGCCAATCGGGCAACAGGGCATCCATCCCCACCGGGTCGACAACAGCGCCGGACAGAATATGCGCACCGATCTCGGCACCTTTTTCAAGCACCACAACCGAGAGATCGGGATGAAGTTGTTTCAAGCGGATCGATGCTGAAAGACCGGCAGGCCCGCCACCCACAATCACAACATCAAACGACATGCTTTCCCGAGGCTCATAACCGCTGCTTTCTATCGTATTTTCAGGCAAAACTTTTTCCTCCCTGCCATCTGTTTAAGCCTCCACTTCCACAGCGCTCAAAGGGCGTGAACAGCAAGCAAGAATATAGCCGTCCTCCACCTCTTCATCGAGAATTCCACCATTATGCTGCATATCCACCTCACCGGAAATTTTGCGTGTCTTGCATGTGCCGCAAAGACCATTTTCGCATGCTGCCGGAATACGAACACCGGCTGCCCGTGCTGCTTGTAAAATGGTTTGTCCCGGCAAACACTGCCCATCGACATCTGATGTCAGGAAATGCACCGCAAATCCCTCTGCTTCATCTCTTTCGATTATTGCAGCAGCATCAACAGGTAAAGGTATGACTGTTTCTTCAGCCACTGGGCTGTTGAAACTCTCCTGATGATAGTGTTGCATGTCAAAACCGGCATCTTCCAACAGTCCCTGTACAAGCTGCATGAAGGGTTCCGGTCCACAGCAGAAAACCTCCCTTTCGCGAAAATCAGGGCATAAAACTGGAAGCCGCGTCGCATCGATCTTTCCAATATGCCCAGACCAGCTTTGTTTCGACGAACGTTGTTGTACAAGAAACGCCAGTGACAAGCATGGCATTCTGTTCCACAATAAATCCAATTCTTTATGAAATAGAATATCCTCGGCGTAGCGGGCGCAATGGACGAAATTAATGTCGGTTGCGGGCGCACAGTCTGCAAACCAGCGTAGCATCGACATGAGGGGCGTTACACCCGAACCGGCCGAGATAAAAAGATATTTGGATGCGGGATAGGTGAAATGGGTAAACTGACCGGCGGGCCCATAGGCTTTCAAGAAATCGCCTTGTTTCACATTGTCAAACATCCAGCGCGATCCGATACTATCCGGCTGTGCTTTAACGGTGACGGCAATGGATAAAGGACGTGAAGGCGTAGAAGATAATGTGTAAGTCCGAAGCAGCGTTTCTCCCCTGACCGGCAGTTCTAAGGTGATGAATTGACCGGGCTTATATTTGAACCATGTTTGCGCGTCAGAACGAAAGGTGAAGGTTTTGACGTCCGACGCCTCGTCAACAATGCTGACCACTTGCAACATCTGCAAGCGGTCGTTCCACGGTTCCATCTCGTCGAGATGCAGATAGGCTTCCATTGATGTCACCCTGCTTGTTTAGCTTAACGCGCTACGCGACAGCGCGCATCAATGTTTTTCCGGTGCCGCCGGTAAGCCGATCTTCTAAAAAGTTTGCGTACCAATCGACAAATTGTATGACCCCGCCCTCATGGACTTGCGAATAAGGGCCGGGCTCATAGGCAGGTGACTGTATGCCATAGGCATTTTCTTCCACAATCTGGCGATCTTGATCATTGGTTGCCGTCCAGACTTTGATCAATTCTTCAAGGTCGTAATCGACGCCTTCAACGGCATCTTTATGAACCAGCCATTTTGTTGTCACGGCGGTCTCGGTGACACTGACCGGAATGACGCGAAATGTCACAGCATGGTCAATGAGTACATGGTTCCAGGTTGTGGGGTAATGGAAAAGCAGCAACGTGCCGATGCGGTCTATCTTGACATCATCCGACAGCCGCCGTTTGACAGCCGCCTTGCCCGACATCGTATAGCTGACAGCATCGGCAATTAACGGCGCGCGGGCCGTGCGATATTGTCCGTCATCATCCATTACAAACTTCGCCGGCAGACCGGACGCTTCGCAGTCATTCCACAAGGCAACCATATCCGGGTCATCTTGGCCGCCGCTAACGCCCGTCACGGTCGGCGCTTCAGGATAGGTCTTGCATAATTCAGGATGGTTACCCGCACAGTGATAGCATTCACGATTGTTCTCCCAGACAAGCTTCCAATTGCCTTTTTCGTAGATGGTCGATTCAAATGCGACCTTGGTATCTTTAAGGTGGTGCGGCGCGAAATAAGGCTCCATCATCGTGGCGAAAGGCTTGAAATCGGCCGGTTCCTTAGCCAGGCAAATAAAAATGTAACCGGCTACGGTTTCACACGCTACCGGTTTCAGTGAATGCTCTTCGGGTTTGAAGCAATCCGCCATTTGGCGGGCAAAAAGCAGTTTTCCATCAAGATCATAAGTCCACTGATGATAGGGGCACACAAGCTTGGCCGTTGAACCTTTGGCTGTGGTACAGACGCGACTGCCGCGATGGCGGCAGGAATTATGAAAGGCATTAATTTGCCCATGGCGGTCACGTACGATCACCACCGGATAATCACCGATTTGAACAGTGATGAAATTGCCTGTTTTGGGGAGTTCGCAATCATGTCCGACAAAGAGCCAATCGCGATACCAAATCTGCTCCATATCCACTTTGAAAAAATCTGGATCGACGTAAAAAGGTTGCGGCAGCGAATAGCCTTCTTTCCGCGAGCGGATGAGATTGAGCATGTCCTTTTGAACGTCCATTTTATCTTCTCCTCCAAGAGCTGAAGCGTCGAAATCTATCGCGCTGCAAACCGGTTGTTTTGCCTTGCAGGCATATGGCCTGTCGCGGCTGTTCCACTGATTGTCCGGTTCATGAAGTACTGTTCATGTCCGGACTTTTGAATGGTTATAATCTAGCAGAGAAGTGGCTTGGCGGATTACAAGTTTACGACATTTTCTTGCCGTAAAAAGACAACTCGCCGGCTTAAAACGCTTTTCGATCTGATTGGATCGGATCGACGCTCTCATCCTTTTTATTCCGCGTTTTTTATCCGATAATCATGGGATAAGAAAACGATCCTGTGAATCGATTTCCCCATGGATGTACTTCACATTTTTCGAAAAACACTCTCAATTTCTTTTTGACCTTCGTCTTGCGTCAACATGGCATTGAGCAATATTTGCAGGCTGATTGCGCCAAGCATCGTCCCTTTTTCATCCACAACAACGACTGCATTCTTACCGGTTTTCATCAGTTGCGATGCCGCCTCTTCAAGCAGCGTGCCGGCTTTTATGCGAACGGCATTTTCAACAGCTATGCCGGTCTGCTTTTCCATAATCGATTCAACCTGGATAACCTTGCCGCGATTGACGTGGCGCACAAAACTCATAATGTAATCATCAACCGGATTGAGCACAATTTCTTGTCCCGTCCCCTGTTGTATCACTTCACCGTCACGCAAAATGGCAATATGGTCGCCAAGTCTGAGTGCTTCGTCGAGATCATGGGTGATGAAAACAATTGTTTTTCGGATCTCCTTTTGCAAATCGAGCAAAATTGTCTGCATGTCGACGCGGATGAGTGGATCAAGTGCTGAAAAAGCTTCGTCCATCAACAAAATTGGCGCATCGTTGGTCAATGCACGCGCGAGGCCAACACGCTGTTGCATACCGCCGGAAAGCTGGTTTGGATAACTGTTTTCAAATCCCGAAAGCCCGACACGTTCCAGCCAGTGGGCTGCTGCTCGGTTTTGCTTTTCTCGCTGGATGCCCTGTATCTCCAAACCATAAACGGTATTTTCCAAAACCGTGCGATGCGGCAGCAGCGCGAATTTTTGAAAGACCATCGCTGTCTTATGGCGTCGAAATTCACGTAGTTGTCTTGCAGACATTTTTACGACATCATCGCCCCCCACCAATACTTCACCGATGCTGGGGTCCACAAGACGGTTGATATGGCGAATGAGAGTTGATTTTCCCGACCCCGAAAGTCCCATGATAACTTGAATACCGCCAGCGGGCATTTTGATGTTGATATTGTTGAGCCCTAAAACGTGGCCATAGTCATCCAACAGCTGCTTTTTAGTGATACCTTGGGAGAGAAGCGGAATTATCTTTGCTTGATCAGGGCCGAATATTTTCGACAGTCCTTTGATCTCGATACCATACTGGTTTTCAACGTAATCACCCATGCGTCTGCTCCTGATGTTTTTGCAAACGCTTGCCCAGCGCCTGCGTGATACGATCGAAAACAATAGCGATGCCGACAATGGCCAGCCCGTTAAAAATGCCGAGGGTAAAATATTGATTGTTAATGGCACGAAGCACCGGTTGTCCAAGCCCTTGAACGCCAATCATCGAAGCGATTACTACCATCGCAAGCGCCATCATGATTGTCTGGTTTATACCGGTCATAATCGTCGGTAATGCCAGGGGCAGTTGCACCTTCCAGAGCTTTTGCCATGACGATGAGCCAAAGGCGTCTGCCGCTTCCAAAACTTCCTCGTCCACCATACGGATTCCATGATTGGTCAGACGGATAATCGGCGGTATGGCATAGATAACAACAGCGATAAGCCCCGGAACACGGCCAATGCCCAAAAGCATCACAACCGGTATCAGATACACAAAACTCGGCAATGTCTGCATGACGTCGAGAATAGGATTGAAAAAGCTTCTTGCCCTGTTGGAACGGGCCATCCAAATGCCGATCGGAATACCGAGTGCCAACGCGATGACCGTGCAGACAAATATCATGGAGACGGTACGCATCGTGTCTTCCCACATATCGAAATAGCCGATCAGGAGAAAGATGACGATGGTGCCGATAACGATGGAAACACGCCGGCTGGCCAGCCAAGCTAAAAAGGCGATAACCATAATCACGATCATCCACGGGGTCTTCAGCATGATCCATTCCGACTGGACCAACAACAATCTTAGCGGCTCGAAAAGCATTTCGATAAATCCGCCATAGGATCGGGTAAAGTCACGAAAATGACTGTCGATTGTCAACCGCAGGGCGCGTAGCCAATTGTCGCTCATATGCGGAAATTTCCAAAACCAGTCCATATTGCATCCCCTCATCTTTCCTGACACAGGGCTTGGTAAGGCGGTATGGCCACCACCGTTCGCCGCCAATTCGTGGCTTAGGAAAAGTGGTCAGGCTATACGACTATAAAGCGCGTTCAATTTTCTTTGCGGCATCTTCGGAAACCCATTTTTTCCAAATATCCGAGTGGTTTTGCAGGAAATATCGCGCCCCGTCATCTCCGGTGGCCTGATTTTCTGTCATCCAGGCAAGCAAAGCATTGACAGTATCATTTTGCCACGAGCGCGTTTTCAAATAATCCATGACAGGTGCATCCACCCGATTGGCAAAACTTGCCGTGACAACTGTTTGCACGCGATCAACCGGCCAGCTATTCGGCTTGGGGTCGGGGCATTGGGGATTGGCGGTGCAGCGCTTCCATTCAGCCTCGTCGAACGGTATTTCCGGCATAAGGCGTACCATTTCGTAGCGCCCAAGCATTGATGTCGGCTCCCAATAGAAACCAAGCCAGCCCTGTTTGTTTTCATAGGCGCGCGACATTGAACCATCGAGACCTGCCGCCGAACCTGAGTCTATCAAGATAAAACCCGCTTTCTCAGCTTGATAGGCCTTGTATAGCTGCGCGGTGACGACAGCACCGCCATAGCCTTGTGGAGCGTTGTAGATTGCACCTTTGGATGGATCTTCGGGAGAGGGGAAAAGCTCTGGATGTTTTAATGCATCACTGACTGTTTTGATATCAGGATGCGCATCAATGATGTATTTGGGAATAAACCACCCTTGCTGTCCGCCATCAGCAAGCGCATTCCCAGCTACTATGAGCTTTTTATCATCTAAACCTCTTTGTAAAACTTCAGGAACCAGATCAACCCATCCCTCCGATGCAATATCGGGTTTATCTTTTTCCACCATAGATGTGAATGCGGGCACCGTATCACTTGTAATGACGGACACGCTGCAATCATAGCCGTTTTCCAGAATGAATTTATCGAGATTGGACAATACGTCGGAACTTTGCCAATTCATGCTGGCAATCGTTACAGAACCGCAACTGGCCTGCGCAGATTCCATGGTGCAAAGACTAATGCCGAACAAAAGACATACTTTTCCCATCTTATTTTTCATGTTGCTTCTCCTCTTTCGGTGAATCTTATCCTTGGTTGCTGGCACCACCGATGAACCAGAACCTTTTGGTGTGGTCTTCATGGACCAACCGTTTTGTGGACTGCGAGGAAGCCGCAGCCGGGGCAGTGTTTCTTTGCAATCAACTCCGTGTTGCTATGATCGTTTGTTTCGTCTTGCGTGCTTCATGTGGCGAGCAGCCATAAACCTCGCGATAACTTTTTGAAAAATGGGATGCGGAAGAAAAACCGCTGGCAATGGCTATTTCGATAATCGGCATATCCATGTGCTGTAGCAGCAATCTTGCCCGTTCGAGCCGCAGCCGCATATAATAACGCGCCGGCGATATTTTCATTTCAGTGCGGAAATGCCGTTCGATCTGCCGCCGTGTTAATCCTAGGTCAAGCATCAGCCTATCGACCGGTACAGGCTCGGAGATTGTTTCCTGCATCTTTTCAATCAATTTGGTTACAGTCGGATGATGGCGAAGAGAGGCAGAAGAAAACGGCAACCGCTGTTTGTCATCGATGTTCCTGACTTTATCAACAATGGCTTGCTCGCATATGCGTGCTACAACGCTGTCGTCACAGTCTTGACGGATGAAGTGTAACAGCATGTCAAACGCGGCCATGCCGCCCGCACATGTGTGTACCGAACTGTCAACTTCAAACAGGCGGGCTTGCACCGACGCGTTGCTAAACTGTTCCATGAAGCTTGGAATATTTTCCCAATGAATGACACATTTCTTGTCGATCAAAAGGTCTGCTTTGGCCAAAACATGGGCACCGGTACAAAGGCTTGCAACCGCGACATTGTTTTGGCGGCATTTTCGCAGCCAGACACCGATTTGTTTGTTATAATGACGCTCAATATTCATGCCGCCGCAGATTACAGCCATAAATGTCTCGTCGGCATAACCTGTCAGGCGTACTTCATTGCTCAGGCTGCTGGTGCAATCCAACGCAATGCCGCAGCTCGATTTTACTTTGTCACCGTCAAGCGATACTGTTCGCCATCGATAAAGTTCATACCCTACAATGTAATTGGCAAGCCGCAATGCCTCCACAGCCGAAGAAAAGGCCAATAAAGTAAATTCCGGCATAAGATAGAATATGAACTCTTTATACTTATATCTTATTTCCTCAACCAATATAATCGCTCCCATTTTTAACAATTATATTAATATTATGGTGTTCCCGTTTTATTTTTTTGTTTTGTATTAATTATAAACTGTTTAACTCCGTGGTTTCAAGTTTTCTGCGTCATAAAGCGGCTTATAGCCAACAGCGGCGACTTCAACCGGATAGCTTTCGCCCATATATTCGATTTTGAGCTTACGCCCTTGTTGGCAATAATCCCAAGGCAAATAAGCCAATGCAATGTTTTTGCCGATACTCGGCCCATAGGCGATAGACGTCGTGTAGGAACGCCGTCCGAGTGTGTCGACTAGTGTTTCATCGGTTTGCGGGTCCATCACCGGTAGGCGTCCGACAGGGTAGCGTGCAACACCGGCGTGATCGGTATTTTCCGTCATAATAAGGGTGCAAAGCATGGCCGGTTGGTGGTCGCGGGCTTTGTATTCAAGGTGTTTTGCTTTGCCGCGAAACTCTGCTTCCTTGACTTTCGGTCGCGCCAAATCGGCTTCCAGCAGATTATATTCGGTCAGCAGATCAGCGTTTTGCAACCGCAAGCTTTTTTCCATACGGCGCGTATTGGCATAGGTCTCGACGCCAACTGCAATAATACCGGTTGCCCGTAAAGCATCCCAAACCGCCAGACCATCTTCATAGGCCATATGCAATTCCCATCCTTGCTCACCGACATAGGATATACGAAAAGCGGTAACATCCTTGTCAGCAATTCTTATCGGCCGGATGGCCGCGAAAGGAAATGCCTCAGCTTCAAGCTCTTCTGGTTGTTGGACCACTTTTTGAAGCGTTTTGCGCGCATTCGGGCCCCATATGCCGATGGTGATATATTTTTCGCTGACATCGGTGATGGTGACATCGAAACCTTTGTCTTGCGCTATACGACGCATGTAGTGGTAGTCGCGCGGGCCGGCATCGGCCCCATTGATCATGCGGCAGCGGTCGGGCATACGAATAATTGTGAAGTCAGCACGCACCATGCCCTCATCGTCAAGGAAGTGGGTGTAGATGCCTTTACCGATATTGTTATCGCCACCAATTTTCGCCGCGCAAAGCCATTCCATCATTGCAACGTGATCTGGCCCGGCAATATCGCAAATATAAAAGTGGGAGAGGTTGATCAAACCGCAATTTTCGCTCAACTCCAAATGTTCGGCATTGGATACGCGCCAAAAATGTCGGTTATCCCATTCATTGTTGCGCACGGGAACTCGATCGGCGTATTTTTCCAGAAGATGCTCATTGGCGCGGTAGCCATGGGCTCGCTCCCAGCCGCCCAGCTCCATAAAATATCCGCCCAGCTCTTTTTCACGCGCATAAAAGGGCGAGCGCCTTATGTTCCTGCCGCCGGAAAAAGGCTCTCGCGGATGGACCGGCGGGTTATAAACTTTCATCGCAGTTTCCGTGCAACGTTCTTCAATATATTTGGCGTCGAACTGGAATTGATTAAAACGGGAGTAATCTATGCTGCTGTGGTCAATGGCCGTGCGTCCGTCGGTCATCCAGTCGGCAAGAAGTTTTCCCATGCCCGGGCCATCCTTGACCCATATGCCGACACAATACCATAGGCCGCGTAATTTCTGGCTTTCGCCTATAGATGGGCCATTATCGGTTGTAACCTGCAACAGGCCGTTGAATGAGTGACCTTCATTATAGCCAAGTTCACCCAAAATAGGGGTGAGTTCCATGGCTTTTTCCAAGGGGGCCAGTATTTGCTCCATATCGAGATCACGCTGCGATGGTGAAAGACGCGCCTGTTCTTTCTCCAGCAAATCGCGAGGATGGACAAGACGAGGATGTTCTTCCTCATAGTAACCCCATTCTATTTGTCCGCCTTCGGCGGTTTTGGGGTCGCCCGTATCACGCATATAGGCCGAGTTACCTTGGTCGCGCATTAAAGGATAACCAATTTCCAAGCCGGTATTTTCAAACTGCTTATAAGGCCCGAAAAAGGTCAACGGGTGGTCAATTGGCATAATTGGAAGGTCTTCTTTCGCCATTTCGGCAATCAATCGCCCCCAAAGGCCGGTGCAGACAATAACATGGTCAGCATATATCGTGCCACGGCTTGTAACCACACCTTTGATGCGGCCGTTTTCGGTTATGAGTGATTGGGCTGACGTATTGGCAAAAGCCATCAGCTTTCCATCTGCCATACCCTGATCCACAAGCTTTCCAGCAACGGTTTGCGAACGTGGTATTACCAGCCCTGCATCGGGATCCCACAATGCACCTTGTATGAGGTCTTCCTCAAGTAATGGAAATTTCTCTTTCGCCTCACGGGGACTGATTATCTTTGCACGCGTTCCAAATGCTTTACCGGAATCGACCTTGCGGCGCAGCTCCTGCATACGGGCATCATCATCGTTTCTAGCAACTTCAACGCCGCCGATACGCGAATAATGCCCCATTTTTTCAAAGAAATCGATCGAGTAGAGCGTTGTCCATGTCGTCAGAAAATCGTGGCTGGTGGCATAACAAAAGTCTGAAGCATGGGCCGTCGAGCCAATATCTGTCGGGATGCCGGATTTATCAATGCCAACAATGTCCTCCCACCCACGTTCAATCAGATGATGGGCTACAGATGCTCCCACTATCCCGCCAAGACCAATAATAACGACCTTGGCTTTTGCTGGAAAAGCTCCCATTTTTATACTCCGTTTTTTTGTTCCCTAAGTGGAGTATAATGTGAATTTTATCATGGGAACTTGCATTCAAACGACATTAGAATGATTATAAATGTCGCAATTCGTCTATTCGTGTTTTTTCTGCAATTCATCAGTTCAGGACGCTGGTCTAATCGGTTCAATGTGGATGATTGGCCATCCTCATCGTGTCAGGTCAAGGGATCATGTGGGGTCGAAATTCTGAATTGCTGAACGAAATCTCAAGCTTCGAAAGCACTTGGATCTTGTGATCTTTTTCTTACACGTGTTCATTGCAACACGAGCTTCATCTGCCCAAGCTGTGCCGCTTGTCAAGGGTTTCTGTTGTGGGCGAGGCGGCATACCATCTCCAGCGTGCAGAAATGAACCATGCCGCTTGTTTCACTGCGTGAAGACTACGGTTTTATGCTTGTTGAGCATGACCCTGCCTTCCAGGTGATATTTGACAGCCCGAGCCAAGACGCGCGATTCAATATCGCGCCCGGATGCCACAAAATCATCTGAAGACATGGCGTGGCTTACTCTTTCCGTTTCCTGCTCGATGATCGGGCCTTCGTCAAGAGCTGGCGTGACATAGTGAGCCGTCGCGCCGATGAGTTTGACACCGCGTTCATGCGCTTGATGATAAGGTTTTGCGCCCTTGAAGCTTGGTAGAAAAGAGTGATGTATATTAATGATCATACCGAAAAGACGGTTGGAAATATCATTTGATAAAACCTGCATATATCGCGCAAGGATAACGAGTTCAGCACCGGTTTCTTGAACCAATTTCAACAGCAGTTCTTCCTGTTCCGACTTGTTTTCTTTATCGACCTTCCAACAATAAAACAGAATGTCCTCATGTTCCGCTGTGGGTCTTGCATCCTCATGGTTGGAAACAATGGCAACCACTTCGGCATTCAGCCAACCAACTTTAATCTGATAAAGCAGATGAAGCATGGCATGATCGAATTTCGAGACCATGATGATGATTTTCGGTCGTCTTTCGCTTGCATCAAGCTTGAGATTCATATCATAACGGTCAATAGAAGGTTTGAGTGAGAGTTCAAGCCGTTCGCGGCTGATTTCCGAAGGTACGCTGAATGCGATCCTGAGAAAAAAATGGTTGGTCTGCCGATCCCAATACTGGTTGGATTCCGCTATATTGGCACCGCATGACGCCAAAGCGGTTGTGATGGCTGAAACGATGCCTGGTTTATCGTCACATGTCAGCTTCAAGATGTAGGAATTCTCTGCCACTGTCGTTTCTCCCATTTGTTGTGTCAATCGAGGCCGCGTAAAAATTCAGGTAGGATTTCAAAAAGGTCGCCGACAAGTCCGTAATCGGCAATCTGGAATATCGGAGCCTCGGGATCTTTGTTGATTGCCACGATCGTTCGGGAATCCTTCATGCCCGCCAAGTGTTGGATTGCACCCGAAATCCCACAGGCAATATAGAGATCGGGTGCCACGATTTTTCCGGTCTGTCCCACTTGCCAATCATTGGGCGCAAAACCGGCATCCACCGCTGCCCTTGAGGCGCCAACTGCCGCGCCAAGTCTATCGGCGACAGGCAGGATCATCTGCGCGAATTCTTCAGCAGAACCTAAAGCCCTGCCGCCGGAAATAACGATGCGAGCAGATCCCAGTTCAGGCCGTTCGCTTTGCGAAAAATCATTGGCTATAAATCTTGAGCGCCTGTCATCCGGCCAACTGCGATCTTTGATTTCGATAGGACAATTTTCCGCGGCTTTGGCTGCTGGCTCAAAAGCGGAATAACGAACGGTTATGACTTTTGTTTTATCAGTCGATTGAAGGGTCTGTATCGCATTGCCGGCATAGATCGGACGCTTGAATGTATCGCTGTCGACCACGGCAACGATTTCGGATATCTGCATGACATCAAGCATCGCAGCGACGCGCGGCATGGCGCTTTTCCAAGTGGTTGAAGCGGGTGCGATAAGGCTATCATAATTGGCAGCAAGCGAGGTCACAAGCATGGCAAGATTTTCCGCCAATTGATGTTCGAAGAGCGGATTGTCAACACGGATAACCTTGTTGACACCTTCGAGACAGCTTGCCGCTTCTGCCACATATGCAGTATCTTTTCCAACAACAAGAATATCGACACGAGATGATATTTGCAGCGCGGCGTTAAGACAACGTGCGGTTTGCTCTGATAGTTTACAGTGATCGTGTTCGCTCATAAGCAGGACTGACATGACCATTCTCCCTTTAGATGATCCTGACGTCTTGTTTCAAACGTTCAAGAAGCTGGGTGACATTGGCCACCTTTATCCCGGCAGGACGTGTTGCAGGCTCGTCAACAGAAATTATCTTCAACCGCGCTTTGATGTCGACGCCGTAATCCGTTGGCAGCCTTTCGTCTAACGGCTTTTTCTTGGCTTTCATGATATTGGGCAATGATGCGTAGCGCGGTTCGTTTAAACGCAAGTCAACCGTGATGACCGCGGGAAGCTCGACTTCGATCGTTTGTAAGCCGCCATCCACCTCCCGCGTGACGGTTGCTATGCCATTCGCCACTAAAAGCTTTGATGCAAAGGTTGCCTGTGGCCATTCAAGCAGAGCAGAAACCATCTGCCCTGTCTGGTTGCAATCATCATCAATGGCCTGTTTTCCCACAATGACCAAATCCGGCTTTTCTTGTCGGGCGACTTCGGTAATAAGTTTTGCCACTGATAGAGGTTCTATCCCGATATCAGTCTTGATCAGGATGGCGCGATCGGCACCCATCGCCAAGGCCGTGCGTAATACATCTTGCGATTGCGAACCGCCAATGGTCATCACGATGACTTCGTCGGCTATTCCCGCCTCTTTGAGCCTAATAGCCTCTTCGACAGAAATTTCGTCAAAGGGATTCATCGACATTTTGACGTGCGACAAGTCAACATCTGAACGATCGTCCTTGACCCGGATTTTGACATTAAAGTCGACAACCCGTTTTATCGGAACCAACACTTTCATGATCATCCCCTTTTGTTTGACGTTCCCGTTCTATCTTCATTGTATTTTGAAGTTCATTAGAAACAGAGCTATTGCTATTTCGGGGAAATAAACAGAATATATGCGTCAAATAATCATAATCATATGACAAAAATGCATAAGGGGGAGGCTGCAATGGATCAACAAACCACAAAATCCGGTCACAAATTACAGCCGTATCATGCAAGCTCAGGTGATGATCATAAAAAACCGCGCCTGTCTGTCGGCTTTATATTGGCAAAGCGGTTTACGCTCTGCGCATTTGCCAATTTTGTCGATGTGCTCAGGCTTGCGGCCGATGAGGGTGACCGTTCACGACGCATTCTCTGCGATTGGTCAATTCTATCTAATACGATGAGCCCGATACAGTCCAGTTGTGGTGTCAATGTCCAGCCGCAGGAAAGGTTGGGAGATCCCAAAAAATTCGATTACATCGTTGTTGTTGGCGGATTGATTGACTCCATTCCCAATCTCGATGCTGCTTATACGGATTACCTGCATCTTGCGGCGGCAAAAGGCGTGCCGCTTATTGGTGTTTGCACCGGTGCCTTTATTCTGCACAAAGCAGGATTGATGCAAGGCTATCGGTGTTGCGTAAGCTGGTTTCACTACAATGATTTTCTTGAACAATTTGATGGTTTGTTGCCGGT
The DNA here is from genome assembly GCF_054871565.1 of Bartonella sp. LJL80. Classification (NCBI taxonomy): domain Bacteria; kingdom Pseudomonadati; phylum Pseudomonadota; class Alphaproteobacteria; order Hyphomicrobiales; family Bartonellaceae; genus Bartonella; species Bartonella sp. LJL80. Next base: position 14,549 of record NZ_JBTXLM010000013.1, read on the forward strand.
TTCAGACCAAATATTCATCGTCGATAGAGACCGGCTGACGTGTTCCGGCGGTATTAGTTCGGCCCACCTTGCCGCCTATCTGGTCGAAAAACATGTTGGCCGCGCCCAATCCAATAAAAGCCTGCATATTATGATCATCGATGATGCGCAGAAGGCGGAAAAGCCGCAACCGGGTATCCCGCTGGAATTCAAGACAGAAAACACGCTGGTGCGGCGTGCCTTGTTAATCATGCAACAAAATATTGATACCCCTATGTCGATCGAGGCCATCGCGAAGAAATTGGGAAATAGCAAACGCCAGATCGAGCGGCACTTTCAGCAGGCGCTGGCAACTTCGCCACAGGCAGCTTTTATGGCTGTCAGACTGACATTTGCCCGCCATCTATTGGAAACGACGGATAAACCGGTTGCATCGATTGCTGTCGATTGCGGCTTTTGCGATTCATCCCATCTCAGCCGAATGTTCCGCCGGCATTTCAACGCGACACCACACGAAATGCGCATGGTGCATGCTTGAATTTTGATAATCCGCAAACCGGATCAGGCAGCGTGGCTATTCTCATTGTCGATGTCGTTAGAATGCGTTTGAAGTGTCGCAATCGTCCTATTTAATTTATGGGCTTGTGTCATTATTTCCCAACTATTCATAATCAGGGGAATAAGCCATGAAGCGCTTTTCTGCAGCCGCGCTTTTATCCAATGCGCTCACCGGCAACAAAAATTGGCAGCCGCAATGGCCCGATAGTGAACCGAAGGCGGAATATGATGTCATCATAGTCGGCGCGGGCGGCCATGGTTTGGGTGCGGCCTACTATCTTGCCAAGGAACATGGTATCACCAATGTCGCGGTGATTGATAAGGGTTGGCTTGGCGGCGGCAATACCGGACGTAACACCACCATTATCCGCTCCAATTATCTTTATGATGAAAGTGCCGCATTGTTCGATCATGCGGTAAAATTATGGGAAGGTCTGTCGCAGGACCTGAATTACAACGTCATGTTCTCGCAACGCGGCGTATTGATGCTTGCGCATAATATTCACGACATTCAAAGTTTCAAACGGCATATCCATTCCAACCGTCTCAATGGTGTCGATAATGAATGGTTGACACCACAAGAGGTCAAAGAATACTGCCCGCCCCTTAATATCTCGCCGCAAGCGCGCTATCCGATACTTGGTGGTGCTTTGCAGAAACGCGGTGGTGTTGCGCGCCATGATGCGGTGGCTTGGGGCTTTGCCCGCGGAGCGGCTGCCCGCGGTGTCGATATTATTCAAAATTGTCCGGTCACGGCAATCCGCCGCGATGCAAGCGGCAGGGTTTTAGGTGTAGAGACAGCAAAAGGTTTCATCAAAGCCAAAAAGGTTGGTGTGTCAGCCGCCGGTAATACATCGGTGGTGATGGATACCGCTGGTGTCCGTCTGCCTTTGGAAAGCTTTCCGCTTCAAGCCTTGGTATCAGAGCCGGTGAAACCGGTATTTCCTTGTGTCGTTATGTCGAACACGGTCCATGCCTATATTTCGCAATCCGATAAAGGGGAACTGGTGATTGGTTCGGGAACGGATCAATATACGTCCTATAGCCAGCGTGGCGGCTTGCCGCTTATTGAACATACGATCTCCGCTATTATCGAAATATGCCCGATATTCAACCGTATGCGCATGCTGCGCAAATGGGGTGGCATTGTTGATGTTACCCCCGACCGCTCGCCGATTATCGGTAAAACGCCGGTGCAAGGACTATATCTTAACTGCGGCTGGGGGACGGGTGGTTTCAAGGCGACACCGGGTTCGGCCAATGTCTTTGCCCATACAATTGCCCGTGACGAACCGCATCCGATCAATGCACCGTTTTCTCTCGAACGTTTCAAGACGGGCCGTTTGATTGACGAGGCAGCAGCTGCTGCCGTAGCACATTAGGGGGAATGACCATGCTTCTTATTAAATGCCCTTATTGTCAGGCAGAACGTCCCGAGGTCGAATTTACTTATGCAGGCGAAGCGCATATTGCCCGCCCTTTAAATCCCGCCGAACTAAGCGACGAAGAATGGCGCGACCATCTCTACACAAGGTCAAACCCACGTGGTTTACACTATGAGCGCTGGCGTCATCAATTTGGTTGTGGTCGTTTTTTTAATGCTGTGCGTGACACCGTTTCGGATAAATTCGTTGTCACCTATAAAACGGGTATTGCCCGGCCAGATGAAGACAAGCTGCAACAGTTCAAAGCCGAAATCGAAGGAGCCGAAGCATGAATACCTATCGTATTTCCGGCAAAGGGCGGGTTGATACCAGCAAGCCCGTTCAGTTTTCCTTCAACGGAAAAACCTATCACGGTTATGAGGGCGATACCGTTGCTTCAGCATTGCTGGCAAATGGAGTTCACCTTGTTGGCCGTTCATTTAAATACCATCGTCCCCGCGGTATTCTTTCCGCCGGATCGGAAGAGCCTAATGCACTTGTTGGTACGCATCGCGGTCATGGCCGTTTTGAACCGAATACACGGGCGACGGTGCAAGAAATCTATCCGGGTCTGACCACAACCAGCCAAAATCATTGGCCATCTTTGGACTTTGATGTCGGTGCCATCAATGACGCGTTCTATATGCTGTTTTCAGCCGGATTCTACTATAAAACATTCATGTGGCCGAAGTCTTTCTGGGACAAGTTTTACGAGCCTTTTATTCGCGGTGCCGCGGGACTTGGAAAATCACCCACTGAGAGTGACCCTGATATTTATGCCAGCCGCTTTGCCCATTACGATGTCCTGGTTGTCGGTTCGGGTCCATCTGGCATTGCCAGCGCCTTGGATGTTGCACGCAGTGGGGCGAAGCTTTTGCTGGTTGACGAACATGCAGAATTTGGTGGTTCGCTTCTCAGTGAGACGGACAGTGACATTGACGGCAAACCTGCTGCTGAATGGTTGAAGGATGCCCTTCAAGAGCTTGAAGCTTTGCCAAACGTCACGTGTTTGCGCCGAACGACGGCGATTGGTTACTATCATCAAAATTTCATCGGTTTATGCCAACGTTTGAGCGATCATTTGCCAGTATCGCCCACTGGCGCACCGCGGGAGCGCATGTTGAAGGTCCGTGCCAAACGGGTTGTCCTTGCACAGGGAGCGATTGAAAAGCCATTGGTTTTTGATGGTAACGACCGGCCCGGTGTCATGTTGGCAGGTGCGGCGCGTACCTATCTCAACCGTTATGGTGTCAAGGTCGGTAACCAGCCTGCAGTCGTGACGTCTCATGATGGTGCATGGTTGGCTGCCTTTGATTTGGCGCGGGCAGGGGTTCGTGTGCAAGCCATTATTGATCTGCGCTCTGATGTGCAGGACCAGTTGCGGAAAACCGCTGATGAACTGGGTATAGAAACCTATATCGGCTGGACGGTAACCGGTACCAAGGGGCGTAAGCGCATCAACGCGGTGCGGGCAAAGCCGATCGGTAAAGCCAAAGGTGCCGCAACGTCTATTGTCTGTGACGCGCTTTTGATGAGCGGTGGATGGACGCCTACCTTGCACCTTTTTTCCCATACCAAGGGCACGCTTAAATGGTTGGAAGATAAACAAATGTTCGTGCCGGATGAATATACCGAGGCGTGCCAATGTGTTGGTGCCGGAAATGGCAACTTTGGTCTTGGACCTGCTTTGTCGGAAGGAGCCGCTGCCGGTGCTTTGGCCGCTGAAAAAGCCGGTTACAAGGCCAAGCCGACGCAATATGCCGTGACGGGAGAACTTTCACTCCAAGGTGTAAGCCAACGCGAATTGCCGACCGATAAAGATGCGGGAAAAGCCAAGGCCTTTGTTGATTTCCAAAATGATGTCACGGCCAAAGATATCCGATTGGCGGTGCGTGAGGGCTTCAAATCCATTGAACATATCAAACGCTATACCACCAATGGTATGGCAACGGATCAGGGCAAGATATCCAACATTAATGGTCTGGCAATTGCGTCGGATGCCGTCCACCGGCCCGCGCCGCAAGTGGGACTGACAACTTTCAGGCCACCTTATACGCCAACAAGCTTTGGAACCTTTTGCGGCTATAATCGCGGCGAATTGTTCGAGGTGACGCGCAAGACCACGATCGACAGTTGGGCAGAAGAAAACGGCGCTGAGTTTGAACCTGTATCGCTTTGGCGGCGTGCTTGGTATTTCCCACTTTCCGGTGAGGATATGCACAAGGCAGTCGCGCGTGAATGTGCCGCAATCCGCCGTTCACTTGGAATTTTTGACGCCTCGACCCTTGGCAAGATCGAGATCGTCGGGCCTGATGCAGCGGAATTCATGAACCGTATGTATACCAATCCTTGGTTGAAACTTGCTCCGGGCCGCTGCCGTTACGGTGTGTTGCTCGGGGAAGATGGATTTATCCGTGACGACGGTGTTGTGGGAAGAATAAGCCAAGATCGCTTCCACGTGACAACAACCACAGGCGGTGCCGCGCGTGTTCTTAATATGATGGAGGACTATCTCCAGACCGAGTGGCCAGACTTGAAGGTTTGGCTGACATCCACAACCGAGCAATGGGCAACCATTGCGTTAAACGGGCCCAACTCGCGCAATCTGTTGCAAGAGCTGATAGAGGGCATTGATCTTTCTGACGAGGCGTTTCCCCATATGTCGGTAGCGCTAGGTAAGATATGCGGTGTGCCAACTCGCCTTTTCCGCATGAGCTTTACCGGTGAGCGTGGCTACGAGGTCAATGTTCCGGCCCGTTTTGGCCGTGCAATTTGGGAAAAAATCTGGCAAGCGGGGCAGGCTTACGATATCACGGCTTATGGCACCGAAACCATGCACGTTTTGCGTGCGGAAAAGGGCTATATCATTGTCGGGCAAGATACGGACGGCACGGTTACGCCGGATGATGCCGGACTTGGCTGGGCAATAGGCAAGAACAAGGTCGACTTTGTGGGCAAGCGGTCGCTAACCCGGCCTGACATGCTGAAATCTGACCGCAAACAGCTTGTCGGATTGCTGACCGACGAGCCGGAAACAATTATGGAAGAGGGCGCGCAAATCGTGCTCAATCCCAACCAGCCGGTTCCAATGAAGATGGTTGGCCATGTCACATCATCCTATTGGAGCGAGACGTTGCACCGTTCCATTGCGCTGGCCGTTATTGAAGGTGGTCGGAGCCTTATGGGGCAGACGGTCCATATTCCCATGGCAGACAAAACCATCACCGCGAAAGTGACTGAGACGGTTTTTGTCGATCCTGAAAATACCCGTATCAATGCTTAGGAGCGCGCCAATGTTGCAACAATCACTACCGATGGATCATGCCAATCGTGATGCCCGTTTTGGCCCTTCGCTCAAGCTTGGTCTTTTGACTGATGTGGCGCGTTTCAGCCTGCGGATAGACTCGAAAGACCTTGCTGCGGCTTCTAAAACCTTCGGGGTCAAATTGCCCAAAAAGATTGGTGATATGGCGATGCAGGGGACCAGGACGGCCCTTTGTGTCGGGCCTGATGAATGGTTCCTTCTGGCGGATATCAGCGAGATAGACGATATCGAAGCAGCGTTTGCGGAACTCTATCAAAAGACCATTCACAGTCTTGTCGATGTCAGCCATCGTGAAGTCAGTATTATTATTGAAGGTGAAAAAGCTGCTTACCTGCTGCAAGCCGCAATTGCCTTTGATATCGATAAAATGCCTGTCGGGACAGGCTGTCGTACTTTGATCGATAAAAGCCAGATCATTTTGCTTCACGACGATGAAAATGCTTTCCGCATTGAAGTCTGGAATTCCTATGTTGGCCATGTTTGGCACTTGTTGAATGTGGTGGGCAAGGAAATCGAACTCGATATTTAGAGCGTCGATCTCATCAGATCAGATCGACGCTCTAATCCATTGTTTAAGCAGTTTTTTTATCCGATAGGAGCAGGATAGAGAATTGATCCGGTAATTCAATTTTCCTGCGGATTCGCTTCACACTTTTTGGAAAACGCTTTTATGGCTTTCAATCAATAAACAAAACAGTTCAGGGGAGAAAACGGATGAAACTTGTCAACATATTGAAGGACGATGCCATTGCTGCTGCAATTGATCGGGAACTCGACCGCCAGCAAAACCAGATTGAACTGATAGCGTCCGAAAATATTGTGTCGCGTGATGTGCTTCTGGCACAAGGTTCGGTGCTGACCAATAAATATGCCGAAGGCTATCCAGGCAAACGCTATTATGGTGGATGCGAATTTGTCGATCAGGTCGAAACTTTGGCCATTGAACGGGCAAAGCAACTCTTTGGTGCGCAGTTTGCCAATGTGCAGCCGCATTCCGGTGCGCAAGCCAATCAGGCTGTATTTTTTGCCCTACTGCAGCCCGGCGACCGTATCATGGGGATGTCGCTTGCCCATGGCGGCCATCTTACCCATGGCTCTCCGGTGACAATGTCGGGCAAATGGTTTGATGTCGTGAGCTATGAAGTGAGCGAAACCGATCACCGTATCGACTATGATGCGGTGCTTGAAAAGGCATTGGCAACAAAGCCGAAATTGATCGTTGCCGGAGCGTCAGCCTATCCGCGGGCGATTAATTTTGCTGCTTTCCGCGCTATTGCGGATAAGGTGGGTGCATATCTCATGGTTGATATGGCCCATTATGCGGGATTGGTTGCAGCAGGAGTTTATCCTGATCCGGTGCCCCACGCCCATATTGTAACGACAACAACCCATAAAACATTACGTGGCCCGCGCGGTGGTATGATTTTGACCAATGACGAGGCATTGGCAAAAAAGATCAATTCGGCAGTTTTTCCGGGCAATCAAGGCGGCCCGCTGATGCATGTTATAGCAGCCAAAGCGGTTGCTTTTCAAGAAGCGCTCGCTCCGGCTTTTAAAACCTATGCAAAACAGGTTGTCGCCAATGCCCAACGTTTAAGCAATACTTTGATAAAAGGCGGCCTTGATATCGTATCAGGCGGAACAGATTGCCATTTGATGCTGGTCGATCTTCGGCCTAAAGGTGTCAAAGGGCGTGATGCAGAACATGCGCTGGAACGTGCCGGACTCACCTGCAATAAAAATGCCATTCCGTTTGATCCTGAAAAGCCGGCGATAACATCCGGTGTAAGACTTGGGACCTCTGCCGGCACCACACGCGGCTTTGGCGAAGATGAATTTCAAGTCATCGGCGAATTGATCTTGAAGGTCATTGACGCATTGGCGAAGGCTGGCCCCGAAGGAGATAGAACGATCGAAGGACAGGTTTTGCAAGAGGTGAGAACACTGTGCAAACGGTTTCCGATTTATCAATGAATCTATAGGCTTATGCAGCTTATGGTGGAATAATCGGTTGTAGCGGAAATAGTTCAGTTCTATTCGATTTTTATCAAGTAGAATATTTATCATTGAAGGTTGAACATAACGATGTTCAACCTTTTTTATGTTGTTTCAGCCATTCAATGCTGACTTGGCTTCATTTACAAGACAGCCTTTAGAAACAACGCGATTGCTTGCGCAAATCCCCACATCACGCCAATCTTCAAACGCATGGCATATGCGACATGATGGGTCGCAATCAGGATGGCTGTCACAGCAGGTAAGGTGCATGCTCACCGTCTTGAACGCATCAACTGCGTATGAGGTATTCCGCCTCTTTCTGAAAAGGCGGATCCATAGCAATCAGGAGGAGAACATGGGTAAAAATCGTGGAGTGGTTTATCTTAAGCCGGGCAAAGTCGAAGTGCGGGACATTGGCGATCCTAAATTTGAAGCGCCGGACGGACGCCGTTTGGATCATGGTGTGATATTAAAGGTCATCTCAACCAATATATGTGGATCAGATCAACATATGGTACGTGGACGCACGACCGCCATGCCCGGACTTGTGCTGGGTCATGAAATCACCGGCGAGGTTATTGAAAAAGGCAGTGACGTGGAAATGCTGTCCATTGGAGATATTGTTTCGGTGCCCTTCAACGTTGCCTGTGGTCGCTGTCGTTGTTGCCGCGAGCAGGATACCGGTGTTTGTTTGACGGTAAATCCGTCACGGGCAGGCGGTGCCTATGGCTATGTCGATATGGGCGGCTGGGTAGGAGGACAGGCGAAATACGTCATGATCCCCTATGCGGATTTCAACCTTCTGAAATTTCCAGACCGTGATCAGGCTATGGCGAAAATCCGTGATCTGACTATGCTGTCAGACATTCTGCCGACGGGTTTTCACGCAGCGCTTAAAGCTGGTGTCGGAGTGGGATCAACGGTCTATGTAGCGGGCGCAGGCCCCGTTGGTTTGGCGGCTGCGGCTTCAGCGCAAATATTGGGTGCGGCCGTCGTGATGGTGGGTGATTTCAACAAAGAGCGTTTGGCACATGCCAAAAAGGTTGGATTCGAGCCAGTCGATCTTGCGCAAGGTGATAATCTTGGCGATATGATTGCGCAAATAATCAACACCAATGAGGTCGATGCAGCCATTGATGCGGTTGGTTTTGAAGCGCGGGAACGCTCGGGAGGAGAACAGCCTGCCACTGTGTTGAACCAGATGATGGATATCACCCGCGCTGCCGGCTCCATAGGAATTCCCGGTCTATATGTGACGGAAGATCCAGGTGCCAAGGATACTGCGGCGCAACATGGCAGCCTTTCTTTGCGTTTTGGGCTTGGCTGGGCGAAAGCACAGTCCCTTCATACCGGCCAGACACCAGCTCTGAAATATAACCGGCAGCTTATGCAGGCGATTTTGCACGACCGTTTGCCTATAGCCGATATCGTCAATGCAAAAATCATCCCGCTTGAACAAGCGGCACAAGGCTATGAGACCTTTGATAAAGGCGCAGCAGTAAAGTTCGTTCTTGATCCGCATGGCTTGTTGCAAGGCGCGGCTTAACGCAATTTAGGATAAGGAGATACGGGCGTGGTTGTTCTTATCTCCAACGCACGATTTTGTGAAAACCAAAAACGGGTCTCATGAATAGTAAAACCGATAGCTACGATTGCTTAAGTAGCCAGCTAAACTTGGTGTTATACACCTGTTCAACGTTTGATACAGCGCAACTGCACCTTCGGATAAACACCTTATACGCTCAAAAAAGATTTGACGATATGTTATAATGTAACATATATCTATCCGGTGAAGAACCGGAGACTATCTTGAATACGATGCGTGTCAACTTAAACGATGTTTCGCTTGGATATAACGGCAAACAGGCATTCTCACCGATTAGCGGCGCGATTGAAGCGGGTTCTCTTACGGCTTTGATCGGGCCGAACGGGGTGGGAAAGTCTACACTTTTAAAAGGACTGGCCGGTTTGCTGAAACCGCTTTCGGGTGAAATCGACATATCGTGTCCAACCAGGATTGCCTATCTTTCGCAAGCCAATACGATTGACCGGCATTTTCCCGCGACTGTCAGTGATCTTGTGTCGACAGGGCTTTGGCAGCAATTTGGTTTATGGCGGCGACATGGAAAGGCAGCCAGAGAACAAATAGCCAAGGCACTAGCGACAGTCGGGCTTGATGGGTTTGCTGAGCGGACAATAAACGCCTTATCCGGCGGTCAATTACAGCGTGTTTTGTTTGCCCGCGTTGTCATTCAAAACGCTGATCTCATTTTGCTCGATGAACCATTCAACGCAATGGATGGTCAAACTGTGTCCCAGCTGCTTAAACTTATTATGCAATGGCGCAATGAAGGCAGGACGGTTTTAGTTGCCGTTCATGATCTCGAATTGGTCAAGCGATACTTCCCTCAAACATTGTTGCTTGGCCAATATGGTTTTGCATGGGGACCAACACAAACGGTTCTGTCCCAGCATCAGCAGGAAAAGGTATCTGATTGGCCAGACAGCTTTGCAATGGACAAAGCGTGCAGAAAGACATTGCGATCCATTCAATCTCATCCAGTGTCGGGAATGTCATGATCGATCATCTTTGGCATGTTTTGATGGAACCGTTTGTCGAGTTCCAATTCATGCGCAATGCGGTTTTTAGTTCAGTGCTGCTGGCCGTGGGGGCTTGTCCTGTCGGTGTCTTTTTAACGATGCGGCGGATGAGTCTTACCGGCGATGCCATGTCACATGCGATCCTTCCGGGTGTCGCCGTCGCGTTCCTCTTTTTCGGACTTGAACTCATCCCGATGACGATAGGCGGATTAATTGCCGGTGCTCTTGTTGCAATCGGTGCTGGAACGGTCTCGCGGATGACTGTTCAAAAAGAAGATGCATCAATGGCTGCGCTCTACCTGATGTCCTTGGCGTTGGGAGTGTTGATGATTTCTCTACGAGGTTCCAACATTGACCTGCTCCATCTTCTCTTCGGATCTGTCTTGGCCGCAACACAGGATGGCATGATCCTCATCGCTTCTATAAGCTTGGTCACAGTTGTAACGCTGTCGCTGTTTTGGCGGGCTTTATTTGCTGATTGTATCGATAGCGCCTTTTTCCAATCGGTTTCCCGATTGGGTGGCCCCATGCATTTCGTGTTTATCGGCCTGACCGTTTTTAATCTTGTTGGCGGCTTTCAAACACTTGGCACGCTCTTATCGGTTGGCATGATGATGGTTCCGGCGATCACAGCACGGTTTTGGTGCCGTCGTCTCTCTGCCATGTGTTTTCTTGCTGTTGCCATTGGCATCTTTGCCAGCTTTGCCGGATTGCTTCTCTCCTATCATTTCGCTCTCCCGTCAGGGCCGGCGATCATCCTGAGTGCGGGCAGTTTGTATATTGCTTCTGCATTGCTTTCTCCACGCGGCATGCTTGCCGGACTTTATTATCGTTCCGCATTCCAACACTATTGAAAGGATATTCCATGAAGATCTTGCCTCATTATCTTGCTTTATGTGCCTCTATTCTGGCATCGCCGATTATTGCTGCAAACGCACATGCAAAAGAGCTGAAAGTCGTTGCCAGCTTTTCCATTATCGCTGATCTGGCAAAAAATGTCGGTGGCGATCACATATCGGTAAAGCCGCTTGTCGGCCCTGATGGTGATGCCCATACCTATGAGCCAAAGCCCGACGATGCAGCGCTTATTAAAAACGCGGATGTCATATTGGTCAACGGTCTGAATTTTGAAGGTTTTCTCGACCGGCTCGTGGAAACGAGCGGAACGAAAGCGCCAGTGTTCACCGTGTCGGATGGCGTGACACCGATCAGGGCCGAAGAGGAAGATCATGATGAAAAAGGCCATGACCACGGCACTCACGGCCACGATCACGCCACTCATGATCACGAAGGAGAGGGACATCATCACCACGGAATTTACGATCCGCATGCTTGGCAATCCGTTGATAATGCGATGATCTATGTAGACAATATCGTCAAAGCCTTCTGTAAACAGGATGCGGACAACTGCGCCGATTATCAAAATAATGGCAACGCCTATCGCGAAAAACTTGTCGCCCTCAATGCTGAGGTTAAGAGTAAAATTGGCGCGTTGCCTGCTGATAAACGGGTCATTATCACATCCCATGATGCATTCGGTTATTTCGCCCATGAATATGGACTGACATTCTTGGCGCCTGAAGGTGTCTCGACGAGCTCGGAAGCATCTGCTGCAGATGTTGCTGCGCTGATCAAGCAAATTAAAGCCGATAAAGCGGCCGCACTTTTCGTCGAAAATATCTCTTCGCGCCGCCTCATGGATCAAATTTCCAAAGAAAGCGGCCTTCATGTTGGAGGTGAGCTTTATTCGGACGCACTGTCAAAAGCGGATGGCCCGGCTTCAACCTATATCGACATGATGCAACACAATGTAAAAACTATTACACATGCAATTATGCCATAAAGGCTTTTTAGATTGATATAGATGAAAGCGAGAATGTTGAAACAGCCAAAAAGGGAAAGCAACATATAATGCCGAAAGAAAGCTTAAAAATTTCGTTCAGCAAACCATTTTCGCTTTTGGCTTTGTCCTACATTCTAGTAGCGAACGCGATGATTTCTGCTGCTTCAGCGCATCCACATATCTTTGTGGATGCGCATCTTGTCATTGTTATAGATGACAAGATGAAAATTGATCGCCTCACGCAGACATGGTCTTTTGATCCGTTGTTTTCGTCAGGGGTCATTTTGGATTTCGATAAGAATGGTGATCTGAAGTTAGATGAAAAAGAGCTGGCGGAAGTGGGTAAAACCATCAAGGAGTCTTTGGCGGAATATGACTTCTTCCAATCGGTGATCCGTGATGGGAAGACTATCGGGCTAAATCCACCGGCAATCATTAAAGCCGAAATGAAAAATAAGTTGCTTACGCTTTCTTTTACTGTAACGCCTAAAGAAGAGTTACGGTTAGAGAAAGGGCACAGCTACCAATTTTCACTCTATGATCCGACATTTTATGTCGCCGTTGATTTTCCCAAAAGCCAGAATTTTTCTGTTTCCGGTCTGCCAGCAACTTGCAAAACACAATTTATCCGCCCGAATGTCGACGAGGTTCTTTCCAAGGATTACTCGCAGCAGACGGAAGATTTTTTTAATGACCCGACGCGAAGCCTTGATTTTGCATGGCAGTTGGCAACGCGTCTGGAGGTAAAATGCGACTGAACCGCTCTTCTATCCTGTTTCTTTCAATCATCATTTTGCTTGCATGGCAGGTGGGACAGCTTCATGCGCAATCATCCATTGGTATCGGTGTTTCTGAACGGGTCGTTCAGCCATCCGGTATGTTTGGGAAATTCCTTCTTTATGTCCAATATTGGCAACATCGGTTTGAACGGCTTTTAAGCGGCTGGCTTGTCGGTATGCATGATCATCCGTCAGAAGGTTTAAAACTCCTCGCGGTTTCGTTTATCTATGGCATCTTGCACGCCATCGGCCCCGGACATGGCAAGGCGGTTATTTCATCCTATCTGATTGCCAATAATGAAACATTGAAGCGCGGTATATTCCTTTCATTCTTTTCTTCGCTTCTTCAGGCCTTTAGTGCTATCGCCATTGTCGGTGCGGTCTATCTGTTTCTACCTGCGCGGTTGACACAGGCCTCCGATTGGATGACCAAGGCGAGCTTTGCATTGATTATGCTGCTGGGTGCTATGCTTTTATGGCGCCAAAGTCGTAAACTTTGGCAACGTCATAGGGAACGCAAAATTTTTGAGGAAGCGTCTGCTTCAAGTCCGATGGATCAGCTTTTTTCGGGTTCCGCCGACCAAGCTATGGAAAACACCAAAGATTTGAAACAAAGCTTGGATAAAGACGCTTATCGGCACGGTCTTAGTGGCAACGGCCGTCATTGCGACGTTTGCGGCCAGTCGCACATATTTTCAGCGGATATTGTCGACCATAAGCTCGATTGGAAGCAAGCTGCAATCGCCGTCATTTCCGTTGGCATCCGCCCTTGCACCGGTGCGGTTTTCATTATGAGCTTTGCTTTGATCAATGGCTTGTTCTGGATAGGGTCTTCATCGGTAATGTTCATGGCCTTAGGCACATTTATAACGGTTTCCTTGTTGGCTGCTTTTGCGGTCAAAGCCAAACAGTTGACTGATCAGCTCGAGGGGAAGATGACGAAACGCATGCGCATCCTTCCCTATATTGAATGGCTATTTGCCTTGGCTATTTTCCTTCTCGGGTTGACTTTTTTTGTCTTTTAACCGCTTGTCTCTTTTGCTTCGGCGTTTTTCGGAACAAAAGCCAAGTCGAGTTTGAACGCAGATATGAATAGCACCTGGCCCTATTTGGGACAGTTCCGCCGAATTATATTGGCGTCAACATTACTCCATATGCATAAACACATTGTATGTATCGTTTTGATACATTTAACGCCATGAAGCGTGCGCATTTTTGCGTTAAATCAATTTTATACGTCTCTTTTGTCGTTGTTTTGTTGTGCTCGCTGCCGAGCGCTGTTAGCCATCGCACTTCCATCAAAGCATTTAGGAGAAAATAATGCGTTGTTCATTCTATGGACGTTCGTTGCTTGCTGGCGCCTGTCTTATATTGGCAGGCAATGCTTTTGCAGCGAGCCCTGTTACCGACACTTTTGACGTCAAATTGACCATCGAAAACGGCTGCGATTTGCAGTCCGTCGATGGGATCGATTTTGGTACTCATGCCGTTGTTACGGATAGTATCAGTGGTGAGGGGAAAATCACCGTCGCATGCACTGATAAGACTGCATACAAATTGAAGCTCGATAAAGGGCAAAACGGTACCGATGTCAGCACGCGTAAGATGCTGAACGGAACATCGACATTGAACTACAACCTTTATACCGCGGCTGATGGCCAATCTGTATGGGGTGATACCGAAGCCAACTGGAAAACTGGCGTCGGTAATGGTCAAAATCAGGACTACTCCGTCTACGGTATTGTTGCTGGCAGTCAGCCAGTAGTTGCCGGCGTCTATTCCGATGCTGTGACCGTGACACTGGAATATTAATCATGTCGGCCTGCACCGGTATCCGATGCAGGCCAAAATGTTACGAAAGGGAATTGCGTTTTGAGTAAATTTTATCGCATGGCTTTGTTGCCCCTTATGTTGATCTGCACTTATAGCTTTGCTGCACAAGCGCAGACGATAGGAATGTTGCGTGTTTCGCCTGTATCAATTGATGCACAAGCACCCGTTTCAAGCGGAACATTGCGGATGACCAATTCAGGCGACAAGCCGATGATGGTTCAGGTGCGTGTATTCAAATGGCGTCAAGAAAACGGCCGCGACATCTACTCACGCGCCAATGACGTCGCCGTTAGTCCTCCGATGATGACCCTCAAACCTCACGCAGATAGCGTTATTCGTGTTGTTCGTACCGCAAAAACGCCCATTTCTTCGGAAGAAAGCTATCGAGTTGTTGTTGATCAACTTCCAGATCCGAAATTGCGCGCCACTTCACGTAAAGCCGTATCATTTGTTGTGCGTCACAACCTTCCAGCATTTTTTTCGCCCAAGGGTGAAAAGGCTGCGAATATAATTTGGTCTGTTGCAGCCCAAAAGGGTGGTTATGTTGTGACGGCAAAGAATGTTGGAAACCGTCATATTGCATTGGCGCAAGTCAAATTGATGGCCGGACAAACGGTCTTAGGGCAGGTGACTGGCCTTGCTGGTTATGCCTTGGCAGGTTCGACAGGGCAATTTTATGTGCGCGCCAAGGGTGGCGGAAAACCTGATAGAATTTTGGCGATGGATGGCGACAAAAATCCGGTAGCTGGTTCTTTTTAACGCTAACGATCAATACACATGCGTCATCGCAGTCGGGCTTTGTCTCGCTGCCTATGAAAAAGGTTTTGTCTTGAACTTTAAACTGGTGTTTGCCAAGCGGTCGTTGCGACTTTTGGCGTCGTCCAAGCTTGTCTTGATTATGGCTATCTGCTGCTCATTCAGCGATGCCTATGGACAGTCAGTAGACGAATTTTACGCTATTCCGCCGGTTCAGCCTGGACCGGCGGCGCTTGGCGTTGTCAATACGCCAGATAACGTGATATCACCTGTGAAAGACGATAAAGCACCCAGATTCCTCGAAGTTAGAATTAACGGACTGGATAAAAAACTCATCGGTGAGTTTTATGAAAATACAGAAGGTGTTTTATTTGCGAAGCCAGACGAACTTGAGGATGTCGGAATCGTAGCGGCAACCTCTCATTCTGGTGATGACGGTTTAATTGATCTCACCAAGCTTAAAAATGTAACTTATGTGTATGACGGCCCCAATCAGGCGATCGATTTTAATACAAGTGACATGTCTGCGTTGGTTCCAACCCAAGTAGATCTTATGCCTGACCGACGTATAAAGGCGAAAGAACGCTACGATAAGAAGAACAGTATAGATGAAGATGTCCCCACGCCGTCCTCTGAGTTTGGCGGTCTGGTCAATTACACACTTTATGCCGATTCAGGCAGTAGCAATTTTTCTGATTTATGGGCTTTTCAGGGGCTTTCCGCGCAATTGGACGGCCGTGTGTTTGGCCGTTATGGGACGTTATCATCCAATCAGGTTCTCAGATTCGCCTCGGGCGATTATTCCGATACCGTGCGTTTAGACAGCGCATGGTCATATTGGGATATGGACCATCTGACCTCTTATACGGTCGGCGATTACGTTACTCGTAGTCTTCCCTGGACGCGCTCGGTCCGGATGGGTGGGGTACAGATTAGACGTAATTTTTCGATCCGCTCTGACCTGGTTACAATGCCTTTGCCGTCGGTTTCCGGCTCGGCGGTCGTTCCATCTTCTGTAGATGTTTACGTCAATAATGCCAAACGTTCCACCGCAGATCTCCCGGCAGGTCCCTATAGAATTAGCGATTTTCCGGTTGTAACCGGTGCCAATGATGCGCGGCTTGTCGTTCGGGATGCATTAGGAAGAGAGTCGGTTACAGAAGTACCATTTTATGCCAGCATCGACATGTTGGCCGAAGGGTTGATAGACTTTTCCGCTGAAGGCGGTTTCATGCGCTATTATTACGGGAGCGAGTCGGCAAATTACGGCAAAGATTTTGCCGCCTCCGCTACTTTGCGCTATGGCATGAGCAATGCATTGACCTTGGAAGGCCATTCAGAATACGCCGCGGACTTTTACAATGGTGGTATAGGCGCAGTTTTCAGCCTTGGCCCTATAGGCGTTATGTCTATTTCGGGTGCAGGAAGCCGGTTTAACGAAGAGGTTGGCCAGCAGGTTTCGGTAGGATTAGAGCTTGAGAAATGGGACCTTCGGTTTAACGCGCGTACGCAACGAACCTTTGGTGATTATAACGATCTGGCTTCTGCAACCGCCCGTAATGAAAGATACCATAATGACGAACAGGCCTTAAACGGTGACGATTTCTATTTTTCTGACAACTATTATTCCGGTTCGGACAAGCCGGTTAAAACGATGAATCAGCTTTCAGTAGGGGTGCCGCTGAAAATTGATCCAACTACGCTTAATTTTAGTTTCACCCAGACCGAATATGCCGATGCACAGAAGGCGAAACTGCTTAGTTTTTCAGCGTCGCGCAGCTTTGGCGAAAGAACGCAGGCGTATATTACCGGTTATAAGGATATGGAAGATAGGGGACGTTTCGGCGTCTTTGCTGGCTTGAGTATATCATTGGGCAGCAGGATACAGATGTCTACCGGTATCAGCAGTGATGATAACGGCACATCCTATCAAACCGAACTGCGTAAATCTGAAACACGCGAAATCGGCAGCACTGGTTGGCGTTTGCGGGACGTTGAAGGCTCACGCAGTCAGCGTTCAGCCTATGGCAGTTATCGCAGCAGACTTGCGCGGGTTGAAGGGTCAGTGGAACAGAATGATAATGATTATCGCTTAACCGCCAATGTTGAGGGAGCGATTGTTGCAGCCGGCGGCGGCGTTTTCGCATCTAACCAAATTGACGACTCTTTTGCGATTGTGGATGTCGGCGCTCCTAATATCGAGGTGAAGAAGGAAAATCGGCCTTATGGTAAAACAGGCTGGGACGGAAAAATCATTGTACCTGACCTGAATTCGTTTCAATCGACCAAGCTCAGCATCAATGCTGACAATATGCCGTTGGATTCCATGGTAACATCTACGCAAATGCGCGTCCTGCCTGGTTACAGGAGTGCTGTTATCGCGCAATTCGCGATTGAACAGGCAGGCGAAAGCGCACTCATTTCGTTGCAGAAAGCAGATGGAGCTTTTGTCACGGTGGGTGCAAGTATCAAGCAAAACAGCACTGAACTGGCTCAAGTCGGATATGACGGGCAAACGTTGCTTCCGCTGAAGGGGCTGAGGTTGCCCTCCCGCTTCATTGTTTCGGAACTATCCGGTGAAACTTGCCTTTTAGAGGTGCCGGAACATATTCGAACGGGCGTCGAAAACGGTGTTACAACGCTGCCCTGTATTGTGCAAAATGGTGAAAAAAAATGAAAAATATCCTATTTTTAGCGAGCTTGCTTTTTTGCATAACATGCGGGTTCTCCAAAGCCTATGCAATTGAATGCGAAATAACAGAGTCACCCGGCACACTTGATTTCGGCCCGTCTTACAATGGGGATGAATTAAATACATCGGGCACGCTGGGCTATCGCTGTCGGGCGACAGTTGATGATTATTTTCCTCGTATCGCTGCTTGTTATTCTGTTGAGCCTGGCGGCGGACATTTCGAAAACGGCATACGTTACATGATCGGTATCAGTGGTGCCGCGCTAGGATATAAACTGCAATATTATATTCTCGATGCGGCATTCGGCTCTGGCGTCGGTGCTCGTTATACCGCATCTTTTGGATCTATTCCTGTCGAGGTCAAGCCTACCACAGGTGTCGGCACAATCTGGTCGACATATACCAAACGGACGCTCTCGGGTTGGGTGCCAAAACAAACATCAGTGCCCGCTGGCGAATATCGAACGGTTTCCACCATTGCCGTTACTTATAAAGGTAACAATACGTCATCACTTGGTTGCTATCCAGGCGGTGGTCATGTCGATGTTCCAATGGTTGTCAAAGCCAGTTTGCAAACAGTATGCAATGTGCAGGCGGACGATATTGATTTCGGTTCATATTCAAATTTGTCAGACGTAAAAACGGCGAAGGGTTTAATTTCCGTCAATTGTGATCTTAATACCCCTTACCAAATCTCACTCGAGACCAATGGCAGGCCGGCGGACGCACGTTGGATGAAAAATGGTGACAGGCATATCGAATATGGTTTGTTCAAGGACGCGGCCTACCAACAACCCTGGGGAACAGACACGCCGCTCGATGGCGTTGGGGATGGAATAGGGCAAAAGATTCCGGTTTATGCCCGCGTACTACCACAAACTACACCGACACCCGGTGTGTATATTGATACGGTAACGGTGACGGTCAATTACTGAGACGTGTCGGATTTAATCAAGCTCACTTACTCTAGATACGAAATATATAATCACCGCTGATATTGGAAAAAACACACTTCAAGGTATGAAGCAAGTCGGGGTACCGCAGAAATTGCTATGAAAATGACACATACCATTTCATGTTGCGTTTGATGAATTTGGTTCATAGCGCTGTCCGCAAATAAACGATGTTTTGGTGGATAGATTTGGTTTAATCTGAAGTTGCCGTCATCCTGTTTATTGATCCGGCTTTTGAAAATTTAACCATTGGAGATGATTAGATGCATCCGAAGATAATTTGCCATATGATGACAACCGTTGATGGTAAAATCGCGGAAAACCGTTGGTCGCAACCCTTCGATGGTATGGATATCGATCAGATGACGATGCCCTATTACGATATCAGTGCAAAATTCGATGTCGATGCTGAAATGCTTGGCCGCAAGACCGTACATATCCATCACATGCCAGAAGAGTTTGATGCCACCGGCCTTTCGGCAACGCAAAATCCTGTTGTTTTTATTGGCAACCGGGAAAGCAAGCGATCTTTCATCGTCTTGGACCCCCGCGGGCGCATTCGTTATACGCAAGATCGGATTGGCGATGCGAATATTATCACGATTTTAAGTGAGAGAGTATCTGACGCGTATCTACAGCATTTACGCCAGGTCGGCATATCTTATGTCTTCGCGGGTGTTGATGGACATGATTTGGCGACAGCAATGAACTGTCTGTACGAGACATTCCATATCAAAAAAATCGTTTTGGAAGGCGGTGGGATTGTCAACGGCGCGTTTCTCAAAGCCGGTTTGATTGATACGCTGAGCCTAATTATTTATCCTGGAATTGATGGTCTGAAAGGTGCGGCCTCATTATTCGATTATGCCGCTGGAGATGACTCTTTGCCGGCTGAAGGGCAAATGTTGGAATTAACGCATATGGAAAACATTGGTCACGGACTTGTCTGGCTTCGTTACAAATTCCACCGATAAAATCTGCGTCATATGCCACCGCCTATATTATGAATTTTGCTCATAGGCGCTTCCCGCCGATGAGGAATAATCAACATCAATCAATGTCTCTATAATGTTCCCGATAAGTAAACGGGTGAAATTATGGAAATAAGTTTTAAAAACAAAGTTGTGTTCATCACCGGCGGGTCGACGGGTATCGGTTTTGCAACAGCGCAAGCTTTCGCAAAATCTGGTGCACAAGTTGCCATTGCAGCTCACGGAAACGAGCATCTTGATCGCGCAATGGATACGCTTGTTACCGCTGGATATACCGCCTTTGGCATCGCATGTGATGTGGCGGATGAAAAACAAATTGAAGATGCGCTCAGACAAACAATGGATCGCTACGGACAACTTGATTGTGCGTTTAATAATGCCGGTATCATGTGCCGCCAAGACAATATTGCAAAGCAAGATGAAGCTGAATGGAAGCGCGTTCTTGATATTAATCTTCTAGGCATCTGGCGTGCAATGAAGCATGAAATTTCGGCTATGGAAAAAAAGGGCGGCGGAACGATTGTCAATTGCTCGTCGATCGGGGCACATATCGGTGTTGCCGGACAGTCTGTTTATATCGCTTCAAAACACGCTGTAAATGGTCTCACAAAAACGGCCGCGATAGAATATGCCGCACGAAATATACGCATTAATGCAGTCTCTCCGGGAATTATACAAACACCAATGGTTGACGACCTTGTAAACGGCAATGAAGCGGCCAAAAACGCGATGCTTGCTAAATTGCCGATTGGCCGTCTTGGACAACCGGACGAAATCGCTGCTGCGGTTTTGTGGTTGAGTAGTCCGTTTGCCAGTAATGTTATCGGTCACGATCTGGCCGTTGATGGCGGTTATCTTATTCAATAGGAGAATGCACGATGAGACGTTTAAAAATAGCTGCTCTTTCACTATTCCTGTTTTCACCAGTCGTGGCATTTAGTCAATCGACAGTGGCCGAGCCGCATATGGTCATTACACGAAATGGCACCCAACCATCTGTTGCCGGTGGCAACAAAACATTCACTGGAACGGTTCGTCTCGACAATATGTTTGTCTCAACCAGCCCATCAACGTTCAGTGGAGCTTTTGTCACATTCGAACCGTGCGCTCGGTCAGATTGGCATACGCATCCGGCAGGGCAATTGTTGATTGTTACGTCGGGCGCCGGTTGGGTACAAGAATGGGGGCAGCCTAAAAAAAATATCAAAAATGGTGATATTATCTGGACACCAGCCGGTGTTAAACATTGGCACGGAGCAACCGATAAAACCGCTATGACGCATATATCGATCAACGAAGCCGTCAACGGTAAAGCCGTTGATTGGCTGGAAAAAGTAACGGATGAGCAATATCTGCAATAATTGAAACAACGCTACTTTTTGAAACGTAAGGCCTCGATAAGCAGTTCGAATGCTGGTGTATGCTGACGACGGCTAGGGTAATAGAGGTAGTAACCGGGGAAGGGCGGGCTGAACTCGGTCAATATGCGGATGAGTTTGCCCGCTTTCACCCGCTCTTCCACTTCGTCGGCGGTAGCATAGGCAATGCCAAAACCGGCTTCTGCCGCATCCAGTGCTTGTTCTATCGTATTGAAGCTCAATTGTCCGTCGACACGCACGCGTATCTCACGGCCATTTTCTTCAAATTCCCAAGCATAAAAGCCGCCATGGGTGGGCAGGCGCAAATTAATACAGTTGTAATTGACAAGGTCATGCGGAGTTCGCGGAATTTCTTTATTTTCAAAAAAATGAGGAGAAGCGACGGCTGCCATAGACACATTATCGCTTATCTTGACTGCAATCATATCTTTTGCGACTTGTTCGCCAAGTCGTACACCGGCATCGAACCGCTCCGCCACAATATCAGTAAGGCTGTAATCGATATTGATCTCGACGCAGATATCAGGATATTGGGCAAGCAGAGGCCTGAGAGCAGGCCATAGAATGGCTTTGGCGGCATATTCGGGCGCTGTTATACGGATTGTTCCCGCAGGTCGTCCTCTCGTCTGGCTCAAAGCAAGAAGTTCACTTTCCATCGCTTCAAGATGCGGCGTATAAAGTGCAATCAACCGTTCACCAATTTCTGTAGCGGACACTGATCGGGTTGTGCGTCGGAGCAGGCGCATATCCAACCGCTCTTCCAAATTACGCATTGCGTGGCTCAACGCCGATTGGGATATAGCAAGCTTTGCGGCAGCCTTGGTGAAACTGCCTTCCCGCGCGACAATAATAAACGACATAAGATCGTAAATGTTTTCTTTCAGCATCGAGTGACTTTCGTTGGAAACTGAATTATTTTTGTTCTCATGCGTATAGCATAAATCCATGACCTTTTGTTAGCGGAGGCGAGATGTGGCGATGAAATTGTTTTTAATAAATTCAATTTTATTATAGTACTATATATTTAAAAAATTATATTATAAATTTTACAATAATATATAGTAAATATTTTTATTAATATATATAAATTTTGACTATTTTTAAATAATTTATAATATAAATATATTTTTATATTAATCTAAAATTATGGAAATGTGATTCATAAAAAAACATTGACATGCCTAAATGTATTGATTAGACCGTAACTTATGGTCAACTGAATTTATTCAGCTTGGCAGTAGTTGGGGTAATATATGTGCAAAAACGTGGACATTCTTGTAGAATGTAGCTGGCTCTTTGGGCTGGCTTTTGTGCGTTGTAGTATTAAGGGAGGGGGGGGGGGGGGGGGTGGTTTTTTGGGTTGGTTTTTGGTGTTTTGGCCCCCCCCCCCCCCCCCGCAACTTTTACGTGTGACTTACACCGTTTAAATTTCGGGTCGTGGGCGCGTAGGGGGCTAGAGACGGGTCTATGTACCTGTAGCAATTTGCCCGTTGTTACGTGGCGGATCAGGGGTAGTTGCGCCTCTATAAAAGAAGCTTTTTGCTTGTTTGTTCTATTCATCGTTTTTTTCGTCAGCCTAATTTTGGGTAAGGTGCTTAGTGTTTTCACTAACCCCTTAGGGGCTGTCTGTAACGAAATTTTTCTTCAAAACTTATGTGTAAATTACGTGGTTTCGAATGGCGGGGGACGTCTTTTCGTGCTGCGGGGTAAACAAAAAAGGGACGTATAAATGGCTTCGTCAGTGGTTCTGAATAATCATGTCAATATTAATGTCAATGCCGCGGGTGGGGTTGTGCAGTCACCCAATCAACCGGCAAATTTCCTGATCTCTGCTGATAAAGGTACGATTTCCAACTATTCCCGTGATGGAAATACACTCGTTATTGAGTTTGAAAATGGAAAAGTCATCAAGATCGTCGATTTTTTTGCAAATGGTCTTGACTTCAATAATCTAGTTTTCATTGATCAATCGGGACATTGGTTGACCAACTTCAGTAATGCACTTGGCGCGGAAGGCGACGGTATTATTGATCCTGAAGTCTATTACGAAGAGATCAAGGATACAGATTCGTCTGCTGTTCTGCTAGGCATTCTTGGTGGAGCTGCGGCCATTGGCGGTATAGCCGCAGCGCTTTCAGGTGGCAGCGATGGTGAAAGTTATCATCCTACAGCTAAGCCGGATGCTCCAAAATTTCAGGTTGTCGACGATAAGGAACCTTATGTTGGTATTCTGCTGAACAATGGCTTTACCAATGATACTACTCCGACATTTAACGGTGCTGGTGCAGCAGCAAATGGCACAATTACCATCAAAATTCCAGGTTATGACCCAATAACAGTTAAGGTCAATGCTGATGGTACGTGGACGTATACGCCGCCTGAATTGAAAGATGGTACTTATACGGTAGTTATTACGCAAACAGATGGTTCAGGCAATGTCAGTGATGAATCTAAAATAACGTTTACCGTTGATACCGTAGCACCCAATATGCCTGTTTTGGATACGGTATATGATAATGTTGAACCAATTTCCGGTAATATTGAAGCGGGGGCGATTACCAATGATAAAACCCCAACATTCTCTGGTACCGCAGAGCCGAATACGCTGATCAAAATTTATGACGAAGATGGCAAGGTTGTAGGAAATGTTATCGTCGGAAAAGACGGTAAGTGGTCAATTGAGCTACCGAAAGATCTGACAGAAGGTCAGCATAGCTTTACCATTACATCAACAGATCCAGCCGGAAACGAAAGCAAACCAACGCCACCATTTGAACTTGTGGTTGATACCGTTCCGCCAGCAGCACTCGACGAAAAAGCAATGGATCTTATTGATGATGTTGGTACGCAAGTTGGTACAATTGTCCAAGGTACGACTACAGACGATGCACGTCCTGAGTATAAGGGAACTGTGGATCCTAAAGATGCATCTTCCATTGAGATTTATGATAATGGCAAACTGATTGCGACAGTTAAAGTACAATCAAATGGTACGTGGAGCTTCACACCGGGTTCCGATTTGAGTGATGGAAGCCATACATTTACTGCGCGTGCAGTTGATGATGCGGGTAACAAAGGCCCATTTACATCGCCATGGCAATTTACGGTTGATACGGTTGCGCCTTCAGCTGATGATGTCAAGATTTTAGGTTTGACGGATGATGTGTTGCCAAGTATTGGCGAGATTGGCCGTGGTGGGACGACAGATGATACGACGCCGACCTTGC
>NZ_JBTXLM010000014.1:0-38301 GCF_054871565.1 Bartonella sp. LJL80
CCTATAATGCGGTGGATTTTGACAGTTTCCGTGATGCGTATGATGTGCATGTCAGTCGGGAAGATGGTGATGCGCTGACGGGTCGTTTGGGGCTTGCATTCAACCGGGAGAAGGCATGGAAGTCTGAGGCGGGGGATACACGCCGTTTGAAAACCTATGGCATTGGCAATCTCTACTATGAGTTCCTGAATGGAACGGAGGTCTCGGTCACGAATGTTGACTTCCGCAATCGCTCGGATCGTTTCTGGGGCGGGCTTGGCACGGGTGTTTCCTACAATTGGCAGGATGATGCCTATTCGATCTATGGCGAGGTTGACGGCCGCACCTCATTCTCCGACTTTGGCGATAGCTACTCGCTCAATGGAACAGTCGGATTCAAGGCTAAGTTTTAACATGTTTACCCGGTATTTGGCTACACGTGTTCATAGTTTAGAAAAAAAATCCAGACTATGAACACGATTAGAGGCATCGAAAATATCAGCGCATGAAAAAGCACAAAATCAATTTTATCTGCGGAACTTCATATAGGTCTTAAAATAAGCGTAACGCACTTGCTATATCGGCTATGGTAAGCAAAATCTTGATTTAACATCAAATCCACGTCATAAGACAAAAAAATGTGATTGAAAGATAGCTATTATGACTGACATGCCCGCCTGCCCACAATGTAACTCAAATTACACATATGAAGATGGGGCAAACTTCATCTGTCCGGAATGCGGGCACGAGTGGAATGCTGCCAGTGCAAGTAGCGACGCCCCGGTGGTGCGTGACTCAAACGGTACAGAACTGCAAGATGGCGATACAGTGAGCGTCATCAAGGACTTGAAGGTTAAAGGGTCATCATCTGTTGTTAAAGTCGGTACAAAGGTCAAGAATATCAGACTGGTCGATGGCGATCATGATATTGACTGCAAGATACCCGGCATCGGCCAAATGGGTTTGAAGTCGGAATTTGTTAAAAAGGTCAGTGAGTAAGACAGATCGGGCCTGCGCCTCTGCATCACGGTATATTCGGCCTGTCAGTGCGACGCATAGATCATGCGTGTTATAAAACATGCGGCAGCGGTGAGGGCTTCGACATAGTCACCGCTGCGAAGAATAAACATTTGGGTTCTCGAAACCTATGTTACAGGTGTTCAGTTCAAACAGGCATAGCCTCTACACCCAGAACTTCCGGCACAAAATGTCGAAGAAGGTTTTCAATGCCGTGTTTCAATGTCGCCGTGGACGAGGGGCAGCCTGCGCAGGCGCCGCGCATATTGAGATAAACTACGCCGTGCTCAAATCCACGAAACGTTATGTCGCCACCATCATTGGCGACCGCAGGGCGCACGCGCGTTTCGATGAGCTCTTTGATGGTATCGACAATCTCAGTGTCTTTTTCATCAAAAAACTCTTCTCCTTCCGTCATTTCATGCGCGGAGCTGCTTGAAGCCATGATAGGAAGATTGGACATGAAATGTTCCATAATCGTTCCCAATATAGCCGGCTTCAGGTGCTGCCATTCACTGTCTTCTTTGGTAACGGTAATAAAATCATAACCGAAGAAAACTCCTGTCACACCGGGAATTGCGAACAGCTTTGCTGCCAAGGGCGAGCGTTCCGCTGCAGTTTCCCTATCGCGGAATTCTACAACACCATCTTCCAGAACGACCTTGCCCGGCAGAAATTTAAGCGTGGCAGGATTGGGGGTGGTTTCAGTTTGGATAAACATAAAGACTCCTTTTCATGTTCAAGGCATGCAAGGTGAAAGACACGATTTGCATATAATATGCGGCTTTGCGGGTGCAGATTTCAAGAGGAAAACGACATATCAGCAATTTGTTTGCTTATGCAACCGCATCGATGTCTTCATCACTCAAGCTGTCGGGAACGATGGTCACTGGTATTGGGAAGGCGCTACCGCGCGCAGCTATTGATTGTACCAGCGGCCCTGGGCCTTCATTGCTGCCACCTGCTGCCAAAACAAGGACGGCGATATCCTGATCGTCATCTATCAGTTTGGAAATAGCGTCTGCTTTTTGCCCTTCACGCACAATCATCTCAGCTTCGATGCCCTGATTGTTGCGCACATCGGCGGAGATTTGTGCCAATGTCAAATGGGCGCGCTCTTCAGCTTCAGCGCGCATAATGTCGCCAACGCCGAGAAAATGCTGAAATTCCGAACTGTCAATGACATACAACAAAACAAGAGTACCGCTGGTATTTTTTGCTCTGCGAGACGCATAGAAAACTGCCCGCCGACATTCTGGCGTCTCATCGATGATGGCAAGAAATTTCCGTCGGTGTCCGGCTTCCCGGCTGAGTCGTTTGGATACCATAGCTGTCCATTTTCGTTATCATGATGCAGGTGCAAGTTTTATCCGACAGGTCAAACCCTTCGGATCGTAATCCACCGTCACATGGTTGCGTTTGTCGAAACTCAGGCTGCGCTCTATCAATGCCGAGCCGAAGCCTTTTTTGTCTGGTTTGGCAATTGCGGGACCATCGATCTCGACCCATGAAAGATTGATACAGTCCTCTTCATCGACAAACCAGTTGATCGATACTTTTCCCGATGGAACCGATAATGCCCCATATTTGATGGCGTTTGTCATTAGTTCATGGAAGGTTAGAGCAAGCGGCAAGCCAGCCTTTTCAGAGATCTGAATTTTCGGTCCGTCAATAGAGATATTGCCATAGGTTTCAACAGCAACAGCCATGGCGCTTTGTATCAGCGTTTCGAGATCACTACGGCCGTTAATGCCTTCCAGTAGGGTGTTTTGCGCCGCAGCTATCGTTTGAAGTCTCGCGGTGACCGCAGCAATGGCGGTTTCTTTATCTTCGCTGCCGCGCAGGGTGCGGGTGACAATAGCGCTGACCATTGCGAGGATATTTTTCACCCGATGCGCAGATTCGCCTGCCAGGATATGAAGCTGATTTTCAAAGTTTTTACGCTCGGTAATATCAATCCCTTGCACATAAATACCGATCACTTCACCACGACTGTTCTTTATCGGCTGATGGATGAAATCCACATAATGCAAATCCGGTTCATCACTGTCAGGACGATCGATGAGAATGGGAACACTTGCCCCGCGAAAAGCCTCCTGTGTTTCCCAAACCTGATCAAGCAATGCAATAAATCCCTGCCTTGGTATTTCAGGCATGGCTTGCGCAACGGTATTGCCAATTAGGTCACGATTTCCAACCAATTCCATAAAGGCATTGTTGACCATGTAGAATTGATGATCCCGATTCAATAAAACGATAACAAAGCCGGGAGCTTGTTGCACCAGATCGCGAAGAAAATCGATCTCGGCAAAAATCTGCGAACTGTCAATTCTCTGTTCGCCCGTTGCTGTTAAATTGACCTTATCCGTTTGCGATGCGTTGTGCACACATTTTTCCGATCGAGGTTTCCGATAAAGTCGAATTTAAAGCAATTCGCTGATAGTGCAAACTTTTTTTAAATCACACCGCGCCCGCGTCGCACAATTAAGGCTACGCGGGCCGATGTGTTCGGTACTAATTTTGTAGAAAACCCACAATATCGCGAACATGCTTCATCGTGCCTTCGGCCATTACGCTTGCGCGTTCACCACCATCCTTCAACACAGAATCGATGTAGGATGTATCTGCATTCAGACGTCTCAATTCTTCGGTGATGGGTGCAAGAGCGCTAACGGCAAGGTCGGCAAGAGCAGGCTTGAAATCGGAGAATTGTTTTCCGGCATATTCATTGATGATGCTTTGCTTGTCGGTATTGGACAGTGCTGCGTAGATACCGACAAGATTATCGGCTTCGGGTCGATCCTTCAAACCGTCGACAGTGTCGGGCAGCGGCTCGGAATCCGTCTTGGCTTTACGTATCTTCTTCGAAATATCATCGGCCGTATCAATCAGATTGATACGCGATAGATCTGAGGGGTCTGATTTCGACATTTTCTTTGTGCCATCGCGCAGCGACATAATGCGCATGGCAGTGTCGCCAATCAAAGCCTCTGCCATGGGGAAGAAGCCGTTAACAGTTTCATCCCCGACCTGCATATCAACGCCAATTCCCAGATCGGCAATACGTTTTGAATAGTCATTGTTGAACTTTTGCGCGATATCGCGGGTCAATTCGATATGCTGTTTCTGGTCATCGCCAACCGGTACATGCGTTGCACGGTAGACCAGAATGTCGGCGGCCATCAAGCTTGGATAGGCGAAAAGACCAAGCGAGGCATTCTCACGGTCTTTGCCCGCTTTATCTTTAAACTGTGTCATCCGGTTCATCCAGCCTATACGTGCCACACAGTTAAACACCCATGCCAATTCGGCGTGTTGGAATACGCGGGATTGGTTGAAAACAATATGCTTTTTCGGATCAATACCCGATGCAAGAAATGCCGCGGTTACTTCGCGTGTCGAATTCATTAAATCAACGGGATCTGGGTTGACGGTAAGAGCATGCATGTCAACCACACAGTAGATACAATCATAATCCGCCTGCAATTCAACCCAACGCTTAATGGCACCAAGATAGTTGCCAAGATGGAGATTTCCCGTGGCTTGTACCCCGGAAAAGACGCGCGGTTTGAATGTGCTCATGATAGGAATTCCTATAGTTTGAAATTTTCTGTCCGGTTGTGGCAAAGCTCGTTGGTGAAAGCAAGATAAAACATTTAACGTTTGCGCATCAATCCGCGTTTGACCATGGAAAGGCTTGTCCCACCCAGCGCGAAAGCAAGGCCGAAATATATGACCATAGCGGCAACGACCAAAGCAGTCACGCTGCCGGCACGATAGGATAACGGCGCTTCAGCCGAAAGTGGAAAAGCCAGATACCCAATCGCATAATGCAGGGCAACAGCCATAATCGCCGAGGCGATAAGAAGCCTGGGTATCCGCGATAAAAGCGCACGGTCTTGGCCCCAATGGCCGCGTTTGACCAAGGTGAGGAAAAGCAGGATTGCGTTGATCCACCCTGCCGAGATTTCTGCAATTGCGATACCGCGCGCTGAGAGAAGAGGAAAGAGCGTCAGCGCGAGAGAGACATTGACCGCAACCGAGATACCAGCGAAGATCATCGGTGTTTTGGTGTCTTCACGCGCGAAAAAACCGGGAATAAACGCTTTGATAAGCACAAAGGCCGGTAGGCCCAAGCCATATATCCCCAATATGCCTGCAACAATATGCGTGGACTCTGCCGAAAAATGGCCGCGTTCGAAAAGCAGCCGGACGATAGGTTCTGACATGACCAGAAATGCCGCCGCTGCCGGAAGCGTAAGAAACAAGGTGAATTCTACTGAACGATTTTGCAAATTGCTTGCCTCTTCAAGGTTTCCCCCGCGCAAGGCGCGCGCAAGCTCGGGCAAAAGCACTGTTGCAACAGCTATGCCGACAACGCCCAGCGGCAGTTGGTAGAGACGATCAGCATAAACGAGCGATGATACGGCCCCGGCTTCACCCGATGCAATATTGGTGTTGATCAACAGATTGATTTGCGTGATGCCGCCAGTAATGGCAGCAGGCAATGCCAACCAAAGAAGTCGCCTTACATTGTTGGTAAAACGCGGGATGCGGAAACCGATCTTCATGCCGGCGTGGCGCACGGCAACCCACACGATTATCAGTTGCACAACGCCGGAAACCATAACCCCCCACGAAAGCCCAATGCCGACATGCCAAGGATCCAGCTTATAAACCCATGCATAAGCTAAGACGCCGATCAGGATAATATTCAAGAATACCGGTGCGATCGCGGCGGCAAAGTAGCGATGAAGCGAATTCAGCATGCCGCCCATCATTGCCGCCAATGACATACACGCAAGATAGGGAAACATGATAATCGCAAACCGAACGGTTGCCTCAAATTTGGTCGCATCTTCGGCAAAACCCGGCGCAATCACATAGCGCACCAGAAATGGCATCGACAGTTCCATAGCAATCGTCAAAATCAGCAAGAGTGAAAACAGAACGCCAAAAACTTCTTCTGAAAATTTGCGCGCACTTTCCATGCCGTCTTCTTCGATCTGTTTTGCGAATAGTGGTACAAAGGCAGAGTTGAATGCACCTTCTGCAAAAAGCCGACGGAATGTATTGGGAAAGCGAAATGCGGCGTTGAACGCGTCCGCAACAGGGCCTGTGCCTACAGCTGCTGCCATAAGCATTTCACGCACAAAACCAAAAACGCGGCTCATCAAAGTGCCGGATGCAACCGTTGCGAATTTTTTGATGAGGCTCATGATTTTTTGCTGTTTTCCGTCATATCTGATTCAATGAGTGCCAATAATTTGCGGCGTATATTCGATTGGCGCTGTGGACTGGAGATTTTGTGCCCGACGAGATCGCGCACGTAAAAGCTATCGATAACCTTTTCGCCAAATGTGGTGATATGCGCCGAGGCAATATCCAGCGAAAGGTCCGAAAGCGTTTTGGTCAATTCAGATAGGAGGCCGGGCCTGTCCATGCCCTTCACCTCGATTACGCTGAATTTGTCCGACAGTGTATTGTTGATTTCTACACGCGGCGTCACATCAAAAGCCTTTGTGGCCCGTTTGGGCTTGGCACGTTGGGCAATCACCTCAGGTATACGGATTGTGCCTTTCAGCGCATCCTCAATCATCTTTCCCACACGGGCAGCACGTCTTCTTTCATCGTCATCAAGGTCGAATTCACGGCTGATAAGGATGATGTCGAGGGCACGTCCATCCGTCGTCGTGAAGATCTGGGCGTCGACGATATTGCCGCCTGCAGCAGCACATGCTCCTGTAACAATGGAAAGCACACGCGGATGGTCGGGTGCGAGGATGGTGATTTGTGTGACGCCCTCAAAATCATGCGGCTCGGCCATGGTTGCAAGCGATGTTGACTGACTGTCGGCCTGACGAATGAAATTGGCATGGCGGATCTGGTCTTCCAGCGAAACCGTCAACCAGTAATTGGGATAATGGAGATCGATATAATGGAGCCTCTCAGCCTCGCTCCAAGTGTTTAACGCATCGAAAAGCCTTTGTTTGGAGGCATTGATGCGGTCAGTACGTGAAACTTGAGAAAAGCCTCCAGTCAAAACCAGTTCCGTCTCGTAATAAAGCGTGCGCAAGAGCTGGCCCTTCCATCCATTCCAGACACCGGGGCCGACGCCTTTTATGTCGCAAATGGTCAGTATCAAAAGCATCTTCAGCCGATCCATCGTCTGCACGACATCGGCAAAATCCTCAATTGTCTTGCGATCATTGAGGTCGCGTGATTGAGCGACCATGCTCATGGTCAGATGTTCTTCAATCAACCACGCAACAGTTTCAGTTTCATTCCGTGACAAACCAAAGCGGGGGCAAAGTTTTCGCGCGATTTTGGCCCCGGCAACGGAATGGTCTTCCGGTCGTCCTTTGGCGATGTCGTGCAGGAACAGCGCGACATAAAGAATTGTTCGCTCTTTCTTGAACGTCGGTAAAAGGGCAGAAGCAAGCGGATGGTCGCGCTGGACCTGACCGTGGTCAATTTCGCTAAGGCAGCTGATACAGCGCAAAAGATGCTCATCCACCGTATAATGGTGATACATGTTGAATTGCATCATTGCGACGATTTTGCCAAAATCAGGAATGAATTTGCCCAAAACACCGGATTCATTCATACGCCGCAAAATCAGGGCTGGATCCCGCGGTGATGTCAGTATCTGCAAGAAAAGCGCGTTGGCCTCGCGGTTTTCACGAAGGGCAGGGGTGATAAGCTTCAATGAACGCGAGGCTTCCTGCACGGCATGCGGGTGGCACTCCAACCCGTGAAGATCAGACAGTTGAAAAAGCCTGATGAGATTGACAGGATCACGCTGGAACGTTTGGTCATCAACAATGTTGATCCGCTGATTATCAACGACGAAATCTTCGCTGCCGGCAATTTTCTTTTTGCGACGTGAAAATGTCAGAAACACGCGGTTCAAGCCTGGGACAGGCTTGGCATATTCCTCTTCCAAGGCCGCAGAAACGATGCGTGTAAGATCGCCAACCTGTTTGGCCACAAGAAAATAATGCTTCATAAACCGTTCAACATCTTCCATGCCGGGATGGGCGGTATAGCCCAGACGGTGGGCTATTTCGCGTTGAATGTCGAACGACAATCTTTCCTGCGCCTTGCCGGCAAGAAAATGCATATGACAGCGCACGGCCCATAAGAAATCATCGGCTTTTTTAAAGATACGCAGTTCAGCTTTCGACAAGATACCCAATGTTACAAGCTTATCTGTCGAGGAAATGCGATAGTGGTATTTGGCAATCCAAAGCAAAGTTTGCAGATCACGTTGACCGCCTTTGCTTTCTTTGATGTTGGGTTCGACAAGATAACGTGTCTCGCCGGCTTTTTTATGCCTTTCATCGCGCTCTGCAAGCTTGGCCCGAATAAAGGCTGGCGATGTGCCCTTCACCACTTCATCCTCAAACCGCTGCATGAGTTCTTCAAAAAGCGGGCGGTTGCCTATGAGAAAACGTGCTTCCAAAAGAGCCGTCCGCACTGTCATATCTTCTTTGGCCATACGTATGGAATCTTCCACATTACGTGTGGCATGGCCGACCTTGAGGCCGACATCCCAGAGCATGTAAAGAATGTATTCCATAACCTGTTCGCCCCATGGGGTTTGTTTCCATGGCAATAGAAAATGCAGATCGATATCGGAACCCGGTGCCATTGTACCACGCCCGTAACCCCCGACGGCAATCAACGCGATACGCTCTCCACTTGAAGGGTTTTGCAGCGGGTATATGTGTTCGACGACAAAACGATAAAGAGTTTCAATGACTGTATCCGTCAAATGGCTTAAACGGCGGGCGCAAAGTTTTCCTTTACCATTTTCTTTTAACAGCAATTCCGCTTTGGCTTGACCATCGGCCAGAGCAGACTTCAGGATTGCCACGATTTGCGGCCGGATTTTCTGGCCTATATCGCCACTGGTTTGCGCTTTTGCCAACGCTTGCAACTGTCCGTTGAGAGCGTTTGGATCAATCAGGCTCAGGTTTTTGATGGATGCGCTCATATCCGCCCAATCGTTTTTCAAATCAGTTGTTGCAGCGATAAAATGACGTGGTGCATTTTATTAGACTATTTTTCCTGTCGAGAAAATAGACCATATTTTGCCTGTATTGACAAAGGGGATGACATTTTTATCGTCTTGGGTTAGGTGTCAATTCGGCTCTATGAAGAACAAACCACGGGTGAGGAATGATAAAACTTGCGAATTTACAAGACATTATCGCTCAATATGACGCCGTTTTCTGCGACGTTTGGGGTGTCGTTCATAATGGTGTCGCAGCATTTACACCGGCGGTAAACGCTCTTAAAGCTCTTCGGCAAGAGGGCAAGACCGTTATCCTGCTGACCAATTCACCACGGCCTCACGCTGCGGTCGAAGAACAGTTGGTACAATTGGGCGTTGGTCACGATTGCTATGATCAAGTCGTCACCTCCGGCGATGCTACACGTGACCTTATTGAGGAAGCACCAAGAAAACTGTTCCACATCGGGCCGGAACGTGACTACAGCCTGTTTGATGGTCTTGATGTTGAATTGGTAGAAGAGTTTGAAGCCTCTGCGGTGGTTTGTACGGGGCTTTTTGACGATGAAACGGAAACGCCTGACGACTATCAAGACATGTTGCAACGCTTACGCTCACGCAATCTTCCATTTATCTGCGCCAATCCCGATATTTCCGTTCACCGTGGTGATGAAGAGATTTGGTGTGCCGGTGCACTGGCACGGCTTTATGGCCAGCTTGGCGGGCGTACTTTAATTGCCGGCAAACCGCACCAACCGATCTATGACCTCGCAATGAAGAAACTGAGCGAAAAACGTGGGACAGTTCTCAAGCAAAAAATCCTGGCAATCGGCGATGGTATTTTGACGGATGTCAAAGGCGGCGAACAATTCGGGCTTGATGTGCTTTTTATTTCTGGTGGCATTCATCAGGCCGATTACAGCCAAGACGGTATTGTTGATCATGCGGCACTTGATCGATTCTTGCAACATTATGGCAATCATCCGGTCGCGGAGATGTGGTCTCTGCAATGAAAACCGGTTTTTTGCGTCTTTCTCATCTGTCGGTATTGCCTGACATCTACCGCGACGGCGTAATAGCTATTGGCAATTTTGATGGTGTTCACCGCGGTCATCAGGCAGTCTTGCAGCAGGCGCTCGATACTGCCCGTGAAAAGAACAAACCCGCTCTCGTCTTTACCTTTGAACCACATCCCCGTAGTTTTTTCAATCCGCAAACACCGGTAGACCGGCTGACAACAGCAGCGGAAAAGGCAGAAATTTTCAGATTGCTCGGGTTTGATGGTGTTGTCGAGCAAGTATTCAACGCCGAATTCGCTGCTTTAAGCGCGCAAGAGTTTGTTGAAAATGTTCTTAGGAACGGTTTTTCCGCCTCTACTGTTGTGACAGGATGTGATTTTCATTTTGGCAGAAAACGCAGCGGTAATCCGCAATTTTTATGGGACGCCGGTAAAAAGCTCGGCTTTGACGTGGTACAAGTCGCATCCTATTGCGATGAAAATGGAGAAACTATTTCTTCAAGCCGTATAAGATCTTTATTGGCACAATCCAAGGTCGAGGAAGCGGCTGGCCTTCTTGGCTATCGCTATACCGTCACTTCGCCTATTATCCACGGTGCAAAATTGGGGCGGACGCTGGGTTTTCCGACGGCTAACATGGCCTTGCCCGAGCAAACCGGATTGGGTTATGGCGTTTACGCTGTGCGCTTCCGTCGCGCGGATGGAACAATATACAACGGCGTTGCCAGTTTTGGTCGTCGTCCCACGGTGGAAGGTGATGGACGACCTCTGCTGGAAACCTTTTTGTTTGGATTTTCGGGCGATCTTTACGATGAAACGGCAAGTGTCTCTTTCTATTGCTTCTTGCGCGGGGAGGAAAAGTTCGATGGCCTTGATCCGTTAATGCAACAGATGAAGCGCGATCAGGCCGAGGCCGAGGCTGTATTGGCAGCAGCACGTCCGCTCTCGGCACTTGATGCGCATTTTACATTTCCCGACAATGAATCATCTACTTGGTAACAAGCGCCCTAATTTTTTCAAATCAGCGGCGAAATTTAAGAAAAATTTACACAAGCAGCGCATGTTCAGTCTCGTCTGTTCTGTTTTTTAGAATAGCAAAGAGTCATGCGTCTGGAGTATTTTTGTGTCTTATTATCTACGTGGCATCATTGTGGGTGGCCTAGCGGGGCTAACCTTTGTTATGGGCGCAAATGCGCGTGCACAACAATTGTATAATTATCAAACCGGTCAGGTCGATAGTCAAACATCGCAGCAAACTTATTATGACGACCAGAATTATCAGGCGGGGAATGCGCCTAAAAAACATATCTACAGCGGAAATTGGTCGTTGACACTTGGTGCATCGGTTTACGAGGCACCGGAATATCAAGGAGCAGATACATATCAACTTATGGTCAAGCCTCTGGTGTCTTTGGGTAAAACCGGAGCAGGCCCGCGCTTTTCGTCGCGTAACGATAATATATCGTTTGCCTTACTTGAACGCAGTCTCTTTCGTTTTGGCTTGACAGGAAAAATCCTTAACGAGCGTGATGGTGATACGTCGGATGATCTGCGCGGTCTCAAAAAGGTGAAATGGGGTGGCGAACTTGGCGGATTTGCAGAAATCTATCCAGTGGATTGGCTGCGTGTTCGCGGCGAGCTGCGTCATGGTGTGCGCACCCATGATGCGGTGACAGCCGATCTGGCCATTGATGCGTTTAATGATGTAACGCCGACGATAAGATTGTCAGGCGGACCACGGGCATTTTATGCGACGAAGGATTACTTCAAAACCTATTATGGCGTGAACGCCGAAGAATCTTTTCGCTCTGGCCTAAAGCAATTTCATCCCGATAGCGGCTTTGGTTCACTTGGTTTGGGCGGCGCTGTCACTTGGAAGACCACTGATAAAATAACGACGAGTGTGTTTGGTGAATATAGTCGCCTGACAGGTGATGCGGGCGACTCTTCCCTTGTCGATCAAAGAGGCGATAAGAACCAGTTTACCATGGGGCTTTCAGCAACTTATCGCTTCGATTTTTCAATGAAATAGATCGATATCTTCTACACAAAAAAGGGCCGCATTTGCGGCCTTTTTTATTTTACG
Organism: Bartonella sp. LJL80; assembly: GCF_054871565.1. NCBI lineage: Bacteria > Pseudomonadati > Pseudomonadota > Alphaproteobacteria > Hyphomicrobiales > Bartonellaceae > Bartonella > Bartonella sp. LJL80. The sequence goes on from NZ_JBTXLM010000014.1 coordinate 12,118, forward strand.
CAATCATCGCCGCCTTGCGTCTGATGAGATGTGGTTTTTGAATCAGTGGCTGGTTAGACGATGAAAATGCGGTTAATCGCTGTCGAGCGTCAATGTGGATATTGTTGTCGGTGCCGCTTTATTGTTGCGCATCATATCGGTCAATTGATCGGCCAGTATGATGGAAGTTGCTGTAATGGCCAAAATAGCAATCATGATGACCAAAACATATTCGAGAAGGCCATGTAAAACATGCAGCCGCCGCGTATGTGCCGATAGTTCCAATGCATCAGAAATACGCTTGGCCAATAGTATACCCTCTTTATCATCATTTGCTTTGGTTTCTGCCGCAAGAGGCAGTGACACGTCGCAATAGGCAATTTAATGCGCGCGGATTTCAACCGCGTTAAAACTTAGGGTTAAAGAGCGGTTAATTTTACTGTCAATGAAAAGTAAACAGTGTGTTTTACTATCAGTATTTTGAAAGCTAATGAATCTGCTCTATTTATGAGTCTATAGAGTATTTGATCGATACAGACAGGAAATAAATTATGACAAAGCAATTCAAAGTGGCAATTCTTATCGGCAGCATGCGTAAAGCCTCCTACAGCCGCAAACTTGGTAAAGTGCTTGCGGGACTTGCGCCGGATGATTTCGCGCTTGATTTTGTCGAAATTGGCGACTTGCCGCTCTACAATGAAGATCTGGAAACTGAAAATCCACCAGCAGAATGGAAGCGTTTCCGTGACGAATTGCAGTCCGTTGACGCTGTCATTTTCATCACACCGGAATATAACCGTTCTATTCCCGGCGTTTTGAAAAACGCAATTGACGTGGGATCGCGTCCCTATGGCAAAGGCATTTGGAATGGCAAGCCGGGCGCTGTGATTTCGATTTCTCAAGGTGCGATTGGCGGTTTCGGCGCCAACCATCAGCTTCGTCAGGCGCTGGTTTTCAACGATGTTTTGACGATGCAACAGCCTGAAGCCTATATTGGCCATATCCAGAATCTTGTGACGGATGACGGAAAACCGGCAAACGATGATGCGAAGGCATTCTTCACCACCATCATGCAGTCCTATGACAAATGGGTTCGTCGTCTTTTGAAGTAATCTGATTTAGACAAAGCACTATAGGCTATCTTTCAAAGCCTATAGTGCTTTATTGCGCTTATCCCGTAATAGACGGGAATTAAAGTCTCTCAAGAAAAACATTGTGTTATAAAATGTGAAGGCGCAACCGGTCTGCCGCCCTACAAGCTGTCACATTTGATCCCCATATTGGTTATGAACATCGGGGAGTAGAATTGATGGAAAATATGAATAGTTTGCTTGAATGGCAGCCAGACCAATTGTTGACTGCCGCATTGGTCGTGTTGGTGGTCCTATCTTCATTGGGATTTGCTTTATGGAAAGCTTTATCCGACTCGCAATGGACACCTTACTGGCATATTTCGTCGCTATTTATTGCCATTGGCGGCGGTGCTTTGGCTATCACCGCGAGCCGTCTGGTTGTGGTTGACTTCATGGTCAACACGTCTTGGGCTTTGATCATTGCCGGGGTCGTCATGGCTTTGACAGGCGCTGTCCTCGATATGATCCATCGCTACAACCTCCATCGTGATATGCAGCACCATGGACACGCATAAGGCAATGCGGTTTTCGCATTCGATTAGCTGTTTTTACCAAGCTCATAAAGATGGGCAGAGCGGCTTCCAGACCGGCAATATGCCAGTATTGGTCGCTGCGCTTCGGAAATTATCTGGCGCATGAGTTCCACACTTTCCATCTCGATGAATGGCGGTGAAACGGGAATATAATGCGTATTAATATCATGTTGCAAGGCGCGGTTCGCTATCTGTTGGAAGTCGGTCTGATCAGCGCCTTCTTGATCAGGGCGGTTGCAGATAATCGTTTTAAAACCAGCTCTTGCCAGCTCCGCGACATCATCCTCGCCAATTTGGCCACTTACGAAAATTCCTTCATCAATTTCACGCAGATCCATTACGGCCTCCAAAAAGATTATCATGAATGGTCATAAACCAAATCGGCTGAAACGCAAATAGCGCTCGGGCAGATTGATTTAGCGTTTACGCAGTAAAGCATCGACATAGGTGCACTCGCCATGCTGATAAGATCGTGATCAATTACCGATCAAACGCGCGTTTCAAACAAAGACTTGGAACGTGTGGTAAAAATAGTCTATTGTCCGGCTTTTATTGGTATGGTTATGAGTGAACAGACGATGGGTGTTAATCGCGTATGCATGGCGGCAGAGGATCATATCTGCACCGGTATGAACGCGACATTGAAAGATGTCATATACGTGCCCTCTTCCTCGCAAGAGAAAGAAACGAAAGTCAAATTTATCGCAGAAGAGGTGCCGGTAGCGCTTTCATACAATGGGACGACCCACGCTGTGATGATGGCTTCGCCCGACGATCTTGTTGATTTTGCCTATGGTTTCAGTCTGACTGAAGGTTTGGTTTCAAAACCATCCGAAATTGAAAGTATTGACGTTCTCAACTTGTCAAATGGCATCGATATCCAGATATTCTTGGCTATCGCCCGCCGCGATGCTTTTCAGCAACGGCGTCGCCACATGGCCGGCCCGGTAGGATGCGGGCTTTGCGGTATCGAATCGATTGATGCTGCCATGCGCGATGTGCCGTTGGTGCAGTCGGACGTGACATTTTCTCGTAACGACATCAACAAGGCCGCTGCCATGATCTGTGAGCGCCAACCACTGAACAGCGCAACTCGCGCCGCTCACGCCGCCGCTTTTTTTACTCCAGAGACGGGTATATCAAAGATTCGCGAAGACGTTGGCAGGCATAATGCGCTTGATAAGCTATGCGGTAGCCTGTTCCAATGCCAATTGCCGATAGATAAGGGAATTGTCGTGGTTACAAGCCGTTTATCAATGGAGATGGTACAGAAAGCCGCGATGCTTGGTGTCAGCACTGTCGTTGCCGTATCAGCACCAACAGCAGAAGCAATTCGCATTGGCGAAAAAGCGGGAATGACACTGGTAGGACGGGCGAGGGGGGATGGCTTCGAGATCTATTGTGGTGCCGAGCGCATTAACTGAAAACAGCGAATTGCAGGCTCATATTTTAACGCGCATTAAGGCTGCTGATCCATTTACACACAACGAGATTCTATTGATCAAACACCCGCTGCATTGTCGCGCCAGTTTTATGCACTGCAACCATATTCAACCAGCCGTTAAGAGACGCCGTCAGCCCGCAAAATCACGGCATATGCCGTGATCAACAATATGTATGGTTGCCGATTCAGTTCTTAGTTGAGACCCATAACGGCAACGGCGATAGCGGCATTCATGCTGACAATCATCATCGAATAAAATACGGCGGTTTTCATCATATCGGTCATGGTAACATCCTAAATCATTATCTTCATCACGCTACATTACAACACGTAATATAACAATGTGTTACAATTCGGGCAAGAACAAAAAGTTCCATAATTTTTTTAATACCGTGTTTTTCTTATCATTGTCTGGCGCATTGAACCGGTAGGCGAATGTGTGGACTATGGCTTAAAGACGCGCGGGCGCCCCGACAATATAGCTTTTTTGCGGGATTTTGGTTCCCTAACGCACAGAATATAACGCGACACCTTCGCGCAAGCTTCATTTTCTATTGTCCGATGGAAGTTGAGACATTCCAGCGTTGATCAAGCTGGATGTCGAGGATTGCAAGGAGAATAGCGTGCAGCAAAGTGCCGTAACCTCGGTAGGCAACAATAGCAAGTTTTCCGGTAGCGACATTGGTTTCGCCGCCGGTATTGTCATTATATTGACGGTGCTGTTTTTGCCGGTTCCCGCATTTATTCTGGATTTGGGCCTGTCATTTTCTATCGCCTTTTCCGTCTTGATCCTCATGGTATCGCTTTGGATTCAGCGTCCGCTGGATTTTTCTGCTTTCCCAACTGTTTTGTTGATCGCGACCATGTTGCGCCTATCGCTGAACATCGCCACGACGCGTGTTATTCTGACCCATGGTGATGAAGGATATACGGCTGCCGGCCATGTGATCCACGGCTTCTCGCAATTTGTGATGGGCGGCGATTTCGTCATTGGTCTGGTTGTTTTCGCCATTCTGATCATCGTCAACTTTCTTGTTATCACCAAGGGTGCAACCCGTATCGCGGAAGTCGGCGCGCGTTTTACGCTTGATGCGATTCCCGGTAAACAGATGGCAATCGATGCCGATTTATCGTCAGGCCTTATCGACGAAAAGGAAGCACAGCATCGCCGTCGCGAGCTGGAAGAAGAAAGTTCTTTCTTCGGTTCAATGGATGGTGCATCGAAATTCGTACGCGGCGATGCGATTGCCGGTCTTATTATTACAGCGGTCAATATTTTCGGCGGCATCGTGATTGGTGTAACCCGCCACGGAATGGATTTGTCGCAAGCAGCGGATGTGTTCACAAAGCTTTCAGTTGGCGACGGTCTGGTAACACAGATCCCGGCGTTGATCGTATCGTTGGCCGCAGGTCTTCTTGTTTCAAAAGGCGGAACACGCGGTTCTACCGAAAAGGCTGTTCTGGGACAGTTGGGCGGTTACCCGAAGGCGCTTTTTGTCGCGTCAATTCTCTTGTTGGTACTCGGCTTGATGCCGGGGCTGCCAGCATTTCCGTTTTTGACTCTTTCTGCCATCATGGCTGCTGTCGGTTACTCAATCCCGCGCCGTCTGCAAAGAGAGGCAGCAGAAAAGCAGGCGTTGCAGGCCCAAGCCGACCAGATTGCCCATCAAGAAGAAAGCCAATCGGTGAAGGCGTCGCTTGATAGCGCCCAGATCGAGTTGTCCATGGGTAAGCAGCTGGCCACCCGCTTGCTGCCGCAACAAGCCGAGCTTGCCAATCGCGTTGCCAAAATGCGTCGTAAATTTGCTCAGGAATATGGTTTTGTTATTCCCGAAATCCAAGTTTCAGATGATTACAATACACCATCGAAAAGCTATCGCATCAAATTGCATGGCACTGCTGTGGCTGCCTATGAAATGCGTATCGGCGATGTTCTGGTGATGTTGGGCGACAAGCCTATCCCCAATCTTCCGGGGGAAGAAGTCCGCGAACCCGCTTTTGGCATGCGTGCTTTTGCAACGTCAGAAACCTTCCGTTCCGAGCTCGTGCGCGATGGTTATATGGCGGTTGATAATCTTTCGGTGTTGCTAACGCATCTGAGCGAAGTTCTACGCAATAATCTGGCACAATTGCTGTCTTATAAAGATATGCGCATTCTGCTTGAACGTCTTGGTCCGGAATATAGAAAACTTCTGGAAGAAATCTGCCCGGCACATCTTTCCTATTCGGGTTTGCAATCTGTCTTGAAACTTCTTTTGGCCGAGCGCGTCTCGATTAGAAATCTTGATCTCATTCTTGAAGCGATTGCCGAAATTGCGCCGCATGTCCGCCGCGCCGAGTTGATTGTTGAACATGTGCGTATGCGTATGTCACAGCAAATATGTGGTGATTTATCCGAAAATGGCGTATTGAATGTGTTGCGGCTTGGCAGCCGGTGGGATCTTGTTTTCCATCAGGCCCTCAAACGCGATGCAAAAGGTGAGATTGTCGAATTCGACATTGATCCGCGCGAGCTTGAAAAATTCGGCACGGAGGCTACAACCTCTATCCGGAAACATATGGAAAACGGTGAAAGGTTTGTTCTTATAACTTCGCCTGAGGCACGTCCTTATGTCAGGATGATTATTGAACGTTTATTTGCTACCTTGCCGGTTCTCTCACATGCTGAAATCGCGCGCGGTGTTGAAGTCAAGACTTTGGGAACTATCGCTGATTAACAGGAAAAACGCATGCCCTTTGTAACGCTGCCCATTGACCAACTGGTGATTGTTGCCATGTTGATCTTTGCGCGGGTAGGGGCGTGTTTGATGTTGATGCCCGGTCTGTCAAGCGCACGTATTCCGATGAACCTACGACTTTTTCTGGCCGTGGCGTTTTCATTGGTGATGTTGCCGATGGCCGGTTCCAATTTCCAAGCGATAGCCGCCAACCCGACCTTGGCTACGCTGCTCGCGGGCCTTGCCGCCGAAATGCTCATTGGTGCGACGTTCGGTATTATAGCCCATGCCTATATGTGGGCATTTCAGTTTATGGCAAATATTGTGGCAATGTCGATGGGTTATTCGGGACAACCGGGAAACAGCGTGATTGAATCGATGCCGGAATCACAGGTCGCCAATCTGGTCACGCTGGGCGCGTTGATGATGTTTTTTGCAAGCGACCTGCATATGGTGGTTATCCGTGGATTGCTGACATCATATCAAATTGTACCCGTTTCCCTTATACCGCGGCCGGAATCGGCATTGATCGACTATCGGGATGCGTTGTCGCAGACCTTCTTAACGACATTACGCATCGCTGCGCCGTTTATCATCTATGCCATTCTGGTCAATATTGCTGTCGGATTGATCAATAAATTAACACCGACGATACCTGTCTATTTTATTTCCATGCCTTTTGTTATGTTTGGCGGTTTGATGCTGCTCTATTTTCTTATGCCTGAAATTCTACACTTTTTTGGTTCGGAATTATCGGCGTGGCTGGATAGGGGGCCGTGATGGCAGCTGATAGCCGACGATACGCAAAACTGCTTAAAGCGCAAACTCTGGTCAAAGCCCGAGATGAGGCCGATCTGGAAGAATCGCGCAGCCAGCGGCAACTCTTGAGCGAAGAAGATGAATATCTGTTTTCCTTGATGGAGAATGGTTCAGAGATTGATTTCTTTGATCCGAATTTGCTTGCACGACGATTGCAGCGTAACGCCAAACGTGAGGCGGTTTTGGATGCGCAAATTTTGAAGCAGCGGCAAACACTGCTTGAGGCTTCGCGGCGTTGTGATGTTCTGGATGAAAAGCGTAAATATGCGCGTGAAGCCGAGGACCGCAAGGAAATGGCAGACATGCTGGAAGAGTATGTTGCCGCGAAAATCGCCAAAGACTCCAGCTTGGGATAAGCTTGTAAGCCTATAGTCTTCATAAAGAGAGTCTTGGTCTTTGCCGATATATGGCGCAACCGGATTTTTAATATGAGCCCGAAAAGGAAGCAAAATGGCGATTAAGCCGCCTTCAGATTTGGTCCTTGATGTAGCACGTGCCGCTGATCCATTGGAGTATCGCGCATCCGTTGAAAAATTGCGCAATGCGCAAAGCGCGGTGCGTGCGGTCAATCAGCAGCTCAACGTTAACGGTTTTGCCGATATGGCTAAGGGTAGCGATAGTCTATCCGCGCAATCCTTTTCCAACCAGCCTGTCAATCAAATGAAAATGCAGACAAAGGCAGAGGGAAGCGGCAATGCCGAAGCTTATAAGAAGTTTGAAGCTTTCATGTTGCAAACCTTTATCCAGAACATGTTTACATCAGATACGTCCTCGGTATTCGGCAAGGGGCAGGCCGGCGAATTTTGGAAATCCATGATGGCGGAGTCCATGGCCAAGGAGATGGCGGACCACGGTGGCATCGGCGTGGCTAAAATGCTTGAAAACGACCAGCGTATCAAACAGGGCAATGCCGCCAATGGTGATGGTCTGGAGGCAATGCAAAGTGGTTTGGGCGCGCTTGTCGGTTCGGGCGAAAACCGCCAGGCCACCGTCGATAATATCATGCATAGCAAAGAACTGGATTTGGTGCGCAAGCACATGAGCAAAAACACATGATGCTTTCGTTGAAAGCTATGGTAAAATATTCAATTAAAGGGAGTCTGCGATGTCCGTAGCACAGCAAGAAAATGAGATCGTACCGGTGGCGGCGAAAACCCGCATCGAGGATCCTGTCGCGCGCGAGCTGGCTTTAACAAAGTTTACAGCAGCGATTACCAGCCTTGAAGAGGTTGTCGATTATGAAACGTCGGTGTTGGAAAGCAATGAAAATCCTGATTATAACGATATCAATGCACGCAAAACACGTGGGCTGCGCGATTTAAACCATTCCATGGGTGAAGTTGCCCGTTATATGAACGATATGGTAGAAACCAAGGTTGAAATGCTGTTGGGCGGGTTGCAAAAGAAACTCGAGCGCAATAGTGAACTATTGAAGATCCATCTCGAGGCGGTGAGCGAATTGTCGCAAATGATGCAGGCAGCCGCTCGTGCGCAAGAGACGGATGGAACTTACGATCCGTTTTCTCTTAATGCCGGACTTTATAAATGATCAAGATTGTTGCCGTTGGGCTCTGGGTTTGTCTGGTTGCATTGGGCACGCTGATGCTCGGAATCAAGATGAATTCGGTGCCGAGTACAGCAACGGCAGCAACCGATACGACACCCCGTATCGACTATGACCGCACCGATGTTATCAGCGTGCCAATAATGGTCAATGGCAAGGTCAACGGCTATATCATATCGCAGCTGGTTTATACTGTTGATGCCAATGTCAAGGCGAAGATTTCCGTTCCTTTGGGCCTATTCGTCAATGATGAGGTTTTCCGGGCTTTTTTTGGTGCTTATTCAGACACGCGTGAAGTTGAACGTGTCAAGTTTGATGACGTGAAAAAACAGATTATTGACGGCGTCAATCAACGCTTTCCAGAACCCGTGATCAAGGACTTGATCGTTGAACAATTCAACTTCATTTCCGCCGACCAAGTTCGAGAGATGAACAAGCAACGCTAGGTCTTGATTCAAGGTCAATCCAGAAGATCTTGGACGTTTTTGTGTCCCTTCGAAATATCGTCAATTTTGAGGAAACTTAAGTCGAGCAGCCTTGAAAACATTTATAGTTCGTGCGGCTCTTCTTCTCGTTCTCAACGAGATTTGTGCATACAATTTCGTTCAAATGCATAGGTCCTGACCTTGGATCATTGCAAGTCGTTGGAGCTTTGTAAATTCCGCATATCCCAAGCGAATAAAAAATAAAGGCGCTTCAAAGCGCCTTTTTTATTCCAGTTATTTGTGCAAGCCTTGCAAACGTTCGAGGTTAAGCCAATAAATGGCTTCAGTTGGGTTTTCGCAACCGTGCATCATTAAGTGCTTCCATCAGGTGTCGGGTATCGGTCTCGTCATCAACCGGGTTTTCGAATACAACATTATCAAGCTCGATACCAAAGCCATCGGCCGACATCACCAAACGGAAATAGGCGGTGACGCCTTCATTGGAAAACTCCATGTCCAGAGTAATCGTCGGCGGCGTATCCCATTCCAGAACGTAGCTTCCACCATTACCAAAGCGCATGGTATGGGGGTAGAAATGAAGTTCCGTCGCGGCATCAATAATATCGGTAATATTGGCGAAACGTTCCGCATGGATATAGGCGATGAAATCGGCAGCGTCGACAAGCTTTAGTTCCGGAATAATCCGGGCAACCTGCTTTGCAATCATCATTTCACGCATTTCATGGATATGTTCTTTATTCATTTTTCAAATTTCATGATTATGGTTGCAAAAGAAACGAATGTTGGTTTTTAATGAAGTTTCTGACTGTTGATGAACCGGATCAATTCAGCAACTGCCTGATAGAAATCGGGTGGTATCACCTGATCCACCTCAACCTGCTTATAAAGTGCACGCGCCAGCGTCACGTTTTCAATAACCGGTATGTCGTGCTCCGTGGCAATTTCACGGATACGCAAAGCCAAAATATCCTGTCCCTTGGCAACAACAACAGGTGCCTGATCCAGCGGTGGCGAATAACGCAGGGCCACAGAAAAGTGCGTCGGGTTGGCAATCACCATGGTTGCTTTGGGCACATTTGCCATCATCTGCCGACGGATACGATCACGCGCAAGCGAACGCATGCGTGCTTTCACCATCGGGTTGCCTTCAATGTCCTTATGCTCTTCTTTGACTTCCTGCTTGGTCATGCGCAAATTTTGACGCCATTGAAAACGTGACCATGCAAAGTCGAAACCGGCAATAGCAACAACCGCAACCGCAAAAGAGATCAGCAGACTTGAAATTTCCGATCGGATATATTCGGGTAAAGCGGAAGCATCGGTGGCTAGTGCATCGATAAAAACTGTATTTCCCTTAAAAAATGACAGATAAACAATCAGGCTTACACCGATAAGTTTTGCCAAAGATTTTAAGAACTCGACAAAGCCGGCCTTACCAAAAATGCGGCTGAAGCCGCTTGCCGGGGAAATGCGCGAGAATTGCGGGCGTATTCTTTCGCCCACAACGCGCGGTGCATTTTGCACCATGGATGCGGCAATGCCGATAACCGGTATCATCACCAGGATAGGGGCCAATGCGAGACCGACATTTCCACCGATAACAAACATAAGATGTTTGATATCTTCTGCACCGTTAAGCCGCCATCCTTCCGGCCGGTCTATCCATTGCATCAAAAAATTGGACAATTTGGACATGGCTGGAAATGCGATAAAAACGGCAATCATGCTGAAGCCGACAAGCGAGGCAAACATCGGGAGTTCGCGTGAGAAGGGAAGGTTACCTTTCTCTTCGGCCTTGCGTATCTTGTGCTCGGTCGGCTCTTCTGTTTGGCTGTCTTTATCCGGTTTGTCTTCGGCCATCCCAATTCAAGCCGCAAGCTACGCGGCTCCTTCCTCACCGGCAAGGCTGATCGTCCCCTGATCTGCCAACCTGATTGCAGCCTGCGCAATAGTTCGGCGGGCATCGGTAATATCGGATTGCGACAACATGTCATTGGGGGAGGCCAGTTCGGATTCCACCATACGACGGCTGCGCTGCGACAGCGAACTCAATATCAATTCCGTTGTCGAGGGATCGGCACCGCGCAATGCAGTGATGATCACATCTGCCGGAATATCGTCGAACAACAATAGACGAGCCCGCTCTGTCAAACGTGGAATATCTTCAAAGACGAAGAGTTTGGCTTTAATTTTCTCCAAGTCGTCCGGGCTAAGGCCGTCAAGGCTTGCCAGCATTTCATCAATTTCGCTCTTATCAAGCTGGTTGAGGATAGTGGCGACTTGACCGTAATGTGATTGCTCGGCACTTTCCGTCTGTTCGGAAAGAACCGGTCGCAATGCATGATCCAGAAGCTCGTCGACGACAGGCAATACGGTGCGTAAATGAAGTGTGCGGCGGATAATGTCGGCGCGAACAGCCATGGTTTGTGCCAATAACACTTTTGCCGCCAAATCCGAGGGCAAACGCGATACGATATAGGCTATGACCTGCGGATGTTCCTGGGCCAGATGTCCTTGCATCTCTTCTGCTGAAAGTCTGGCCATAACGTCCCATAGGCTTTCCAGCGGCAGTGCCGGCGTTGCCGACGGATCAAGAACCAGTGCGGCTTCATCTTCCGGCAAAGTTTCCTGCACGAGATTATCAAATCGTGCGCCAGCCTGTGAAAAAGAAACACCTTCCGCAAATGCATCTTCAAACTCACGCACCAAGACATCAAAATCTGAAAGGCTGATATCCGGCAATGTATGGGCCTGCCCGCTTAAGCGACGCAGGTCATCGGGACTGAAATGCTTCAAAAGCCTTGCTGCCGCCGGTTTTCCCATAGCAACAAGCAGGGCAGCAACCTTTTGCTGTCCCGAAAGTGTGTCGATAATGGAAGATGCTTTTTTGCCGCCAGCCGCTTTTGTATCGACTGTCGGTTCTTCCTTTTCAACAACCTTTTCTTGTTCTGCTTGCGCCATATCCGTCTTTCAAACGCTGTTTGCTTTATTTGCCGATTACTTCTGTCAGGCTTACACCGAAGCGTGACGAATCATCTTCCATAACAATGACTTCACCACGTGCAATCACACGACCATTGACCACGATGTCAACCGGATCACCAATCTGCTTATCAAGGGTGATAACCGCGCCACGTCCCAGATTCATCAATGTGGCAACCGGCATGGTTGTGGAACCCAGAACAACCTGTACTTCTACCGGAATACTCATAATAAGATCAGCATTGCCGGCGGCTTCAGGGGCACTCTGCTGTGCAGCCTGCGCGCCCGGGCGGGCACCGGCACCTGCGGCAAAGGCGGCACCGGCTGAGCCAGCCGGTTTTTGCATATTGGGTGCAAAACCACCAGCCGCACCGGGATTCGGAGCGCCGGGATTGCCAACTCCGGGCCGTGGTGCAGCTGCACCAAATCCGGGAGGAGGGCTACCGGCGGGGCGCGGTGGCACCGCAGGATTGCTTCCCGTGGGTGTGCCTGTTGGTTTAAATTCGTCAGCCATTATCTCACCGTATTATCTCGGCTTTCGCCGTTTATCCTGCTCTATCAAAACTGTACTTTATTACCCAAGGCCGTTTTATGCACCTTGCGTTGCACAAAAACCGGCAAACCCTTAGCTTGCATTGGCTGGGCTACCGCAGGATGGGCTGGACCCGAAGCGGCTGCGGGACCATGTGCTTGAGCTGTGAGGATACCGCGCAGACGGTTAAAATCTCCTTGCAACTGATTGCGCACATTTTCCATATGGGCAACGGAACGATCGACATCACGGCGGATACGCGCAGATTCTGTAATGCGGGCATCAAGCTTGCGGTTTTCATCGCGGAAATCCTGATGCTCTTCGCGCAGCGCCATGACCGCACGGTCAAGGCTTGATGTTGCAGAATGGACCTGCTGGGCCAGCTCACGCCCCAGACGGATGGTACTGGCAAGCTTGCGGGTTGTCACAATAAAAACACCCAAAGAAACCATAGCCAGAACAGCACTAACAATATTAACCGTGAACCAGGCCATCGATCATTTCCTCTTCTTCATCGATCGGGTCTGTGACCCGTATAGAAAAATTTGTACCCACTTTTCCAAGCGAACATTTATAAAGCGGCTTATCGCCACTGCGCAGTCTTATTTGCTTCACCGCATTTACCGGCAAGCTTAACACCTGACCAACTTCCAGATGTGATAGATCATTCAGGGTCATTGAGCCCTGCAGAATATAAGCTTCAATACCAACATGGGCGCGGCTGACTTCCTGACGCAACCGCTTCGCCCACAACGGATCCGTTCTTGCCGAAGGGGCACGCAGCACGCGCGTTACAGCTTCCTGAATCGGACGATGGCAGCTGCGTGGCATAAGCAGGTTCAAGGTTGCCTCTGTTTCACCAACCTTGATTGAAAGCAGACAAGAGAACATGCGTAGCTGTTCAAACTCTTCCAGTTCGAGCTGTTGCGCTTTGGTTGTTTGCTTGAATGTCAGAAGTGAGCCATCGCCGGTGCCGAAAACATCATCCATGGCGTAAGACAACAACTGAGCCAATGTTTCACCTGTTTTACTTTCAACGGCACTGAAAGGCCGACCATTGCGGTTCATCGCTGTTGGTTCGGCCGCGCCAAAGAAAGCGTCGGTGACAAGACTGACAAGATTTGAATCAAGCACAAAAAGGACATCACCGCCCCAACGGTCTGCTTCGAAGGTGACGACAAGTGTATCGGTACCAATAACCTGCGGCAGTGCATCGGCTTTAAGCGTATCAAGCGAGGTCACATCGGAAACAAACTGCGCGGAAGTGTATTGCGCCAGCCGGGCACAAAGATTGCTTGAAGCATCCCGGAACACATGCTGGAACGACATAAGATCGTCGCTTGATAAACCCGCGGCGCGCAAGATATGCTCGGCAAGCACATCCTGCTTTTTATCTTCCACAGCCTTGTCTGTTGTTGTTTCTGACATCAATTAAGCCGCCTCTTTGCCCGAACCCTGACCCGCAATTGCTTCCTGCTCGACAACATCGATGGAAGGCCGGTCTTTGGCAGAAATTGTTTTACGACCATATTCGAGTGCGATCTGCGGCATGGCATCATTCATATAGGCCAAAAGCGTTTGCTTGATCACAACGTAGATACGGGTTTTCTTGTCGCGTACCATTTTGATCTTTGCAGCGATCGGACCGAAAACACCGTAAGAAAAGAAAATACCGGCAAATGTTCCCACAAGCGCCGCACCGATGAGGTGTCCGAGAACTTCGGGGGATTCGTTCAGTGCGCCCATCGCCTTAACAACACCCAGAACAGCCGCGACAATGCCCAAAGCCGGCAAAGCGTCGGCAATTGTCTGCATCGCTTGGTAGGGCTTTAATGAATCATGGGAAATCGTGTGGATCTCTTCATCCATAAGGGCTTCAATTTCAAATGGACGCGCATTCCCTACAATGATCAGTCGGCAATAGTCACAAATAAAATTGGTAATAGACTCATCTTTTAAAACCGATGGGTATTGTTGGAAGATAGCCGATTCCTTTGGGTTATCAATGTGGCCTTCGACCTCGGAACGAGATTTGGAACGCATTTCACGCATCATGGCATAAAGAAGTCCCAAGACAGACAGAAAGTCTTTTTGTTTAGGAACCGCGTCTTTCATCGCTTCCATTGTGGCTTTCATGGTGTCTTTGATCAACGAGAAGGGATTGGCAATCACAAAGGTGCCCATTGCCGACCCCAAAATGATCACGAATTCCCAAGGCTGAAGCAGAACGGACACATGGCCGCCCATTGCCATAAAGCCGCCAAGCATACACCCCAGAGCAATTGCCAAACCAATAATAATACCCAACGCACAACGCTCCTGTTTGCAGATTTATCCTGTTTATAGAATGGCGGCCTTGCGTGAAGCTTGCCAACCGTATTGCCATTCTAGCACATTATCGCGCATTTCTTGCAAGAACACTAAAAATGGCGCATTATAAGGTTGAAATGACACCGCGATTGGGCATGTCTTATCGCGCGCTTTAGATCAGCTTCGGGCAAGTTTCGCCCCCTATAACGGTTTTACTGAGGAAAGGTATCGCTATGATTGGCACTTATGTCAGCTATAGAAATACAATTGATAATATGTCCAAGACGCTCAACCAGGTGATGAAACAGCCACAGGTCGAGCGTGAGACGGAGTATTATACCCAGAATATTATGAATGTGAAATCGGTTGACGATTTTCTCGGCGATGACCGTTTGTATAATTATGCCATGAAGGCTTATGGTCTTGAAGACATGACCTATGCCAAGGGCATGATGCGTAAGGTGCTGACGGATCCCGAATACGCAAGTGGTTTGACCGATAAGCGTTATCAGCAATTTGCGGCTGCATTCAATTTTGAAAAATATGGTGACAAAGCCACGCAACAGGATAGCGCCACCAAAGCGGCTGTTAACAAATATATGCAGCAGACATTGGAAGTGCAGGTTGGCCAAGCCAATGAAGGTGCCCGTCTTGCATTGTATTTCACTCGTACGATTGGTGGAATGACGCAAAATGGCACTCTATCGGAAGATAGTTGGGCTTATCAAATTTTGTCAGACAAAGCTTTGACGGCGGTGGTTTTTACCACGCTGAATATACCTGAAAGTGTGCGTACTTCAGACGTTGATGCGCAAAAGCGCATGATTGAATCACGCATTTCTTATGACGATATGGCCGATCCGGCGAAATTGGAGAAATTCATTTCGCGGTTTTCAGCCATGTATGACGTACAAAATCAAACGCAGGTCAGCCCTGCATTGAGTTTGTTGCAGAGCACGGGGTCGGGCGGCACTTTTGGATTTTCCAATGACGCCATGATTGCCATGCAGTCGCTTAAACCCGGCGGCATTTGATTCTCGGGCCTTTTGGCCCTTGATCTCTTGTCCGCCTGTATCAAGCCAGACATGGATATGTCTGGGGCATGAAAGGACGAGGGATCGATGCAGAACCCAATCTATGTTGGTGTTTCAGGCCAGATCAGTTTGGCACGGCGCATGGAAACCATTGCGCAGAACATGGCCAATGTGAACACGCCGGGCTTTAGGGCCGAGGCCATGAAGTTTGACTCGCTCGTATCCCCTGTTGCACGTGATAATAATGAAAATGTCAATTTCAGCAGTGCCGGTAAAAGCTACATTTCCACCGATCGCGGCCCTGTAACGCAAACCGGCAATGCACTGGATGTTGCGGTTAACGGCGATTCCTATTTCTCGCTGCAGACCCCTGCCGGTCAGGTCTATACGCGTGATGGCCGTATGCTAATGACGCCTGAAGGCGGTCTTGTCTCCGTGATGGGGCATCCTTTTTTGGATAATGGCGGTGCGCCATTGCAAATCGATCCGGCAAACGGCCCGCCGCGCATTGCGGCTGACGGTGCCATCTATCAAAACAATCTCCAAGTCGGGGCAATTGGCCTCTACCAGTTCCAGCCAAATAGCGAGCTGCGTTATGGGCCGAATTCTTCGGTTATTCCGGATAAAACGCCTGTTCCGGTTGTTGGCGATGTCGGCAATGGTGTGATGCAGGGCTTCATCGAAAATTCCAATGTGAACGGCGTTATTGAAATGACGCGGCTGATTGAAGTGACGCGTGCTTTCGAGCGGGTAGAAGCCATGATGCGCCAGCAGGAAGAAATGGGCACCAAAGCAATCCAGACACTTGGTGGAAAAAATCAGTAAGACATTCATTTAAGCTCGGTCAATCAGGCTATTTCATATGGAAAACGTTGAGACAAACATAAAGCTCCAAGGCGCGTCGGCTAATACATCTTTGTCGCGTTTGTTGGCTTTTGCCGAGCGTGAGAAAAACCATTCTTCTCCATTGGTTAGCCGCGGCGGCGTAGTGAGCGATGTTTCACGGGCTGCAATTGCCGCCAAAGGCATGTCCGAACTTGTGTCCCTTGGCGACAGCGTTTTGATCGATTGCGGAAACCAGATGTCACGCGGTGAGGTTATCCGTGTGAATGAAGATCATACATTGATTAAACCTTATGACGAAACGGTTATACCGGCCCTGAACGCCTCGGTTTTTCCTAACGGCCCTTTGCTTGTTGCTCCCGACAAGTCATGGCGCGGACGGGTGGTAAATGCTTTGGGCGAAGCCATTGATGATTTCGGTCCAATCATGTCCGGAACGGTAAAGATGCCGGTTGAGACCCATGCCCCGCCTGCATTGAAGCGGGCGCGCGTGGGCAAGGGGCTGCGTACCGGTGTCAAGGTCATTGATATTTTTACGCCGCTCTGCTTTGGACAGCGTATCGGTGTTTTTGCCGGATCGGGTGTTGGTAAGTCCACTTTGTTGGCAATGATGACACAAACAGACCACTTTGATACCGTGGTTTTGGCTTTGACCGGCGAGCGTGGACGCGAAGTCCGCGATATGCTTGATGATACGATGAAAGGCAAGCTTGCCAAAGTCGTTACTGTTGTTGCAACAGGTGACGAAAGCCCGATGATGCGACGGCTCGCGCCGGCTATGGCAACAACAATTGCGGAATATTTCTGCTCGCTCGGCGACAATGTCCTGCTGATGGTCGACTCCGTCACACGTTATGCGCTGGCTGCACGCGAGGTCGCGATTGCTGCTGACGAACCGCCGGTATCGCGCGGTTTTCCGCCAAGTGTCTTCAGCCAGTTGCCAAGACTGCTCGAGCGGGCCGGTCCCGGACCTGAAGGCAAGGGTTCGATTACCGGCGTTTATGCTGTTCTTGTTGATGGCGACGATCATAATGATCCGATCGCCGATGCTATTCGTGGTATTCTAGACGGCCATATCGTTTTGGATCGCGCCATAGCCGCCCAGGGGCGGTTTCCTGCTGTTGATATTCCGGCGTCCATTTCACGTTTGGCCCCGCACAGTTGGACACCTGAGCAGCGCAGGCTCGTTCAAAGTCTGAAAGAGATGATTTCCCGTTATGAAGAAACGCGCGATCTACGCGCGATGGGGGCATATCGAGCCGGTTCAGATGCCGTTTTGGATCAGGCCGTTATTCTTGTGCCGCGTATATATGAAGCGATGAATCAAAGTCCTGACACGCCGGTTGCGCGGGATCCTTACGATGAGTTGGCCAAAGCGCTCAAGCTGCAGCCCGTTCAACAAGGTTAGGAAAGGTATAGGTTATGACAGATTTTACACATATGGGCCCGTCCTTTCCGCATTCGGGCGATGATAAATATCGCAATTTCAGCAGCTTCAATTTAAAGGGGCTGTCCAAAAAAATGCGTGTTGCGGAAGCCGAAAAACAGTTGGCAGACCTGTTGCGCAATCTGGAAAACACACAGGCCGGCAGGGTTTCGTCACGCCAGCATACCGGGCAAAAACGTCCATGGTGGTCCTGGCTGCCTTTTTCACGCCGCCTATCGGATGACACGTTTAATCGCTCCGGTTTACCCGTTGCGACTCCTCAGGAACAGGCGAAAACGCGGGCAAAAAGGTCAGTCGCCATTGCGTCGACCGGGGCTGCAGGCTTACAATCACTGAGCGTTGCAAGCTCTATAAGCGGTGCCAATGGGGGGACGATTTTCGGAATTTTCCAATCCGTCGACACAATGCTGCGCACTTTGGGTATAGCATTGGCGATCGGCTGTGGCAGTTTGCCCTTTGTGGTCTATGGATTGCAGATCAATGGCATTGGTGGAGCGGTGGTCGGTGATAGTGCGACCAGCGAGCAAAAAATGCAACCTGATGAAAGCTGGTTTAGAAAATCGAAGTTTGAACCGGTTGATACAGTCGATCCTTATGCGGCACAGGATTACGATGCCAGCAGGCCGATCATGTCGAATGGTCGTGGATTGCCAAAAGGCGATATCCCTGCGCAGGACGGTGGCGGTCTGGTGCCAACCGCACCGCAAGCAAAGCCTTTTGTTGTGAAAGACGTGGTGAATGGTATGGCCCTGATTGAGTATGATCAGGGTTACTGGTTCGCGGCCCCTGGTAGTACGCTGCCGGATGGTAGCCGATATATGCGTGCCGTTAAGGATAAGAATACTGGACAGATTGAACTGAAGACATCACAAGGTCTCGTTCCTGTCAAAGCCCATTGAGGAAGTACGGTCACGTATTGGCTGTTTTTATCAATTGAAAAGCCCAATCCTATCGCCCTGAACGCTTTTAGAGCGGTTCCCGATTGATGTGAAACGTCAATTGCATAAGATACCGCGACAAATCAAAAGCTGGAGACACGCCGGCCGCATAGCATCAGGTCGAAAAGCGCTCTGAATGGCGCGGATTGTGCGCAGGGGATTTTTTAATCCTTTTATAGTGTATTGTTTTCATTGCCTTAAACGATAAAAACCGAAGCTTTCGTTGAACGCAAGTCTCGCGCAAGATTGCCCCGTTATTGTTTCCTGAGTTTAATAGGGTAATAGGCAATGGGTCCGGTTAATCTTTTTGACATGGCAAGTAGGCAGGCAGACTGGCTGGCAGTTCGTCAGAAGACGGTTGCAGGCAATGTCGCCAATGCCAATACACCCGGCTATAAAGCGCGCGATGTGCAGAGTTTTTCTGCGGTTTTGCAAAACGACACAATGGCTATGGCCGTAACCAACAACGCCCATATGGACGTGACGGATAACGGTATGGAAGCGCGCGCCTTGCGTCCGGAAGATACAATCGAAACCACCCATTCCGGTAATGATGTCAATCTGGAAGAAGAAATGCGCAAAGGTGGCGAAATTGGCCGTGAAATGTCGATGAATACCGCAATTGTCAAAGCCTTTCACCGGATGATGATGGCAACAGTCAAAGGAGGGTCTTGATTATGTCTGATCCACTTGTCGCAGCAGGACGTGTCGCAACAACGGGGCTTACTGCCCAGTCAACCCGCCTGCGTATTATTGCTGAAAATATGGCCAATGCCAATTCTACAGGTGCGACTGCAGGGGCAAGCCCCTATCAGCGTAAAACAGTCAGTTTTGAAGCTGCTCTTAACCCATATGCTGATGCTCAGGGTGTGGAAGTGGCGCGCATCAGCACTGACAAGTCACCTTATACTGTCAAGTATGAACCGGGACACCCGGCTGCTGATGCAAATGGCTACGTCAAATATCCCAACGTGAATTCGATTGTGGAAATGGCAGATATGCGTGAAGCTAATCGGTCTTACGAGGCCAATTTACAGGTCATCCGGCAAGCACGTGACCTCGTTTCTCAGACAATAGATCTATTAAGAGGGTAAGATGGTAAACGCTGGATTGACAGAGATGAAGGCAGTATTGCCCATAATTGAAGCGCAGATCAACGACGTTGAAAACAATGTTGCGGTTGATCTGGTCCGCATGGGAGAAGCCGTATCTTATAAGGCTGACCTCGAAGTTATCCGTCGCTCGGCCCACCTGATGGCAGGCGCCCTTAAGCTGACAGGAATTTGACAATGATCCAGTCTTTAACCTCTGCGACGACCCGTGCAGCGCTCGACCGTCTAGGACAGTCGCAGGGCATGAATGCCGGTCAGACGAGCGCTCTCAATAATCCGATCGCGACCGGACAAACCGAAGGGGCAAAGAACGTCAGTTTCGATCAGGTTCTGGCGGAAGTTTCGGGTTCTGTGGGCAATAATTTGCAAAAGGCCGAAAGCCTTTCGATGGAAAAAATACAGGGCGGTGATGTCGGTGTGCGCGAAGTGGTCAATTCCGTCATGGAAGCCGAACGCTCATTGAATACGGCAATCGCCATTCGCGATAAAATTGTTCAGGCATATCTCGAAGTCAGTCGTATGCAAATTTAGCGGATCAAGCGCAGATATGCGTAAAGCATCCGGAAAATAAAAGGAATAAAACCATGGTTATGAGATCTTTATCGATTGCAGCGACAGGCATGAATGCCCAGCAAACAAATCTGGACGTCATCGCCAACAACATCGCCAACATCAACACCACGGGCTATAAGCGGTCACGTGCGGAATTTTCCGATTTGATGTATACGGCCGATCGCGCCGTTGGCGTACCCAATATGATGAATCAGGCCACCATTCCCGAGGGTGCCATGGTGGGTATGGGTGTTCGCACTGCCGCCGTCCGTAAGCTGAATATGCAAGGCTCATTCGTTCAAACCAATAACTCTCTGGATCTTGCTATCAAGGGGCGTGGCTGGTTTGAAATTCAAGATCCGAACGGCAATACGTTCTATACGCGCGCAGGTGCATTCAACCTTGATGAAAACGGCCAGCTTGTCACCCTTGATGGCAATCTGGTGCAGCCTGTCATTACCCTTCCTACCGAAATCGGCAAGAATGGGACAATTACAGTAAGCGCAGACGGTACACTTTATTATCAGCCCGATGCGGATGCTGCGCCTGTCGAGGCCGGACGTCTTAATCTGATCAATTTTACCAATGAAGCCGGACTTGAACCGGTGGGTGACAATCTTTTCCGCGAAACGCAGGCTTCCGGTGCGCCGATAGCAAGCAATCCGGGAGAAGAAAATTACGGCTCGATTATGCAAGGCTATCTGGAAGCTTCAAACGTTGATCCGGTCAAAGAAATTACCGAGCTTATTGCTGCCCAGCGTGCTTATGAAATGAACTCCAAGGTCATTCAGGCGGCCGACGAAATGTCCGCAGTCGTTTCGAAAAATCTAAGGTAATCAGGCTATGAAAAAGCTTTCACTCTTTGTTGCCGGTTTATTGTTGTTGGTGTCTTCGCTGACGCAAGCTTATGCGGACAGGGTCGGCTTTATCGTTCCAACAAGAACGGTCTATGCCGGTCAGCCGGTCAGCGAGGTCGGCTTGAGTGAAAGAATGTTTTTCATCAAGGCTGATGCGGTACCGCTTTATGTAACCGACATCAGTCAGGCGCTGAACAAGGTTGCCAAACGTACTTTGACAGCCGGTCGTCCGATTTCGCTTTCAGCACTTGCCGATCCGGTTTTGATCGAGCGTGGACAATCGACACGATTGGTCTTCACGGCGGGTGATCTGGTTATCACTGCAACCGGCGTTTCACTACAGCCGGGGAGTGCAGGGGACTTTATAAAAATACGCAATATCGATTCAGGCCGTGTTGTTACCGGCACGGTATTGGCTGACGGTAGTGTGCGGGTAGGTGTGCAATGATAGGTCGTTCTCTCAGTCTTATGGCTGCGCTATTCATGGGCGTTATGCCGGCTTTTGCCGATGACGGCGGCAAGAATGTCCGCCGCTTCAATTCGGAAGCTGCAGCCGATGCGTCATGGCTTGGTTCCGGCGGCGATCCGGCAAAAATGCGTTATTCCGATCTTGCGCGTCCCGGTGTTGTTGCCCGCCTTAAGGATATTTCCGAAATACAGGGCGTACGTGACAACCAGCTGGTAGGTTATGGTTTGGTGATCGGCCTTAATGGTACGGGCGATTCACTGCGCAATGCACCGTTTACCGAGCAATCGCTGCGCGCCATGCTCGATAATCTCGGCATCAGTCCTCCTGCTGGTGCCTCGCGGGCCAACAACATCGCCGCGGTTATCGTGACGGCTGATATTCCACCTTTTGCAACACCCGGTTCACGTATTGATGTGAGTGTTTCATCCTTGGGTGATGCCACGTCCTTGCAGGGCGGTACTCTGGTTATGACTCCGCTTCTTGGTGCTGATGGTGAAACCTATGCGGTCGCGCAGGGTAATATGGTCATTTCCGGTTTTGGTGCACAGGGAGCTGCCGAAACTGTCACGCAAGGCGTTCCAACCTCCGGCCGCATTCCAAATGGCGCGCTGGTTGAACGTATGGTCGAAGGCAATTTCAATAAAGAAAACGATATTGTGCTGGAATTGCGCAATCCTGATTTTTCGACGGCTATTCGTGTGGCCGATTTGATCAATGTCTTTGCTAATAAGCGCTATAATCAGGTCGTTGCCAAGGAGCGTGATGCCAAGACTGTCGTGTTGAAAAAGCCGCAAAATATTTCAGCAACCCGATTCATTGCTGAAATAGAAGGTTTGCCGATACCGACAGATGAGGTTGCACGCGTGGTCGTGGACGAGCGTACCGGTACTGTTGTTATCGGCGAGAAAGTTCGTGTGTCCCGTGTAGCGATTTCGCATGGAAGTTTGACAGTACGCGTCACCGAAACACCTTATGCCTCACAGCCCGAGCCGTTTAGTGAAACGGGGGAAACTGTTGTGTTGCCGCAAACCACGATTGACGCCAATGAACAGACATCCAATATTGGTATTCTCGGTGGCACGGATCTCGACAACCTCGTCAAGGGGTTGAACCAGATTGGTGTGAAACCGACCGGGATTATTGCAATCCTACAGGCGATCAAAACATCGGGTGCCCTTCATGCGGAGCTTGTGGTGCAATGATCAGGTCACGTCGTAACATACTTGCTGTTTTAGGTTTGGCACCATTTGCCGGTTTTGTCGGCAGCGCTCTTGCCCAACCCACACCTGTTCCGGCACCTGCGCCCACAAACAATGCGCCGCCAGCAAATAATGCCGCGACACCACCCGCAACGCCGGTCGCTGTTCCCGGTGCCAATGCGACGCAAGACGAAATTTCGCGCTTTTGTGGCAATATTGACAGTCAGGCCGCCGACGCACGTTTTGAGTTGCAAAGCCAGCAATTGCAGCAATTGCGTGCGCAAATTGATGAGCGCATCAAAGTGTTGGAAGATAAAAGACAGGAATATGAAAACTGGTTGAATAAGCGCAACGAGTTTTTAGCCAAAGCCCAGGATTCATTGGTGAATATCATTTCCAAAATGCGTCCTGATGCGGCCGCAGCCCAATTGACCCTTGTCGATGATATTGCCGCGGCGTCGATCATTCTTAAGCTTAGCCCACGTATATCGAGCGCTATCATGAATGAGATGCCGCCGGAAAAATCAGCCAATCTGACCAAGGTTCTGGTCAGTGTTCAGAAAGTACCGCCGGAGACAAAACCGGCTGCTCAGGCGGCGAATGCCGCACAATGATGAAAGTTAGACAGATGAAAAATGTTTCGCTCACCCGTAAATCTTCAGTCGCGCTTCTAAGCGTTGTGCTGGCGGCTGTTGCGCTGTCAGGCTGTTCGTATAATACGAAAGATTTCAATTCCGTGCCGGATTTTTCACCCGTCCGGGCTGATCTTGGTTATGCACCTTCAATGAATCCGGATATTTATCCGACTGCGCCGAAGGAAAGCAAGTACTCGCTCTATCGTTCAAGTTCCAACAGTTTCTATCGTGATCCGCGTGCTATGAAGCCTGGCGATGTCATGACGGTGCAGATATCTATCAATGATCGCGCCAATATGAACAATAAGAGCGACTTGAAACGGGATGCCAATGCCGAATACTCGGTCGGCGCAACCTATTCGTTGATTGGAAAGAATGGTGGCAGCGTCAATGGCGATTCAACAGCCCATTCAAAGGGTGATGCCAAGGTTGAACGTAAGGAAGATATCCGTCTTTCTGTCGCTGCTGTGGTTACCGATGTGTTGCCCAATGGCAATCTTGTTATTAACGGGTCGCAGGAAGTACGGGTTAACTATGAATTGCGCGTATTGAACATTGCCGGCGTGGTTCGTCCGCGTGATATTTCGGGCAACAATACAATTGATTACAACAAAATCGCTGAAGCGCGTATTTCTTATGGCGGTCGCGGCCGTATGAGCGAAATTCAACAGCCGCCTTATGGCCAACAGATACTCAATCAGATAGCACCATTCTAAGCTGTTTCGAGCGTAAGCTAACCGGGATCGGTCAAATCGACAATCCCGGTTAACAGATTGCCGTTCAAATGGGCTTGAAACTGGCAGGCTTTAAGGTTTATTCATCAGTCTGGTGATATGACGCATGCAAGTATGGTTCGGCCCCAGTGTCGACCTACGGAGGCAAGAGGTTTTCATGGCAAAAGCGCCGGTAAAAGGCAGTGATACGGCAAAAAAAGACGGCGGTATGAAAACGCTGTTGGTTGCCGGTGCTATTCTGACGCTTGTGGCCGCTGGCGGTGGCTGGTTTCTCGGTGCGCAAATTGGCAAAGAAATTGCGCCACCACCTGTCACGGCTGAAAAGAATGAAGATGCGGCCAAAACTGCCGATATGATATCTTCCAATACCAATGTTACTGTATTGACTCCGATCCTCACAAATATGGCTGCACCGAATACGGCTTGGATTCGTATGGAAATTGCGCTTGTTGCGCAGCCGGGCGAGATTATATCGCCGGCAATGGCAGCTGAAATCTCGAATGATTTTTTAGCGTTTCTGCGCGATAGCACGATTGCCCAGATCAAAGGCCCGTCAGGGTTGATGAATCTGCGTGAAGATCTTTTGGATCGTGCCCGTATTCGTTCCGACGGCAAAGTTACCAATGTTCTGATCTCCAGTCTGGTGGTCGAGCAATGAAGCGGTTTCTGCTCCTGACCCTGGTTGTTTTTTTTGCGGGCATAGGGGCCGCTTTCGCGCAACAAACGGGGACAGCACCCGCAGGCCCGCTCGGTGGGTTGTTGCCCGAAGGTGGAAGCACGATAAGCGGGCGTATTGTTCAGCTTTTCGGATTGTTGACCATCCTTTCGGTCGCACCGGGCTTGCTGATTATGGTCACCAGCTTTACCCGCTTTGCCATTGCTTTCTCTTTATTGCGTTCAGGTTTGGGACTGCAAACAGCGCCGTCGAATCTGGTGATGATTTCATTGGCATTGTTTATGACGTTTTATGTCATGGCACCGACATTCAATCAGGCATGGACGAGTGGTGTCCAGCCGCTGATTAATAATGAAATCAATGAGCAACAGGCAGCGGAACGCATCAGCCAGCCCTTTCGTGAATTCATGCTCAGTCAGGTGCGCGAAAAGGATCTCGACCTGTTTGTCGATCTTGCCGATCCATCTTTTCAAGTCGGTACAGGGGAACAGGTTGACCTTCGGGTGCTTGTGCCTGCATTTATGATATCTGAGCTGCGCCGTGGTTTTGAGATCGGCTTTTTGATCGTCTTACCATTTCTCGTTATTGATCTGGTCGTTGCGACCTTGACAATGTCGATGGGTATGATGATGTTGCCTCCAACAGTTATTTCTCTGCCATTCAAGGTCTTGTTTTTCGTTCTGATCGACGGTTGGAACTTGCTTGTAGGAAGCCTTATCCGCTCGTTTAGCTAGGGCGTAGAACTGTATTTACATTTTTTTGTTGAAAGAACTTTACAATTTGGGAGGATGTGGTATTAAGAGACTGTAACAGGTTAGATGTTTGATCTAACAGACATGAAGTCGTTCTGTTACCTGCTGGGTCAGCCAGCATGTCCCTCTCCATTTTTTCTTTAAAGGGACAACGATTATGGGTACTAGTCTTCTTACAAACCAATCCGCTATGAATGCTTTGCAAACTTTGCGTTCAATTGGCGATAACATGGATACAACGCAGCGTCGTGTTTCAACCGGCATGCGTATCAATGAAGCTTCTGACAATACTGCTTATTGGTCAATTTCTTCAGCCATGCGTTCTGACCGTAACACTTTGAGTGCGGTTTCCGATGCAATGGCTTTGGGTAAGAGCCAGATCGACGTTGCAAACGCAACAGTTGATCAGAGCAAGACCAATCTGGATAACATCTCGAAGTCGCTTATGACCAACTATGAAAAAGGCGAAGGCGACGT
>NZ_JBTXLM010000015.1:0-14222 GCF_054871565.1 Bartonella sp. LJL80
GAATGGACGATGACACCGCAAGCACAGCTTTCCTATAATGCGGTGGATTTTGACAGTTTCCGTGATGCGTATGATGTGCATGTCAGTCGGGAAGATGGTGATGCGCTGACGGGTCGTTTGGGGCTTGTATTCAACCGGGAGAAGGCATGGAAGTCTGAGGCGGGGGACACACGCCGTTTGAAAACCTATGGCATTGGCAATCTTTACTATGAGTTCCTGAATGGAACGGAGGTCTCGGTCACGAATGTTGACTTCCGCAATCGCTCGGATCGTTTCTGGGGCGGGCTTGGCACCGGTGTTTCCTACAATTGGCAGGATGATGCCTATTCGATCTATGGCGAGGTTGATGGCCGCACCTCATTCTCCGACTTCGGTGATAGCTACTCGCTCAATGGAACAGTGGGATTCAAGGCTAAGTTTTAACCGCTTGCAATCAAGGCTTTGCGTTATCATTGTGTCGGTTTCCATACCCATTGTCTTTGCTTTTTTGGTGCGATAGGCTCGCAAACAGTCGCTGTTAAAGTTTTCGGGCGATGTAACGGATGAAAGCGTCGAGGAAATAACCGATGGCGCCGATGACGAGAATAGTCGCCATCAGTTCGGGATAGGCTAGCCGATCACGCGTATCGAGGATAAAATAACCGAGCCCTGCCGAAACACCGAGCATTTCGCACGGCACAATAACAATCCAGGCGATGCCGATAGCTAATCGGATACCAGTGATAATATGACCGAAAATACCTGGAAAAACGATGTGAAAAAGTTTTTCTGTTTTGGTGGCAGCGAGGCTTTTGGCAATCAACAGCCAATGCCGGTCGAGCTGCTTAACGCCGGCAGCCGTATTGATCATGATCGGCCAAATGGTTGCGAAGGTCAGCAGGAAGTAGATAGGATTATCGCCGACGCCAAATACCATGACCGCGATAGGCATCCATGAGAGCGGAGAGATCATCCGCAGGAATTGAAAGGCAGGCCCTGTGCTGCGTTCCGCCCATGGTTTCGCACCAATGAGAAGACCGATAGGCACGCCGATTATGAGTGCTAAAGCCAGACCGATTAAAATACGCTTCAGGCTTATAAAAGCATGGAACGGCAGATCGGATTGCGTCATTAAATGCCAGAGTGTCGGCAATGTTTGAGAAACTGAAAAGCGATGAGCAAAGCTTTGCGGTGCGACCAATAGATCGGTTGCAAGCCACCAAAGCAGAAGCAGAACCAATAAGCCCAAAAGACCCGATGCGTGGCGTAACACAGTTTTCATAGGTTTTCTCAGGATCAAACTGCGATTTGTTCTTGCCGCACGAAACTATCCGCCATGCCAAAAGCTGGCATGCCGCCGACTTTCTGTAAAGCGTTTTTAACAAGCCTATCATCGACGAGATCTCGTGCGGCAAAGCTCGGATCAAGCGTTTCAAGAAAGCGATTGTCACCCTCAATCATGGTATCCTTTAAGCGACGCACCAACTCCTCTGTGTAGCTGGGATAAGGATAGGGTTGAAAATCAATGCGCTTTTCGCGCCAATCGGGATGAAGAATGGCACCAGATTTTTCGTAAGCAGCATTGTCTTCATCACTGGGCACCAATACGCGTTTAAGCACATCGGCGCCAAAGGGAGTATATTTATTAGGATTGTCTTTCGCCAGAAGCTGAGCTGTTTCTTCACGGTTCTGGCTTGTCCATAACTGTGCTTTGACCATGGCGTCAACGACTTTTTGGGACCATTCCGGACGTTCTTTCAAATCCGCTTCCTGCATGCAGACAAGGCAACACGCATGGTCGCGCCAAACATCGGCGGTGAAACGTGCGAGCTTGGAAACCTTTGCCGCTTCACCCGCGGCATTGAACGGCTCGGCCACGATAAATCCGGCAACCTGCCCGTTGGCGACTGCGGGGATCATGTCCGACGGTGCCATAATGATCATATTCACTTCTTTTGGGCCAATACTGCCGCTTTTACGGGAAACGGGTGTAAGCCCGTGGCTACGCAGTATCATCTGCAACACCACCGTATGGATTGAATACCAAAACGGTATAGCAACATTTCGTCCGCCAAGGTCCGAAATGGAGTTGATGTCGTTGGCCACGGAGAAGCCGGAACCGCTCATATGGTTCCATGCGACTACCTTAATCGGTGCCTGACTGGAATAGCGCGCCCAGATGGCGATGGGTGACAAGACGTGAATTACATTTATCTGTCCGGCAAAAAACGCTTCAACTATTTGCGACCAGCTACGAAACAATACAGGTTTTTCAACGGCAAGGCCTTCGGCTTCAAAAAAGCCTTTGCCGTGGGCCACGAGTAGTGCTGTCGCATCGGTAATCGGCAAATATCCGACCTTGACCGGTTCATTTTTATCGTGCGCTTTTGCTTTTGCTATATTCAGAAAGGGCATAGCGCCAGCGGCGGTCAGCAATGCTGAAAAACGCAACATATCACGGCGGGAAAACAGGTCTTCAGTCATTTTCATTCTCTTTTTTTGCTGTTGCATCGCGCAAGGCTGATAAAATTTCGATACGGATGGTACCAAGCTCTTCGACAAAGTGATTTCGTGGTTTTGCAAGTTCGATCTGCCATGTACCAATTGCGCTAGCCGGGCTGCCACCCAACAGGATGATACGGTCGCAAGTCAGGAGAGCCTCGTCAATGTCATGGGTTACGAGCAAGGCTGAAGCGCCGGATTGATCGACCAATTGCACCAGCAATTGCTGCATTTGCGCCCGTGTCAACTCATCCAAAGCACCAAAAGGTTCATCAAGGAACAGGATTTCCGGCTCGCGCGCCAAACAGCGTGCCAGGCCAGCACGTTGGGCCATTCCGCCCGATAGCTCATTGGGGCGACGCTTGCGGGCATCTTCCAGTCCGACCTGCTGAATGGCTTTGTCAACGCGTTGCTGGCGTTGTTGCTTGGTTAGCCGTGGCTGGTGTTTGAAGTTCAGCCCGAAGCCGACATTATGCTCGAGGTTAAGCCATGGTAGTAATCCCGGGTTTTGAAACGCGACGGCAAGGCGGGGATGCACGTGGCGAAGCTCTTGACCATGAACGGTTATGCGTCCTTGGTCGGGTTTTTGCAAACCGGCGAGGATCCGCAAAAGGCTGGATTTACCCACGCCGCTGGGCCCAAGCAAACCAACGATTTCTTGTTTTCCGATGGATAAATCGAAATTTTCGAGGATTGCTGCTTCGTTATCCGGATAGCGCAGGACGATATTTTCAGCTTTTAGCAGCGGAGTGTTGTTTTGCATTTTTTCCGATGCCTATTACTTGGCGATTGCTTTTTGCAATTGCGTGACACTGGGGGTGATGATGGGGATAAAGCTTGCTTCACGCAGCCGCCTTGGAAAGCCTTCGCATTTTTTTTCAAGATAGGCTTTACCGCCTCGGGCTTTCAACTCAAGAAAAATAGCGGTTTCAACGCATTCGGCTAAAGCAATGCGCAATTTGAATCTGCTATCGGGATGGTGCACAAAATCATCTGAAATACAGCCATTGATAAGTACGGCTTGTAATGCCGAAAGCCTATGCCTGGTTGTGTCGATCTCTTGAGCGAGTATCGTGCCGCGACACTGAGAATGCTTGTCGGCTTCATCAAGACATCGCCATGCAAGGCCGGTAGACATGCCACATTGCAACGCAATAAAAGCGGGTCGAAGGCTTTTCAACCAAAGGCCGATATTGTCGTGCAGAATGCGTTCCCGCAGCAATGTTACATTTGACAATGATACAGCCGCTGTATCGCTTGCGCGCAATCCAACCAGCTCCAGCGGTTCAATTTCAATGCCGTCATCCGCGTGCTCAAGACTAATGGAGATCGTGCGGCCATCCTCCATTTGAGCGGCACAAGCAGCGAAATAGCCCATTTCACTTATGTTGGTGATCCATGGCATTTTGCCGTTGAGCCTGTCATGGCACTTCTCCCTGTGAACGGAGATGTCCATTTTTTCAAGCCCGGCTAAATGTTTCATCAAATTTGAAAGACCGGTCGCTCCGGCAATGGTGCCGTTGAGTAAAGAGGGTAGCTGTCTTTCCCGCAATGCAGCATTTGGACTTTGTAAAAGACATTCCATATAGGCACGATGTGCCCACAACACGAAGCCCGCAGTCAGGGACGAATAGGTGACTTGTGAAATAGCGATAATAGCATCGGCCGTGGTTGTGTTGAAACCGCTATAGTGAAAAGGAATGCCCGTATAGGTTAGTTTTTCAGTGGCAACACGTGACAGAATATCGGAAGATGAATACTGACCATTGTCCAAAGCATCAGCATTGGATTCAAGCCAACGAAACAGCACATTGGATGCACAATGATTGTGAGAAAGCGTCATCGGTTTGATCGCTTTGTGTTTCAGATGTTAAAGTGATTGGCTTTTTGAAAAGCCATAAAGTTTCTTCCACAAAGGGATGAGCAGCTTAAAACGAAATATTGAATCTGAAACATTTAATGCCTTGCAAACTTGCCACGGTATGCACACTATTTCTGGTTTTCGCCAAATGTTCAAGTGTTTTATTCACCGTCAATGATGATGAAAAAACGCAGCTTGAGGATTGCAACCTTATGTTATGGATCATTCTTTCAGCATGACCACCAGCAGATCCTTCGCATCGATCTGATCGCCGGTTTTCACCAGAACATCGGTAATAACGCCATCCATTTCGGCATGAAGCGCTGTTTCCATTTTCATGGCTTCGATCGATACAAGCACGTCGCCGGTTTTTACCGTGTCGCCGGTTTTGATTGCCACGGTCGATATGATGCCCGGCATGGGCGCGCCAATATGCTGACTGTTTCCAATTTCAGCCTTTGGGCGTACGACCGACGTGGCTGCATGGGCACGGTCGGGCACGCGGATACGACGCGGTTGCCCGTTAAGCTCGAAGAACACCGTCACCATGGCCTGTTCGTCGGCTTCACTGCGACCAAGATTGTGAATGACCAGTGATTTGCCTTTTTCAATCTCGACCAGCATTTCGCTTTCCTGATCCAAGCCATAAAAATAAACCGGCGTTGGCAGCGTGCTGACAGGCCCATAAAGAGTATTGGCGGCCACATAATCGGTGAAGACTTTTGGATACATCAGGTAAGAGGCAAACTCCAAATCACTGATGTCCCGCCCGCTCTTTTCGGTTGCAGTTTTGCGTTCATTATCTAGATCGGCAGGTTGTAACAGCGATCCGGGACGCACAGTGAACGGCGTTTGACCCTTCAAGACTTTCTTTTGCAAAGCTGGCGGCCAACCACCTTCAGGTTGTCCAAGGTCGCCCTTCAACATGGATATGACAGAATCGGGAAAAGCAATATCCTTTTCTGGATCAAGAACATCGGCGACAGTAAGGTCTTGGGCAACCATCATCAACGCCATGTCTCCCACCACCTTGGAAGACGGTGTTACCTTAACGATATCACCAAACATTCGGTTAACATCCGCATAGGCTTGGGCGACTTCGTGCCAACGACTTTCCAGCCCTAGCGAGCGTGCCTGTTCTTTCAGGTTTGTAAATTGGCCACCTGGCATCTCGTGCAGATAAACTTCGGAAGCAGGCCCCTTGAGGTCGCTTTCAAACGCAGCATATTGGTGGCGAACTGCTTCCCAGTAAAATGAAATACGACGGATCCATTGGCTATCTAGTCCGGTGTCTCTTTCTGTGCCTTCCAACGCCTCAACTATGGAGCCAAGACAAGGTTGTGATGTATTGCCGGAAAGGGCATCCATGGCTGCATCCACAATATCGACGCCACTTTCTATCGCCGCCAAAACAGATGCCGCCCCAATACCCGATGTGTCATGTGTATGGAAATGGATCGGCAGGTTGGTGCTTTCCCGCAAGGCCTTGAATAGCACCCGTGCAGCGCGCGGTTTCATAAGCCCCGCCATATCTTTAATGGCTATGATGTGGGCTCCAGCGTCTTCGACTTGCCGCGCCAGTTTAAGATAATAGTTCAAGTCATATTTAGGACGGGATGAATTGAGCAAGTCACCGGTATAGCAGATGGCCGCTTCACATAGCTTTCCCTCTTCCAGCACGGCGTCCATTGAGACGCGCATATTTTCCACCCAGTTCAAACTGTCGAAAACGCGGAACAGATCCATCCCGTTTTGCGCCGCCTGACGGATGAAATACTTCACGACATTGTCTGGATAGCTTTTATAGCCGACGCCATTTGCGCCTCTTAACAGCATCTGCGTCAGGATGTTGGGCGCTGCTTGGCGTATTCTTTGCAAACGCTCCCACGGGTCTTCGGTTAAAAAGCGCATCGCGACATCGAAGGTCGCACCACCCCAGCATTCCAGTGAAAAAAGCGCTGGCAAAGCGCGGGCATAGGTGCCCGCTATGGCTGCGATGTCGTGGGTGCGTATGCGTGTTGCCAGCAAGGACTGATGACCGTCACGCATAGTCGTATCGGTGATCAGCGCAGCATTTTGGTCGCGGATCCATTGCGCGAATTTATGCGGGCCCAGCGAATCCAGCTTTTGTTTGGTTCCATTGGCAATTGTGTCATTTTCGACAAATGGAACGATAGGCGCTATGGCATGCGCTGGTGGTTTTGTGCGCCCGCGTGTTTCCGGATGACCATTAATGGTGACGTCGGCAATGTAGGTCAGTAATTTTGTTGCTCGATCCTGTCGTTTGACGTGGGTGAACAGTTCCGGTGTTGTATCGATGAAGCGGGTTGTGTAGTCGTTTGCACGAAATTTTGGATGGCTGACAATCGCTTCCAAAAAGGTAAGGTTGGTGGCCACACCCCGAATGCGAAATTCCCGCAAAGCCCGATCCATACGGGCGATAACCTCGTCGGTCGTGGGTGCCCATGCTGTGACCTTTTCCAGTAATGGGTCATAAAAGCGGGTAATGATCGCCCCTGAATAGGCGGTGCCGCCATCCAGCCGGATACCAAAACCGGTTGCACCGCGATAAGCGGTGATACGGCCATAATCCGGAATAAAGTTTTGCTCTGGATCTTCTGTTGTGATGCGGCATTGAAGTGCATGGCCCCGCAATTTGATATCCGACTGTGGGGGAACGCCGGAGTCTTTCGTGCCGATTACCGCTCCTTCCAGAATGTGGATTTGCGCTTTGACGATGTCGATACCGGTTACTTCTTCTGTAACTGTATGTTCCACCTGTATGCGCGGGTTAACCTCGATAAAATAGAATTTTTCTTCATCAACATCCATCAGGAATTCAACAGTGCCAGCACCAATGTAGCGGGTGGCCTTGGCAATCTTTAAACCATACTCGGCCAATTCTTTGCGCTGGTTGTCATCAAGGTAAGGCGCAGGTGCTCGCTCCACCACTTTTTGATTGCGGCGCTGGATCGAGCAATCGCGCTCAAATAGATGGACGGCATTGCCGTGTGTGTCGCCCAAAATCTGCACTTCGACATGGCGCGCGCGTTCGACCAGTTTTTCAAGATAGACCTCGTCCTTTCCAAAGGCCGCTTTCGCTTCACGTTTTGCTTCCAACACTTCACGGCCAAGGTCTGCAGCTTTACGGATTGCGCGCATACCACGACCGCCACCGCCCCATGAAGCCTTCAACATCAAGGGATAACCGATTTTTTCGGCCAGCTTTGCGATTTCATCCATATCATCGGGCAAAGGATCGGTTGCCGGAACGACAGGCACACCGATTTCGACGGCTAGATTGCGGGCTGCAACCTTATTTCCAAGCCGACGCATCGTATCTGCCTTGGGGCCAATGAAGATAATGCCTGCCGCTTCGCAGGCATCGACAAATTCAGGGCTCTCAGAAAGTAAACCATAACCCGGATGAATTGCGTCGGCACCGGAAAGGTTTGCAACACGTATGATTTCTCCGATTGAAAGATAACTTTCAATCGGACCCATATCGTGGTCAAGATGTTCACCGCGTCCTATCAGATAACTTTCATCAGCTTTAAATCGATGCAGTGCCAGTTTATCTTCTTCCGCGAAGACGGCTACGGTTTTGATGCCCAACTCATTTGCTGCGCGAAAAACACGAATAGCAATTTCAGACCGGTTGGCCACGAGAAGCTTTTTAATGCGCATCGATATTACCCTTATCGTTTTGGCGTTTCGGTGACGAATATGAGAGTCATTTTTAATGAAGTTGTTTCGTTATATTGGCATAAGAAGGCATTATGGTTGTCTGCCTCTATCCTATTTTGCGACGTTTTCCTTGCAAGGCATCATGAAATATTATCGCAACTGATCTGCGCGCAGAAGCTTAGCTCTAGCCTCTCATACGGACATATAAATATATCTGAAAGTATCATGCATTTTTTGATTGACCTCCCCATCCTCCAACCAAGAAATTGCCATCGAAATGGTAAATTAGCAAGGACTTTATACCGGTGGATTTGCTTTTACATTGCTATTAATGCGTGTGGAAATTTGGTGTTTTCTATCGGTGGAATTATGACTGAATCGCGCTGAGGCTTTGTTTTATTAACGGGTGAAATTGCGATTTCTTTTCGGTTTTCGACAAAATCAGTAGCTTATGACGCATGCGCTTTTCCCAAAACCGATTGATGTGGTCGGAAATACCAACAATGCGTCGTTCCTCAGGTTGGCTTTCGAAAAATCGGGCTATCTGATTTGCCATTGTGATCAGACGGTCATCTGTTTGCACGATGTGCTCCTACTCTGCCGCTTCACGCGTGATAATTTCGCGGCTTATGGTGCTGTGGTGTTGATAGTCCTTTTGCCAGTCTGTTGCGCCATTGGCATGGGAAACCTGAACAGCTGTTACCTTGTATTCCGGGCAATTGGTTGCCCAATCAGAAAAATCTGTGGTGACAACATTGACCTGGACTTCAGGAAAATGAAACGTTGTATAAACAACACCGGGAGATACTTTCTCTGTAATGCGGGCGCGCAGGGTTGTTGCGCCGCTACGGCTTTGCAATCTCACCAGATCATCATCCGCAATGCCGCGTATGTCTGCATCATGCGGATGAATTTCGAGTATGTCTTCATCATAGTAAATTGAGTTTTCGGTGCGGCGTGTTTGTGCACCGACGTTATATTGCGAAAGGATACGTCCTGTTGTCATCAGTAGTGGAAACCGCGGACCGGTTTTTTCATCCGTTGGAATATATTCAGTCCGGACAAAGTGGCCTTTGCCGCGCTTGAAAGCATCGACATGCATGATCGGTGTGCCCAGGGGTGCTTCTTCATTGCAAGGCCATTGCACTGATCCTACCTTGTCAAGAAAATCAAACGTAACATTTGCAAAACTTGGTGTCGTTGCAGCAATCTCATCCATGATTTGAGCCGGATGCTGATACGACCAATCAAGGCCAAAGCCTCGGGCGATCATTTGGGTTATCTCCCAATCGGCATAACCGCCTTTCGGTCTCATCACTTTACGCACTCTGTTGATACGCCGCTCTGCATTGGTGAAGGTGCCGTCTTTTTCCAAAAAGGATGAACCGGGCAAAAAGATATGGGCGTAATTGGCGGTTTCGTTCAAGAAAAGGTCTTGTACGACAACGCATTCCATTGCTGCCAAACCGGCGATCACATGTTTGACATCAGGGTCGGATTGAACAATGTCCTCGCCTTGAATGTATAAGCCTTTGAACGAGCCTTCAACAGCCGCATCAAGCATATTCGGGATACGCAAGCCCGGTTCAGCAGAAAGTCTTGTGCCCCATGCTTTTTCATAGAGGCGGCGTGTCGCCTCATCCGAGACGTGGCGATAGCCGGGATATTCATGTGGGAATGACCCCATATCGCACGATCCCTGCACATTGTTTTGCCCCCTTAACGGATTGACGCCAACACCGGCGCGTCCAACGTTTCCAGTCGCCATTGCAAGATTTGCTATGGCAATGACGGTGGTTGAGCCTTGCGAATGTTCTGTAACGCCAAGTCCGTAGTAGATAGCGGCATTGCCACCCGTTGCATAAAGTCGAGCGGCACCAATAATATCATCAGCTGCTACACCGGTAAGATCTTCAACAGCTTGAGGGCTATGGCGCGGATCAAGCACAAATTCCATCCAGTCATGGAACTCGTCCCAATCGCATCGGGCGCGGATAAAAGCCTCGTCATATAGCTTTTCTTTGGCAATGACGTGTCCCATTGCTGTTACAATCGCGACATTCGTGCCGGGTTTCAAAGCAAGGTGATAGGCCGCATCAATATGCGGGCTTTTGACCAGATCAGTTTGCCTCGGATCGATGACAATCGCTTTTGCCCCTTCACGCAGCCGCCGCTTGATCATGGATCCGAATACTGGATGTGCATCGGTTGGATTGGCACCGATGACCAGTATGACATCGCTTTGCTTGACCGAGTCAAAATCCTGTGTACCGGCAGACGTTCCAAATGTCAGGTTCAGCCCGTAACCTGTGGGAGAGTGGCAAACGCGTGCGCAGGTGTCGGTATTATTGTTGCCAAAGCCAGCTCGAATAAGTTTCTGCACCAGATAGGTTTCTTCGTTTGTACAGCGCGATGAGGTGATGCCACCGATGGCTTCACGCCCATACTGGTATTGGATGCGGCGGAATTCACCCACCATGTGGCCAATCGCTTCATCCCACGATACTTCACGCCAAGGGTCGGTTATTTTTTCACGAACCATGGGGGTGGTAATACGATCGGGGTGGGTTGCGTAGCCATAGGCAAAGCGTCCTTTGATACAGGAATGGCCGTGGTTGGCCTTACCATCCTTGAATGGCACCATGCGTACCAACTCTTCACCACGCATTTCCGCTTTAAATGAGCAACCCACACCGCAATAGGCACAGGTCGTGACGGCGGAATGTTCGGGCTGGCCAATGGCAATCACCGAATTCTCCATTAAAGTGCCCGTGGGACAGGCCTGTACACATGCACCACATGACACGCATTCTGACTGTAGAAAGCTTTCATGGCTGCCCGCAGCAACGCGCGAGGAAAAGCCGCGCCCTTCTATAGTAAGTGCAAAGGTGCCTTGAACTTCCTGACAAGCGCGCACACAGCGCGAACAAACAATGCATTTGCTGGGATCGTAGGTGAAATAAGGCGCAGACTCATCTTTCGGTAAATAACGGAAATTGCTTTCGCCATTGGATGCATGTTTGGGGAATATGTGGTTTTCACCGTCAAAGCCATAGCGCACATTGCGCAACCCTACGGCGCCCGCCATATCCTGTAATTCACAATCGCCATTGGCGGCGCAGGTCAAACAATCAAGTGGATGATCGGAGATATAGAGTTCAATGACGCCGCGTCGAAGTTTTTTCAAACGTTCTGTCTGGGTCAACACAGCCATGCCTTCGCTCACCGGTGTGGTGCATGAGGATGGCGTGCCACGCCGCCCTTCAATTTCAACCAGACATAAACGGCAGGAACCGTAAGCATTCAATGTGTCGGTTGCGCATAATTTCGGAATAGCAATCCCGGCCTGCATGGCAGCATTCATCACCGATGTACCTTTTGGTACACGCACGTTAACACCATCAATCGAGAGTGCAACAACAGTCTCTGAGCGCACCATCGGCGTACCAAAATCAACTTCCTTGATTAAAGACATTGTTGGCCTCCTATTGCGCCGCTTCGATGAGCGAATGGCTGTTAAAGTCGTTGGTGAAATGTTTGAGGGCGCTTAAAACCGGATAGGGCGTAAAGCCGCCAAGTGCGCAAAGTGAGCCGAGTTTCATCGTTTCACTTAAATCGTAGAGCAATTCGAGTTGCAGGGCAGGGTCATTTCCCGCTTTCAGCCTGTCTATGACTTCCATGCCGCGTACAGAGCCAATACGGCATGGCGTACACTTTCCGCAGGATTCCGCAGCGCAAAATTCGAAAGCGAACCTTGCCTGCTCCATCATGTCAACCGTATCGTCAAAGACAACAAGACCGGCATGGCCGATCAATCCGTCTTTTGCGGCAAAGGCCTCATAATCGAAAGCAGTGTCGAACTCGCTTTTCGGAAAATAGGCACCCAATGGCCCTCCCACCTGTACAGCTTTTATCGGACGACCGCTTTTGGTGCCGCCGCCAATCTCTTCCACAATCTGTCCAAGACTTAAGCCGAAAGCTGTTTCATAAAGGCCGCCGTTGAGCACATTGCCGGCAATCTGTATCGGTATCGTACCGCGCGATTTGCCCATGCCAAAATCGCGAAAATACTCACCACCCTTATCCAGAATGACAGGAATGGTGCAAAGCGAGATGGCATTATTGATGACAGTCGGGCGGCCAAACAAGCCATGATGGGCAGGAAGCGGTGGTTTTGCTCGCACAACACCGCGCTTTCCTTCCAAACTTTCAAGCAGTGCGGTTTCTTCGCCACAAACATAGGCACCTGCTCCCTCTCTGACTTCGAGATCAAAGACATGTGGACACCCCATTACGGATTGTCCCAGAATTCCTTCCTTGTAGGCGATGTCAATTGCTTGACGCATTGTGGCTATCGCATGCGGATATTCTGAACGGGTATAGATGAAGCCTTTTGTCGCGCCCACCGCAAGACCGGCAATGATCATCCCTTCGATCATCACAAAGGGATCGCCCTCCATCAACATACGATCGGCAAAACTACCTGAATCGCCTTCATCGGCATTGCAGATAATGTATTTTTGATCGGCTTTTGTCTCTGCCACCGTTTTCCATTTGACGCCGGTTGGAAAGCCGGCGCCGCCGCGGCCGCGCAAACCGGAAAGGGTCACACAATCGATGATTGAAGCCGGTGTCATGCTTAATGCTTTCACTAGCCCTTTCAAACCGCTATGCAAACGGTATTCGGCGAGTGAAAGAGGATCTGTCAGTCCGCATCGCGCAAAGGTCAAACGGGTCTGGTTTTTCAGCCAGGCGATTTCTTCCGTTTTGCCAAGCGCCAAAACATGTGTGTCACGTTTCAAAAAGTCTTCCGCAAATAAACCGCTGACATCGGCCGGTTTTACCGGCCCAAAAGCATAGCGTGCGCCATTACGTTCGACCTCGACCAAGGGTTCAAGAAAAAACAATCCACGGGAACCGTTCCTGACAATTGTGATATCAAGGCCGATTACGACGGCGAGGTTTGCGATCTCATTTGCTATAGTATCAGCACCCAATGCCAATGCAACAATATCGCGCGGAATATATACACGGATCGTCATGTGCCTATCCGATCAAGAAGACCGTCCACATCAGACATATCCAGTACAGCCAAGGGCTGCGCGTCAAACATGCCGGCAGGTGCATTTGCGCATAGCCCCAGACAAAACACCGGCTCGAGTGTTATCGTGCCGTCATTTGTGGTTTCGTGCCAGCCAATACCCAGTCTTTCCATCACTGCGGCTGACAATTCTTTGCCGCCCATCGACTGGCAGGCCTCGGCCCGGCATAGGCGAAGAATATGTGTTCCTGCTCTGGTCGCGCGGAAGTCGTGATAAAAACTCACAACACCATGTATATCCGCCCGCGTGCAATTTAATGCTTCGGCAATAAGTGGAATAGCCGATGGAGGAATATAGCCGTAATGGTCCTGAATATCATGCAATATCGGTAATAACGGCCCTTCCTCCATAAGATGAGGGGCAATAATGGCGTTAATCGCAATGCTTGATTCCTCCAACATGTCTCCTCCTGACACGTGCGGCTTATGTCTCTCCCTGACTGGCCGCTTCAATTATTGTAATGCTTTCATTTCATCATTGCAAAGTTTTCTTCGTTTTGAAACATGAGTGATTGGCTTGTCAGGGCCTTCACCGCATTTGTTTGTTGGCGGTTCGATACGGCCGCTCTTTATCCAAACATTACATGTTCGGATAAACAGGGCCTTCACCGCCTTGTGGACACGTCCAGTTGATATTCTGGTTCGGGTCCTTGATATCGCAGGTTTTACAATGCACACAGTTCTGCGCATTGATCACATAACTCTCGCGACCATCCTTTTCCACCCACTCGTAAACACCCGCTGGACAATAGCGTGTCGATGGCCCCGCAAAGGTCGTCAGCTCCGATCGCTCCTGTACCTCCATCGATATCACCTTCAAATGACAAGGCTCGTTTTCTTCATGGTTGGTGTTGGATAAGAACACCGAACTCAACCGGTCGAATGTCAGCTCGTTGTCGGGCTTTGGATAGGCAATCGGCTGGAATTGTGCTGCCGGTTGCAGACAGTCATAGTCTGCCCGCCCGTGGCTCATTGTTCCAAAAAAGGAAAAGCCAAACAATGATTGGCACCACATGTCGAAACCGGCAAGCCGGATGCCTTTAGCCGTCCCGTATTTCGACCATAGCGGCTTGGCATTGCGGACCTTGTAAA
>NZ_JBTXLM010000016.1:0-9585 GCF_054871565.1 Bartonella sp. LJL80
CCCCCCCCCCCCCCCCCCCCCCCCCCCCCCCCCCCCCCCCCCCCCCCCCCCCCCCCCCCCCCCCCCCCCCCCCCCCCCCCCCCCCCCCCCCCCCCCCCCCCCCCCCCCCCCCCCCCCCCCCCCCCAACAATTTAAACGACTTAGACATGTGTAGACCCGCTTTTCTTGTCCTGCTCATTCTCAGAGACTGGAACATCCCAACCATACCATTTCCATAAACACCCAATAGGAAATAGTATGCCTTACATCACGCGGGATTAATCAATGATTGCACCATTACAGCCCCGCGCAGACTTAATTCTCGCTATTCTTTGCCATATAGCTGGAAGATTTTCAATAGCAATTTGACGACGGCAGCGTTTATCAGCCTCTTTTTGCGTCATATTACTAAAATGCAATGATGATATTTACAAAAAACAACACCATAATTTCGACAAAACATTATAGTTTGTCAACTAAATAAAAAAACTTATGATTTATTATATTAGTCGTATTATAAATTATATTTTTACAATACGACTAATATATATCATGATTATTAAAATATAATCTATTCATGACATTCGATAATCATTAGATATCAAATTTCTAAATATCCATTTTAATCTCTATCGATGCCCTATCCATCAAGGAACCTTTTGAAGCGATGATATCTTCTATCATTGGCCGGAAGATATCAAGTGGAGACCGCGCATAAGGCGGGTAACCTGCGCGGCGCATATTCGCCAACGCATCCGACATAATAGCTTTATCCTGTTCAAAAACCTTCCTCATGATAGTAATGAATAATATTGCCTTCAAATATCCCAAGCCCTTCTGCCTTGGCCCACGCATAACGGCAAAAGCCATGAAATGATTGCTTTCAGAACGAGTAAAATACATCGTAAAAACGAGATTAAGCCCGGTTGCCGAATAATATTCTAAGGAGAGATTACCCGGCATTGCAAAACGATTGATGGCGTGACTGCGTTCTCCTTCCAGCAAACGAGAGATGATGCCGTTCTGTTTTTTTTCACCTTGATGATTGATGATAAGGATGCCATTTTCAATACCGGCGGACAAAGTCAGCTTGTTTCGGTCACCCTTGCTTCCTCTTACCAATCCCTCATGTACAAAAACAGTGTGGGTTGGATCGAGCGCATTTTCAATGACATCTGCAAGGGTGGACTCGATCATGCTTTCCATCACCACCGTCACCGCCTTCTGTCCATCCCAAACCAGATCGGTGATAGGACGTGCCTTGTCTTTATCTTTGGTGATAAATATCAAGCCGAACCTCTCACAAACATCATAGGCACGAACAAAGCGCCTCGGTGTTTCACCGGAATAAAGCGGAAGGTGCGTACAATGCCCTTGGCCGTTAAAACGCCAACCATGGTACGGGCATTCAATATCGTCTTTACGGACACGGCCTTTTGAAAGACTAGCCCCGCGATGTGGACAAATATCGCGTAAGCAGTTCAGTCCTGTGCTGTTACGGAAAATCACCAATGGTTCATCCTCGAACATGATGCGTATAGGTTTTGTCTTAACTTTTCGAGACAACGCAACAGCATGCCAAAAGAGTGTTTCCGTCATGATAAATCCCCTATTGTTCCTACACGGATTTGATAGATGATCGCCATATCTTTTTCACTTAACCGGCGTGAATAAGCCTCATCACATTGGAGACTTGTAAATGGCAGTTGATGATTGACCATAAAAAGTCGTTCGCAAAAGAGTGCTCCATTCGCACTTGCAGCCATGATCCCTTTCCAGCAATCACGATATTGCTTATGGCTGCAATATGAACCAAAATCCGAGAGGGAAAAGCCATCAATATTGCAAATCTCCAAGCTTTCCAAGTCGTCCAATCTGCCCGTCAAAATCCTAATGCACTTCAGACGATCTTTTACACGTTGATAATTGTGGGCTTGCATGTGTAGCGGAAGAACAAGATTATCTTCGTTTTGCCTACCTTCAAATATCAACTTGGCGAAGTCACTTGCACTAAAAAGAAATTGGCTTGCCGCATGACGAAATCTCCTGGCCAAAATGTCTGCGACTTCATCGGACGACGGCAAAAATGCTCCACCGGGCTCGCCAAGAACATGTGTCCATAAAAATTTATTGGAAGAAAGCCTGATCAGCCAACGTAACAATGGGCCGTCGAACGCGCGCTTCCATATCTCTTCCTGGATTTTCACCGTCGAAGCGGCAAATAGCTGTTTGATTTGTCGCCCTTTGAGCAAGCGAAGTCCCTGCGCATTCGCGCAAAGCACGCGCTCCCACAGCCCGCTATACCAAACTCCTTTTTGAACCTTTTTTGCGTTTTTCTGCCAATATTCTTTGTCACCAATGGACATTCCAGCCATCAATTTTTCAAGAGTCCGCAAGCGCGCGCTATCGTGGATAACACCGATAAATCTCAAATATTCTTGATAGTCTAAATGACTTATCGCCGCCATTTTCAGCGTGAGTAAAGCATTTTGTGCGCTGTTCATGTCCAATGCTACGATCTCGGTGGCATCGGTCAATAAAAGGTCGAGTGCACGCCCGCCAGAGCCCGTCAAACATAAAATCTTTTTAGCATCACGCAAGACGTCGATCTCACTTGCGCCGTCTTCATTGCTTGAGGTAAAATAGAGCCGGTTGAGAAACTCCATTATTGCACCGGACCATATTGGTTTTCGATACGACGAAGCTTTTTGCCCTCGCGGTTAGAGCTTTCCAACACCCCAAGCTTTATATTGCGAAGAACGCCAAATCCGGAAAACATAGCCTGCAATTTTTCAATGGCACCGGCATAGATTTCCGCGGAATAATGTGGCGGCAGCTGTAGCTCGACAGTACCATCGGCGCGATGCAACAATCTGAAATCCGTAATTTGCGGCGAACTATCAATGATCGCATTACGCAAAATGTCAGGCGTAAGAATGACGACTTTACCATCTTCGCATTGCAACTGAAAGCTATCATCTTTGCGCCCGACAATTTCAGACACAAGCATATATGGCGATCCACAAGGACAAGGCTGCTCGTCCATTCGCAACAGATCATTCAAGCGATATCGTGCCATGATTTGAGTATTGCGGCTA
The DNA here is from genome assembly GCF_054871565.1 of Bartonella sp. LJL80. Lineage (NCBI taxonomy): Bacteria > Pseudomonadati > Pseudomonadota > Alphaproteobacteria > Hyphomicrobiales > Bartonellaceae > Bartonella > Bartonella sp. LJL80. Next base: position 3,078 of record NZ_JBTXLM010000016.1, read on the forward strand.
AAATCGGTGATAACCGGACTAACCAATCCGTTGCTGCCTTCTTTCTCAAGCGAAAAATGCATAACATCCTCACAAAGGTGCAAACCGCCGTGACAACATGGTGTCGCAAGCAAACCCTCCGAAGCCATATAAATCTCGTCTACCCTCACTGAAAAATGCGAAGAAATGATTCCACGATCAAAAGGATCAAGCACCTCGCCAGCACTGAAAAGCCTTTTTAACGGCAGGTTTACATTGGCATGGGCAAGATAACGCAGCAAATGCGGCGGTGCGATCAGGCTATCTGGCTGGTAGTGATTGATGTTGTCTACGACTTGTTCAACACCATCATTAAGATTGAAAAACCTTAGTTCAAGCCTCCATAAATGGTTGGCAGATTGATAGAGCGGCGTCTCCATAGGCAATGCAACCGCAATTCGTGCTGATGTCTTAGGATAAGATGGAAGCAATTTGCCAAGCATGGTACCCAGCCAAACGAAACGTTCGCGGTCGGATATAATATAATAGGTGCGATTTCCGCTGGTTCCGGTGCTCATCCCACAATGCATCTTTGCGATAGATCCGTTACCAACTATAGAAGCGCGAACGTCATCCAAACTTATCCTAGACTGATTAAAGGCCGAAAAGGATTCCATCATGATTTGCTTGTTGATTATCGGCAAATCGTCCAGCACTTGGTATCGTGCCCCCTGATAAAACGAAACTCCTGCAACAGATTTTAGTAACCAGTTTTCCAGCTTGCGCTTTTGCCAAGCATCAACGTCAGCGCGGCTTCGCAATTTTTTATAGAGCCGCTTCGTGCGTATAAATGCGTTAACGGCATAGATTTGGTTAAGCATCAAAATTCCCCCTCGTCGGTTCGTGACAAAGCATAATTTCGTAACCTTTTGCTTCTAAGTCACGCACGATCTCCAGAACTTTTTCGTTCTTGCTCGCATCGTCCATAATGAGCCTAGCAAGCCAGCTCGGCCCTTGACTGCGATCTAAGGTGTTTAACAACCATGCGCTATCGACTGCATAGAAAAGCTTCCACCCCGGAAAAATCAAACCAAAATGACCGCGAGCATGTCCCGGCAATGGTAAGGCAAAACACGCGCCATTTCCAAAAAGATCAAAGCTCTTCAACCCCTGGATGTTTTGGTGCTCACATTGCTCGATTGGCCTTGCCCGTGCAAAAAAGTCTTTTGGTAAGAGTTCAGGAAATATACCTTTTAACCAAAGCCGAAACACCGAGCTGTGCGATAACTCATCGATAGCGATCCCACTGACGAGAAACCTCGCTTTTTGAAACCTGTGTAATGCGCTAATGTGATCAGCATGGAAATGGGTAATAATAATGGTCGATATATCATCTGTTGTGAGAGCATAGCGTCTTAAAGCGCAGCAGATTTGCCCCTCTTCAATCAACTTCGGGCGCAACAGCTTATTATAGAGTTTCAAGGCCCAAGACCTTTGCTTTCCGTCTGTTACGAACCTGTTGTAGCCGGTGTCAATCAGACATGGACCAAGCGGCGTTTGCGGCAATAGTGCCCACCTTACAGCAAACTTTTTGCGCCCCCAGGACCCTTTGCGTAGAACAAGTCGTTCTCTAGCGCTTACAGTCGCTGAATTGAAAAAGATAGGCTTTTTCATTTTGCCACCTCATCGAACACTTTGTTGAGACCGTGAACAAAACTGTTTTTTGGTTCAAAACCTAAATACTTTTTTGCATGGCTGCAGTTAAGCGTTTGCGAATATGCGAATATCCCCAGCCCGTACGTCGTTATGGTTGGCTCAGGTTGGCCAAACGTTAGCTTTGCTTTTAATTCGATCAACTTCACCGCTATCCGGGCCAAAGGTAGAGGAAGTGTTTTCCAGTGAAGTTTAAATCCTGTTTTATCCGCAACCGCCTCAACGATTTCGCGAATTGTAAGTTGTTCATTACCAGCAATGTTGAATATCCGACCAGCAGAACTATCCGATGCAAGAAGTACAAGCCGGACGGCCTCGACGCAATCATCAATATAGGTCAAATTTGTCATCGCCTTGCCATCACGCAATAGCGGTATGGCGCCCTTCTTCATTGCTCTTACAAGACGCGGCAATAAGACGGTATCTCCCCTGCCATAGATCGCTCGTGGTCGTAAAATGATCGGCGATAGATCCTTTGCTTGCAAAATGTCGAGCTCAGCTAACCTTTTTGTTGCGGCATATGCGTTTACCGGTTTCGGTAACGGAAACGTCTCTTCAATATCAATCTGATCCTTAAAATCAAAATAGACACTGGGAGATGAAATGAAAATCATTCGTCTGCACCCAAGCCGACGCGCCGTACTAATCATTGTTTGGGTTGCAACGACGTTGGCACGATAAAATGCAGAGTATTCGCCCCAGGGGGAAGAAAGACCCGCGGCGTGAATGAGCGCATCATGGGGGCCTAAATCGGCCAAACGATTGTACGCTTCAACATATTGCAAATCCACAGAGACAAAATTAGCACCGAGCTTTTCAAGCTCCTGTCCCTTCTGCCGGTTTCTGCCTATGGCTGTAATTTCATACTTCTCGGCGACAAGTTGCTTTACAAGAGACTGCCCTAGAAAACCTGTAGCACCGGTGACCAATATCCGCATAACTGGCTCCTTTATGCTTGATAGGCGAGAGCGCCGAAAGACAAGCCCGCCGATGTGCCAAGAAACAAGATACGCGCACCTGATGACAACAGGCCCTTACCCGCTGCATGATGTAAAGCTATGGGAATCGAAGCGGCGATCTGGTTGCCATGATCAGCCATAATATTGATGACTTCTGCATTAGCGAGTCCTGACTGTTTAACCAGATGCGCGAGCGCTAACGGGCTCGCCTGATGCGGGATAACCAAGTCAACGTCCTCACGGGCCCAACCGGCTTTCGCAAGCGTCCTTTCTAAAAAACCATCGAAATGTGCAACCGTATGACGAAATAATGCTTTGCCTTCCATTGCGAAGACGCTGCTTTTGACGAAGTCATCGTATTCATGTGCCAGTGATATCCGAGTTCCGCCAGCGCCGATCTGACAATCCTCATACCCTTCCGGGTAGGTTTCCATATGAGCACCAACCACGCCGCGCTTTTTGGTTTCATCACGTACCAAGACGGTGGCTGCTGCACCATCGCCAAACAGCGCAGCCGTCTCAATATTGGTTTGCCAAGGCAGCGCGCAAGAAGCAACCTCACTGGAAACAAGGAGAATCGTTTTGTAGCGTTGCGTCGATAACAATGAAGCCGCAACATCAAATCCAGCGAGAAAACTTAAGCACGTCGCATTAATGTCGAAAGCTGCAGCTTGCCCACCAGTAAGCGATAATGAACGCATCAATAAAGGAGCCGTTGCCGGGATAGGTTGATAGCCTACCGCCGCCGCGAAAAGCACGAGATCAATCGACGCTTTGTCGATATCCGCATTAACAATTGCATTCTCAGCGGCAAGCTTCGCCAACGTTATCTGACTTTCAGGAGCCTGCAAAACTGGTCGTGACTTGACTCCAACCCTTTTCTCTATCGTACCGGTTTTAAGGCCAAACTTACGTTCGATCGCAACCGTCGATAGCCGATTTTCCGGTAAGGCGATACCAATACCTTTCATAGTCACTGGAAGATGATTCATTTGATGCAATATTTCCCCGTTTTGAACATTGTTCACGATATATTATGAACGATGTTCATTTTTGTCAAGCCTTATTATTCTTAATAAAAAATCATTGCGTCTTGATCATCTTTGAGCACAGCAGCCATATGCAACCTCAAGTTTTTGGCCAATTCATCGACAATTTAAGCCATTATATCTCTAACGCTCAATGAAATGGGGCAATCTGGTAGGCGCTGAAGAAGCTATGACTTGAATGATACAAATGATAACCCCATGATTGCCATCGGCATATTGGTTGACTTCATCAAGCGTAATATTGGCATGGCCGAGATGAATACAGAGCTGAGAGGTAAGCAATGAACCAACAAGCTGTGCTACGAAATCTTCAAAAATGTACCAATAAGTGAAAATATTGCCACGAGATATGTGCCCTGCATACTCGGCCGCATAAATACCATCCTATGCGGCCACCGAAAAAAATATCAGAAAACCCCGACTGTAAAACACTAGCTTCTAATGTTTCATCCAATCGCTCACTTTAATTTTCCGAGAATGTCTGCACCTACGGTTATCTCGTCACTGCAATTATTCATGATAACAATCACAGCCTGAACCAAATCCTCAACCTTCTCATCACATCCGTTAGTAAGCACGTGATAGGCCATCATCTCAACATACGAAAACTATGCGCCTGTTTTACCTTGGTTATAGCGCCGACTGCCTGATTGGAGCCGTTCAGCATCGCACAAAGTTTGCTTGGCGTAGCATTGCTGTTCTTGACTTCTTTGAATTGCAGTATATTGGCAAAGCGCATGAGCCCATTTTTATCGAGCGCCTCCCCCCATATTTGTAAAAGAAACGATAGAACTCAGCACGCCCGTAAAGAACGCAAACAGAATACTTGACCTTGTCGCGTGGCACATCCAACTGGATGGTTGAATTCACAATACGCTCCATTGCTTGCGGAACGCTATAATTGTGCTTACCTCGAATGAGGATATCCTAGCGGAGAGAATGGTTTAAAAATTTGCGCCTTGCCTATTTGGGGGGACACACTTTGTCATAAGGCCAAGATAAGACATGGTAGATAAGGATAGTATCCGTAGTCGTATTTCTGCACAGAAAATTCCCGATCTTACCCGCTATTTTGCAGGCCATCTAACAGCCCTTCAAACGGTATAATTTACGGGGCTTAATCGCAACCCCGTCAACCTCTTTTATAATGATTTGCTCGAGCGCTTCTATGCTGCATGCGAAGCTCAACGTCCAATATATGATAATGTCGAAGCTGACGAAAGTCTGTTTGGTCCATGCGGTGTCAAAGGCAAACGTGGACGCGGTGCTTATGGAAAGATCACTACCTTTGCGCCTTTGCATGCGATGTGCAGGGTTTATATAAAAATTGTTTTGGATTGCTCAAGAGGAGCGCTACACGGTAGCATGAGCGGCAGAGTGGACATCGCTTGCATCGTAGACTCCGATGGATGGTGCGGATATAGCGGATTGGTTGATTTTGGGTATGTGCATTTACCCGTTGATCATTCCAAGAACGAATTTGTCAGGAGATGAAGTGATATTAATGTTATAGATGGGTTCTTGAGACTGGAAAAGTCCGGTTCACCAGTTTAAAGATATTCCTGACCAAATATATCCTTTGCATCTAAAAGAATGTGACTTGCGCTACGACAACCGTTTTTCCGATAAAGCAAAACTCATGCTACGATATCTCTAAGCAAATCCAGTCATAGGGAAAAACCGAAAAATATAGTATATTATCCGGTACAACGATCGGTAAACCATTCCATATTATTCGAGATAAACTATCTCAAAAATATTGAAATGTCATATCCTCGCATACTTGTTATGGAAAGCTACTATACTAATAAGGTTCAACGAAAATATAACCATTTTCAGAGGTTTATGTCTCATTGCATTGATTTGAATTCCGGTTCTTGGGCGTAACACTCTATTTCCCGTTATCCGCTCGTCAGTGTTTTTGAACAGAATATGTAAAAATATGATACGAAAATTCATTGAAACCGATATTGATGAGATTATGGAAATTTGGCTTGAGACCAATATTCAGACCCATTCTTTCATTCCAGCGGCATATTGGCACAATCATTACACGGCTGTCGCGAAAGCCCTCCCTGAGGCAAGCGTTTATGTGTACGAGGAGAATAACAATATTCATGCTTTCATTGGTGTAACAGGTGGATGTTATATAGCTGGTTTATTCGTTAAACCCGAATACCAGTCCGTTGGACTAGGACATCAATTGCTCAATACTGTCAAAGAACGGTACAACGCGTTAGAATTAAGGGTCTATGCACGAAATCAACGTGCCATCGAATTTTATAAACGTAATGATTTCAACACCGTCTCAATTGAGACCGACTTTGCCTACAATGAAGAAGAATATGTGATGCAGTGGTGTGCTCATCTTTAGCATGTGACGAAAGCGGTCTAAATCATGCAAATCCAATTCGACGGACAGACCAACAATTTTTCTTTATCATCCCGACCTTTTCGTCGGCCCCAACGATGCGCTGAAGTCGTTTAAAATCCGGTATTTCGGGTGTGAAGAGTTTTTTGAAGAGTTGGAAAGCCCCGGCACCAAAACAGACGGGGCTTGTGTGATCGATTTTTGTTTTGGGGCAAGATTTGTGGTTTTCTGCCCGGCTGCATCATTTATGCCTCGTAAAGGGCCCTGGATAAGGTTTAGAGGGACAGGACGCATTACCAAAAAAAAAACCACCATAAGGGTGGGTTTTATATTTGGTTGCGGGGGCAGGATTTGAACCTGCGGCCTTCAGGTTATGAGCCTGACGAGCTACCGGGCTGCTCCACCCCGCGCCAGGGTGATTACGGGATATAGGGCGCTTTATATTTCCAGTTCCGGTT
>NZ_JBTXLM010000017.1:0-7902 GCF_054871565.1 Bartonella sp. LJL80
CCCCGTGCGGATCTACTGAGATTTAAATGCAACCTTCATAATAATATAAGCAAAATTCAGGGTTCATTTCTCTATTGCTCAGCAGTAGAGCGTCTGGTGTTTTACGTTTTTACCATGCTAAGCTGTATTCTTCGGTGCTTGCCCAGAATGTCTGGAGCAATTTGCTATGCTCGCGGTTTTGTGAGCGGTTTGTCTATTGATAAGCTTGATTTCCTATATTTTTCGCCACAGGCGAACCGTTTTTGCTTAGGCCAACCCATTCGAGAGACCCCCTTGAATGGTTGGTTGAGGGCTTCCGACGATGTACGACCCCACATCTGGAGGCCCGACGAGCCGATATCATTGATATCGGCTCGCTTTCACCGTTTTATTGATTTTTTGCGAGCGTCTTATTGGCAAGACTGGGATCAACGAACGTCGCGCATTGGGAATCTCAATGTTTAGGCGCGATGTGACGCTTTGAGTCAAAAAACTTAGTCCATCCAAAACAAACATGGATTGAACGAATTCGTGGGGGACCACGATGCCTTGAGTGCACTTGGGCTTTTTTAGTGCGAACCTCGACGCTTGTCGTCAAATTGGAGAAAAACATGAAGAAAATCGTTATCTCAGCTTTGGCATCTGCTGTTATGCTTTCGGGTGTAACAAGTTTTGCTTATGCAACCGATAAAACTGCAACGTTTAAAGTGCAGATTCAAGTAACCGATGGTTGTTCTGTCGCTGCTGACGACATTAATTTCGGCATTTACTCAAGCTTGAACAATCCAAGTGGCATCGTCAAGCAAGGCAAAATCAGCGTGTCCTGCAACGAAGGTGCGGCTTACTCGTTCAAACTGAATGGTGGAAATAACATTTCCGGCACCGATCAGCGTCAGATGGCTTCCGGAGCTGCGCGCGTCAAGTATGATCTTACAAATATAACTGACGGTGCAAGCACAAAGCTGACTCCGACAACAGCCGTATCTGGAACAGCACTTGATGACACCGTCAAGGATTATGTTATTGAAGCCCGTATTCCGCAGACAGCTGGCGCAACACAGGGAACATATTCGGACACTGTGCAGGTCACTTTGACCTACTAAACAATAAATGCAGCCGGTTGGATCCACTAAAATAGGTTAATCGGCTGCAATTTTTTACCACATTACCTGAAGGAGTGCAGAAATGGCGATGATGCGTCTGCTCATATCCATAACTTTATATTTGTTTGCCGTTATGACAGTTCATGGCGCCACCATAACGATTTTACCTCTTATGCTGGATGTCAAACCACCAATGGCAGCGGGGCAGATTACTTTGCGTGTAGGACCTCAAAATGTGGTTCAGGCGCAAGCACGCATTTATCGTTGGGCGCAAAAAGATGGCAAGGATGTATATACACCAACTTCGGATGTTGTTATCTCGCCGCCTTTTTTGTCGATGAAACCAAATTCCGACACGATTTTACGGGTGGTTCGCACCAGCAAAACACCGATTACATCGGAAGAAAGCTACAGAGTTTTTATCGATGAACTGCCGCAGGCAAATGTTACTGCTGAAGGTAAGGTGTCAGACAACGGTGTGAAGGTCGTAACGCGTAATATTGTCCCTGTATTCTTTGGCCCCAAAGACAGTGAGCCACGTGTGAACTGGAGCGTTCGGCGCGGCAATGGCGGCTTCATTTTGCGTGGGGTTAATCATGGCAGCCAACGTTTGCGCTTGGCAAATGTGAAATTACTCTCTTCATCTGGGGCTGTCGTGGGCCAAATACCTGGCCTTGCCGGATATGTCTTAGCCGGATCGCAGGCCGACATTTTTGTTAAAGCTGCGGGCGGTGGCTCACCAGCTAAAATCAGCGCGCAGGGAAATAAAGCTGTCTATTCGGCTCCCATAGGCGCTGGAAAATAAAACCATCTTCGATAACTGGTTGTTGTATTGGGCGTACTTCCGTTGAAAAAGATCATTGACAATTTACAGATAAAATCCGGATGTCATCTTCCGCTTTATCTTTTGGTGGGGGGGATTGTTTGCAGTCTGACACCATTGCGTGCGCAAGCGACGGATCATGTGGAAAACACAGGATTTGTCGAAGATGTTGCGCCTATTTACAACACCGAAAACCTGGCTCCGGAGGTCAAGCAGCAGGTTCAAAATGCAATGAACCAGGGGCATATTGAGGTTACCATCAATAACCGTCAACAAGGCATTTTCGTTACCTATAAATACGGTGAAAATGATAAACTCCTTGTCAATGCAGACGACCTGACCTCTGCGGGGCTGACTATCGTACCTGAAGCCAAAGTTGATGATGAATGGGTTGATATATCAAAACTGCCAGACGTAGTTTTCACTCTTGATTCAGCAGAAAATAGGCTCGATTTTCACACATCTTCGGATGCGGCGCTTGTTCCCTATCACGTTAGTCTCAACCCAGCTGCATGGTCCGATTTTAAACGTAAAACCGACGATCTCGAGGGAAAGCCGACCTCGGATCCGTCAGCTGTTTTAAACTATACTCTCTATGCCGATAACAATAAAGAAAGTCTGTCAGATGTTTGGGCGTTCAGCGGTGTTTCAGGCAATTTTGATCTGAGATTGTCCAGTAAATACGGTGTGCTTTCTTCAAACCAGATCGCACGCGTATCCAATGGCAGATATAATAACACAGTGCGACTGGATACATTTTGGTCTTATTCCAACCCGGAAACGATGGTGACATATCGTGCTGGTGATCTTATTACACGTGGCTTATCTTGGACGAGATCAACAAGATTGGGTGGCGTGCAATATCGGCGTAACTTTGCGTTGCGGAGTGATTTGGTCACAATGCCTCTACCATCGGTTTCCGGTTCTGCCGCTGTGCCATCATCTGTTGATGTATTCGTAAACAATACAAAACGCGTTACTGAAGATCTACCATCGGGGCCGTTTTCATTGACCAATATACCAGTCGTGACGGGAGCGGGGACGGCGCGCGTTGTTGTAAGGGATGCCCTTGGCCGCGAAACAGTCACAGAAACGGACTTTTTCGCTTCAAACGATATGCTGGCGAAAGGTCTACTTGATTTTTCGTTCGAAGCAGGTGTTCCGCGTCGTTCTTACGGTTGGGAATCCAATGAATATGACGGTAACGTCTTCTCTTCGGCAACCATGCGCTATGGACTCCATGAAAACTTGACCGTTGAAGGACATGCGGAGGTCGGCGTTGATCTCTATAACGCTGGTGGCGGCGTAGTCTTTAATGTCGGCTCATTGGGTGTTATAAATCTGGCGTCTGCAGCCAGCCAATACAAGGGTGAAACGGGCTATCAAATTATAGCGGGTCTGGATGCGGAATATAACGATATCCGGTTTACTGCCCGTACGCAGCAAACATTCGATCGGTTTAATGATATTGCTTCGGTTGTGGACCGGAGCCAGGATGAATATCAAGATAAAGAGAGTGAATTTGTTGATTGGGGCTATTTCAATCGATCATATGATTATCGGCCTCCCAAGGCAGTAAACCAATTTTCTGTAACCTTTCCGCTGCGCTTTGACCCGACTTATTTAAGTTTTTCGTTTACCCAGGTCGATAATTGGGAAGATGACGATTCAAATGTAGCGAGCTTTTCAACAAGCCGCAGCTTTGATAACGGCATTTCGGTTTATGCATCCGCCTTTATGGATGTTAAACGTTCCAACAATTTCGGTGTCTTTACTGGTTTGACCTATAGTTTCGCCGATAAATACACCGCGGGCGTCAGTACCCAATCAGATACCGATGGTACGTCGGTTACATCCGAGTTGCAGCGTACCGAGGGCCGTAAGATTGGCGATTATGGCTGGACCCTACGTGACATGGAAGGCGATAGCCAAAACCGTATGGCCGCTGGATCTTATCGATCCTCTGTTGCGCGTGTTTCAGGGTCTGTAGAGCAAAATAACGATAGCTTCCGCGGAACAGCACAAATTGAGGGGGCAATTGTCGTTGCTGATAAGAGCATCTTCGCAGCCAATCAAATCTTTGACTCATTTGCAGTTGTGGATGCAGGTGCGCCCGATGTGTCTGTTCTGTCTTCAAATCAGGAATATGGCAAGACGGGACGTAATGGCAAGCTGGTTGTATCCGATCTGTTTTCATACAGGAAAAACCAGCTATCCATCGACCCCGATAGTTTGCCGCTTGGTGCGCTCGTACAGTCCACCAACGTGCAGGTGAACCCTGCTTATATGTCTGGCGTGGTAGCAGAATTCGGCGTGAACGCGAAGGTCGACTACGCGTTGTTGCAGATCGTGGACGAAGATGGCGCACCTATTGATGTGGGCTCATATGTTTATGCTGCTGACAGCGCTGATCAGCTTGTAACCGGATATGACGGTATTGTCATGCTTCCAAATGCTAACAAACAGCCTGCGTCGATCACCGTAAAGCAACTGGGGAAACCCGATTGTCACGTTACGCTTGGTAGCAAGTTGAAGCTTGGTATAGAGGCGGGAAATAACCGTCTTGTATGCAAAATATAAAGGGATAAGATCATGTCAAATGGCCTACACATGGTTAAAGTAAAGCTCAAGATGACACTTTCCCTTGTGCTTTTAATGGGGATGCTGGTGATTGCTTCACTTGGCTTTACAACCCAAAAAGTATCGGCTGCAAGCTGCACACTGTCATCGTCTGGTGGCTTAAATTTCGGACGGCTTAACCTCAATCCGGCCAATACCGTTTATGCAGATGCAACGGTTCAGCTCTACTGCGAAAAGGGGTTTCTTGAGAGCAATGTACGCATATGTTTAACGATTGAACCACCCTATGTTGCAGGAAGCACAGAAACTGCGTCTTACCGCCTTATGCGCTCCACCGGTGGCGACACTTTAGCTTTTTCTATTTGGAACACCAATGACTTGAATTACGTGATCGGCTCACAAGACAAAGGATGGCCAAATGTTTACCAGCAAGATGGCTCGGGGCCGGGGACGATTGCGATCCGCGTTCCTTTGCAGGCGAGAATTTCAAGTAATGTTGTGACGGCCGATCAAGGCACATTTCGCTCTGACTCAATCTTAAGGATACGCTATCAGGGATACGGTGTTATCGCTCCAAGTTGCAATAACATTACGACGAAAATTGAATCAGCCTTTCCAATTGTTGCCGATGTACAGCCCTATTGCAGTGTCTCGGCTTCTAACATTACCTTTACTTCCACCATGGCTCTTAACCAAAACCTTGATGCAACAGGTGGCGTGACCGTTTATTGCACCAAAAACACCACATATTCAATTGCGCTTAACCAGAGCAAAGATGCCACTGCTGCAGATCAACGTTATATGAGAAATGCCAGCGGCACTGATAAAATCATGTATGGCCTCTATCGTGACAGTGCCAGAGTTGTACCATGGGGGTGGACGGGCAGCGATGTGCTGACAGGGCAGTATGGGCAGGGATATAACAGACCGTACACGGTTTATGCGCGCATACCACCGCAAAAACGTCCAAAAAGCGATACCTACACGGATACGGTCACGGTGACAGTAACTTATTGAGCGACCATTGAAATAGCGGGAAAAAAATGTTGAAAACCAAACTTATTGCCAGCCTGGGCATGCTGACGTTTACCTGTGTACAAGGACAGGCAGAAGGTACAATCGTTGTCGAAAATTATCAGACCGTCATACGCGATAGCATATCCATTAATGCGATGGGTACGACACCAGATGATGGCCGGGGTGTCTGGATTAAAACCGGTGGTGTCTTCGAGGGCCGTAACATAGATACTACCGCGGCCTTATCGGGTATCTATTCCTTCAGCGGAACTGTCAATTTGACAGGGAACAACACGTTCCATACAACACAGTCACCGGTTTCGTCGAATGAAACAGGCATTTACCTTTATAACAGTAAGATGGATCAGCAAGGCGGTACGCTGATGATCACTGCTGATCAAGGCAACGCACTGAACATTACAAGTGGATCAATTGTTCACGTTAATACGGCTGCGACAACTGCGGCGCACAAGACAATCCTGACGGCGCAAAATGGTTATGGCATCATTGTATCGACTTCCGGCAATAACGGCAATCAATTGGAAGCAAACTACGTCTCCATCCAATCCATGATTGGTATGTCGGTCAGCGGTGTGAACACCGTTCAGCTTAATCATCTGGATATCAATGCCACAAATTCCGGTCTACTTCTCACTAACAAGGCGCAGGTTCGCTTCAATCAATTCTCGATAACATCGACAGCTCCAGTGGGGGGAACATCTTCAGATTATCGTATCAATGCGGTAGGTTTAGAGTCTGGCGCTCAGCTTACGCTGCTGAACGGCACGATAGACACTTTAGGGCAGAATGTTTATGGCATTTATGCTTATGGTAAAGATAGTAAAGCAACGCTTGAAAATGTCGTTTTGCAAACCAAGGGGCTGAGCGCGCACGCTCTATTAGCCAATAGTAGCAACACAATTGGCACGGGCGGTTTGATTAGTGCAAGTAAATCTGCATTTTTAACGAAGGGCGATGGAGCATCTGTAGCATTTGCCAATTATGCGGATGCGCAAATCAAGCTTGTCGATAGCGGTATGGAAACCCAAGGGAAGGGCGCACATGCTATTTATGCACGCGGATATGGATCGGTGGAAATTGATGGCGGTAGTGTGAAAACCTCTGGGGCAGGCAGTTACGCTCTCTATGCCAATCTTGCCGGAAGCATCAATGTAACGGGCGCAACAGTCGAAACATCGGGCCTCAATGCTTTTGGCATGGTATTGTCGCGCGCTTCCAATATAAACTTAAAAAATACGCGTGTGACAACAAAGAGTTTAGGCGCAGCAGCGATAGCGACCATTGCAGGGAGCTACTCTGGTGTCGACTCTATCCTTGAGATTAGAGAAAAGAGTCAGATCATTTCTGAAAATTCTGCCGGCATCTCGGTCATCAGCGGCGCACTAGATGTTACCATGGACGATAGTATGTTAGGGGGACGAACGGCTGCTTATCAAGTCGCTGGCGACGCCTCGTCCATTCTCTCGCTTGAGATCAACAAAGGATCAATCCTATTAGGTGCAGGTGTGTTGAAAGATGGCGCGATTGCCAATGTGTCATTATCGGATGGTTCGACTTGGATTATTGATGGCGAAAGTCAGGTAAGCGCATTGAATGTCAATAATAGCACGGTAAAATTTGGCGCAACGCCGTTGACAGTAAAACCGAGTACAGATTTCTTTCAATTAACGGTTGAAAAGGATTATGTCGCCGATAATGCGACTTTGGTTTTTAACACCAAGCTTGGCGATGATAGTTCCCAGACGGATTTCTTGCATGTCACCGGCAATGCTACGGGTACAACCGGTGTGCAGGTTGTCAATCGGGGTGGCCTTGGTGCTTTGACCACCGGTGATGGTATCCAGCTGATCAAGGTGGATGGCACATCATCTGCCGATGATTTCTCCCTGAAGAGTGATTATAGCTTTGAAGGGCAGGCCGCTGTCGTCGGTGGAGCCTATGCCTATTCCCTTTATGCCGGCAATAAGGCTGGCGACTTTGCCGGTGATTGGTATTTGCGTTCACTGACCATCGAACCACCACAACCGCCTGTCGGGCCGGTGGAGCCGCCAGTCATTGAACCCAAGCCCGTTTATTCCGCTGTCGTGCCGATGTATGAGGTCTATCCGCAAATCTTGCAGCAGTTGAACAAGCTTGGCACATTGGAACAGCGTATTGGCAACCGCACATGGATTGGTACGGGCTCTGATCGGCAGACGGCCACCATCAATGAGATGGAAGGCCGCGGTTTCTGGATGAAGGTGGAAGGCTCCACCGGCCATATCAATTCCAATGTCAGCAAGACCCGCAGCAACTATGACCTTGATATGATCAAGACACAGATCGGCCTCGACTTCGAGGTGACAGAAAGCGATGCCGGCAAGCTGATCGGCGGCGCCT
>NZ_JBTXLM010000018.1:0-5169 GCF_054871565.1 Bartonella sp. LJL80
CCGGATGCAACGACAGCCACATTGGTTGTCGAGTTGAAGGATACCAGTGTCACCAGCAAGGTTGCCAATGGTACCAATGCTTTTGATTCAGCCACATTGGTTGTCGAGTTGAAGGATACCAGTGTCACCAGCAAGGTTGCCAATGGTACCAATGCTTTTGATTATGTCGCGACCGTCAAGGATGGCAATGGCAATGCCATGTCCGGTGTTGTTGTCAACTGGAGCAAGGCACCCGATAATGATGCCACGCTTTCTGCGACAACCTCGACCACCGATGCATCAGGTGTTGCAACAATCACATTGACCAGCACCACCAAAGCCGTAGCCGATGTTGTGGTGACAGGTGCTGTCTCAACACTGTTTACAGCCTCCGATGATGCAACCAAGGTCAGCTTTGTACCGGATGCAACGACAGCCACATTGGTTGTCGAGCTGAAGGATACCAGTGTCACCAGCAAGGTTGCCAATGGTACCAATGCTTTTGATTATGTCGCGACCGTCAAGGATGGCAACGGCAATGCCATGTCCGGTGTTGTTGTCAACTGGAGCAAGGCACCCGATAATGATGCCACGCTTTCTGCCACAACCTCGACCACCGATGCATCAGGTATTGCAACAATCACATTGACCAGCACCACGGAAGAAGTGAAGGATATTGTCGTTAAGGGCGAGGTCACAACACCGTTTACCTCATCGGGTACTGCAACCAAAGTGAGTTTTACAGCAGAACTCGAATTGGTTCTGTCATGGGAAAACGGCATCACCTCGGCCACGGTGGATGAACAGCCAACATTCTCGGTTGTCGTACGCAACAAGAATTCTCATACGCTCATTCCAAACAAAACTATCACATTCACTTTGGCTTCTAATGGAGACGGCAAACCATCGATCTATCCAAGTACGGTAACAAGCGGTGCGGATGGCTCAGTAACACAAGCACCAGCCGTGTCAGATCATACGCCTGAAACTGTGACTGTTACAGGACAGATAACAGGAACTACTATAACTGCCGATCTGAGTATTCCGTTTAGTGCAGGAGCGATAAATGCCAATACAAGTACGATTTATGCCGATCCTGATGTGATTTTTGCAAATGGTACCAGCACATCAAAGATCGTTTATACGCCAAAGGATAGTTACGGGAACCCTGTTACCAGCGTCGATGCAAGTTCAATCAGCAGCGATATCATTGGGATAACGGATAGCGGTATAACCATTGGTAGTTGGGCACTGGTTAACAACCACTATGAAGCTGTTTTGACGTCAGGAACAAAAATCGGCGATATCAAGGTGATACCGGTGATTGATGGAAAGGATGGTATTGCCCGTACGACCAGCAAGATTCTCACGCTCATTGCAGGAGCTGTAGAGGTTAGCAAAGGTGAGATCAAAGCGGTTCCAAACCAGATTGTAGCAAACGGAACGGCAACAAGCCGAATTGAATTTAGACCACGCGATGCATCGGGCAACTTCATTGCGACCTTGGACCCTGCAACGATCTCTCAAGTAATAACCGCACAGGATATCAATGGACCGAAAGATACGACCATGTCAGCCTGGTCATACGATAGCGGTGCTGGCGCCTATGTCAGCACCTTGCGATCGGGGGTGACGATAGGTGTTATCAACATCATGCCCACCGTCAACAGTGCAAATGCCGCTGCAATAGGTGTAACGGGAACATTGGAGTTGATTGATAATCCTAGATCGAACATCAATATCGCTATTGCCAATACCGATATTGCAATAGCCGATGGAGTAGCGACCAATGCCATTACTATCACTTTAACAGATGACGGCGGTACAGCATTACCTAATAGAAAAGTCACTGTTACCCCTTCCAATAGTGAGCTTTCAATCAATGGTACACTGGCCAGCGTAGACTTTACGACAGATGCCGATGGCAAGGTCAGTCTGACAATGGCATCAACCTATGCATCATGGCTCGGTAGTAATGGATTTACCGTTACCTCCGAAGGGTTCAGCGCCCAAGGGCAGACAACGTTCAGTCTCTATGTCGATCAAGATACTTCGTTGATTAGCTTGGATAAAAATGTGCTCTATAATAATGGCACAGATAAGTTGACCGCAACGTATAAGCCTGTTGACAAAAAAGGACGGGCTATTCCGGCGGGGTTGCTCAACGTAACATTCTCGACAACAGACCTCGGATCAACACAGGTCATCACGCCAAATGGCTACGTGGCAACCGTAAGCTCACAAAGCAGCCCGTCTGACTATAAACTTTCTGCCACAATGACCAATTATTCTCATGGTTGGCAGCCTAGCCCTGTCGATTATAAACTCCAACCGATATCAGGTGTTTTGCTGGCAGTTCTGGAAGTCACGCCGAAACTATGTGGTACCGCAGCGAATGGGATGTCGAATGGAATGCCATTCAGTTACTGCAGTCAAACGGATGGCGTTGACTACTATCATTCAGGTCTTGGGTTCATCGTTGAACTCAAAGAAGCAAGCCCATTATGGGATAAGCAGATAACGCTACACTCATCAACGGTTGATGGCGCTATTTACATTTCTTCCAAAGACGGAGCAAAGCAGCAAAATTGTTCGGTTCCAGTTTCGGTTGCGCAGTCTTGGATGAATGATTTCGGGGGAGCGTCGACTCAAAACCTTGATCTGTCATTTACAAGCAAAAACCTTATCGATACCTACGATGCGCCTGGTTTTATCCGGCCATCAAGCGGTGGCGGCGGTGGTGTCGGCGCATGTGATGTCTATCTCAATCAAGATCTATACGCTCCTTTGAAACCTGATCTGCAAGGAAGCGGCAACGTTCTGTTTGAAGCCTACACGACGAACCCAAAATCCACCACTTCTTTCAAGGTTCCATTGACAGGTCAGCGTATGGATGTCGGCAAATTGTCGTCAATTACGGTTAACATCTACGCCAATTAAAGGTTGAAAAAGTGAGCCAACACATATTAAGTCGAATAACCATTTTTGGGTATAAGCATCTCGGGGCCTTTCAACTCGCTCGTTACAGGATTGTTTAAATGTCTAACTCTTCGCTCAGAAAAGCCATGTTGGCAAATGGCGTGTCTGTCTGCACTCTTATTGCATCACTGGTTTACAGCGGTACATCTGTGGCTGAAACGTTGGTTTTTGACGGAAACAACACTTCTGTTTTACAAGTCGATCCAGCCGTTAACGGCAGCACATATAAGAGTCTCTATTCCTCCGGTTTCGTTAGTGACAACGTGGTTACTGTTGATGGTGGTACGGGCGGAGCAGGACAGGCCGTTTGGGCAACAACCGGAACAATCAACGCACCTTACATTATCTATGGCGGTGTAGACGTACAATTGAACCGAGGCAAAGGAGATGGTGCTACGGCGGCTTCCATCTCAAACAATAAGGTTGCAATCAGTGATGTTCAATATGATTGGTCGGGACAATCTGCTGCCAATGGTGGCTTGGGAACGGACGTTACTAATGGTGGGAGTGCAGGCGGTGGGTCTGTCTTTGGCGGTCTAAGCATCGGCGGTGCCGGTGGTCAAGGTGCCGGTGGCAATGGTGGCAATGGTGGCAATGGTGGAGCCTTAAACGATACTACAGTCATTCTTACTAATGCTACCTTAAAGGGTGGTGATGGCGGGAATGGAATAGCTGGTAGCGTTAACGGCGGCTTAAGTGGCGGCTTTGGCGGTTTAGGTGGTGGTTCTATCTTTGGCGGTGTAAGTATCGGCGGATCGGCTGGTGTTGAGCTTAATGGGGGCTTTGGAGGCGCAATCAGTGGAAGCCAGGTTTTTTTAACAGATGTCATATTGACGGGTGGCTCAGGAGGGCATGGCGGTGAAGGTACTAATAGCAGCGTGGGCGGTGGAGTTGGCGGCATGGGAGGGGGATCTGTCTTTGGCGGTTTAAGTATTGGAGCCGCAGATTCAGGTGTGATTTCGATGAATCAAGGCGGTAACAATGTTGGCGGTGATATTCGCAATAATAAACTTACCTTAACAAACGTTACTTTGATTGGAGCCGCAGGGGGGAGTGGCGGAGGAAGTAATGGTGGCGGCGGGGGTGTCGGCGGTATGGGCGGTGGCTCAGTTTTTGGAGGACTTAGCATTGGTGGTGCTGCAGCCTATCGGCTTTTTGGCACGGGTGCGGGAGGCGCAGGTGGCACTGTCAGTGGCAACACAATTATCTTAACGAATGTCACGTTGAACGGTGCGGAAGGCGGAAGAGGCGGCTTGGGTTTGGCAGGGGCGGTCGGGCCCGGTCATGATGGCATTGCTGGTGGCAGCGTGGTTGGTGGCTTCAGTATAGGCGGCGCAGGCGCTGATGGTGAAGGTGGAAATGGTGGTGATGTTACTGGTAACAAGGTTATTATATCTGGTAAGTCACTCATTTGGGGCTCTATTTACGGTGGTTATAGCGTAGGTGGTGCTAGCAGCGAGAGTGATGTGGGTCTTGGTGGCACTGCAACAGGTAATACGGTTACGTTGGAAGGCAGTGATATTCAAATAGGTGACCGTAACGCTGATGGGGAAGTCATTTCTTATGGCTCAATCTGGGGTGGATGGAGTCTTAATGGTGATGGTGCGCCAAGCAGTGCCGATGTTTTTACGGGCAATACATTGAACCTAGATGGCTATCGCGGCACGGTTTTTGGTATCTACAACTTCGAGAACTACAATTGGACATTGCCGAGTGATGTGAAGAATGGCGATGTGCTTGTGACGATCGCCGATGGTGGTAATGCCGTTGATATGACCAACACCAAACATACCGTTGCCATGGTCAACGATGGCAGCCGTCTGAATGGCGGTGATACGGTTACCATGATTGACAAAACACAAGGCAGCCTTGCCTCTCAGAACTATACCATTAGGCAAGGTAGCTTCATTGTCTATGATGCGACATTGGCACAGCAGAACACAGGCAATAACGCATTGGTATTGACTATTAATGATAAGACCGATGACACACCGAGCGGTGGCGGCAATAGCAGCGGCGGTGATAATGGTGGTGATACAGGCGGTAATAGTAATGGTGGTGATAATGGAGGCGGCGGTTCAGCTGCCAAGGTTAATCCACAATCGAAGTCCTATTCGGAAGGCCGTGCGGCAGCGCTTGGCTTTGTCAATCAGGGCAGCGACCTGATAGCAACTGCCGGTATAGACCATATCCGCATCATGGTGCGTTCGA
>NZ_JBTXLM010000019.1:0-4240 GCF_054871565.1 Bartonella sp. LJL80
TTGACAGCTCGTTGAGTTCACGCATTCAGCTTGGTGGCCGTTATGCTTATGCCTATAGCGAACAGTTCAAGCCTTACATTGGTGCTGCCTATGAATACGAGTTTGATGGCGAGGTGAAGGCGAAGGCGTATGAGTTCAATCTCGACCGTCCATCATTGGAGGGCAGCACGGGTATTTTCGAGGCTGGCTTCAGCCTTCAGCCGATAGCCAGCAATAAGGCCTTGAGCCTTGATGTCAATGGACAGGCCTATGTCGGACAACGCCAAGGCGGCGGGGGCGGCATCAAGCTCAAATACCAGTTTTGATCTTGATAATGTTCGGCGAATGGCTTCGTTAAAAGTCTAAGATGGAAGCTTCGCTACACCCTAACGGAATATAGTGATAAGCTGCGTATAATCTACGGGATACTCAGGCTATCCTGTTTCATAGGAAAACAGGATAGTTTCATCGTTTCTGCTGATGATTACTTTTGGTGGTTCAAGGCGTTAATAGCGCATGTTAAAATAGCTCTGGTCGACCTTGCCGGGGGCTTTTAATAGCCCCAGGATCGACTGGGTGTTACGCCATATCCTTTTTCATAAATGCTGTGATAGACGTTTTGTCGCGCTTGTAAAAAACAACAGAATCTTTATGAATTGATGCGGTGGAAAAGGGGCATCATTATTTCATAATGCGGATCGGTAACAGGCTTTCTGTTGGTGTACGGCTATTGTGCATTGTTGCACTGCTTTCGCTCAGCTTTGCCCATAGCTTAACGCCCGTAACTCATGCGGATACGTCCGGGGCGCAATCTCTATCGCATCTTGACAATATCAGCCAAAGCCAAATGGAGGCGCTTTTTGCGTCTCAAATATGTAGCGATGGTCATGGCGAAGACGAGAGCTTAATTACCGCACCTTCAAACCATAGTGATCAGGGATGTCATGACAGTGTTCCCTGCCATGCCTGCCGTATAGGGGGGGCAATTCTTCCGCTTCCAGGCGGAAACCAAATTGCGGAAATCACCCTATTAACGTTTGAGTATCTTAGACCTTTAAAATCCGTGGCGTTTGGAACATATTTTGTCAAAACCAATGCGTCACCGAGATCCCCCCCACCTTGGATTTTTACCTGAAGCATGCAAATCAACTCGTACGGATATTGTCGGGGCTACGTCAGTGTGCCTATACAAATGTGCCTGTTGCACTTGGACCAAAGCAATTAGGTATTGACCCTTAAAAACATTGCTGACGTCTTAACTGTTATACGCAGATCTTTTGCAGATATCAGGTTTTGGTATTTTTCAATGGCATCGAACACACAGCGAGCTTTATCAAAAGCTTGGGGGCGAGGTTTGATGTGGAACAATATTCCCATTTGGATAAATTGATTATGACCTATTTGAAAGCGCAAAAAAAGCACGCGTACCATCATTTCTATTTCCTTTTAGGCTCAACCAGTACAGCTATTCTTAGTCTGATGCTTGTATTGCACCCCGTTACCGCGTTTTCTGAAACGCGAGATGATACAAACCATTCTGTCGAGGCCGAAGAACAGGGGAAAATGTTGCAGAAGGTCGTCGTAACTTCTGCTGCGATGTCTTCACCATTGACCGTTGTGACCGATCCTAAGGCACCGCGCCAGCCAATACCGGCATCGGATGGAGCGGATTATCTTAAAACGATCCCCGGTTTTTCGACCATTCGCAATGGTGGCACGAATGGTGATCCGGTGTTTCGCGGCATGTTCGGTTCGCGTTTGAATATCATCAATGACGGTGGTGTGATACTGGGTGCGTGTCCGGGACGAATGGACAATCCTACATCTTATATTTCACCTGAAAGCTATGATCGCTTAACAGTCATCAAAGGCCCGCAAACAGTGCGATGGGGGCCAACAGGTTCAGCGGCAACCATTTTGTTTGAGCGTGATCCCCAACACTTTGATGGCTATACAGTAAAAGGCGATGCAAGCATCGTCGTGGGCACGGACAATCGCTTTGAAAGCCGGATTGACGGCACTGTCGGTGCAAAAGCCGGTTATGTCAGGATCATCGGCAATAAAGCGCTTGCACACGATTATCACGATGGCGATGGGAATCGCATTCCATCCAAATGGGATAAATGGAACGGTGATTTGTTCGTCGGCTGGACGCCAGACGCCGATACGCTGTTTGAAATCAGCGGCGGCGGTGGTGATGGCGAAGCGCGTTATGCTGGGCGTGGAATGGACGGCTCACAGTTCAAGCGTGAAACTCTTGGAGCTAAATTGATAAAGACGAATGTCAGTGATGTGTTGAGTAAACTTGAGGCACAGATTTACTATAATTATGCTGATCACATAATGGATAATTTTCGCCTGCGTCATCTGAAAACAGTGCCGTCGGGCACCATGAACGGTATGAGCCACGGTGGTATGGGAGCTGCTATGGATATGTCAGGCATGCCGATGGAAAGCCGGTTGGATCGACGTACGCTTGGTGGGCGCGCTGCCGCAACGTGGGTTTGGGGTGATCTGACTATTGTGACAGGCTTTGATTTGCAAACAAACACCCATCGTAAGCGCAAAAGCAAAAAGATGATGAGTATCGACGGTTGGAATAAGGATGCTGTCTTCACGGATTATGGCCTCTATAGCGAAGCGACGTGGTCTTTTGCTGAAAACCAGCGTTTTGTTGGCGGAGCGCGCTTGGATTTTGCATCAGCAGAAGACGAGAGGGAGGTAAGCGCTACGAATGGCGACAAGCGCGAAGATACCTTACCCAGTGCATTTCTACGCTATGAGCATGATTTGGAAGCGCTACCTGTCACAACCTATATCGGTATCGGACATACAGAACGGTTTCCAGATTACTGGGAGTTATTTTCTCCTAAAAAGTCAGAAGAACGATATCTCAATGCCTTCGATGGCATCAAGCCTGAAAAGACCACACAATTGGATTTTGGTGCCCAATACGACTCTGCAGATACCAGCCTCTGGTTATCGGGTTACGTCGGCAGGGTAGAGGATTATATCCTCTTTGACTATCGTTCTGGGCAGTCAAAAGCAACCAATGTCGATGCTACGATTATGGGCGGTGAGCTAGGACTATCGCAGCATTTTCTCTCGAACTGGCGTTTTGATACCAGCATTGCTTATGCATGGGGTGAAAATACCACTGATAATCAGCCTCTGCCTCAAATTCCGCCTTTCGAAGGACGTCTCGGTTTAACCTACGAGCAAGAGAAATGGAGTGTCGGTGGACTTTGGCGTCTTGTCGCCGAACAAACACGCATAGCCAAAGACAAAGGAAATGTTGTTGGTAAGGATTACGATAAAAGCGCTGGTTTTGGCATTTTTTCCGTCAACGGTTCTTACAAGATAACGGATGCATTCCAGTTAACGGGAGGTGTCGATAATGTTTTCAACAAGGACTATTATGAACATTTAAACAAGGATGGCGATGCGGGATTCGGTTTCCCTTCCCATTATCAGGTTCGGGAACCGGGACGCACCTTCTGGGCAAAGGCCGATTTCAAATTTTAGCGAGGTAATGTGAACATCGAAAACGGAAATGGACACATTTTCATTTCCGTTTTTGAAACCGTTTCAGGGCCGGCATTCATTAACGATAGTCTATCCGTCATTATGCCGAAATTTGCCAATTGAGGCAAAACAACTTTGAAACTGTTGTCCCCCTGGTGATTTTACGCCAACATTGCTTTCCTTTATGCACCGTGTCCCAAAATGAGACACGTTGTTGATAAAAAACATGATATGTTGAATTTTTATACTTGAATCATCGTTTTTATTATTTAAATTTATATGTATATAATTAATGATAAATGGTAAATTTTATAATAAATTTATACTTCTATATATAAATTTAGATTTAAATAAAAAATACTTATGAATTAATTTTATTATTTTGAATATTAATTATAAATAGAGATAATTATATTATTTTTTAAAAAAATATGTATATAAACTGGTCAATTTTCGTTTTTTTCTCGAAAAGTCTAAAAAAAAGGGTTGATCTCCCATTTTTGCAGTGTTAAGCCATTCGTGAATGTCAGCGGGGACTTTCTTAATCAATGTTTTGGTCAAGATTAACAGTTAAGGATACTAATACGGTGGAAGCATTGGTTTCTGTTGTGGGTGGTGTTGGGGGGGGGGGGGGGGGGGGGGGGGGGGGGGGGGGGGGGGGGGGGGGGGGGGGGGGGGGGGGGGGGGGGGGGGGGGGGGGGGGGGGGGGGGGGGGGGGGGGGGGGGGGGGGGGGGG
>NZ_JBTXLM010000020.1:0-3344 GCF_054871565.1 Bartonella sp. LJL80
GCGATGCATTTCAAAACCCTTGCCTGTGAGTATTGTTTTGACAGGCTCTGGCAGACGCTCTTGCAGATCAAGGGGGATGTCAATTTCAGGTAGCTCAATGCGCGCTGAAAGAAGCAGGCAAACGCTTGCTACTTTATGTTCTCCGCATTCAATGATCTGTGATAGTTGATTTGCGGGCAACAATGAAGGATTAAGCAGCAAAGCAGAAAAGTCGCTTTTATTATTTGCATTAAGCGTGAAGCCAAGCTTGTTCCAGATTGTTAAAATATCTCTTAACCGACCACCTTCGCACCAGCTTAATAAAGTTGCAGCTTCTTTTGTCCAACCGATAGCATGATTAAAACCTATCCAGCGTTGTGCAGGGAAGTTTTTAAGGCGCGTTGCCATGCGCAGCGCTGTGTTTAGTTGTTCTTGATGATCAGTGTCATCACCAAGACCACGCTCCCAAATCTCTGCTGTCGTGTGAATTTCCTGCCAGATATCCAGTGGTGAAAAGCCTTCATCTAACTTTATAAGAGGAACAATATCATCAATCTGCCAGTGCTGCATGGTCACTCTCAGCTTTTAATTAAGCACCGTCATCAAAGAACACATCACCGGAGCCAGTCTGTGAAACGCCGCCGCAGTCAATCGCATCACCAATACGCGCGGCAGGACGGCCATTGATAAACACCGTTGGTGAACCCGCCGCTTGCTTGCGACCATGATCGGGTGCCGGACAGGTGGGACATCCGTGCGCCGCATAGCTATCACCCACCCGAACGGCGGGAATATCATTCACAAACACATCAGAGCTGCCGCTTGTCGCTGCCGTCGGCGGATAATGGCAGCTATGGCCAGATCCGACATCACCTTTGCGCACACTGGAGGGCATTTATCACCTCTTACTTCATATTTATTCCAACTCAAGCGCGCATTTTCTTGCGTCGGATTTTACAAATATATGATATAAAGAATCCCATCCATTCGGATAATCCATTAAAACATAATCCATCTTTTTAAAACTCCAACTATAAACGTCATTATTACTGTCAACAATACCGAAATAGATTGGATTATGAACGTCGTTTTTATGGTTCCAGTCTAGATTGAGATACTTTAACGCCGCGCGTGTAAATATCGTGTTCATTGAAATGTCTTTTACGTCTTTTGTGCACCATATACGTGGCCCTAAAAATCCTGATGTTGAAAAAGCACCTGCTTTATCACTAAAAAAAACAACATCTTTACCAAATTCATTGAAAGTTTTTTTAGGCAAATACCAGTTAAATATACAAATAAATAAATACGAATAAAAAAATACAAAAAATATGATCAAAAAAAACTTAAAAATAAACCTATAAATCATTTTAATCTGTTTCCTTATTTTTTCTAAGAAAGGCATCCCAATCAGGATGCTTTTCAACGATTTGTATCAAATCAGCAATGTGAACCGTCGATTTATTCGCAAGCTGTATTCCTTCCCTAATAGCTTGCTGATCAACCGGATCGTCCTTTGATGAATCTTTATTGTCGAATTGCTGTGCACCATCTGCTCCTTTCAAAAGAATATAGTCTGTGAACCCGATCTTTTTTCCGATATATCCGTAATGTATATTTGACCAAATATCATAAAAATAAACTATCTTCCGATTACCTAAACGATTATCGGTTCCCCATATTTGGATAATTTTGGGTTTATGATCCCAAACTCCTCCTTTCGGAGTAATTCTTCCGCAAAAATATAAATCTTGGGCCATGCTCGCAAGACGATCACTATTAGAATGTACTAAGCAAGCGAAATCATCAACAGCAATCCGTGCTGCGTAATCAGCTTGGTTCGTTAAAGGAAGGCTCTTTTCAGGCTGAAAAATGCCACCACGGCGGGGGTCGATCGTTTGCGGTCCTTCGCCAACATTGCCTTTTCTGTAAAGTTCTCTAGCATTATCTAACTGTTTTTTTATGTCATTGGCGTAAGAACTGCTTTGATTTGTATTAAGTTCATCGGTCATATAATTTACGACTGACTGTACAGCTTCCAATTCACACAATATCTGCAAGTCATTGTCTCTGGCATTTGGCGGGCGATCAATGACCGTTCCTTTTTGACAATTCTTTGGTTCCAAACGCAACCGTCCAAGAGCTAAATTTTGTGCGATACCCGTCTTTCTGAATGCAACATATCCGTAAGGCTCACCCCATATGTGCACTTGAAAATAACTAGCATTGTATTCAGCTTCTGTAATCTCAAAATCAAATCTCTGCTCCCCTTCTTTTAGTAAAGGTTCGAGACCGCTATATTCGGCGTCATAACGATATTGTTTTTGATCTCCCACTGCAGCGTGTTCATCAAAACATACTTTTAGTATCATTTGTTCATTGTGGGTAATCTTAGGGCTGTTGCCTACTCTTATTTTCAGCGTAAGCCAATGTGTTTTCGACATAGCTTATTCCTCAATTTAATTTGATTTTTTGGCCTAATAACTTTACGATATCCGTTCCGTTGATCACTATATTTGACCCTAAAATGTGGATCTCTCCATTGGCCTTCATAACCAAACGAGAACTACCCGTTGATAAAATTATATCTTCACCCGCTTGTATTAATTTAGATGTACCAATATTCTCAGTATATTTACTGCGCGCTGTAAAAGAAATATTCTTTCCCGATCTTAATTCATATGTTTTTTCTATATGTGAATATGAACCATCTTTGACATGAAGCGTTTTATTGCCACCGATTGTCTCTATCTTATCGTTATCCAAAGATAAAATAAGATCACCTCCTGATCCTCTGTTACTCGATTGTTCCAACCATTCTGCTGCTTCTCTGATACCACCTGGATATGTAAGCATTCTTTTATCCACCAATGTATTATTGCCACTCGGCCCTATGGTGATAGTCATATTACCACCTATAGTTTCATGATGATGATTTTGCACTTCTGTCGCCTTGTTATTTCCAACAGATTGCACCCAATTGTTATCAATTCGTTCGGTATGATTATTTTTGATCTTTTCTGTACGGTCCTTTTGTCCATGAACGTAGATTTGCTCTTTATTACAATCATCTTCAAACGAGATTTCATTAAACCCTTTACCTTTATGGGTATCGGAGCGAAGGACCATTTTGGTTTTATGTTCAGGCAAGTTGTATGGCGGCATATTGACTTCATGATACGTGCGTCCAGTCACAATCGGCTGATCGGGGTCGCCCTCGAGGAAGTCGACGATAACCTCGTGGCCGATGCGTGGGAGCGCCACATGGCCCCATTTGCCGCCACCCCAGTTCATCGACACACGGATCCAGCATGATGAGTCTTCTGCATTGGGTTCCTTGTGGCGGTCCCATGGGAAGTGGACTT
>NZ_JBTXLM010000021.1:0-3269 GCF_054871565.1 Bartonella sp. LJL80
GATCAGAGCCTGTACCAATCCATGTGCGGTTGCCAATTCGCTGCTCCAATGTGCCAAGCTTGTTCAACTGCTGCAGGATTTGCGGATAGACCTCATACATAGGCACGACAGCGGAATAGACGGGCTTGGGTTCGATGACTGGCGGCTCCACCGGCCCGACAGGCGGTTGGGGTGGTTCGACAGGTTTGACATAGAGCGAACGCAGATACCAATCACCGGCAAAGTCGCCAGCCTTATTGCCGGCATAGAGGGAATAGGCGTAGGCTCCACCGACGACAGCGGCCTGCCCTTCAAAGCTATAATCACTCTTCAACGCGAAGTTATCGGCAGATGATGTGCCATCCACCTTGATCAGCTGGATACCATCACCGGTGGTCAAAGCACCAAGGCCACCACGATTGACAACCTGCACACCGGTTGTACCCGTAGCATTGCCGGTAATCTGTAAGAAATCCGTCGGGGAACTATCATCGCCAAGCTGCGTATCAAAAACGATAGTTCCACGGTCACCAGAATAGTTGCCTCGTATTGTCCACAGATCCCCAGCGATCTCGTTCCCATCCATACGCAATGAACCTGCATTATAAACATCAGCGTTGACAGTTTGCGCATTGGGCGCTGCAAGTTCGTTTGTTAGAACTGACGCGCGATCGAGTGTAAGGCGTGAAGTATTAACCAAGTTCGCCGGATCGAACAGGTTTTCACTGGTCATCGTTAGAGTAGAACCATCGACAAGATTGATAGCGCTCCAGTCTGTTAAATTAACGCCTTTGTTGGAATCATTTCCGGAATCTTTAGTATATGCACGCAGATTTGCGTATTGTCGTAACGTGAGCTCACCGGTATTAGTGTCAGTGCCATCCGAACCTCCGTCAAAGGATAACGCATCGCCAAATTGAACACTTCCGGAGATGACAGCAGTATCATTGCCTGTCCCCATAGATATTGAAGATAAAACCAAGCCCGCTGACAATTCAACATGGTCATTTCCGGCATCCATAGAGATCGTACTGCCGGCATCAATTTTCCCTCCAGATAGAACCAGCCTGTCATTTCCATCGCGCATGAAGAGGTCGCCTAAAAACCTGCCAGATTCAATTGTCACGGTATCGTCACCTCCACCTAGATCGATATCACCGAGAACCTCGGCATTACCGGTCAGAAGTACCGTATCTTTGATATTTTCCCGGCTTAATATCGCTGTATTGTTGGCCGCTTCGGAACTGAAGATTTTCCCACTAACAATCGTTAATGATTCAGTATTCCCGCGTATATCAATGCCCAGCCCTGAATTAATTGTGGCTTTTTGGCCTATATTGATGATTGCTTTACCACTACGTCCGGTTTCGAGTTCTGAAGTCTTCGAGGGTTCTTCACCTAGACTAACAAACCCATCGCCTGTTACACTGATTGCGGTTTGCATAGCATCTCCGGTAATGAGCGTCATTCCGGTTGATAAAACACTACCTGACACGCCGGTAGAACTTATTCCTTTCGCTCCGCCGCCCAACGTTAGAGTGAGATCGGCAAACTCCATTCGCCCATTTCCGGTCATTAAGGCAAAGTTGAAGGTACCAGTATCCTGTACATCGATGACAGTGGCCCCATGAACTCTGATGAGTCCACCTTGATATGCATAAAGTCCTGTCGGCGAAAATTTTGTCCCTGAGCTGTTGGCATTGCTCTTTAACACGGCATTCAAGTCACCAAAAACTTCCAACAAAGAGTTGGTACCTTCCGTTGTCACAAAGGGGTTGCTCGCACCGGCT
This sequence comes from Bartonella sp. LJL80, assembly GCF_054871565.1. Taxonomy (NCBI): domain Bacteria; kingdom Pseudomonadati; phylum Pseudomonadota; class Alphaproteobacteria; order Hyphomicrobiales; family Bartonellaceae; genus Bartonella; species Bartonella sp. LJL80. The sequence continues at coordinate 1,770 of NZ_JBTXLM010000021.1, forward strand.
ACTGGTGCAAGCGATAGGTTCCCTTTAATGGTGACCGCACTGCCACCAGTTATATTGGCCCATGGCACGGTGCTCGTTGCATAATCGGTATCCGTAACCCAGGTGGTATTGCCATTGAATGTGATCTTGCTTTGGCTTTCAGCGTTTATGACACGCGCATTCTGAGCAACATTCCCAACTATCGCGCTTGTCAATGTTACGTCTGCGCCGTTGAGTATCAAGTGGGAGCCGGACCCCTTAGCAATGGCCGCATTTGAAGAAGTGGTATCGAAACTACAATCACTTCCTACCGTACAGGTTATTCCTGCAAAGGAAACCGTTGTCGACAACAGAAAGGATGAGATAAAAGGTAAACTTTTTATACAATACCGCATGTAATAGAACCCCAATATATTAAAGTCGTTAAAAATCGACGATGTAAATTCACTCGTAATTACGGGAAAAATTTTTTCGGCTATTCGAGCAAATCGCTACTGTAGCGCCCAAAAATGTCCCTTAATTAACAACAGACCCCGCGAATAAATCGAACCTAACCAATGCCTTATTTGACGCTTTATTAAATAGCCAACTAAAGACATTCAAACTCGTATCGTTGATGGTAAAAATTGTCTTTATGCGTTCACAAACGAAAAGAACTGTTTCATTTTGGAACATAACGCCATAAGTGCCTCATCACCAATGATCGAAGTTACACGTTATGCCGCCATCACATTCTGAAGCCGACGCTATTGATCTAAGTGCGGTGAGTGCGCCGACGCCGAGCGCAGTACTTAAAGCGGCGTGCATTAAGCGGCATTTATAAATATTCATCACTGTATCCATAAAATTGACAAACCATCCGAGCGGAGGAACCGTTCGGATGGCTGGATTGAAAAAAACAGAGAAAAGCGGAGCACGTTGCACGCATCCGAGAGAGGAAAAGGCAAATGAACCCGCTGAGGAAAACACTCGACAGCGGTAATAACGGAGTTTTTATACCGTAATTAGATACAACTGATAGTTGCCGCTGGGGGGGGGGGGGGGGGGTAAAAGTAATAAGTGTCGGCGCATGAACACCAACAGTAATATTATCTTTTTTATCTATACCCACAAAATAAGTCAAACCCAATGCCCCGATTCGAATCATAACGAAGATTCGTATACTATAAATATACATGGAGAATAAATTACGCAATACATAAATCACCTATTGAGCAAATAATATTATATATTAACACTGTAGCAATAATAATCCTTACGACATTCTCATTTGCGCCATCCTTTGCTCCGGTCACCGTGGGTCGGCAACCGGAGCTGAAACAGTTTCAGCAGAGCCAAGGGGTCAAAATCTGGCTCTGAATCCCACTGTTCCATTGAGCGAGTAGCTATCACCAAAGTCGGAGAATGAGGTGCGGCCATCAACCTCGCCATAGATCGAATAGGCATCATCCTGCCAATTGTAGGAAACACCGGTGCCAAGCCCGCCCCAGAAACGATCCGAGCGATTGCGGAAGTCAACAT
>NZ_JBTXLM010000022.1:0-3154 GCF_054871565.1 Bartonella sp. LJL80
GCGATGCATTTCAAAACCCTTGCCTGTGAGTATTGTTTTGACAGGCTCTGGCAGACGCTCTTGCAGATCAAGGGGGATGTCAATTTCAGGTAGCTCAATGCGCGCTGAAAGAAGCAGGCAAACGCTTAGTACTTTATGTTCTCCGCATTCAATGATCTGTGATAGTTGATTTGCGGGCAACAATGAGGGATTAAGTAGCTGAGCAGAAAAGTCGCCTTTCCTATTCACACTAACACTTAAATCAAGTTTATTCCAGATTGTGAATATATCACGTAACCGACCACCTTCGCACCAGCTTAATAAAGTTGCAGCTTGTTTTGTCCAGCCGATAGAGTGATTGAAACCTATCCAGTGTTGTGCAGGAAAGTTCACAAGGCGCTTGGCCATGCGCAGTGCTGTATTCAATTGCTCCTGCCGATCAGTGTCATCACCCTGTCCGCGTTCCCAAAGCTCAGCATTGGTGTGAACTTCCTGCCAGATATCCAGTGGAGAGAAACCTTCATCCAACTTTATAAGAGGAACAATATCGTCAATCTGCCAGTGCTGCATGGTCACTCTCAGCTTTTAATCAAGCACCGTCATCAAAGAACACATCACCGGAGCCAGTCTGTGAAACGCCGCCGCAATCAATCGCGTCACCAATGCGTGCGGCGGGACGACCATTGATGAAAACAGTTGGCGAACCCGCCGATTGCTTGCGACCATGATCTGGTGCCGGACAGGTTGAACATCCATGCGCGGCATAGCTATCACCCACCCGTACAGCCGGAATATCATTCACAAACACATCAGGGCTGCCGCTTGTCGCCGAAGTCGGTGGATAATGGCAGCTATGACCTGAGCCGATATCACCTTTGCGTACACTGGAGGGCATTTATATCAATCTCCAAAACTATATCTATTTGGTTGCGTGTTTGTTTTGATTTCTTTCAATTCATCTCCAGAAGTCCTATAATCATCACTATACATAAGACAAATTCTTTCTTTTTTGTTGTAAATTGCTAACACATAACATTGAATACCATTTATTTTCATACACTCTAGTATATTTTTATCTATATTATTACCAATATCAACCTCAAATTGTCTGATATATTTAAAATCAGTTGTGGTTACGACCATGACATATTCTTTTTTTGGATTTTCTATGATTTTAATATCACTATATATTTTTTTTAAAAATTCATCACTTTTGGTAGTAAAAATAGGATAAAATCTATATAAAGACTGCCTCCCAATTTCTCGATTTATGCTTTCCAGTTTTTCATCTGCACGCCATATATGGCATATTACTTCAGCTGTCTCTTTTGAAGAAGCATAGGCGCTCAATGCTTGTAATATGATGATTAAAACATTAATTAGCAAAACCTTACCGATAACTTTTACCTGATGCATAAGCCAGACCTTTATCAATGGTGGATTGAGGGACAGTTTTTTTTCTTCCCGGAAGATATCTAAAATATTCCAATGCTCCCTGATAGTCGATCAATGGATAATAATCGTCCTTATAGTATAATGGAATGCCATCTTTATCTTTTTTGTTTTTTCTGGCTTCGGCACTATAAGGATTGTAATGCGCTTGTATATCCATCGTGCCCTTTGCTGCGCTTGCAGATGCTCCAATCAAGCCATCATCATCAACGCTGTACAAACATTTCCATCCAAAATAATCCTCAGAACGAATCCACAAAACCTCTGCCCCACCAGCAAAAATCAATTCTCCTTCCAACCCGATAAAATCTACACTTAAGCCATTCAAATCTCTTAATGAAAATGGTTTTTTCGCTTTGATAAGAGTGGCATTCTTCCTTCCTTGATTCCACATTTTCAGTGTTTCAGAGGTTGAAGGAAAATCCTCTCCCCATAAAGCAGGCTTATCTGGATCATTTGAAGGCATATTTTCATTAAGCCCATTCATGTTATCAGTAAGATCCTCGGTTTTCTCACCGACTTTTCTGATCTCCGGTTTCTGAATGATTTTGGCTGCTCGCACGCCAGCACTTGCACCCATGGCATTAAAATAAAATATTCCAATTGCCATAGATTCCAACCCGATAAAAATAAATGTTTTCTGTGAGGCAATAGCTTTTAAAGGGAATCCTCCAGCTGGCCTTACGAAATAACTACGGGATTTAGTTTCGTACTGTCCAACCCAGTCTTCAGGGGCAGCCAAATCATTACCATAAGGAAATATATCAGACATAATATCCTCAATTCAATTTTATCTTTTCACCAGTAATTACCGTTATGCCAGAAGCCACCTCAAATTGGTCTGCATTGATAAGTATCTTCTTTCCCTTTAATATTACTGTCCCATCGCCGAAAATTTGAATTGAGGCTGCGCCGGTGGTGGTATTTATTTTGTTGGAAGATACGATGGAAACGCTGCTATCACCAGAAACCGATACAGCGTTATTACTGTTTAAAGAGATTAATCTTTCAGCTTCTAAATTATAAATTTTATCAACAAAAACATTATAATCAGATTTCGCATATACGACTTTAGGCCCGTATATATTTTGAGTGTAACTATTTTGAACATATAAATACTTGTTTCCATCACCTCGTTGTGTGTATTTATTGATACCCAATTGATTAAAAATATCACTCACACCCTTCCAATCCGGTTTGTAAAAATTATACGTTAAATATGAACTCGCTATTTTTCCTACAACTTCTGTGTTGTCTCCCATTACAAATTTAGAATAGTTGTTTCCAATTTCACTTATATGATTATTATTGATTGAATTAAGTTTATTGTTATCAACCTTCGTTGTTGTATTGTTCTTTATATGTGTATTCATATCTTTTTGAGCATGGACAAACACCTCTTCTCTGCCTTTTTCATCTTCGAAGGAGAGTTCGTTAAAGCCCGGTGCTCCGGGACCATTCTTATGGGTATTTGAACGAATTACCATCTTGGTTTTATCAGCAGGCAAGTTATAAGCAGGCATATTTGTCTCATGATACGTCCTGCCGATGATGATGGGCTGGTCGGGGTCGCCCTCGAGGAAGTCGACGATGACTTCGTGGCCGATGCGTGGGAGCGCCACATGGCCCCATTTGCCGCCACCCCAGTTCATCGACACACGGATCCAGCATGATGAGTCTTCTGCATTGGGTTCCTTGTGGCGGTCCCATGGGAAGTGGACTT
>NZ_JBTXLM010000023.1:0-3081 GCF_054871565.1 Bartonella sp. LJL80
ACATTGGAATTGATATGGCCGGTGGAGCCTTCCACCTTCATCCAGAAACCGCGGCCTTCCATCTCATTGATGGTGGCCGTCTGCCGATCAGAGCCTGTACCAATCCATGTGCGGTTGCCAATTCGCTGCTCCAATGTGCCAAGCTTGTTCAACTGCTGCAAGATTTGCGGATAGACCTCATACATCGGCACGACAGCGGAATAAACGGGCTTGGGTTCAATGACTGGCGGCTCCACCGGCCCGACAGGCGGTTGTGGTGGTTCGACAGGTTTGACATAGAGCGAACGCAAATACCAATCACCGGCGAAGTCGCCAGCCTTATTGCCAGCATAGAGGGAATAGGCATAGGCGCCACCGACGACAGCTGCCTGCCCTTCAAAGCTATAATCACTCTTCAACGCGAAGTTATCAGCAGATGATGTGCCGTCTACTTTGATCAGCTGGATACCATCACCGGTGGTCAAAGCACCAAGGCCACCCCGATTGACAACCTGCACATAGGACTGACCAGAGCTATTGCCCAACACATGCAAGAAATCCGTCGGCGAACTATCATCGCCAAGCTGCGTATTGAAAATAAAGGTACCATCATCTCCCGCATATGTGTCATCTATTGTCAGTGTTTTAAAACCACTATTGTAAGAAAAAGCGACGACGCTGCTCATATTGGTTAAATGAGAAACTGTCGAATTCTCCGTTATGTCCCAGCGTGAATTTTCTCTCAATGTCAGGTCGATAACACCATTATTTGCAATAAGTCCGGCACCTTTAAAGTAGGATAACTTACCCGCATCGATATTAATCGTCCCGCCATCAGAAGCGAAATTACCAATCACAAACATCTGTTGTTGAGTATTGGCGCTTATCGTCCCACCATTTAGCGCATAGAATGCCTTTTCATTCTCGTTCAAAGCATCCTTACCTATTAAGACCGTGCCATTCAGATTGATTTTTGCTGTTTGGCCCATCGCTTTAATATAAGCAGAATCCGTTGTAGGATTGACGCCAATTCCGTCCATCCTAAATGTACCATTGACGCTTATCACCCCTGCTTTATTCATCACCCCTGCTACTTGGGTCCCATTTGCATTATACAGATCAACATTCACGGCAATATCGTTAACCGCGACGGCCGTGGAAGTAATTTCCGTGAAAACACCGTAAAGTATCGACTGATTCCATTGAGATTTGAGTGATATATTCGATACTCCATCTAATCTGATATCAGATACTTTATTCGAATAGATCCCGATAAGCGAAGCAGCGTTAGAGCTACCAGTCAAATTGATGTTGGTGTTTGTACCAATTATCTGACCACCATTACCGTGGACGCCGGTTAGATCACCTCCAGATGAGTTAACAGAAAGGTCTTTATAATGAATTTTTCCACCGCCAACAGCGGCCACTGCCATGACACCATAGACCGTAGACTTTACGTCGATACTCTCAAATTCGATAAGAGAGTTAGTATTTGCAAGCGCCCCCCATGCCCAACCCGTTGTATCACCGGCAAGCGTGATACTCGTTTTGCCCTCAAAAAAACTGTTGGAGGCTGTTTCAGTGCGAATACCATAAAGGTACGTTTTATTTCCTGCTCCTAAGTTTGAAGTAACGTCGACGTTTAAGTTGGCAGCTGTTGAATTCGCATTTGATACGAATAGTCCTACTAGGTTCCTTTGCGGTTTTCCGGCCGCACCTTGCCCCGACGCACTAATGAAAGAACCATTTCCCAAGTCAATCGATGCGCCGCCAAAAAGAGAAACAGTACTTGCCGACGCCCAGTTGCTTTCAGTAGAAGTTAGACCTGATGGAAAATCACTCGTCGCTTTATTATTAAAAGTCACTGCGCCACTTACTGTTACAGTCGCCGACGTACCCTTTGCAACCAGCCTTCTGACACTATCGCCTTCGTTCAAAAATCCATTTGTATTGACGTAGCTGATCAGATCATAATCAGTTGCATGAGCTACACTGCTGACCATGAAAGGAAAAACGAGAAAAGCGAGTTTTCTTGCACGCCTTCGGCGGGACAAATTTTTCATTTAGTTATATGCAACCCCTGATCCGACCGAAAAATCTACCATTACGTTCAGCGCAACTGCATCTATCGGTATAAGACAGATAAATTCATCTTCGGCCAAAAACTTGGTGATAGGAAATGCCGTTGCCCACCCGAGTACCCCTTCAGATGGGAATGCGGCTAATTACATCTATACGTATGATGGATAGGGGAAAATTTGTAAGTGTTTTTTCATAGTATCCCAATGTCCGCTTTCAAATAAATGATGTGATTATCAGCTTCCAGCGAAGCCTTGATCCAAAATCTCATCGTTTCTCATGCTTTGACATATTCGTTGAAGCTTTTCAATATGCCAAAGATTTGTGTCTGTTCTAGCTTTGATCAATCATGATGTCATAAAGTTGAGCAAAAGCGTTTTAAACGCCTCTTGTTCATATTTTTCTCTGTCAAATAAGCAACAAATGCGGTGCCTTCGTATAGAGGATTAAAGCTGATTATAAATTGAAAAATAAAATCAGCTTATAGTCCGAACACAGTCAGTGATACCACAATAGCGAGCCAGCACCCAATCACGATGACGGCAGACAAAATTCTTGAAGTTTAAGAAATTCATCAATTGTCAACATATTTGCCAAACGCAGGTAAAACAGTTTCAGCAGAACCAAGGGGTCAAAATCTGGCTCTGAATCCCACTGTTCCATTGAGCGAGTAGCTATCACCAAAGTCGGAGAACGAGGTGCGGCCATCAACCTCGCCATAGATCGAATAGGCATCGTCCTGCCAATTGTAGGAAACCCCCGTGCCGAGCCCGCCCCAGAAACGATCCGAACGATTGCGGAAGTCAACATTCGTCACCGAAACCTCTGTTCCATTCAGGAACTCATAGTAAAGATTGCCAATGCCATAGGTCTTCAAACGGCGCGTATCCCCCGCCTCAGACTTCCATGCCTTCTCCCGGTTGAATGCAAGCCCCAAACGACCCGTCAGCGCATCACCATCTTCCCGACTGACATGCACATCATACGCATCACGGAAACTGTCAAAATCCACCGCATTATAGG
>NZ_JBTXLM010000024.1:0-3065 GCF_054871565.1 Bartonella sp. LJL80
TTGCTGACATTGGAATTGATATGGCCGGTGGAGCCTTCCACCTTCATCCAGAAACCGCGGCCTTCCATCTCATTGATGGTGGCCGTCTGCCGATCGGAGCCTGTACCAATCCATGTGCGGTTGCCAATTCGCTGCTCCAACGTGCCAAGCTTGTTCAACTGCTGCAAGATTTGCGGATAGACCTCATACATCGGCACGACAGCGGAATAAACGGGCTTGGGTTCAATGACTGGCGGCTCCACCGGCCCAACAGGCGGTTGTGGTGGTTCGACAGGTTTGACATAGAGCGAACGCAGATACCAATCACCGGCAAAGTCGCCAGCCTTATTGCCGGCATAGAGGGAATAGGCGTAGGCTCCACCGACGACAGCGGCCTGCCCTTCAAAGCTATAATCACTCTTCAGGGAGAAATTATCGGCAGATGATGTGCCATCGACCTTGATCAGCTGGATACCATCACCGGTGGTCAAAGCACCAAGGCCACCACGATTGACAACCTGCACACCGGTTGTGCCCGTAGCATTGCCGGTGATATGTAAGAAATCCGTCGGCGAACTATCATCGCCTAAAGTAACATTCATTTTTACCAAAGCATTGCTTTGTCCGTCATAATTTCCGTTGATCGTCAAGTTTTTTCCCACAATCAACGAATTGACCGGATCATCGCCAATCAGATCAATTATGCCGCCATTGCTAAGGACATCACCCTGCAAAACGAAGTTTCCGCTACTTGCATCAATAGTTGAGCCATTTTTGACCTCGACTTTCGTGAACTTAGACAGCGACGGGTCAGTTGCCTTTGTATTCGCGACCAAATGCCAAATACTCTCATTATCAAATTCAAGATTGAGCGTTGCGCTATTAGAAGGCGTAGTTGTTGATTTAATATCGACCATACCATAAAGATTTGATCTTCCATCCGCCTTCAATAGAAAACTGCTGGTAGCCTCGGCTTTGGGACTTTCAAATTTATCGTTAATCACGCCGCTTTGCACGCTTATGAGATAAGCACCATTAGCCGCTCGCATTTCACTATTTGCAACAGACAAAACTGAACCATCTGACACATTGCCACCAACAGTAATCAAATCATAATTGCCGCGATTTGTTACCTTCGCATTTGAGAGGGAAATTGTTGCGATCGTCTTGTTGGCTACCGTCTCATCAGCTGCTCCGAAAATAATTGCTGTTTGCGCAGAATCTATGATCGTTGAAGACGTAGCGTAGTCCGCCTTCAATAGAGATTCTCCCTCAATATAGATTGCTGGATACTGTGAATTCTGCTTCACATTTAAAGCTCCGTATGAATGAAGCCCACCATCACCTGTCAACATAGGACGCGATTTTGCTATCTGTATAGATGGAGCAGCCATTGATGAAAGGCTGCCCACTTCACTTATTATATTCGTATCATTAATGCTGGCGACAGCTCCGCCCGACACATAGATACCCCGCGACCCCGCCCCTATCGCTGTAAGGTTTAGTGTGCCAGTGGAAGTGAAAGAAGCATTATTTGCTACTCGGATTAGGGAATTGCTTACTGATAAAGTCCCTGTATTTGCCAAAGTGCCGCCAACGATTTCAATGCTCGCGCTGTTGGTCGCATAAATTCCATAAGCGTAGCCTGTCGCTGAAGGGAAAGGAAATTTATTGTTGGTTTGGGTGATCAAAACATTTCTAGCCGTCAATATGGCTCCAGCTCCGTCAGCATAGAGACCGTAACTACCAGGAGAAGATGCTTCATAATCAAAATCTTGAAGCTTAATGGTACTACCTGCATTCGCCACAGCACCATGAACTGCATTTGAACCACTTGGAAGAGAATGATGACGCACAGTTAGTTTTCCGTCGATTTCGACGTAACCACCACTGGCTACCCACACGCCACCAGTCCAGTTTGAAGTATACGCGCTGCTACCGATAACCGTCGAGACATTGCCGCCCACAATCACTTTACTTCCGGCACCATCTGCACGAATGGCACTGCTACGGTTTCCTACTGCTTCAATAGAAACATTGCTCCCTAAATGAACAACACCACCATTAGATGCATACACACCATGAGCCTGAACCTGTCCCCCATCTTTGGTCGCTTTGATAGTCGTTACACTTGTCGCATCAAGCACCGCACCGATACCAACAGCTTGCACTACGCCAGAGACATTAGGCTGCGAGGCATCACCAGTATAAGACGAAGAATTTGCAGTGCAACTTTCACCTGTAGCTGCAGTTACACCTGTAGCAATATCGCTCACACACGCGGCAGCAGAAGCCTCCGGGAAAGAGCATATCAATGCTGTTAATGATACCCCGATCATCCCTAGCCACAAGCATGTTGCATGCCTTGAATATTGAGGGGTTGTTTTAATCGTAGCTTCATTTCGAGAGTAACCTCGACCCAATTTACGCATAGCTTTCTCCATAAGGAAATTTGTTAGCTTTCCCATTTTCGAGTCATTTTAATTTTGTTGCGTTGCCAGCTCTCTTATCTTCATTAGCCAGCGAATAAAATAATTATCTTTACGACATTCTCATTTGCGCCATCCTTTGCTCCGGTCACCGTGGGTCGGCAACCGGAGCTGAAACAGTTTCAGCAGAACCAAGGGGTCAAAATCTGGCTCTGAATCCCACTGTTCCATTGAGCGAGTAGCTATCACCGAAGTCGGAGAACGAGGTGCGGCCATCAATCTCGCCATAGATCGAATAGGCATCGTCCTGCCAATTGTAGGAAACACCCGTGCCGAGCCCGCCCCAGAAACGATCCGAACGATTGCGGAAGTCAACATTCGTGACCGAAACCTCCGTTCCATTCAGGAACTCATAGTAAAGATTGCCAATGCCATAGGTTTTCAAACGGCGTGTATCCCCCGCTTCAGACTTCCATGCCTTCTCCCGGTTGAATGCAAGCCCCAAACGACCCGTCAGCGCATCACCATCCTCCCGACTGACATGCACATCATACGCATCACGGAAACTGTCAAAATCCACCGCATTATAGGAAAGCTGTGCTTGCGGTGTCATCGTCCATTCCTGGTTGAGGGCAATCTTCCTGCCCGCCTCAACCG
>NZ_JBTXLM010000025.1:0-2567 GCF_054871565.1 Bartonella sp. LJL80
TTGACAGCTCGTTGAGTTCACGCATTCAGCTTGGTGGCCGTTATGCTTATGCCTATAGCGAACAGTTCAAGCCTTACATTGGTGCTGCCTATGAATACGAGTTTGATGGCGAGGTGAAGGCGAAGGCCTATGAATTCAATCTTGCTCGTCCATCATTGGAGGGCAGCACGGGTATTTTCGAGGCTGGGTTCAGCCTTCAGCCGATTGCCAGCAACAAGGCTTTGAGCCTTGATGTCAATGGTCAGGCCTATGCCGGACAACGCCAAGGTGGTGGGGGCGGCATCAAGCTCAAATACCAGTTTTGATTGCTTGAAATTCTGCTGACTTTGTTTATCTTGCGGACGATCTGATTTGTAGCTTGTCCGCAAGTTTGTTCAGACTTCGCCATTGGGGCCAATCTCTCGACTATCACGTTAGCCGACCGCTTATTGGTTGTGCAGAAGGAATACTACTGATGAAATTATCCGGTCACCCGCGCTTGAACCGTTCTGTATCCTGCTTTGCAATTGCAGGTTCAATCGGAGTCCTACTGGTATCAAGCCTATCAGTTTCTTCTGCCCGAGCGGAGGATGTCACTTATACAGGTGCGGCTGCTGATGTTTCCAAACTGCTGAAAGACCCGACAGGAGACACAACAGCCGCTACAACCTATAAGAGTTTGTACGTCAACGGTGTCTACACGGGCAACACCATTACCGTTGATGGTGGGACAGGTGGTAATGGACAAGCACAATGGAACACCGGCACCTCGCCATCCACGCCCGTTGCACCATACGTCATCTATGGTGGGGTAGATGTTGCTGTTGGTGTAGATGCCACTGATGGTGCGGATATCATTGGAAACTATCTAACTGTAAAGAACGTTTCTTATGACTGGTCAGGCGATGCCAATAAAGCTTCGACTGGATCCGCGAACGGTGCTGGAGGTATTGGCGGTTTTGGGGGCGGGAGTATTGTTGGTGGTCTAAGTGTTGGTGGCGCCGCAGACTTTCTATCCGGTGACGGCGGCCATGCGGGCGATGTTAAAGATAATACTGTCGTCGTAACAAATGTAGAGATCTGGGGTGCGGCCGGTGGTGATGGCCATAGCACGACAGAAAATCTCGGTGAACTAACAGGTGGTGGTGTCGGTGGGATGGGTGGCGCATCTGTTTTCGGTGGTGTGAGTCTTGGTGGTGTAACAACTTTCAATTATTCAGGCGGATATGCGGGTAGTGTTACAAATAACTTTGTCTATTTAACAGGCGTCAAATTAATTGGGGGGAATGCGGGTAGTGGAGGGTTCGGTGCATCTTATTCTGCTGGTGGCATAGGTGGCATGGGCGGTGGGTCGGTTTATGGTGCCCTTAGTATAGGCGGGGCAGCACAAGATGTGAAAAGTGGTGTCGTTCAGGGAAATACTGTCAAATTAGATAATGTCACGCTTGTAGGGGGCAAAGGTGGCTCTGGTGGGGATCCTTTACTGGACAGTTATCAGCAAACAAATGGCGGCAGTGGTGGAATGGGTGGTGGTAGTGTTTTTGGGGGGCTTGCGTTAAGTGGGGGCGCAGCTTCAAGTGATGTGATAAATAACTCTGTTGTTGTTAATGATGTTATTCTCACCGGTGCTGCTGGTGGTAAAGGTGGCCGTGCCGGACAAAATTCTAATCCGGGTGTTGATGGTCAAAATGGCGGATCAATTTTCGGTGGCGCAAGTGTAGGCGGCGGCGCTGGCGATGGAGGTAACGTTAACGGTAATGAAGTCAGCATCTCAGGTAAGTCATTGATCTGGGGCGATGTCTATGGCGGTTACAGCCATGGGGGTTCCAAAGGCAATGGTACTGCAGCTGGTTACGGAACGGGCGGTTTGGCTATTAACAACACGGTGACGCTTGCAGGCAGTGACATCAAGATTGGCGAGCGTGATGCTGATGGCAATGTGACAACCTATGGCTCGATCTGGGGTGGCCGGAGCGTCAATGGCGATGGATCGGAAAATACTGCCTTCGATACAGTTATTAAGGGTAACACACTTAATCTGGTAGGCTATCGCGGTACGGTTTTTGGTATCTATAACTTCGAGAACTATAACTGGACATTGCCAAGCGATGTTAAGAATGGCGATACGCTTGTGACAATCGCCAATGGTGGTAATGCCGTTGACTTGACCAATACCAAGCACACGGTTGCCATGGTCAATGATGGCAACCGTCTGAACGGTGGTGATACGGTTACCATGATTGACAAGACACAAGGCAGCCTTGCCTCACAGAACTATACCATTAGGCAAGGTAGCTTCATCGTCTATGATGCGACATTGGCACAGCAGAACACAGGCAATAACGCATTGGTATTGACTATTAATGATAAGACCGATGACACACCGAGCGGTGGTGGTGATGGAGGCGGCGGTAGCAATGGTGGTGACACGGGTGGTGGTAATGGAGGCGGTGGTTCTGCCGCCAAGGTTAATCCACAATCGAAGTCCTATTCGGAAGGCCGTGCGGCAGCGCTTGGCTTTGTCAATCAGGGCAGCGACCTGATAGCAACTGCCGGTATAGACCATATCCGCATCATGGTGCGTTCGA
>NZ_JBTXLM010000026.1:0-2535 GCF_054871565.1 Bartonella sp. LJL80
ATGGCGATGTCGCCTACCAAAACAAAATCGAAAAAGCGGGCATATCTGGCGCGACGTTTAATGGTGGCTTGAGGTATAGATTTTAAGCCGTAAGTCGGCTAAACAGCAGCAGAATCAATCCGAGAAAGCAAACAATTCTAAGACCGAGGTGTAGACCCCCTAATCTGGCCCAAGAATTGTTTGCCGTCCGGTTGGAAAGCGCTTTCCAACCGGACACCCCCGAAGGATGACTGATGGAAATGAGTGTCAAAGCAATTCCATTACAATGAATTTAAAGGCGATTTTATGGACATGAAGAAAACTCTACTGGGCTCGGTTTCATTTATTTGTGTTGCGCTTTCGTGCACGCAGCCGCTCTGGGCAGAGTCACTGTCTGTTTCCAATGGGTCAACGGTTACCGTTGATGGAAAGACCTATACGTCGACAGGGGCAACCTATTCCGGTTCTGCCGTTTTGGCTATCGGTGCTTCAAGCAAAATTCTGGGTTCTAATCTCACAATTTCAGATGGTGGAATTCCTGTCCAGTCTGGCACCTTATCTGCTCCAGTATTCGCTTATTCCGGTGGTCGTATTGAACTGGCAGACAGCAAGATAAGCGGTGCCAATGCAATTGCAGCGCAATATAGCGGCAGTCAGGTGGTCATGAATGGTGGTGCCATCGACACCCAATCGACAGTAGTTGGAGATGTCGTCAGCGGCGTGCAAGTTCGAAATGGCGGAAGTGTCACACTGAATAACGTAACGTTTACGGGCAATAACGGATATTATGCAGGAAATGTCGGCTCGTTTCTCACGGTAAACGGCGGAACGATGCAACATGTCGCCATGACGGGAAGCGCAATCAATATATATGAAGGCGCAGGTGGCCTTATCGACGGCACCAAAGTTTCGTCAACTGGCGCGGCTTTTGATGTTGGTTCAGGAATGTCGGATCGAAGTTCAGCTACCGCAAGAAATTTTGACTTTACCACGACTGGCCAAGATGGTTCCGGTGGTGTTGTGACTGCTAATTTCATGAGCAGTATTACTTTGAGCAATGGCAAGCTGACTTCTACAAGTGACTCTGTTGCCGGTATCTGGGCAACAGGCTTTGCATCAACAGGTGACAGACGAACAGAAGTGGTTGGTGATCGTTTGACAATTGTTACGCAAGGTGTACGCGGATATGGTGTCACAACATATCAGTCTTCGGTTACATTAACCAACAGCGACATCAGCGTTCACGGCCAATCAAGCAATGGTGTGTATGCTGATGCGCGCAGCCTTATTTCGCTTACACATGGTAGCATAAAGGTCACCGGCAGCAGCAGTACGGGAGTGCAGGCATTCAACGTACAGTCAAGTGTTATTCTCAATGATGTCACTGTTGATCTAAGCGAGACAGCAACCAATAGTTACGCCACTTCTGCCGATTTCCAATCATCTATTTCGGTTGAGAAAAGTCAGGTCAGTGTTCTTGGTGAAAATTCCAGCGCGATCAATATTCTGCGCTCGTCCAACATTACGCTGACAGATACAAATGTGACGGTTAGTGGCGCAAATGGAAATGGTATTGTTTATCAAAATTCTTATAAATATGATGCGCAAAATGTGGTCACGATTATCGGCGGCTCATTGGATGTGCAAAATGGTTATGCAGTAACAAGTACGCAGAATGATAGCTTCACCGATAACGCCGCTAATACGCTTATATTGAAAGATACGACCCTTTCCGGCGGGAAGGGGCTTGTGAATATTACACAGCCAAGCAAGACATATGCGACCAAAGTGGCGATTGATGCCGACAATTCGAAGCTTTTCGGTGCTTCCCATTTTGCCGGTAACACCACTTTAGATGTTGCGCTGAAAAACAATTCTGTCTGGACGGTGACGCGGCCCGATAGCGAGGATGGAAAATCTGCGGTATCAAGCTTGTCATTAAACAATAGTACCTTGGCTTTTTCGGCACCGGTTGATGATATCTATCAGCAACTGACGACGGCAAAGCTCGACATGGTCAATGGCAATGTCACGCTGAATACCTATTTGAACACCGGTGGAAGCCTTTCAAACCAGTTCACTGATCGTCTGCTGGTAAACGGTGATGTCACCGGCACCGCGACGGTAAACATTGTGACGATGGCGGGAAGCCCAGGTGGTGCGACATCAGTGGAAAGTTTCACCAACGAAGAAGGTATTTCCATCATTCAGGTTTCCGGTCAGGCTGCAGAAAACAGTTTTGCTTTGGCCGGCGGATACGTAACCATGAATGAGAAGCCCTATCAGTATTCGATCTATGCTTATGGGCCCGGTTCTTCACGCGGTGAGGCTGCTGACGATCAGCGGCTAGTGAGTGGCACCACTCCCTATTGGGATTACCGGCTGCAAAGCGTCTATGTAGAACCACCTGTTCCGCCAGTGGTGCCACCTGTAGATCCGACAGAGCCGCCTGTTGACCCCGTTGATCCCAATGGTGGCGGCAACGGTGGCGGAACGACACCGCCTGTCAAGGCGGTTGCACCCCAGCTTGCCAGTTATCTTGTGGCCCCCACAGCG
>NZ_JBTXLM010000027.1:0-2422 GCF_054871565.1 Bartonella sp. LJL80
AGGCGCCGCCGATCAGCTTGCCGGCATCGCTTTCTGTCACCTCGAAGTCGAGGCCGATCTGTGTCTTGATCATATCAAGGTCATAGTTGCTGCGGGTCTTGCTGACATTGGAATTGATATGGCCGGTAGAGCCTTCCACCTTCATCCAGAAACCGCGGCCTTCCATCTCATTGATGGTGGCTGTCTGGCGATCAGAGCCTGTACCAATCCATGTGCGGTTGCCAATTCGCTGTTCCAATGTGCCAAGCTTGTTCAACTGCTGCAAGATTTGCGGATAGACCTCATACATCGGCACAGATGGTTGATAAACAGGATTTATTGCAGCCGAATCTATCAGTAACGAACGCAGATACCAATCACCGGCAAAGTCGCCAGCCTTATTGCCGGCATAGAGGGAATAGGCATAGGCTCCACCGACGACAGCGGCCTGCCCTTCAAAGCTATAATCACTCTTCAAGGAGAAATTATCGGCAGATGATGTGCCATCCACCTTGATCAGCTGAATACCATCGCCAGTGGTCAAAGCACCAAGGCCACCCCGATTGACAACCTGCACAGCGGTCGTGCCCGTAGCATTGCCGGTGACATGCAAGAAATCGGTCGGCGAGTTGTCGGCACCTAATACGGAGCTCAGCATAATTAAACCATCTGCTCCTTGATAATCACCATTCACTGTCAAGGTTGTAGGTGTGTTCTCGTTATTTACAAGACTGACCAAACCCGCATTATACAAGTTGCCGAAACTCGAATCTGATACAAGATAGATATTACCCGAATTATTGACGGTTCCACCGGTTGCCTCTAATTTATCAAGTGTAATATTTCCTGAGGCTGAATTATTAATTGCGGACTTTTCGAAATTGATCGTCCCGGAGAGATACATATTCAAGTTATTATTAACCGTTAGATTGGTGTAGCTTGATGTCTTATTTGTTCCACATATTGCATCGTCATTGCAATCACCAACGATCAAAGTACCATTATTATTGACCAACCCACCTTCGAAAGAATTACCGTATATATAAAGTCTGGAGTCTTGGCTGTATACTTGTAATTCGACATTTTCTCCTGTATTTCCACTAAAACGTGACATACTGTTACCGTCTACATAAACTTTAGTTCCAACCATTGTATTATTATCAGCAAAAACCGCCCCGCCGCCTTTATTGTCAAGGACAGCTTCTTGTACGTTATTATTCGAAATATACATCACACCCGAACCATCATTGGTAAGGTTTGCGCCAGTAGCATTGTTGTTTTGAATCGTTAGCGCACCTGTGCCACGGTTGGTAATTTTGGCTCCGGATGCGACATTGCCGTCGATCGTCATACGCCCTTCATCGTCGTTGATAATTTCCGCATTATCAACATTATTTCCCTTGATCACGAGTAGGGCTTTTTGGGAATTTATTATCGTCGCGCCTTGTGCAAAGTTATTCAAAATATCCATACTGGATTCGTTCTTATTATATATTACTGCACCATCTGCTTTATTGTCATTTACAAGCACATATCCTTTTCCAGAATTTGTAATACTTGCTTCGGAAGCAATATTACCGACAACATACATTGTTGAATTTATATTGCTTATATTTGCATTTGTAGCAAAATTTGAAACAGCGGTAAAAGTTGATCCGGCATCGTTTATCAGCGTCGCGCCGCCAACATAATTCTTGTAGAGTATGAATTCTGCGCCATTTCCTTTCGAAGTAAATTCAGCAGAATTTGCAACATTTCCTTCAAAATATGCAACATTTATCGGGTTCCATGGATATTGACCGGACACAGTGTTATCAATTTCAAAGGCATAGCTATCACCGCCATCTAATGCGGTCGTTGCAGAAAGAGTACCTGGAGCTAACTTCGAAACCCCTGTGACCGGATTAACGAATGAGATCAAATCGCCTTCGAAAGTCTTTTCCACACCATTGTCTATATATGTATAGGAACCGGTATATCTTTTCACCTGTATATTCGACTGATCTGAAGAAAAAGTAATTCCATCTTGGGGAAACGTACCATTATAATTGCCGGCAACTTGATCCCGTGATGTAACGGCATTCACAGCAACCGGATTTCCATTCGCATCCGTTGGAACACCCGAATTTTGCGCAAAAACAGCCGTAGAACATAGAAAATTAACAAAAATAGCCCCGAAAACCAAACGCATCCGAGCATCCGACAGCCTAAGAGATACGATATTTTTTAGCATTATTTGTGATTGAGACATCATGACGTACACCCGTTTGAAGTTGCAAAACGCATACACGCCGAATGAACGGTTTTAAAAAACAGATGTTTAAGGATTAATTGCCTAAACGCTGCAACATCGTCACCTAAAAGAAAAAGTGCGGATTTACAGTGAATTAAGCCGAAGCACAGAACCCTAGGCTGTATGCGGGGGGGGGGGGGGGGGGGGGAA
>NZ_JBTXLM010000028.1:0-2402 GCF_054871565.1 Bartonella sp. LJL80
TTGCTTTTACCCCCCCCCCCCCCCCCCCCCCATTTTCATGTTAAACTACTGAATTATATATATTTTTTCTATTGTTTAACTACACGGTTTGCAATTTCGGGTGGGCGTGTACTACCAGGAATTTGTATATATCTTGCATTGGTAAGATCAAAAACGGACAAAAAATCTTATAATTATAATATTAATTCTAATAAATTTAATATTATTTTATATAAATATTATAATTACTATATAGTTACATTGATAATATTTTTAATGATTAAATTCTTATTGTTGTTATTTAAATAATAAATATATTTTCAATGAAAAGACGGGGGTCGGAAGAATGTGGTCTAATTTAAAGTTATCGCGAATATTGGTATTAAATTCAAAAATACCAAATAAACCTATACCAATATTTTGCTCGTTGAGTTTTATCGGATTTCCGCTTCTGCTTTGTGGAGTCGTTTTGACGAGCGATATTTCTTCTGCGCAATCTATCTGTTCGGCTGTCGATGCAAATGGTGTCGTTACGTGCAATGGCGTCGCAAATAGACCCGATCCAACCTCGGTGACATATTATGATACCACAAAACCATCAGCACCCAACACGCTTAATTTCCTTGGGAATGGTTATACTTTTGGGTATGTCTCGATAAACAGCGGAAGTACTTTGCCGCAATTTGATGTCAATGTAGAGAATTTCAACGGCGGGGATACGCAAAGTCGCACAGGTTTTTCGGTGTATACGACTAACCTTAGTAACCATGTTACGTTTAAAAATGTTTCTATCTTCGAGCAGGGTATTGCAAATGCTACTCCAGCAGCTAAAGCGGTCAATATTAATAATCAATCTGCGGTGAGAGCGACCGTTGCTTTTGATATGGATTCCGCAAGCAACGTTAGTTCTGATTTGAATGCCGGCAATGCTATCAGTGTGTCTTTGCGTGCTGGCGGAACCGTTACAGCCAATCTATCAGGACAAATTCGTGCAGATAATATCCGTTCAGATGGGTTTAATCTCAACTTCTATGGTTATTCGCCGCCGGCTGCAAATGAACGCAATCAGGCATTGGTCACGTTGACAACAACTGGAAAGATAAATGCGGGGCAAAATGGTATCTATGTTACCACGCTTAACTCATGGGCAATGGATACGCATATCGTTGTCGACGGAGAGATTACCGGTAAAATCAACGGTGTTATCGGTAATCTCTCTACAGGGGTAGGGGTGCAACCTGCGATATTAACTTCGGGGAATACAACACGCATTGATGTGAATGGGCGCATCTATGACATTCGTCTTGGGGTAGGTGTGGGCGGCGCATCTGCCTTTAATGGCGATCGTACCCTGATCAATATCGCACAGCAAGCACGTATCACAGCGTCAATGATGGCGATTTCTATTAGTTATCAATTTGGGACGGATAATCGTTGGTCCATCAATAATTCAGGTTTATTAGAGGTTACGCAATCCGATGCTACAACCATCTCTGCAGGCGGTACGGGAACGTTATTTAATGCTGGCAGCGGCATTATAAAAAATTCCAGTGGAGATGCAGTACGATTTAATGGTGCATTGCCAAACGAAATAACCAATCTAGGGCGGATTGAGGGCAATATACGAGGTGGAGAAGGGCAGGAGACGTTCAATCTGTTGGGTGGATCTATCGAGGGTAACGTTTACCTAAACGGCGACAATGATACATTCAGTTGGTATGCAGGGGCGTTTAGAGGGAATTTGAATATGGGCACCGGCTCTGACCGCGTGCTGATTAACGCCGCAGAGTTTGACGGTTCCAATATTTTCAATGGCGGTTCAAAGCTTGTCAATGATTTTGATGAAATCGAGCTTCAAGATATCAATCAGACCATGCGTGCAGACCACCTGTTGAATTGGGACCATATCATCATAAACGACAGTCACTTGAATTTTGCCAATGGCGGTGGAGATTTAACTGTCGGTCTTTTGGATATCAATGAGGATGGCGTTGTCGTCTTCCCAACCATGTCTGTCGTGGGAAATATTGCGAATACTGGTCGGTTGAGTTTTGAAGACAATTCGGCTTTTTCTACGTTAACAGTGCAGGGGAGTTATAGCGGCAATTCCGGCACAATCATATTTAGCACGCAGCTTGGCGATGATACTTCACCGACGGATTTCTTGCATATCACCGGCAATGCTACGGGCACAACCGGTGTGCAGGTTGTCAATCGGGGTGGCCTTGGTGCTTTGACCTCCGGTGATGGTATCCAGCTGATCAAGGTGGATGGCTCATCATCTGCCGATAATTTTTCCCTGAAGAGTGATTATAGCTTTGAAGGGCAGGCCGCTGTCGTCGGTGGAGCCTATGCCTATTCCCTTTATGCCGGCAATAAGGCTGGCGACTTTGCCGGTGATTGGTATTTGCGTTCACTGACCA
>NZ_JBTXLM010000029.1:0-1509 GCF_054871565.1 Bartonella sp. LJL80
AATTGGAAGATGGTGACCATTCGATCACCACGACAGTGACGGATCCGGCTGGCAATGAGAGTGATCCAAGTGACTCGCTTGACTTCACCATTGACAGTTCAAAGGTTGAGATCACGATCACCAAGGTGATTGACGATCAGGATCCAGTTTTGGGCAATATCACCAGTGGTGGTGTGACCAATGACCGGACACCGACCTTTGTTGGTAAAGCCAATCCGAATGCGACAGTGACCATTACCGACCAGAATGGCAAGGTGATTGGTACGGCTGTTGCCAATGCTGCAGGTGAGTGGACATTGACGCCGCAAACACCGCTTGATGAAGGCAGCTACCAGTTTACAGCCACCGCGAAGAATGCGGCGGGCAATGATGCCTCGACCGGCTTTGATATGACGATTGACCTGACCGCGCCGAAAGCGCCGGTGATTGACAAGGTCATTGACGATGTTGGCGAGAAGCAGGGCGAGATCATCTCGGGCCAGCCGACCGATGACCAGACACCAACGTTTAATGGTAAGGATGGCGAGCCAGGCTCGACGATCCAGATCAAGGACAAGGATGGCACGGTTGTTGGTGAGACGGTTGTCGACAAGGATGGCAACTGGACAATTACCACTCGTCCATTGGGCGAGGGTGATCATGATCTGACGATTACTGCAACCGATCCTGCCGGCAATGAAAGTGGCGGCACAGACTTCACGGTTGTTGTTGACACGCAGGGACCGTCTGCAACGGCCTCGCTTGTTGCTATCAGTGAAGATCGTGGTTCTGATCCGACCGACTTCCTGACAAGCGACAATACGCTTGTCTATAAGATCAATGTGACGGGCACGCTTGAAAGCGGCGACACGGTATGGATGCGTATTGTCAAGTCTGACGGTACATCCAGTGAATGGCTGCAGGCTACATTGCAGTCGGATGGCAGTTATGCGGTTGACCGCAACCAGCCACAATTTGCTCTTGCCGATGGCACATACACCATCGAAACCATCGTGCGCGACAGTGCTGGCAATGCCTCAAAATCAAACGATCAAGGCATTGAGATTGATACAACAGGCCAGCCTTCCGATCAGGTGACGGTAACGATTGACTCTTATTATGACAATCATGCGCCACAGGAAGGTGTGTTCGGGAATGGCACTTCAACCAACGACACGTCACCTTTGTTGCAGGGTAAGGCAAGCGGTTATGAAGCGGGTTCTTATATCCAGCTTTACCGTGTTCTGGCCAATGGCGATCAGGAATATGTTGGCCAGGCTGTTTTGGGTGAGAATGGCGATTGGAGCTATCAGCTTGATGGCTTGAGTGATGGCAGCTATTCCTATGTTGCTGTTGTCGCCGATCAGGCCGGCAATGCGTCGAAGACTTCGGATGCGTTCGGCTTTACGGTTGATACGGTTGCGCCTTCAGCTGATGATGTCAAGATTTTAGGTTTGACGGATGATGTGTTGCCAAGTATTGGCGAGATTGGCCGTGGTGGGACGACAGATGATACGACGCCGACCTTGC
>NZ_JBTXLM010000030.1:0-1405 GCF_054871565.1 Bartonella sp. LJL80
AACAATGTCGGTTCTGCTTTGGGCGGCGTCAATACATCGCTGACCAGCCTTAACACGTCCGTAACCGGATTAAATAACAACGCTCTTTTGTGGGACACGACTGCAGGAGCTTTTAGTGCAAAGCACGGTACAGATACAAAGACAAACAGCAAGATTACCGATGTAGCTGCAGGCACTCTGTCCGATACTTCAACCGATGTTGTTAATGGTTCACAGCTTTATTCAACCAATACAAAGGTCGACAATCTGAGTGATCGGGCAGTCACCTATGACGGTGCTGTTGGTGGGGCAAAAGACACCATTACTTTGGCAGGTGGCACGACGGGAACAAAAATCACCAACTTAAAAGCCGGCACACTCTCAGCCTCTTCAACCGATGCTGTCAACGGCTCCCAGCTGTTTGATACGAATACAAATGTTACGGCTCTTTCCACGCGAGTAACATCAGTTGCCACCAGCACCTCGACCTATCTGGGCGGCGGCGCGGATGTTGCTGCCGGAACGGCACCCACATACACAATTCAAGGAACGGACTATAACAATGTCGGTTCTGCTTTGGGCGGCGTCAATACATCGCTGACCAGCCTTAACACGTCCGTAACCGGATTAAATAACAACGCTCTTTTGTGGGACACGACTGCAGGAGCTTTTAGTGCAAAGCACGGTACAGATACAAAGACAAACAGCAAGATTACCAATGTAGCTGCAGGCACTCTGTCCGATGCTTCAACCGATGTTGTTAATGGTTCACAGCTTTATTCAACCAATACAAAGGTCGACAATCTGAGTGATCGGGCAGTCACCTATGACGGTGCTGTTGGTGGCGCAAAAGACACCATCACTTTGGCAGGTGGCACGACGGGAACAAAAATCACCAACTTAAAAGCCGGCACACTCTCAGCCTCTTCAACCGATGCTGTCAACGGCTCCCAGCTATTTGATACGAATACAACCGTATCCACACTATCGACGCGGGTGACATCGATTGCCACCAATACCTCGACCTATCTGGGCGGCGGTGCGGATGTTGCTGCCGGAACGGCACCCACATACACAATTCAAGGAACGGACTACAACAATGTCGGTTCTGCTTTAGGCGGCGTCAATACATCGCTGACAAATCTCAGTGGTAAGATAACCGGCCTGACAAGCGATGTTATAGCATGGGATTCAACCGCTGGCGCCTATAGTGCAAAGCATGATGATGGGACAGGTACAAAAACAAACAGCAAGATTACCAATGTAGCTGCAGGCACTCTGTCCGATACTTCAACCGATGTTGTTAATGGTTCACAGCTTTATTCAACCAATACAAAGGTCGATAATCTGAGTGATCGGGCAGTCACCTATGATGGTGCTGTTGGTGGGGCGAAAGACACCATCACTTTGGCAGGTGGCACGACGG
>NZ_JBTXLM010000031.1:0-1173 GCF_054871565.1 Bartonella sp. LJL80
GTTATTGCCACCCTGCTGATAGGGCGGAAGAACCACCGAATAATCGCTGACACCACTGCCTTGAACGATCTTGCCGCCTGCTGCAATCAGGGCTGCCGCCATCACACTGACGCTTGCCACATTATGCTTGGATTCAACCGTGATACCCAGTGAATGGCTCTCGTTGTAAAAGCCGGTAATGCCCCCCACCATATAAAGCTTGATGACTTCCTGCTTCTTATATTCAAGAACAATGTTGTTGTTACGGTCAACCAGATCATAGCGGCTGCCGGCAAGGGTGCGCATATCATCAACGGCATTGGGATCAAGCTGTTTTGCCAACGGCACACCGAAGCGGTAGTTCACCTGGAACCCCAGACGGGTATCATTATTGCCGCTTTCCCCCTGCCGGTGATCGACATTGAGTGTCAGCAGCGGAATGGGCGTATAATTGGCACCGATCGTCACAGCATAAGGGTTCTTCTGGCGGCTGCTTTTGCCAAACAGCCCGACCTCGTCACCATAATATTGCTCGAAGTTGAGCTTCATGCCGAGCTGGGGATAGGAAGGCAGATACCCCTCTGCACGGATATCCCAGCCATTGGCGGGGCGCTCGAGATAATCCTCGACATCGGGCGAGACCCGCCAGTCCGACAGACGATAATAGCCATTGACCCCAAGCTTGAGGTAATCGCGCCAATATTCCAAACCGACCCCCATACGCGAATGGGAGCGCGAGATGTCATAATCCCAGAACGCATTGCCACCGATCATATAATCGGGGGCAAAGTAGCGATATCCAAAACCCAGATTGGTCTGGGTGCGCTCATCTGTGCGATGAATGGCTGTCTGGGTAAAGACAAGGTTGTTGCCCTTGTCATAGATCGGCAACAACATCTCGAATTGCGAGTTCTTCAACGAGAAGCCGTCATCGACATTGAGCTGGATGCGTGCGGTGCCAAACTGGTTGAACCATTGGTTGATGGCACTATTGGCCTTGCCGGAGAAGTATCCGGTTGCCATGGATTGAAGTTCGCTGCCATGGCCGCCATTGGAGAGAAAGTTGCCTGCCTGCGAGGCAAGCGATGTGATGGCGCCATTCTGTGATGCATCGCCTTCCAGATAGCGTGCCATCTCATCCGACACCGGCGCTATAGGCACATAGACGGTATCGCCAGCCTTTACCTGATCAAA
>NZ_JBTXLM010000032.1:0-1082 GCF_054871565.1 Bartonella sp. LJL80
CTGCCTGCGAGGCAAGCGATGTGATGGCGCCATTCTGTGATGCATCGCCTTCCAGATAGCGTGCCATCTCATCCGACACCGGCGCTATAGGCACATAGACGGTATCGCCAGCCTTTACCTGATCAAAACCATTCTTGAAGAAGCGATCCTGATTAAGACGGCGCAATCCTTCGACACTCAGATTATAGCGCTTGGCAACACTATCAAGCGTATCGCCGGACACAAGCACATAGCCGCGCGTCATCACCGGCGTGCTATAGCCATCAAGCGAAGCGCTTGCACCATAAGCCCCCTGCCCGAACAGGCTGTTATCGGCGGCATAGCGTTCACTTCCAGAGTTTCTTGGTGCAGCCTGCACTGGCATGGCCACCATCAGAAAGGACGAGCATAGGTAGAAGACAATCATCAACCACGACACGGCCTTTGATACAAAGACGCTCAAAAAGTTACTGCGCATAGACATGATATTCCCGCTATTTCTGTATGGATAAATCAAAATGGTTCTTTTGAGGGAGCGGATTGCGGGGTCGTGCAATCCGCTCCCGATGGGTGTGCAAACAGGGTCATGCTTGCAACCCAAAGGCTTCGTTCACGGGGTAGGTGTCAGAAGCCTCAGCGGGATCGGATAAACCAGATCCCCCGCACCATCCGATCCTGGGGTCAGGAACCGGATGTATCTCCACACAGATGAGCGGAATTTTGAAAAAGCCATACTAAGGGCATAGGATTTTTGCCCCACGGCACCGCTTGGCGGTAAACGCATTTTATTCAACGTTTTTTTGTAATGGCTCTGGCGATTTAAAAAACTGCATGGATGGATACGATACTGATGAGCCCAAACATCAAAACAGAATGACCTGCCAACAGAAGACACATTGAATCGCTGTTCTGACTGTCGCAGCTTAACAAGACGAGAGCAAAAACCAGACACGGCGACAGATAAGAGGAGACCCCCTGCTCTTTGAGCAGCTGCCTTAAAGAAGCGATTTAAATTTTTTGAAAGTTTTACGGAGCAAGGCTCAACGAAAAAACTTAAGTATTTGTTTTTACTTAATTTATTGGGGGGGGGGGGGGGGGGGGGG
>NZ_JBTXLM010000033.1:0-1047 GCF_054871565.1 Bartonella sp. LJL80
TTTTTTTGTTGAAAGAACTTTACAATTTGGGAGGATGTGGTATTAAGAGACTGTAACAGGTTAGATGTTTGATCTAACAGACATGAAGTCGTTCTGTTACCTGCTGGGTCAGCCAGCATGTCCCTCTCCATTTTTTCTTTAAAGGGACAACGATTATGGGTACTAGTCTTCTTACAAACCAATCCGCTATGAATGCTTTGCAAACTTTGCGTTCAATTGGCGATAACATGGATACAACGCAGCGTCGTGTTTCAACCGGCATGCGTATCAATGAAGCTTCTGACAATACTGCTTATTGGTCAATTTCTTCGGCCATGCGTTCTGACCGTAACACTTTGAGTGCGGTTTCCGATGCAATGGCTTTGGGTAAGAGCCAGATCGACGTTGCAAACGCAACAGTTGATCAGAGCAAGACCAATCTGGATAACATCTCGAAGTCGCTTATGACCAACTATGAAAAAGGCGAAGGCGACGTCAAGAAAATCCAGGCAGACATCAAAGCCAACATGAACAACATTCAGTCGTCTGTTTATTCGGCTTCTTTGGCAGAAAAGAACATTCTCGGCAATGGTGGCGGCACAACACAGGTTGCCGGTGCATATCGTCGTGAAGGCTCCAACGTTTATGTTGATATGATTGATGTTGGTGGGGCAAACCTCAACTTCGCAACCAACAATGGCGATGGTACTTTCGATCTGACCAAGGGTGTGTTGACATCTGTCTTCGGTACCAAGGTTGCACAAGCGGATCTTGATAAAGCAAACACTGATTTACAGACAAAAATTGGTGCTGTAGCAACCGCACAGGCTGACTATGAAACAGCTAAAGCCGCAGGTGATGCAACAGCAATGGGTACTGCAAAAACAGCTCTTGATAAGGCAAACGGCGAGTTGGATACCCAGCGTACTACTTTTGCTACTGCTGTCAAAGGCATGACGGTATCTGACTTTGCTAATCTTGATCTTTCAGAACTTTCTAATGAAGCGCTGAAGATGGTTTCGGATGCTGCACAGTCTTCACGTGCAGTTGCAACAGATAACGTTATCA
>NZ_JBTXLM010000034.1:0-1028 GCF_054871565.1 Bartonella sp. LJL80
TCCTGATCGTCAATCACCTTGGTGATCGTGATCTCAACCTTTGAACTGTCAATGGTGAAGTCAAGCGAGTCACTTGGATCACTCTCATTGCCAGCCGGATCCGTCACTGTCGTGGTGATCGAATGGTCACCATCTTCCAATTCCTCATCCGGTGTCCAGGTCCAGTTGCCATCCTTGTCGACAACTGTCTCACCAATAACCTTGTCACCATCCTTGATGGTGATGGTTGAACCGGGTTCTTCGCCACCACCAGACAAGGTCGGTGTGCGGTCATCTGTTGTACCACCACCAACAATATCACCGGTGTTGGGACCCTGGTCATCATGACCTTTGGGTACATCCGGCGCTGTCGGAGCCGTTTTATCAAGCACAATCAGATAATCACCTGTGCTGCCGCTCACACGACCATTGTCAGGGTTGGTCGCCGTTGCCGTAATGACGTAATTGCCATCCGCACTCAACAATGGCTGCCCATCAGCGCCATTGCCAACCGTCAATTCCCAGGTCTGGTCTGCACCAACAACAACCGTACCGGCCGACTTGCCATTGACAAAAACTTCAATGACTTCACCAGCCTTGCCCGTACCACGAACCGTCGGCGTGCTATCATCGGTTGTCTGACCCTTCTCAAGACGGCCTGTTACCGTCGGCTGGTCATCATAAACACCGGTAATCGCGGGAACATCCGGCGCTGTAATGTTAACAACAAAGCCCCAGCTATCGGCCTCAGGCCCTTCATTGCCAGCACCATCAACACCCTTCACGATGAAGTTGTGGCTGCCGGTATCCAAAGAATCCTTCGGCGTAAAGCTCCACGCGCCATTCACAACTTCCGCTGTGCCAAGCAACGTCGTGCCGTCATAAATATTGACATGGCTCACACCAGCCTTCGCCGTACCATGCAAGGTCGGCGTCGTATCATCTGTCGTCCCACCACGGCCAATCTCGCCAATACTTGGCAACACATCATCCGTCAAACCTAAAATCTTGACATCATCAGCTGAAGGCGCAACCGTATCAACCGTAAA
>NZ_JBTXLM010000035.1:0-634 GCF_054871565.1 Bartonella sp. LJL80
AGCTTGGTATTCAGGCTTTGTCGATTGCTAACCAGAACAGCCAGAATATTCTTTCTCTGTTCCGTCAGTAATCAACGATTGGTTTTTAAAATTGAAAGGCCGTGCACAATGCACGGCCTTTTGCTGTTTTTTCTACTTTGCGTTGCGTTTTTAATTCATTTTTTTTGTTGAAAGAACTTTACAATTTGGGAGGATGTGGTATTAAGAGACTGTAACAGGTTAGATGTTTGATCTAATAGACATGAAGTCGTTCTGTTACCTGCTGGGTCAGCCAGCATGTCCCTCTCCATTTTTTCTTTAAAGGGACAACGATTATGGGTACTAGTCTTCTTACAAACCAATCCGCTATGAATGCTTTGCAAACTTTGCGTTCAATTGGCGATAACATGGATACAACGCAACGTCGTGTTTCAACCGGCATGCGTATCAATGAAGCTTCTGACAATACTGCTTATTGGTCAATTTCTTCGGCCATGCGTTCTGACCGTAACACTTTGAGTGCGGTTTCCGATGCAATGGCTTTGGGTAAGAGCCAGATTGACGTTGCAAACGCAACAGTTGATCAGAGCAAGACCAATCTGGATAACATCTCGAAGTCGCTTATGACCAACTATGAAAAAGGCGAAGGCGACGT